>NZ_RAZS01000015.1:0-166746 GCF_003626545.1 Micromonospora musae
AAGTCTCCGAGCGGCCTGGAATACCAGCGTCAGGCGAAACGCTCCCTCGGCCATAAGCAGTGTGTCTCCGGAGCGCTCGGCGGCACTGATCGCCCGGTCGGCGGCCACCCATGCTGCGCCCGGTTCGGCCATCCTGGCGAGCACAGCAGCGCAGGCGTGGTAAGCCCGCGCGAGAGCCGCAAAGACTGCCTGTTGCGCTTCACCCTCCGTCGTCCGAGCCGCGGTTTCCAGGTCTGGGAGCAGGCCCACCAGCATGGCGCCCACCTGGCTGAATTCGGAGGCGTGCGTGTAGGTCCAGGCTTCCGCGACTCTGGCCGACAGCTCATCAACGTCAGCCGGCTCGTGGCTCGTGCCGAGCACCGCCGCCAGGGCGTGACTGGAACTGAGCGCAAGGCCCAGCTCGGTTGCGGCGGGTAGTTCCTCATGGGCGGCAGCGACAACCGGTGCCTCGGGGGCCAGCTCCGACAGCGGCACCTCCAAGACGCCTGCAAGACGTTCAAGGACCGTCATTCGGTCGATCTTCCGTACGCCGCGCTCGACCTGGGATAGCCACGTCTCCGAACGGTCGATCAAGCGGGCGAACTCCCGCTGCGACAGTCCACGACGTTGCCGGTAGAACGCGATCCGTCGACCGACGGCCCGCTCCGAGGGTGTGCCGTCACTCATGAGCCACTCACACCCTTGTTCCCAAGCGGCTCCAAGAACTCCACCCGGACACCCGACAAGTACTGCTCGCGCTCCGACAGGAACCGCAGGGTATGAGGCTGACGCTCATGCGCGTCGAAGGCCGCACGGTCCCGATAGACCTCGTAGAAGACACGCGCCAACGGCTCGCCTTCCACCCGATGCGTGGCGTACACGAGCGTGCCCGGCTCGTCCTGCTGGATCCCGGGCAACGTCTCTGCCGCGAGCCGATCGAAGCCCGCCGCAGCGTCCTCATCCTTGAGGTCGAAACGGACTACCAACGCGAACATGGGCAACCTCCGGATAGCGAGCCGCACTCTATGTACGCCATGGTACCGGCGATGCTGGGCATAGGTGGTTGCCGAATTGCGCTCTATCAGATCAAGGCGGCCCGCAAGCGGGCCGCGCCGGCCCGGCCCCGGCCTGCTGGCGACCTCCGGCCGGCATCGGCCGGGCCGGCCGGCCACGCTGACGGACGACCAGGACCATGAAGACCTCGGGGCTCCGCCCCGAACCCCGACCCTCCTCAGAGATGCCGCCGCGGCTCACCTCGTCGGGCACCACGAGGGCTACCAGCCTCCCCGGACGGGGCCAAGGTCGTTCGTCCGGTAGGGCGCTCCACCTTGTCCCCGTCCGGGGAGGCTGGACGGTCTACGACTGCCCGACGAGGAGATCCGCTTCTAGGTACCAGCAGCGATGCGGGACCAGGTGACTAGCCCGGCCAGCCAATAGCGTCGAGGAACTCCTCCACGGCGAGCACGACTCGACTGAGCACCGCGATCGACTCGGTAAGCGGGCCGGGTACGTACATACCGTGATCCGCGCCTTCCACCTCCAGCACATGGGGTGACAGCCGGCGGGCGATGTCACCGTCCCATCGCTTGTCGGCAGTGCCACCCACGAGTAGGAACGGCGCAGTTGCGCGGTCCAACGCATCGGCCACCCACGGCAGGTCGAGCAGGGGTGTGAGCCACACGGCGGGCAAGGATCTTTCGGCGGCGATCGCTGCCGCGTTCGTGCCGAGCGACTTGCCGATCAGCAGTGGGCGACCGCCGATGGTGTCGATCAGCGGAACCACCTCACCGCCGACCCAGCCCTCGATTTCGGGCTGACCGGCTGCCGGAAACTTCTGGGACCACGAGTACCGATGTACCGTTGCGCCCCGCAGCTCCGCCACATCGCCGGCATACATCAGCAGGGGAGCGCCCGGTCCGAACCTCCCGCCGGGAATCACGACAGCGTCAGCCATGCGGAGGACCTTACTCAAGACAGGTCCAGCGTGAAGTCCGTGTGCGACGGGGGCGGCATCTTCGGCCATTCACGGGCCACAAGACGGTGTCACCAGGGGGCACACCAGGCCAGGTGAGACCATGCCGGCAAGGGGAAACGCTGGTCCAAGGGCCAACGTTGTCCAATTCCCAAGCTGACAGTCCGGGAGCCACGCGTGGGAGCCACCGAGGCGAACGGAGCCGGACGAGCCCGGACCGATCGAGTTGTCGACAACGCGGCGACCAGGGCGACGCGGACGTTGCCGAACGGCTGCGGAGTGGTCTTGGGAACCTATGACCTATGCGTGCCGGTCCCGTCACATGCGACACCGATACCGAGCTGCACTCGCGTCGTCTGCCCCCGTGACCGAACTGTCAGCGGTAGGCATGCTGCCTGCGCAACCCAAGTGCCGCCAACAAACGCCAACCACTGAGGTTGTTCACCGGCAGGTGCGCAGGCACGCACCTGGGTGCTTACGGCTGGTGCCGTTGGCGAACCCCAGCCGAGACGTGCCCTGTCCTCCCACCCTGGTGCCACTCGAAGATCGACCGCTGCGCCGTTACGTACGACCAAGCCCCATTTGGCGAACAAGCGGGCTGCCGGATCCGCTTCACCCGATTCGTGTACGTCGAGCACCGTCCGGTCAGGTACCGCCACGTCCTCTCCCACGAGCCGATAACCTGCCGGCGGTTCCCGCATCGCATCGACCGACACAGTGCATGGCTCCTGCCTGGTACTCCCGCCCTGTGACGGGGATGCGCTGGGGTCGACCCCGAGAGATGGAGTTGGTAGCGGTGCTTCGGCCTCACCTTGGCTCGTGTTCCTGGGGGACGTACAGGCAACCGCCGTCAACATCAGGCAGATGACGGGTGCCCACCACACCAAACGGCTGGTCCTTCGCACGCGCTACCTCCTGAACGGCGGGTTCTATGACGGTAGGAAATCCGAGCGCCGCCGTACAGCCATCCGTACAGCCAAGCCAGCCGACCGGCCCGGTCAGCGGCGGACGTAAGCCGACAGGATGAGCAGGTCAGCGACAATGGTCGACGCTGGCCGACAAGCGTCTTGATCTTTGCAAGGCAGGGGTTAGGGGTTCGAGTCCCCTGGGCTCCACCAGCACTTCCCTTGGTTGTTCTCTGTACCGAGTCGTAGCTGCGACCGTTGCCTACCGCACTCCGTCGCTCGACGAATCCATCCCGGCACATGCACGACAGTCGGCCTTGGTTCCTCGGTCGTCCTGGATACAGCCGGTGATATCCGAGTGCCTGGGGGCATATTCAAACTCAGGCAGAGAATGAACCATGGCCGCCAAGACACCGTGCACGAGGGGAAGGCCGCCCAGCTCGCTGATCTTGACCCAGGCGATGTCGTCATGCTCGTCAGGTGCACGGTTGGTGGGAGAGCCGACCCATTCTCCGATTTGCCAGACGCCCACGTGAACGGCGTCGTCACCACTGCCGTCATGCACGACGCCCAACCGTGAAGCGGACTCCGCCACGATGTGAACACCGAGCTCCTCGTGCATCTCACGCGCGAGGGCTTGCAGTTCCGACTCACCCGCTTCGACCTGCCCCCCAGGCAGATCCCAGACATCGGGGTACGCCCGTTTGGTCGGCCTGCGGTGTACCAGCAGGATCGCACCGTCTTCAACGAGCGCGCCTGTGACGACGACATGCATGACGGGATTAGAGCACGGGCATAGGACATGCTCGATCCAGCCGGACGGGGCACCCGGAGGTCCGGATCTGCCACGATTCGATTGCTACGGGGTGTGGCAGCCCATCGCCAGCGGTTCGGCCAGGCCGCGACGCGCGCCCGAGCCGCGGTCCAGACTGTCGAATGGCTATCGCCCGACTGCGTGGGCCAGGACGCCGGACTCGATCACGATGACCGCGCCGATGGTCATGAAGACCGCTGGCACGATCCAGTGCCCGAACCGCTGCACCACGTCGATGATCCTCCGGTGGGAGCCCAGCCAGGATCCCGCCGCGCACCAGACGGCGACGCCGACGGCGAAGACGGCCACGGTGACCAGGGTGTTTCCCAGACCGATGGCACGGAACACAGGCGTGTAGACGGAGAGGTTGTCCGCGCCGTTGGCGATGGTCACCGCCATCACCGACACCAACCCGGTGGCCACTGCCGGATTCGGCAGATCCTCCTGGCCGCGCGTTCGGATCGCACCGATCATGCCGCGTACGCCCAGGGCGAAGGGGATCAGGCCGAGCAGCCCCACCCACCGGTCCGGCACGATCGTCAGACCCAGAGCGGCCACCGCGGAGAGCGCCACCAGGACCGAGATGCCGGCGTACTGCCCGGCCCAGATCTGCCACGGCCGAGGCCGCCCGGATGCCCGGGCGGAGAGGAACAGCACCGTCAACACGATGATGTCGTCGACGTTGGTGCCGACGAACACGCCGACTGCCGTGCCCAGGGTGCCCGCAAGATCCCCCACAGTCGGGCAGCTTACGGCGATCAGGGCTCAATCAGTGATCGTCGAACCGAGTCGACCGAGCTGGGAGCCGAGCCAGCTGAGCAGCTCGGCGCTGTACTGCCCGCTGATGGCGGCGAGGTCTTCACCACCGTCGAGCGTGGGCAGGTGATCACAACCGTCGAGCCGGCATACGCTCACCGGCGTCCCGCTGGCGGCAGTCGCACGTCGCCAGGCCGCGATGCTGGCATCGATCGGCACCCACGCGTCCGTCGTGCCGTAGCAGAGGAGCACCGGGCAGGACACCCGCGCGAAGATCGGCTCCGGGTCGAAATCCAGGTCGGCCCAGGTGCCGGGGCGTGGCGCGAGCTGCCGAGGCACCCACGCCAACGGAAACCAGGCCCGCTCGGCCACGCCGTCCACGACGCGTTGGGCGGTCTGCCTATCGAGGCGTCCTCGCTGGTAGTCCTCCACGGCGGCCCGGAGGTGGTGCAGCTCGGCGACGTCCGGCTCCGGGAAGCCGGAACGGCGCAGCTGCTCGGCGGTGCCATAACGCATCTGCGCCGCCGGGCTGACTCCGCTGGACGACACCAGGATTAGGAAGTCGACCAGGTCGGGTTGGCGGGCAGCGGTCAGCGAGGCCGCCCAGGCCCCCTGGCTCCAGCCCCACAGGCCGATGGGGGCGTCCCCCACGTACCGCCGCGCGCACTGGATGGCGGCGGCGGCGTCGTCGGACTGCCGGGACAGCGGCACGTCGGCTCCGCGCACCCCCGGCCGGCGGTCGAAGCGAAGCACCGCGATGCCGGAGCCGGGCAGGAGCTGAGCCAGGTGCGTGTAGCAGAAGTACGAGCGTTCCCCGGCCTCGGCGCCGTGCAGGGCGACCACCGCACCGCGAACCGGACCTGCCGGTAGGTCCAGCGTTGCCGGGAGCTGCCCGCCGTCGACGTCGATGCTCAGCTCCATGCCCGGCAGTCAAGCACGACCGGACTGCTAGCGTCGGGCTGGTCCGCGCCGTCCGGCAGATCGGCATCGGCCGACCGAGACCCGGAGCAGCCAACCCCGGGCGGCAGGCAAACTGCACCTGGGAGGGAACCCCCTTTGTCAGCACCCGACTATCCGCCTCCCCGCTACCACGGGGAGCAGGGGCACACCCACACGCACCTGCGCCGGGCGGACCAACCACCGGACATCACCTATCCGAACGGGGTGAGGGTCACCTACCTCGCTCGCGGCTCGGAGACGTCCGGCGACTTCGGCCTCTACCGGTGGGACTTCAGCCCGGAGCCGAGCGGACCGGGCCCGCACTTCCACCGGGGAATATCCGAATCGTTCTTCGTCCTCAGCGGACGTGTGCGGCTGTATTCGGGCGACCGTTGGATCGATGGCACCGCCGGCGACTTCATGCACGTACCGCCGGGCGGTCTGCACGGCTTCCGCAACGAGTCCGGCGAGCCGGCGTCGATGCTGCTCATGTTCACTCCGGGAGCGCCCCGGGAGTCGTACTTCGAGACCCTGCTGAAGCTGCGGGACGGGTCGTTGGAGCTGACCGAACCGGAGCTGGACGCCTTCGGAGAGCGGCATGACAACTGGACTTGACCGCCGGGCGGAGGGTGGTGGCGCCGACGTCAGCCAGCCATTGGCCGGTCGCTTGCGCGCTGCTAGCGTCGGCGGATGTTCTCCGCGCCGCAGGTCAACATCTACTCGGCCGACGTCGTCCGCGCGGTCGAGTTCTATCGCGAGATCGGCTTCGAGGAGTCCTTCCGTACGCCGAGCGAGGGCATCCCGATCCACGTCGAGTTGAAGCTCGACGGGTTCACGCTCGGCGTCGCCTCGGTGCAGTCGGCCCGTGCCGACCACGGGCTCGACCTCGACCTGGCCATGCCCGGCCGGGGCATGGAGATCGCACTGTGGACCGATGACACGGACGCCGCCTTCGCCCGGCTGGTCGCGGCCGGCGCCCGGGTGCTCTCGGAGCCGCACGACTGGCTAGGGACCCTTCGAGTCGCCTGGGTGGCCGATCTCGACGACAACCCGATCGAGCTGGTGCAGCGTCGACCGGTGGGCTGAGCGGGAACGTCTCGCCGCGCTCGACGGTGCGAACCTGCCGGACGACGCCTCTTCGTCGCCGCGTCTCGGCCGCACCGGTCGGCGCCCCGGAGCCGAGGGTGACCGTGCGGAGGCGGAGCGGTTCAGCGGAGCCGGTCAGCCGGCCGGCGGGGTTCGGTGCGGGTCGGACTGCGCCGACGCCACCTCACGAATCCTCCGCAGTGCCTCCGTCCGGTCCATCCCGGTCGCCTGCAACACGTCGCTGGCCGCGGTCCGGACCTGCCCCACGATCACGGTGCCGGAGAGGTGGGTCCCGGCGAGCTCGGCCTGCGTCGCCTCGGCCACCGCCCGCAGCGCGTGCCGGCGGGTGGCCTCGGGGCTCCAGCCGGAGAGCACCTCGTTCTGCAGGGCGTGCACGGCCGCCCCGAGTTCGTCGACGGCGTTCGGCAGGCCCTCCGGTATCGGCTCCCGTCCTCGATCAGCACGACCACCCGCCGGGCCAGGACCCGCGTGTTCCAGACGGTCTGGTCCACCTCTGGCGCGCCCAGCTGGTAGTGCCGGAGGGCACGCCGCCAGGGCCACCGAGCCGGAGCGAAGTTGACCGTCTCCTTCGCGCCGCCGAAGCCGTCCCAGAACCTCCCCAACTCGGCACCGACCCCCTGCGACCGGCTCAGCGCCCGGTTGGCCAGCTCGTGATCGCGACTCCGCAGCGCGGACGCCGTCTGCCCGAGCTGGTCGGCGAGCTGCCGCAGGGTCGGCGCCGCCCCCCGTCGCATGATCCGGAGCGGGTTGATCGGCAACAGCAGCAACGTCACCGCCAGCCCGACGCCGCCACCGATGACCGCGTCGATGAAGCGGGGGAACTCGAGGGTGTGCCGCGACGACGAGAGGGCACCCAGGAGCACCGCGGTACCGCTGGCGTTGCCGACGACGCCGCCGCGAGTGCTGAGCGCGAGGGCCACCAGGATGGCCGCCGCGACGATCACGCCGGTCTGCCACACGCCGACACCGGTGACCTCGATCAGCAGGTCCGAGACGAAGATGCCGAGCGTCACCCCGGCGAGCAGTTCGATGGTGCTTGTCAGGCGCTGCCCGAGGGACGACGTGATCACGGCTACCGCGGCGGCCGGGGCGAAGATGGGACTCGGCATGCCCCGTGAGCCAGCGTGCGGCCGCCCAGGCCAGCGCCGCTGCCAGACCTGCTTGGACAGCGAGCAGGAATTTGATCTGAAGTTGCTGGATCCGGGCGCGGCCCGCGCTCCGGCCACGCTTGTCGACGCGTTCCATGGCCTCGTCGAACCGCTCCGAATCGAGGCCCGCGCGCCGCGAACCGCGTCGGCCACCCCTCCGCTGCCGCCCTCCGTTCACCGGCGGCGGCTACCCGGAATACACCGCCCGCAATCGCGGGTGCGGCCGGGCTGCGGGTACCGGATCATCCGGTGCGGTGTGCTCCGAGAGCCCGTCACCGCGACGAGGCAGGGCCGTCGGAGTCGTCCGCGTCTGAGCCGTCCGCGTCTGAGCCGTCCGGGTCCGAGCCGTCCGGGTCCGCCGGGCCGCCCTGAACCTGCGGCAGCCGCTCCACCAGCCGGCTCAACGCGCCGTTGGCGAAGGTCGCGCCGAACGCCGATCCGGTGGCGATGCCCCAGCCGATCGGCCCCAGCGGAGTGCAGCCGAAGAACTGGCTGAGCCCCGGTGTCTGCACGACCGCCGTGAGCGCGCCGAGCGAGACCGCAGTGGAGGCGAGCACCGCCGGGCTCGTACCCCCGGCCAGGACGGTCTGACCGAGCTGCGTACCGACCAGGGAGACCAGGGCCACCGTCCCCGCCCGGCGGGGCGAACCGGTATACCGGGCCAGCGCCCAGGCCGCGGTGGCACCGAGGGCGGTGGCCCCGGCGCGCAGCCCGATCTCCCGGTTGAGCGTCCCGCCCAACGAGGTGTCCGGCCCCTCCTTGAGCAGCCCGTCAGCGCGGTCGGCGCTCGGCGGGCGCACCGCGATGGCCAGCGCCGGCGCCAGGTCGGTGAGCAGGTTCACCAGCAGCAGCTGCCGTCCGTTGAGTGCCGACTGCCCGGTCGCCGCGGCGGTCAGCACGCTGAACGCGATCTCGCCGAGATTGCCGCCGACCAGGATGCTCAACGCGTGCCGGACCGAGGACCACATGGCCCGCCCCTCGGCCAGCGTCGCGATGATCGTCTCCAGCCGATCGTCCGTGACCACCAGATCGGCGGCGGCGCGGGCGGCCGGGGTGCCCCGCTGCCCGAGGGCGATGCCCACGTCGGCCAGACGGATGGCGGGGGCGTCGTTGGCGCCGTCCCCCGTCATGGCGACGGTGCGTCCGCACTTCTGCAGCGCCTGGATGATCCGCACCTTGTGGGCCGGGGTGCAGCGAGCCACCACGTCGGTGTGGGCCAGCCGCTCGGCGACGGCCTCGTCGTCGAGCTGGTCGAGCTCGGTCGCGGTCACCACCCGTTGTTCGTCGTGCTCGGTGATGGTGGCGGCTATCGCCTCGGCGGTCGCCGGATGGTCCCCGGTGATCATGATGGTGTGCACGCCGGCCTGCCGGATCCGGCGCACCGCCGGGGCGGCGCTCTTACGCACGCCGTCGGCGAGGGCCAGGAACCCGACGAAGCTCATGTCGCGCACCTCGTCGTCGGTGATGGTCGGAGACTGCACCCCGCACTCGGCGACCGCCAGGATCCGGTGCCCGGCGCCGGCCCGCTCGGCGAGTATCCGCTCCAGCTCCGCCCGGCCGCCGTCGTCCAACGGCTCGTCGCGCCCGTCGCGGCGGCGGTACGCGCAACGCGGCAGCACCGACTCCGGGGCGCCCTTAACGCTCAGCAGCAGGCCGTCGTCGCTCTCCCCGACGCTCGCGTGGTAACCCCGGGACGGCTCGAACGGCAGCCCGCCGACCGGCCGCCAGCCGGGCGCGCCCGCCTGCTCGACCACGTTCCCGGCCGAGGCGCCGTGACGTACCGCCCGATCGGTCTGCTGGGTCAGCTCCTCGGGATCGACGGCACCGGGAGTGGCCCGCAACGCCGCCCCCAGGGTGAGCCGCAGCCGGTCGTCGAGCTGGCCCACCGCCGCGTACCGGTCGCCGTCACCCACCCCGGCCAGCTGCAGCTGACCCTCGGTGAGGGTGCCGGTCTTGTCGAAACAGAGCACGTCGACCCGGCCGAGCGCCTCGATCGTACGGGGGTTGCGGACCAACGCGCCGTGCTCGGCCAGCCGCCGGGCCGCCGCCAGCTGGGCGGCGCTCACCAGGAACGGCAGCCCCTCCGGCACGGAAGCCACCGCCAGGTTCGCGGCGGTCGCCGCGGTCTGCGCCAGCGGTACGCCCCGCAGCAGGCCCGCCCCCGCCACCGCGACCGCGGAGCCGGCCGCCAGCGGGATCGACGCCCGGGTCAGTTGCCCGAGCCGGGCCTCCACCCCGCCGGCCGAGGGCGCCTGCCGGGCCATCGCGAGACTCCGGCCCGCCTCGGTCTCGGTGCCGGTCGCGACCACCACGGCGGTCCCGTTCCCGGCGGCGATCGTGGTGCCCTCGTACACCATGGAGTGCCGGTCCGCGACGGCGGCGGCGACCACCGGCTGCGCGGTCTTGCTGACCGGCAGCGACTCCCCGGTCAGTGAGGACTCGTCCGTCTCCAGGCCCACCGCCTCGATCACACGGCAGTCGGCCGGCACCGCGTCGCCCGGTTCCAGCCGGATGACGTCGCCGTTGACCAGGTCGTCCGCCGCCATCACCTGGTCGGCGCCGTCGCGCCGGACCCGGGCGGTGACCGCCGAGCGGGACAGCAGCTCCGCGAGGGAGCGTTCGGTGTTGCGCTGGTGCACCGCGCCGATCAGCGCGGACCCGCCGACCACCCCGCCGACCAGGGCGGCGTCGACGACCGAGCCGAAGGAGGCGGAGAGGATCGCGCCGGCGGCCAGCACCGGGGTGAGCGGGTTCGCCAGCTCGTCGACGAACGCCCGGAACAGGCTGCCCGTACCCCCCGCTTCGCCGGCCTCGCCGCGGTGCCGCCGCCCCGCCTCGTCGCCGGAGAGACCGTCCGCGGTGGTGGCCAGCCGGTCCAGGACGGTCGCCACCGGCATGAGATGCCAGGCGGTGGCGACCGGCGCCGGTGTGTCGTCCGGCTTCGGCAGCCGGCTCGCCCGCCACACGCCGTTGCCGAACGCCATCGCCGCCGCGCCGTTCACCGCGTGCAGGCTCCGGCTCGGCAACTGCTGCGGCGCGGCGGTGAACGCGTTGAGCGCGCCGAGACCCGTCCCGGCCATCGCGATTCGGATGTTCTGTCGGGTCATCCGCCGGGCCACGCCGGCCGCCTCGATGATTAGCGCCACCACCCGCAGGTCGGCGCCGATGAGCAGATGTGCGCCCCACGGCGGCAGGTCGTCCGGGCCGTAGAGGCCGAGCCCGCAGTCCGAGGCGCCGAGCGCTTCCCGGTCGCCGGAGGCGAGCATGACCGTCGCGCCGTCCCGCTGGAGCGTGCGTACCGTCTCCGTCAACCGGTCACCACCGGGCAGGACGGCGTCGGCGAAGTCGTACCGCTGCTCGTCGCCGCCGGCCACCACGAGCCGCAGACCGGCGTGGCGGGCGGCGGCGGGCAGGCCGTCGCCACCCGGGGCGGGCTCGGTCTCCACCCGGACCAGCGCGGCCAGCGTGCCCCCGGTGGCGAGGCCGAGCAGCCGGCCACCGCCGGAGCGGAGCCGGGCGCTCTCGTCGGTGTCACCCGGGTCGTCGGCCCCCAGCCGGTCCAGTGGCCCGATCCGCCAGCCGTCGACCTCGTACTCGCCGTCCGGGTCGGCGGGGTCGAAGAGGGCGAACGCGCGTTCGGCCACCTGACCGGTGTCCGCGCCGGGCAACGGGGCGAGATCGGCGAGGACACCCCGGTCCGAGCCGAGCACGGCGGCGTCCAGGACGAGGGTGTCGATCCGGTCGAGCTCGCGCAGCACACTGCGGTCCATCGCGATCACACCGCGGCGCGCCAGGAC
The DNA here is from genome assembly GCF_003626545.1 of Micromonospora musae. Taxonomy (NCBI): domain Bacteria; kingdom Bacillati; phylum Actinomycetota; class Actinomycetes; order Micromonosporales; family Micromonosporaceae; genus Micromonospora; species Micromonospora musae. The sequence continues at coordinate 11,418 of NZ_RAZS01000015.1, forward strand.
CCGGCCCAGTTGGGCGCCGTACCCCTCCCGGCCGCTCCCCGGCGCCTTCGGCAACGCGGAGAGCCCGAGCGCGGCGGCCCGTTTCCGGCCGACCACCGGCGCGGCTCCGGTGGCCGCCACCGCGCCCGCGGTCAGCATCCGGATCGCGTACCGCTCCAGCGGGCTGTCCGGCTTCGGTCTGGGCCGTTCGCTCACCGGCCAGCGGGAGACGGCCCGCTCCGGGTCACCGGTCAGCTCGGGTTCGGCCTTCTCCCAGAGGGCCAGCTGGGCCCGGTCCTCACCCCACTGGAGGATCCGCTGGGCGCCGTCGAGGACGATCCCGGTCCACCCTCCGGTGAGACCCTGCACCACCGCCTCGGCGAGCGGGAAGATCAGGTCCGCTCGGGGATCGGCGCGCAGCCCCCGGCCGGCCAACGCGTGCAGTCGCGGATGCAGGTCCACGGCGCCCAGCAGGCCGGCCACCTCGCCGGGCACCGGCGTGAACGGCAGGATCCGGGTGGCCGCGGAGATGGTCAGCCCCAGCGCGTCGGAGGCGAGCGCGCCGAGGGTACGGGGGGTACGCGGGCCCTCCTCGGGCGGATGCGGCGGCGGCACCTCCCGATCCGGTTCGTACGGGCAGGCGCGTTCGGCGCGGACGATCGTGGCGATCAGGTCGCGCAGCTTCGGTTCGGGCGACTCGACGGCCACCACGACCCGCCCGGACGGCGCGTTCACCCGGGCCCACGCCACGCCGGGCGTCTGCTCCAGCGCCGACTCGACCTGCCGGGCGAGGGTGTCGCCGCCGTCCTGGCAGACGCCGTGCACCTCGATGTGGTGCCGTCCCGGCCGGGACCACACCCGCCGGCCCGTCAGGCCGACCAGCCGAGCCATCCGCGCGGCCGCGGAGCCCACGGTCTGCGTCGCCTCCTCGACGAGCTTCGGCACGCCGACCGGTGCGAGGAGTCGAGCGGCGGCGCGGGTCGGCGGGATCATCGAGGCGTACGGCCGGACCGGTGCCGGCGTGACTCCCCTGCCCAGCTCTCCCTGGCGTACGCCATTTCGCCTCCCACCCGTCGCGTCCGGCGGCCTGGCTTCCCGCACTGCCGTCCGTTATGCCCTCCCGGTGGGGGAAATTCCCGCCGTTGACGGCGCATGGACCGGATCGCCGGTGGAATGCGGTCGCTGGTAGGAGTCAACGGGGAGGCCGAAATGAGCACAGTGACCCGACATCTCAACGGGGCCCGCGAGACGGTGCAGATGTACAACCGGCGGGTGCAGGTGCCGCTGCTGGGCGAGCTGGCGGTCCCGCCCGCCGACAAGATCGCCTATTACGGCGGGCTCGGGCTGCTCGCCGCGCTCCAGATCATCGAGTGGCCGGTGGCGCTGGTGATCACCGCCGGCCATCTCCTGGCCGACCAGCATTTCTCCGGACTGGTGAAGGGCATCGGCGAGGCGCTGGAGAGCGCCTGACGCGGGATCCGCCCACACGCGGGTTGACCTGAATCGGGGTTGAGGTCGCAAGCTGAGCGCATGTCGATCGAAGCGTTCAGCTCCGGCCCTTCGGGCCCGAAGTGACGGCAACCCTCGCTCCCCGACCGGGTCTCTTCACCCCACGGCTGCGTGCGATGACGGTGGGCAGCGTCGCGCTCATCTCGTTGCTCGCCTTCGAGGCGTTGGCGGTCGGTACGGCGATGCCGACCGTGGCCCGCAGCCTGGACGGTCTCGCCCTGTACGGGTTGGCCTTCGGCGGTCCTTTCGCCACGGGCGTGCTCGCCATGGTGCTCTCCGGCATCTGGTGCGACACCCGTGGACCGGCCGCGCCGATGTGGCACGGGCTGCTCTGGTTCGTGGCGGGGCTGGTCGTCGCCGGCACGGCGTCGGCGATGGAGGTGCTGGTCGTCGGCCGGGTGGTGCAGGGCTTCGGCTCGGGGCTGCTCTCCGTGGCGCTGTACGTGATCGTCGGGCAGGCGTACCCGGAGGAGCTGCATCGGCGGATCTTCGCGGCGTTCGCCGCGGCGTGGGTCGTGCCGTCGCTGGTCGGTCCGGCGCTGGCCGGGCTGGTCGTGGAGCACCTGCACTGGCGCTGGGTCTTCCTCGCGGTGCCGGTGGTGGCCGTGCCGGCGGCGCTGCTCATCCGGCCCGGCCTGCGGTCCATCGCGGTAACGGCGGTGACCAGGGTGCCGGCCGGTGCGGTGGCGCGGATCGGCTGGGCGTGCGGGGCGGGGGTGAGCGCGGCGCTGTTGCACATCGGGGGCCAGCAGCGCGGCGCGTCCGCCGTGGCGCTCTCGGCGGTCGCGATCGCCGGCCTGCTGGTCTGCGCACCGCGCCTGCTGCCGCCGGGTTCGCTGCGGGCCGCCCGGGGGCTGCCCACCGTGATCGGGCTGCGCGGGCTTGCCTCGGCGGCGTTCGTCGGCGCCGAGGTGGTCATACCGCTGATGCTCTCCCGGGAGCGTGGTCTCTCACCGACGGCGGCCGGGCTGGTGTTGACGGTCGGGGCGTTGTTCTGGTCGGCGGGCTCCTGGATACAGGGGCGGCGGACGGCACCGGCCTCCCGGGCCAGCCTTCCGCGCGCCGGGCTGGCCTGCCTCACCGCCGGGATCGGCACGGTGGCGCTCACGCTCGTGCCGGGTACGCCGGTCGCCGTGGCAGTTCTCGGCTGGGCCGTCGCCGGGCTGGGCATGGGCCTGCTCTACCCGTCGCTGTCGGCCCTCACCCTGGAGCTCTCCGCCCCCGGGGAACAGGGCCGCAGCAGCTCTTCCCTGCAACTCTGCGACTCGCTCGGCGCGGCGACCGTGCTGGCGCTCACCGGCGCCGTGCTCGCCTCCGGCTCCGCTCCCGCCGCGGGGAGCTTCCTGGTCACCCTCGCGATCTCGGCGGCGTTGGCCCTCTGCGGGGTCCTGCTCTCCAACCGCGTGACCCCGGCCCGCGCCTGACCCGGCCTGCGCTTGACCCGGCCCGCGTCTGTCTGACCCGGTCTTGGCTGCTCGGGGTGGCGCCTGACCCGGTCGGGGCCGCTCGGGTAGCGGCCGAATTGGCCGGGAGCGACCGGGGCCGGGGCGAACCGGCCTCGGTGGGCGTCCGGGGCGGGAAGGATGGGCGCAGGATGAACTTCCTGACCGTCCTGCCGCTGGCCGTGGTGATGGTCGCCGGGACGCAGTTCGTCGCGGCGGTGCTGCTCCCCTCGGCCGATCGCCCGCGCGCGGCGCCGCTCGGATATCTGGGCGGGGTGGGTGCGGTGGTCACCGTCGGGGTGACTGTCGGTTGGCTCGTCACGAGGGTGGTGCGGGGCTTCGCCGACCGGGCGGCGACCGACGTCGGTCATCTGGAGCGCACCGCGCGGCGGATCGACTGGGCGGTGCTGGCGCTGCTGGCCGTGCTCGCGGTGGTCGTCTACCTGCGCCGCCGGCAGACCGGCACGCCACGCTGGTTGACCACGCTCCAGCACGCCGGACCGGGTCGGGCGGCCCGCCTCGGCGCGTTCCTCGTCGCCACCTCGCCGTCGGACGACCTCACCATGGCGGCGGTCGGCGCAAGCGTCGCCCGGCACGACCTCTCGTGGTGGCACCTGCTGCCGTTCGTCGGGCTGACTCTCGGGCTGCTGGCGCTCCCCCTGCTCGCCCTGCTGCTGGCGGGTCGGCGGGCCGCCCCGTTGCTGCCCCGGATCCGGCAGTGGTCCGATCGGAACGCCTGGGTGATAAGCGAGGTCGTGATCGTGTTCTACGTGTTGGTGACCGTGCTCGACCTGCTGCGCTGAGAGTTCGAGGAGGATCGGATGAGGGTGTTGGTCACCGGAGCGGGCGGTCGCCTCGGGCAGGCGGTGCTGCCGCGGCTGCTCGACGACGGCTTCACCGTGCGGGCCACGAGCCGGCGGCCGCGCAGCGATCCGGCGCTGGAGTGGGCGGTGGCCGACCTGGCGACCGGGACGGGGCTGGCCGAGGCGGTGTCCGGGGTGGACGCGATTCTGCACCTGGCCACCGAGCCCAGCTCGGGGCGGCGCGCCTACCAGGTCGACGTGCTCGGCACCCGCCGGCTGGTGGTCGCCGCCGGTCGGGCCGGCGTACGGCACCTGGTGTACACCTCGATCGTCGGCGTGGACAAGGTGCCCATCCCGTACTACCGGCACAAGCTCGCCGCCGAGCAGGTGGTCGCGGCCGGCCCGGTGCCCTGGTCGGTGCTGCGCGCCACCCAGCTCCCGGAGTTCCTCGACGAACTGCTCCGGACGGCCAGCCGGCTCGGCCCGACCATCGGTGACCCGGGCATACTCGCTCAGCCCGTCGACCGGGGCGAGGTCGGCGTACGGCTGGCGGCCCGGCTCGCCGCGGGACCGCTGGGCGGCGTCGAGGAGCTCGGCGGCCCCGAGGTGCTCCGCTTCGACGAGGCGGTACGTGCCTGGCGGACCGCCCGGCGTTCGCGTCGACCGCTGCTGCCGGTGCGCGTACCGGGGCGGCTCGGCCGGGCGCTGCGTGACGGCGGGCTGGTCAGCACGGCCCTGCCCCGGGGCGTCCGTACCTGGGGCGACTATCTGGCGGACACGTACGGGGGAACCGGGCGGAGATGAGAACGTGTCTGGTTCACGTTCGACCTAGCGTGACGACATGGTCGCTGTCTTCGTCGCTGTCATCCTCTACTGTTTCGGTTTCGTCTTCCTCTACGGCGTGATCCGGCTCGCCGTCCGGCAGGCTCTGGAGGACCTGGAGGTGCGTCGTGCCCAGGCGCTGCGGGCGGAGGAGCTCGCGGCCCACCGGGACCGTACGTTCCTCAAGGAGAACGCCTTCCTCGCCGGGAGCTGAGTGCGCCCGCGAGTGGCCACGCCACCGGCGTGGCCACTCGGTGTCGGCGGTGGTGTTCGGTCGGCCTCGGTCCCGGTCGTGGATCGGTGGGCGTGGCGTGGCTGACCGGCTGGTCGGTGCGGCCCGACGGGTGGAAGGATCACACCCGTGATGGGGACGCTGAAGACCGAACCGGCCCGGAACCGCCCCGACCTGCTCGCCCCGCCGGTCGCCGCGGCGCTCGGGGAGTGGCCCGCCGACGCCCCGGTGGACGTGGACGAGGTGCTGGTCGCGCCGATCGACGCCGAGCTCGCCGACACCGCCGCCTTCTGCGCGGCGTACGACGTCGGGTTGGACGTCTCGGCCAACTGCGTGGTGGTGGCCGGCAAGCGGGAGGGCGTGGTCCGCTACGCGGCCTGCATCATTCTCGCCACCACCCGGGCCGACGTGAACGGGGTCGCGCGGCGCGCGCTCGACGTGCGCAAGGCGAGCTTCGCGCCGATGGCGGAGGCGGTCGAGCTGACCGGCATGGAGTACGGCGGGATCACCCCGATCGGCCTGCCGGCCGCGTGGCCGATCCTCGTCGACTCCCGGGTGATCGCCACGCCGCACGTCATCATCGGCTCCGGCGTACGGCACAGCAAGATCGCGCTGCCCGGCCCGGCGCTCGGGGCGCTGCCCAACGCCCGGGTGGTCGAGGAGCTGGCTCGGCCCGCCTGACCGGCGGCCAACTCCCGGCCGGGACGCTCACCGGCGTCGATACCGTTGCACGTGAAACATCATCGATGTCGATTTCGCCCGGCCGGGCGGATTCACCGCCGGCCGGGCGAGCGTGGGCTCACTGCCCGCCCGACTCCAGGCGCTCGACCTCGGCCAGCGCGGCGAGCAGCGTCTGCGGCTCCTGCGCGCCGCTGATTCCGTACTTGCTGGCGAGCACGAACATCGGCACGCTGCTGATGCCGAGGTCGTGGGCCTTGGCCAGCTCGGCGGCGACCTCCTTCGTGCCCTCGTCCGAGTCGAGGAACCGGCGCGCGTCGGCGGCGTCCAGCCCGACCTGCTCGGCGAGTTCGGCGAGCGCGTCCCGCGAGCCGATGTCGATTCCGCCCACGAAGTGCGCCTGGTAGAGCGCCTCCACCATCTCGCCGGACCGGCCGCGCTCGGTGGCGTACGCGACGAGCCGGTGGGCGTCGAAGGTGTTCGCGGCGATAGCCCGGTCGTAGTCGAGCCGCAGCCCCGCCCCGGCCGCCGCCTCGGTGACCCGCGCGACCATTTGCCGGGCGTTCGCCGGGCCGCCGAAGCGGGCGCCGAGCGCCTCGACCACGGGCACCGGCTCGGACACTGGCGACGGATCCAGCTGGAACGGCCGGTAACGCACGGTCACCTCGCCGTCGTACGAGGCGAGGGCCTCCTCCAGTCGGCGCTTGCCGATGTAGCACCAGGGGCAGACCACATCGGCGTAGATCTCGATCTCCATGATCGGTGGCAACTCCCGGGTCAGCCGAGTTGTTCCCGCACCTGGCGCTTCAGCCGCGCCAGGATCGCCGTGCCGCCGCGCACCCGCAACGGGCTGATCGCCTGGGCCAGGCCCATCCGCTGGTAGAGGTCGTCCGGGACGGCGAGCACCTGGTCGGCGCTCGCCCCGGCCAGCCCCTCGGCGAGGATGCCGGCGAAGGCGCGGGTGGTGGGCGCCTCGGGCGGGCAGTCGAAGAGCGTCTCCACCGTCTTCTCGGGTGTCACCCGGGCGCGCAGGAAGAACGCGGTCTGGCACTCCGGCACCTGCTCCATCCCCTCCCGCTCCGGCGCGTCGGGCGGAAGCTGCGGGATGACGTCGGCGTACTCGAGCAGCATCTCCAGCACCAGGTCGCGGGGTGCGGCGGCGAACTCGTCGACGATCTCGGCCAACCTGGCCGGCATGGCGGACATGCGGTCGAGGCTACCCCCGTCGACACCTGGCCTCCCCGGCAAGGAAGAGGCCCTCCTCACACCGTGGGCGACTGCTCGCTGATCTCGCTGAGGGCGGACTGCGGGTCGAGCTGCATCGCCAGGTCGCCGAGGGAGACGATGCCGACCAGCTTGCGGTCGCTGTCACAGACCAGCACCCGCCGGATGCCGCGTTCCCGCATCAGCGCCGCCGCCTCCCCGGCCGTCGCGTGCTGCTCGATCATCACCACCTCCCGGGTGGTGATCGAGCCGATCGTGGTGGTGGACGGGTTCGCGCGTTCGGCCACCGCGCGGACCACGATGTCCCGGTCGGTGAGCATGCCGGCGAGGCTGGCGCCGTCGGTGACCACGACATCGCCGATGTCAGCCTCCCGCATCACCGCCGCTGCCTCGTCCAACGTGGTCTCCGCCGGCAGGTAGACGACCTGCCTCGTCATCACGTCACTGACCCGGTAACCGGTCATGAGAGTCCTCCGCAACACGTACGCGCCGATCCGGATTCGGTACCCCGTAACACGCCGACTACACCCGGTGCGTGACAGACACCTCGTCGACTATCCGCCGCACCAACCCGTCGAGCGGCAACTCGGCCCGCTCGCCGGTGGCCCGGTCGCGCAACTCGACGTACCCGTCGGCGAGCCGGCGCCCGACCACGACGGTGCGCGGCACACCGATCAGCTCGGCGTCGGTGAACTTCACCCCGGCCGAGACGCCGGAGCGGTCGTCGACCAGCACCCGCAGGCCCGCCGCGGAGAGCCGCGTCCCGAGGTCGATCGTCGTCTCCAGCTGCGGCCCCTTGCCGGCGGCCACGACGTGCACGTCGCACGGTGCGACGGCCGCCGGCCAGACCAGCCCGCGATCGTCGTGGTGCTGTTCGGCGACCGCGGCGACCGCCCGGGACACGCCGATCCCGTAACAGCCCATGGTCGGGCGGACCGGCTTGCCCTCCGCGCCGAGCACGTCGACGGCGAAGGCGTCGGTGAACCGGCGGCCGAGCTGGAAGATGTGCCCGATCTCGATGCCGCGCCGGATGGTCAGCGCGCCGGACTCGCAGGCCGGGCAGGGGTCGCCGGGGCGCACCTCGGCGGCCTCGATCGTGCCGTCCGGGGTGAAGTCCCGGCCACTGACGACTCCGGTGGCGTGCCGCCCCGGCTCGTTGGCCCCGGTCAGCCAGGCAGTGCCCGGCGCGACCCGCGGGTCGACCAGGTAGCGCAGGCCCAGCTTGTCGAGGATCTGCGGGCCGAGGTAGCCGCGGACCAGTTCGGGATGCCCGGCCCACTCCTCGAAGACGGTCACCGTGGCCGGGTGCAGCGCCGCGCCGACCCGCTTCAGGTCGACCTCCCGGTCGCCCGGCACGCCGATCACCAGCAGCTCGACCTCGTCCGCGCCCGGCCGGTGTACGGAGAGCACGATGTTCTTCAGCGTGTCGGCCGCCGTCCAGTCGCCGCGACCGGCGAGGCGGCGGGCGTTGGCCAGCTCGACCAGACCGGCGATGGTGGGCGTCTCCGGCGTGTCGTGCACCTCGGCGTCCGGGTACGCCTCCGGGTCACCGGCCGCCGGGGCCCGGGTGGTGACGGCCTCGGTGTTCGCCGCGTAGTCGCACACCGTGCAGCCCACGAAGGTGTCCTCGCCGACCGGGGTGGCGGCGAGGAACTCCTCCGACGCCGAGCCGCCCATCGCACCGGACATCGCGTGCACCACCGTGTAGTCCAGACCCAGCCGGTCGAAGATCCTCCGGTAGGCGTCTCGGTGCCGGTCGTACGCGGCCTGGAGGCCCGCCTCGTCCAGGTCGAACGAGTAGGCGTCCTTCATCAGGAACTCGCGCCCACGCAGCAGGCCGGCCCGCGGCCGGGCCTCGTCCCGGAACTTGGTCTGGAGCTGGAAGAGCGTCGCCGGAAAGTCCCGGTACGAGGTGAAGAGGTCCTTCACCAGCAGCGCGGCCATCTCCTCGTGGGTCGGGGCGAGCAGGTGCTCGGCACCCTTGCGGTCGGCGAGAGTGAAGATGTCGTCCCCGTACTCGGCCCACCGGCCGCTGGTCCGGTACGGCTCCGCCGGCAGCAGCGCCGGGAAGTGCACCTCCTGGCCGCCGATGGCCGCCATCTCCGAGCGGACCACCTCGCTGATCCGGTCCAGCACCAGCTTGCCGAGCGGCAGCCAGGTGTAGCCGCCCGGAGCTGCGCGCCGGATGTAGCCGGCGCGCAGCAGGAGCCGGTGGCTCGGCACCTCCGCGTCCGCCGGGTCCTCGCGGAGGGTCCGGAGCAGCAGGGTCGACATGCGCAGCAGCATTGGCGCAGCTTACGAGCGGTGTGAAGGGGTCGGCGACCCAATTGCGCCGTCTGTCGTCGAGACTTTCGCGCGAATCCGGCTGCCCGGACGGCAACTCGGCGATCCCGAGTTCGCGTCTGGGAGGTCGTCAACGACTACCCAAGGATCGGCTTGTGTGGACCCCTTGCTGAATGAGTTCGACTCGTTCGTCCGTACCCGAACGCCAGCCCTGCTGCGCTCGGCGTACCTGCTGACCGGTGATCAGCACCTCGCCGAGGACCTGGTCCAGTCGGCGCTGGCCCGTACCCACCGGTCGTGGAACCGGCTGCACCACAGCGGCAACGCCGAGGCGTACACCCGCAAGACCATGTACCACCTGCAGGTCTCCTGGTGGAGGCGGCGGCGGGTACCCGAGTCGATGACGGGCGACCTGCCCGAACCCCGCGGAGGCGACTCGGGCCCCGACCATGCCAGCCAGACGACTCTGCGACTCACGCTGCGGGCCGCTCTGGCCAAGCTGTCTCCGAAACAACGCGCGGTACTGGTGCTGCGCTACTTCGAGGACCGCACCGAGGTCGAGGTCGCCGAGCTGCTCGGCGTCACCGTCGGCACCGTGAAGAGCCAGACCTCCAAGGCCCTGGCCAAGCTGCGCAGCGTGGCCCCCGAGCTCGCCGAGCTGTACGTCCTGGAAGGAAGCGCCCGATGAACGATCAGCGTCTTCGGCTCGACCTGGCCGACCTGGCTGAGGAGGTCACCCCGGTCGACCTGCGGGACCGCGCGCTGCGGACGTCCCGCCGAATCGGCACTCAGCGCGCCGTCGCCACCTCCGCCGCAGTCGTGTTGATGCTGGCCGCGGCGACCGGCACCGCCTTTGCGATCCTGCCCGGCCGAGGGGCGGACCCGCTTCCGGCGACCACCCCGTCCATCACCGCGAGCCCGTCACCCTCCGCGTCCCCGACCCCGTCGGTCAGTACCGACCCGTCCACCCCCAGCTCTGGCGCACCGGCGTCACTGGGCGACACCGCCACCTTCGACCGGCTGTTCTACGTCCCGGAGGACGTGACGCCCGGGGCGCAGAGTGTGCGGCTGCGCTCCTGGCGGCCCGGTGACGACCCGACGCGACTGGCGTCGCTGCCGCAGGTTCCGGCGCTGACCAGCGCCAGCGTCTCTCCGGACGGCCAGCGGGTCGCCTGGGTGGAGGATGGCGACCAGCCGACTCTGTACGTGGCGAATGTCGACGGCTCGGGCAGGAAGCCGATGGTCGTCGGGGCGGACCGCGCCTGCGTCACCCCGACCTGGTCACCGGATTCCCGCCATCTGTTGTTCCGGGAGAGCGCGGACGACACGGGAGTTCCGCGCCGCTACGGCGTCCTGGACACACGGTCCGCGAAGAAGACGGTGCATTGGTGGACCGCCGAACCCGAGGCGTGCCACGCTCTCTGGTCGGCCGATGGCAACACCATCGCCATGAACACCAGCGCCGGGGTGACCCTCTTCGACCCGGACGGCAAGCGGAAGCGTGACGTACCGGGGCTGAGCCACAACGGCAACTGGTGGAGCGGTCACATCGCCAGCATCGCCCCGAACGGATCCCGGATCGCTCTGTACCGCTTCCACCCGCAGGAGGAGGACCAGCGAGACGTCGCCAGGTTCCTGCGGGCCAGCGCGGTGCTGGACACGCGTACCGGCAAGGCGGTCAGTCTGCCCCTGGGTGGGCGGGAACTGCGTCAGGTCTTCTTCCAAGCGGACGGCTCGATGGTGGTCCGAGTGCGCAGCGGAGGCCACTCCACCCTGATCCTCGTGGACGAGGACGGGACGAAGATCAGCGAGGAGGCCGAGCCGTCGAGCCTCACGAACATGCAAATCATCGGGACGGCCGGCTAGGCACGGCTGATCGACTCCGAGTCGGCGATGTGGTGGTGTCCCCGCGTTGGGATGCCGCCACATCGCCGTTCCGGCGCGGGTTCTGGGTCAGAGGCGATCGGCGTGGTCGAACGACTTCCAGGTGCGTGGTGAGCACGGGTTCTTCCTGTCGCGTTCCATGACGACGCCGGGGTGGTTGGGTCCAGACGCCTGCCAGTGCCCGGATGGTTGCCGTCCAGGGCCGGAAAAAGCTGTCGGATAACAGCATTCACCAGCGGCAACTGTGCTCCACAGGAGACGCGTCATGGGTGGCGTCACAACGAGATCACCTTCCCGGAGGCAACCCCATGGATCGCAACATCACCCCCCGTGTCCGCGTCGCCCCGCGCGCGTTGATGGCTGCCGCCGCGCTGGTGCTGCTTCCCGTAGCCGCCTCCGGGTGCGCCGCGCCGGCACCGGCGAACGAGATTCCCCCGCTGCCGGCCACCGCCCCCGCCACCGAGCCGGCGCACGCGGTCCTCGCGGCCGGCAGCGGCGGTGCCGGCGGGTCCACTCCGCCGGCGGCGGCATCCCGTCCGACGTCGCCGTCCCCCTCGGCCGTCGCCGCCGGGAAGAGCTGGCCGCAGCTCGCCTGGCACTCCGAGCCGGAGTACGGAGTCGCCGGCGGTGCGCCCGCTCGGGTTTGGCGGAGCACGCCGGACGGGCGCTGGGAGCTCGTCCGCGAGGCGAGCAGCGCCGACCCGGATGTCGAGGGCAAGGTGGTCGCCTCTCCGGACGGCCGGCGGGCGGCCTGGCTCTCAGCGAAGCCGAACCGGCTGGCGATCAGCCGCTTCGAGGGTGGGTCGGTCGTCTCCGTTCCGCTCCAGGGCACCCTCGATTGCGCGCCGCAGTGGCTGGACAATCTCACCCTCGTCTACGCCGAGGGCCAGCAGGGTGACTGGACGGTGATCGAGACCAGGGCCGACCGCGCCACCCGAAACGTCATCGCGACGCACCAGGCCACCTGCCCGATCGCCGGGCACAACCTGATCGGCTTCGTCCAGGACCGGACGCTGCGGGTCGGCGACGGCAGCGGCGCCTTCCGTACGGTGGCGCCGCGCATTCCGGCCAACCTCAGGATCCACGGCCTGGCCGGCTTCTCCCTGGACGGCCGGAGCCTCGTGATCAGCGCTCACGTGCCGAACGCCGGCGAGTGCGCCTGCACCTGGCGGATCCGCAACTACCAGGTGACCCTCGCCACCGGTGCGGCCACCGAGCTGGCGCCGCTCGACCCGGCCTGGCGCGAGGCGACCGGCCACGGGATTGCCGAGCACGTGACGTTCCGGCCGGACGGGACGTTGCTCGCGCAGATCAACACCGCCACCCCCACCGACGACGCGCCCGCCTACCGGCTGGTCCGGTACGCCGCCGACGGACGGGTGCTGGCGAGCCTGCCGGTCCCGGCCGGCACCCCGTGGGGCCGCCTGCTCGGCTGACCACGGACGCGGACGGACGACGGGCCACACCGACGGGGGGTGGCCCGTCGTCGTACGTCCGCTGGGCGGGTGTCACGTGTGCCACGTTCCTCCGCTGGAGGGCACCGCCGGACGGGCCCTCGGTGCCAAACTGGTCGCCGCAGGCAACCAGGGAGCGTGAAGGAGGCCGCCGTGCGTTGGCGCAGCTTCGTGGCGGTGGGCGACAGCTTCACCGAGGGAATGGACGATCCGTACCCGGACGGCAGCTACCGGGGCTGGGCGGACCTGGTCGCGACCCGGCTGGCCGCCGAGGCCGGCCCGGATTTCCGGTACGCGAACCTCGCCATCCGCGGTCGGCTCTTCCCGGACATCGTGGCGAACCAGGTTCCCGAGGCGCTCGCCATGAAACCGGACCTGGTCAGCTTCGCCGCCGGCGGCAACGACGTGCTGCGCCGCACCTTCGACCCGGAGACGCTGGTCGCCCGGTTCGACGAGATCGTGGGAAGGTTCCGGGCGACCGGCGCCGACGTGGTGATCTTCCGGTTCGCCGACGTGATGGCCCGGCTGCCCGGCCAGCGCCTGGTCAAGCCCCGGGTGGAGCTGCTCAACCGGGCGGTCGGCGAGGCCGCCGAACGGCACGGCGCGATCATGGTCGACCTGTACGCGGACGACACCTACCTCAACCCCACGCTCTGGGGCATCGACCGGCTGCACCTCTCGGCGGCGGGGCACCGGCGGGTCGCCGGCCAGGTCCTCGACGCGCTCGGGGTCGGCTGCGACGAGCAGTGGCTCCTGGTCCCACCACACCCGGCGCCGACGCCGTGGCTGGCCGCCCGCGCGGCCGACGCGCGCTGGGCCGGCCAGCACCTGGCACCGTGGATCAAGCGTCGGCTCACCGGCCGCTCGTCCGGGGACACCGTCACCGCGAAACGCCCGCTGCTCGGCCCGATCTCCGACTGACCGCTGCCCGGCCTGCCTGGCCGGTCACGTTTACGGGTTGACGCCGGGGAGTCCGGCGTACCTTGGGCATCATGTCTGTGCCGAGCGATCCTGATTCCCGTCTCCAGGCGTACGCGGACCCGCAGCGCCTGGTCACCACCGCCTGGCTGGCCGAGCACCTCGGCGACGAGGGCCTCGTCGTCATCGAGTCCGACGAGGACGTCCTGCTCTACGACACCGGCCACATCCCCGGCGCCGTCAAGGTGGACTGGCACCTGGAGTTGAACGACCAGGTGACCCGGGACTACCTGGACGCCAAGAGCTTCGCCGAGCTCTGCGCCGCCAAGGGCATCGGCCGCGACGACACCGTCGTCTTCTACGGTGACAACTTCAACTGGTGGGCCGCGTACGCCCTCTGGGTCTTCTCCCTCTTCGGCCACGCGGACGTACGGCTGCTCGACGGTGGCCGGCAGAAGTGGATCGCCGAGGGGCGGGAGCTGAGCCGCGACAAGGTGAGCCGACCGCGGGCCGACTATCCGGTGCCGCAGCGGGACGACGCCCCGATCCGGGCGTACCGCGAGCAGGTGATGGCGCACGTGGCCGCAGGCCGTCCGCTGGTCGACGTCCGATCGCCCGGCGAGTACACCGGCGAGATGCTGCACATGCCGGACTATCCGCAGGAGGGCGCGCTGCGCGGCGGGCACATCCCGGGCGCGGTGAACAAGCCGTGGAAGTCCGCGGCCAACGACGACGGGACGTTCAAGTCCCCGGACGAGCTGCGTGCCATCTACGCCGACCAGCTCGGGCTGAGCCCGGACGACGACATCGTGGCCTACTGCCGGATCGGGGAGCGCTCCAGCCACACCTGGTTCGTGCTGCGGCACCTGCTCGGCTACCCGCAGGTGCGCAACTACGACGGCTCGTGGACCGAGTGGGGCAACCTGGTCCGCGCCCCCGTCGTGCAGGGTGACCAGCCCGGTGGCCTGAACCCCTGACCTCGGTCGACGGAAGGGGCCCGATCGCGCCGGTTCCGGTGCGACCGGGCCCTTCGACGTAGCGCCGGTGGGTCAGCGGGCGGCGAGGGAGAGCTTGCCGTACAGGTCCCGGACCACTCCGGTGATCTCGCCGGTCGCCGGCCGCCAGCGCAGCAGCCCGCCCGGGTCGTGGCGGAGCAGCACGGCGTCGCCGTCCCAGCCGAGCACCTCGCAGCAGCCCTTCGAGCGGTCGCGGCCCAGGTCGAGCAGGCGGGTCACCACTCCGGTCCGGGCGTCCAACACCGCGACCCCCTCCGCCCCGTCCATGATCCCGGTGGTGATCCAGGCCGCCCGGGCGATCTCGTCGCCGCGCTGCCAGCCCCGTCCGTAGAACTCGTTCACCGAGTTGCCGGTCGGCAGGGCGCGGAGGTCGAGCGGCCGGTCGCCCCGATCGGTGCCGTCGGCGCTGCGCGTCCAACGAGTCAGGGTGACGCCGTCCCGGAGGCCCCCCAACGCCAGCAGGTCGTCGTCTCGGCCGGCCGGGTCGGGGGTGACCAGCTCCCAGGGTGAGAGCGGCACGGTCCGGGTGGCACCCGTCTGCCGGTCCAGCTCGTACGTCGTGTCGTCGTCCCCGACCAAGAGCCGGTCGCCGGCCCAGAGGACGTGCTCCAGGTAGCCCTTGAGCGGGTAGTGGCGGACCTGGGCGGTGGTCAGCTCGACCACGATCACCTCGTCGGTCTGGGCGAACGCGGCGAGCCGTCCGTCCGGGGAGAGGCTGCCGGACTTCAGGGGCACCGCCTCGTTGCCGCTGGCGTCCCGGGTTCGGGCCGGGGTGACCACGTCGAGGTCCCGCACCACGCCGTCGTCGCCGAGCACCTGGATCCGCCCCTCGACACCGGTCTCCGGGTCGATCGGCTGGTAGAGGGCCAGCGCCTGGCGGACCGGACGGCCGGAGAGCGACGCGGTCACCGGATCACCGAGGCGACCGAGCGGGTCGCCGGGGTAGTTGAGCTCCGTCGGCGGTCGCTGCACCGGCGACGCGTTCGGGGCCGGGGTCGCGGTCGAGGTGGTGGGCGTGGTCGGCGCCGGTGGGTCGGCGGGGCGCAGGGTCAGCACCGTACCGCCGGTGAGCAGGACGACGGCGACGGCGGCGGCCGCACCGGCGCGCCGGTGGCGGCGGAGTCGCCGGGCCTGCTCCCAGCCCTCGGCGGCCGGGCGTTCGGGTCGGATCTCGTCGGCGGCCAGGGTCAGCAGGCGGCCGAGCTCCTCCTCCCTCACCGGGTCACCTCCATCCCGTTGGCGAGGCCGTCGTCGCGGCCCAGGTCGGGCGCGACCTCACGGAGTCGGCGCAGCGCCGCGTGGCACTGGCTCTTCACGGTGCCCACGGTCACGCCGAGCACCTCGGCGGTGGACGCCTCGGTCAGGTCCTCGTAGTAACGCAGCACCAGGACCGCCCGTTGACGCGGCGGGAGTTGCCCGAGGGCGTCGTGCAGCGCGAGCCGGAGCGCGCCGTCCCGGTCGGCGGTCGACCGCTCCGGTGGCTGCGCGCTGAGCCACTCCCGGCGGCGGCGTCGCCACCAGGAGACCGCGTCCCGGTAGAGGATCGACCGTACGTAGGCGGCCGGGTCACCGTCGCGCACGCTGGGCCAGCGCAGCGCCAGCTTCAGCAGCGCGTCCTGGAGGAGGTCCTCGGCCTGGTGCCGGTTGCCGCAGACCAGGTACGCGGCGCGCAGCAGCCGGTGCTGGTGGCTCTCCACGAAGGCGATGTAGCCGTCCCGCCCGTCGCTCGCCGCCGGTCCCATCCGCCCCCCTCTCCCGGCCGTCGCGTTCCACGTCACCTGGCAGACGCACGGGAGGGCGGAAAAGGTTGGGTCACTTCTCCGGCAGCCCGGTCAGGTAACGCTGGAGGGTCGGCGCCACCCAGGCGACCAGCTCCTCCGGTGCCATCGCCACCATCGGTGGCAGCTTGACTATGTAGCGGGTGAAGGCGATGCCGAGGGTCTGAGAGGCCACCAGGCCCGCCCGCCGGGCGGTCGTCGCCGGGTCGGTGCCGAAAGCGGCCACGGCCGCGGTGAGCTGGTCGGTGAAGAGGGCCCGCATCCGCTCGGCCGCGCCCGGGTTCGTGCTGGCGGTGCGGAGCAGTGCGGCCAGCGTCTCGTCCCCCTCCCACCGGGTGAGGAAGTGGCGGATGAGCAGCTCGCCGAGCTGTCCGGGCGGTACGGCGGTCAGGTCGGGCAGGCGCAGGTCGAACTCGGCTGCCGCCGCGAAGAGGCCCTCCTTGTTGCCGTAGTACCGCATCACCATCGACGGGTCGATCCGGGCGTCCGCCGCGATCGCCCGGATGGTGGCCCGCTCGTAGCCCTCGGCGGCGAACCGGTCCCGGGCGGCTCGGAGGATCGCCGCGCGGGTGGCGTCCGATCGGCGGGGACGGGCCGGCTCGGTTGTCGCTGTCATGCCAACGACCGTAGGCCAACACCCGTTGACATTTCCAGTCCACAGTAGTCAAACTTGCCAACAAGTGTTGGCCAACGACTGTTGGCAAAGTTGCTCCGGAGGTGGTCATGCTGCCCACGAAGACCGACGTCCTGGTGGTCGGAGCCGGCCCGACGGGGCTCGCCACCGCGCTCACCCTCGCCCGGCGAGGAGTCGACGTGACACTCCTCGACCAGACGGACCGGCCACCGACCACCTCCCGGGCCGCCGTCGTGCACCCGTACACCCTGGAGGTGCTGGACCGGATCGGCGCGGCGACGCCGCTGGTGGCCCAGGGTGTGCGGGCGCCGCGCTTCACCGTGCGCGACCACGACCGGGTGCTGATGGCGGTGCCGTTCCACCGGTTGCCGACCCGCTTCCCCTACGCGCTGCTGGTCTCCCAGTCGGTCACCGAGGCGGCGCTCACCGAGCAGTTGAGCGGGCTGGGCGTGACAGTGCGCCGGCCGTGCCGACTGACCGGCGTGACGCCGACCGGAGACGGCGTGCTCGCGCAGGTCGACGACGAACAGCTCCGCGCCCGCTTCGTGGTCGGCGCGGACGGCATGCACAGCACGGTCCGCCGGATCGCCGGCATCGGCTTCGCCGGGCGGACCGGCGAGGAATCGTTCGTGCTCGCCGACGTCCGCGTGCACAGCGACCTGCCCCGCGACGAGGCGGCTCTCTTCCTCGCCCGATCCGGGCCGCTGATCTGGGCGCCGCTGCCCGACGGGGTGGTCCGGCTGGTGGCCGCCGTGCCGCAGGCGGCCGCCGAGCCCGGACTCGCCGACCTCCAGTCGCTGCTCGACGAGCGAGGGCCGGTGCGGCGGCCGGATCGGGTGACCGAGGTGTTGTGGGCGTCCCGTTTCCGGGTGCACCACCGGGTCGCCGACACCTACCGGGCCGGGCCGCTCCTGCTCGCCGGGGACGCCGCGCACGTGCACAGCCCGGCCGGCGGGCAGGGCATGAACCTCGGCATCTGCGACGCGGTCGCGCTCGGAACCGCCCTGGCCGACGTGCTCGCCGACGGTTCCGCGACGGGGCTCGACGGGTACACCGCCCGGCAGCGGCCGATGGCCGAGGACGTCCTGCGCTTCGCGGCCGGGCTCACCCGGCTCGCCACCCTCCCCCCGGCCGGGCGGCCCGTGCGGGACGTGCTGCTGCGGCTCGCCGGGGCGGTGCCGCCCCTTCGGCAGCGGATCGCCCTGCGCCTCTCCGGACTCTCCCATCGGAGCGCGAGCGCCGAATAGGCTGCGCCGGTGACACAGGTCTGGCGGGACTGGGGCGGCGTCCTGCTCGCCGCGTGCGCCGCGCTGCCGCTGCTGGCCCTGCTCGTCGCCGGGCTGGCCCGGACGCGCCGGAGCACCGTCCCTCCCGGTGAGGCCTGGTGGCGCAGCGTCGCCGAGGTGGGCGCGGTCGCCGGGACGGTGCCGTGGGTGTGGATGATCCTGACCCCGCGCGCGGCGCCCCGCGAGGTCGACGCGGTGCCCCTGCACGATCTGCTCGACCTGCTGACCGGGTCGCCCACCACCGCCGTGGTCCAGGTGGTCGGCAACCTGCTGGTCTTCGCCGCGCTGGGCTTCTTCGCACCGGTACGCCTGACCGTGCTGGCCGGGCCCGGCCGGCTCTTCCTGCTCGGCGCGGCGGGCTCGGTGCTCGTCGAACTCCTCCAGTACGCGCTGGACCTCGGCCGGGTCTCCTCCGTGGACGACGTGCTGCTCAACGCGACGGGGGCGGTCCTGGCCGGACTGCTGTCCCGGCCGTGGTGGGCCGGTCGACGGGCGGCGTCGGTGCCACCGGTCGCAGCATCCGCCACGCCGCGGCGGTGACCAGCGCGAACGTCCCCGTGGCCGCCACCATGACCGGCACCGTCCCGTACGCCCCGGCGACCAGCCCGGCGAGCGTCGCGCCGACGGGGGCGGCGAGCAGCCCGAGCATCCGCTGAGCCGCGCCCACCCGACCGAGCAGGGCGGCCGGCACCCGCTGCTGCCCGTACGACGTCCAGAGGCTGTTCCACACGGAGGTGCCGGCGGCGAAGACGGCCAGCGCGAGACCGGCCGGCACCGGGTGCCGGGCGAACGCGAACCCGGCGAGCGCCACGGTCTGCCCGGCGAGCACGACGCGCAGCGCGGGCAGGGTGCCGAACCGTGCGGCGATCCGGCCGGCCGTCAACGCCCCGACCACGCCACCGACGATCGCGCTCGCGGTGAAGAGCCCGTACCCCGCCGGTGGCACCCGCAGCACGTCCAGTGCGTGGAGCACCAGGACGGCGAGCAGCCCGCTGATCGCCAGGTTGCAGCCCGCGGAGAGCAGGCTGACCTGCCACAGTGTCCGGTCGTCGCGCAGCCGGCGGAGGCCGGCCGTGACCTCGGCCAGCACCGACGGCCGTCTCGCCCGATGATTCGGCGGACCGGCCGGGACGGGCGGGTGACCGCCCCGGGGCAGGGCGAGGACGAGGAGTGCGGCCAGGGCGAAGGTGACGGCGTCGACGGCGAAGGGGAGGGCGGGCGAGGCGGCGAACGCCAGCCCGGCGACGGGCGCGCCGAGGAAGCCTCCGGCGACCGCCGTACCGGCCTGGAGGCGGCCGTTGGCCCGGGGCAGGGCCGTCGGCGGCACGACCGAGGGCAGCAGCGCGAAGGAGGCGGCGTCGAAGAGGGAGCCCAGCGCGGCGAGCAGGAACGCGACCAGCAGCAGGGTCACCACACCGGCCCGACCGGTGACGATCGCCACGGCGAACGCGGCCACCAGGGCGGCGCGCGCGCCGTCCACCAGCGCCATGGTGCGCCGGCGGTCCCAGCGGTCGGCGTAGACACCACCCAGCAGACCGAAGAGCAGCGGCGGCAGCTGCGCGGCCACGGTGATCGCGGCGATCAGCCGGGGGTCGCGGGTGAGCGTGGCGGCGAGCAGGGCGAGCGCCGGCGTACGCAGGGCATCGCCGAGCCGCGAGGAGACGGCGGCCGACCACAGCAGGTGGAAGTCGCGGCCGAGGCGGGTCGTGGGCACGCCGGGCAGCGTGCCGGTTCGAGCCGGTCGAGGGTCAAGCCGCCGGGTGAAAGGAGGACGCGCTTGTCGGTGATCATCGGTACGGTGAGCGCCGGATTCGGACCGGGGAGCGCAAAGGCGTGGACCACACTTTCCAGGTCGACCTTCGTGGCGTCGTCGACCTGCTCAGTCATCACCTCTACGGCAGCCCGCGGGTCTACCTCCGCGAGCTCTTGCAGAACGCGGTCGACGCGATCACCGCGCGGCGGACGTCCGACCCGGACGCGCCCGCGCTGATCCGGGTCGAGCCGCCCGAGCTGACCGGTGACGGGACGCTCCGGGTGCACGACACCGGCATCGGCCTCACCGAGGCGCAGGTGCACGAACTGCTGGCCACGATCGGGCGCAGCTCCAAGCGCGACGAGCTGGGCTTCTCCCGGCACGACTTTCTCGGCCAGTTCGGTATCGGGCTGCTCTCCTGCTTCCTCGTCGCCGAGGAGATCCGGGTCTTCACCCGGCACGGCGACCAGCCGACCGTCTGCTGGACCGGCTACTCCGACGGCCGCTACACCGTCGAGCCCGCACCGCCGGGGGCCGGGCGGAGCGAACCGGGCACCACCGTCACCCTGGTTCCACGCCGGGACGCCGACCAGTGGTTCGCCACCCCGACCGTCACCGACCTGGCGCGGCTCTTCGGCTCGCTGCTGCCGGTCACCGTGCGGGTCGGCGACGCGGTCACGACCGTCGGGGCACCGCCCTGGCCGACCACGCCCGGCACGCCGGTCGACCGTCCGGCCCTGATCCGGTACGCCCGGGAGACGCTCGGCTTCGACCCGTTCGACGTGCTGCCGCTCTCGGTGCCGGAGGCGGGGCTGACGGGCGCGGCGTTCATCCTCCCGGAGCCGGTGAACCCGGCGGTCCGCGCCGGCCACCGGGTCTACCTGAAGCGGATGCTCCTCACCGAGCACGCCGACGGCCTGCTGCCGGACTGGGCGTTCTTCGCCCACTGCGTGGTGGACGCCAGCGAGCTGCGGCCGACCGCGAGCCGGGAGGCACTCTACGAGGACACCCTGCTCAACGCCGCCCGGGAGGCGCTCGGCGACCAGGTGCGGGGCTGGCTGGTGCGGCTCGCCAAGCACGATCCGCGCCGGCTCGCCGAGTTCCTCCAGATCCACCACCTCGGGGTGAAGGCGCTGGCGCTGCACGACGACGAGATGCTCCGGCTGGTCGACCAGTGGTGGCCCATGGACACGAACGTCGGCACCCTCACCCTGGCCGAGTTCCGCCAGCGGCACGGCCTGATCCGGTACGCGGCGAGCCTGGACGAGTTCCGCCAGCTCGCCGCGGTCGCCGCCGCCCAGGACCTGGCGGTGGTCAACGGTGGCTACACGTACGACACCGAGCTGATCGAGCGGCTGCCCTCCGTGGAGCGGTCGGTGCTCATCGAACGGCTGGAGCCGAGTGACCTGACCACCCGGTTCGACAACCTCGACCCCAAGGTCGAGCTGGCCCTGCGGCCCTTCCTCACCGCCGCCCAGCGGGCGCTGGAGCGGTCGGGCTGCGAGGTGGTGATCCGGGCGTACGAGCCGGTCTCGCTGCCCGCGCTCTACCTGGTGAGCCGCTCGGCGGCCTTCAACGACCAGCTGGCGGCGAGCCGCGACAAGGCCGACGAGCTGTGGGGCGGGGTGCTCGACGCGCTCGCCGCGTCCGCCCCGCCGGACCGCCCGCAGCTGGTGCTCAACCACCGCAACCCGCTGGTCCGCCGGGTCGCCACGCTCACCGACCCGGACCTGGTCGGGCTCGCCGTCGAGGCGCTCTACGGGCAGGCGCTGCTGCTCGGGCACCATCCGATCCGCGCGGCCGACGCCGCGCTGCTGAACAGTTCCTTCCTCGGCCTGCTCGGCCGGGCCGTACCAGGACAGGAGTGAGCGGTGGGGACCACCGAGGATCTCTGGCGGGTGCTCCGCGAGGTCAGCAACATGCCGTACGGGCCGGGGCAGATCGCCGCGCTGGAGCAGCTGCTCCGGCGGGTCGACACGGCCGAGGACCGGGAACTCGCCTTCGTCACCCGGATGCAGGGCACCACCGCGTACACGTACGGCGGTGAGCCGGCGAAGTCCTTCGTGACCTTCTCCTGGTGCCTCGCCGAGTTCGACCGCGACCCGCAGCCCTACCACGCCCGCCACGCCGGGCAGCTGCTCTGGCACTTCAAGTACATGGTCAACCTGATGCTGAAGTTCCCCGAGGTGCCGCTCGACCGGACGTACGCGGTCCTCGACGACATGCAGCGGCGGTACCAGGCCGGCGGGCACAGCCTCCAGGCCGTCCACAAGCACCGGTTCCGGGTCGCCGAGCACGTCGGGGACACCGACGCGGCGTCGCACTGGTACCGGCTCTGGCAGACCACCCCGCGCGACCAGCTCTCCGACTGCGCCGGCTGCGACCCGACCACCGAGGTGCAGTACCTCGCCGACACCGGCCGGTACGCCGAGGCGGCGAGCCTGGCCGAGCCGGTGCTTGCCGGGCGGCTCACCTGCAACGAGCAGCCCCAGGCGATCCTGACCGCGCTGCTCGTGCCCTACCTGCGGACCGGTCGGCACGACGACGCGCTAAACGCGCACCGGACGGCGTACCGCCGGATGCGGGGCAACCTCTCCGACCTGTGGGACATCGGCGACCACATCGAGTTCTGCACGGTCACCGGTAACGAGGCGCGGGCGCTGGAGCTGGTCGAGCGGCACCTGGACTGGCTGGACCGCTCGCCCTCCCCGGCCGCGGCCATGCACTTCGCGGCGACCGCCGCCGCGGCGCTGTGGCAGGTCGACGGCGGGTTGACCGTCTACCGGCGGGCATCGGCCGACCGCCCGGCCGCCGACGTGCCGGCGGCCCGGCTCGCCGCGGAGCTGGCGGAGACCGCCACCGAGCTGGCCGCCCGGTTCGACGCCCGCAACGGCACCGCCCGCCAGTCCGAGCTGATCGCCGCCCGGCTGGCGATGCAACCGAGCGGTGAGCACGTGCCGCTCTCGGCGAGCGTGCGCCGTCGCGTGCCGGTCCCGGGTTCCCCGGCGGGAACCGTGCCGCCGATCGGCGTCGAGGACACCAGCGCTTCCGGACCGGCGACGCCGGAGATCCCGGTCGACGCCGGACCCGACGAGCTGCTCGACCTCGCCGAGTCGTGCTGGCACCGGCACGACCGTCCCGGCTTCCAGGCCGCCCTCTCCGCCTACGACGAGCGGTTCGGCGCGACGGAACCCACAGCGGTCACGACGGCCCGGCGGCTGGAGCTGCGGGCGGCCGAGTTGAGCGACGACGAGCAGGTCCCGGTCGCCATCGAGACCGCCCGGGCGGCCACGGCCGCCTACCGGGAGCTGGGCGACGAACTCCGCGCGCAGGTGGTCGCCAGCCGGCTCGGGGTGCTGCTCGCCATGACCGAGACGGGCCGGGAGGAGGGGCTGGCGCTGGTGGAGGCCGCCGCCGACGCCCTCGACCGGCTCGGGGACGACCGGCAGCGGGCCGCCGCGCGGGACCGGGTGGCGCTGGCGCTGATGCACGGCGAGCGTTGGGCGGAGGCGCTGGCCGAGCTGGAGCGGATTCCGCCGGTCGCCGACCCGTACCTGGAGCTGCGAGTCGCGCTGCACCGCGCCCATGCGCTGGAGGAGTCGGAGAAGGCGGAGGAGTTCCGCTCGGCGGCCGAGCGGGCCCGCGGGCTGGCTCGGGAGTTGGGCGTCGGCGAGCTGCTGATGAGCGCCTGCCTGGCGTACGCCCGTTCGGCCGAGGACCCGGCGGAGGCGGTCACCGCCTGCGACGAGGCACTGGCCGTCGCGCCACCGAACGCACTGCTCGCGGTCCGGGTCACCCGGGCCCGGGCGCTGATGGCGGCCGGGCGCGCGGACGAGGCGGTGGACGACTTCGCCGAGGCGGTGACGCTCTGCGTGGAGCAGGGCGCCACGGGAGACGCCCTGCTCCGTTGGGAGCTGGCGAACGCGTACCGGGTCGCCGGGCGGTTGAACGAGGCGGCCGAGGTCGCCGAGGAGGCCGTGCTCGGGTTGGACAAGCTCGGGGCGCAGGTCCAGGCGGACCGTTGCCGGTACCTGCTGGCCGGCGTCTACCAGGGGCTCGGCGAGACCGAGCCCGCGCTCGCCCTGCTCGAACAGCTCGCAGAGAACCTGGACGGTCCGGACAATCTGCCGCACCGGGCCGAGATGCTGGAGGAGGCGGGTGGGCTGCTCTACGGCGTCGACCGGGACGCGCTGGCCGCCGAGCGGTTCGCCGCGGCGGCGAGCACGTACGAGCTGGCCGGGCTCGCCGTGGACGAACTGCGGGCCCGTCGACGTGAGGCGTACGCCTGGATGTGGGCCGGTGACGGTGCGACGGCGCTGCGGGTGGTGGAGGTGATGGACGGCCTCTCGGCCGCGCTCGCCGACGATCCGGAGCCGCCGGCGACGTACGAGCGGGCGATGGCGACCGAGGCGGCGGCGCGGGTGCTGGCCGGCGAGGGCCGTGAGGGCGAGGCGCTGGACCGGCTGGCCGGGTTGCCGGACCGCCTCCGGTCGATCGAGGCGTTCGGCGAGGCGGCGCAGGTGGAGATCTTCACCGGGGAGCTGCTGCTGCGGTCGGATCGGCCGGCCGACGCGGAGCGGCTGCTGCGCGACGTGCTGGGCGGGCTGCCCGTCGGGAGCCGGCCGGTGCAGCAGGCGGCCTGGCTGCTCGCCCAGGCGCTGGATGGTCTCGGCCGGTCGGACGAGGCCGCCGAGCTGCGCGCCGAGCACAACCTCGATCACGACCACTGATCGTGACCCGGGCCGGCCGTCGTACCGGTCGGCCCGGGCCATCGGCCGGGTCTGATCGACCATCCGGCAACCTTGCCTCCTCCTCACCGTCCGCGCAGGTCTACGCTTGCCCCGTGACGGTGGAGCAGCAGGCGCGGGGCGCGGCCGGCGCGAGCCGGCGTCGTTCTCGTAAGGACGAGATCCTGGAGATCGCGGTCGGTCTCTTCGCCGCGCGCGGCTACCACGGTGTCTCGATGGACGACATCGGTGCGGCGGCCGGAGTCACCGGGCCGGCGCTCTACCACCACTTCGCCGGCAAGGAAGCCATGCTGGTCGCCGCGCTCATTCCGGTGAGCGAGGGGCTGCTCGACGGTGGCCGTGAGCGCGCCACCGCCCACCCGGACGACCCGCGGGCCGCGCTGGAGTCGCTCATCGACTTCCACGTCGACTTCGCGCTGGCGAATCCGGCGGTGATCGCCCTGCACCTGCACGAGCTGGATCGCCTCCCCGACGAGCCGCGCCGCCGGATCCGCCGCCTCCAGCGGCTCTACGTCGAGGAGTGGGTCACGGTGCTCACGGCCCTGCACCCGGGCATGCCCGACGGTGAGGCCCGGGTGCTGGCCCACGCGGCGTTCGGCCTGATGAACTCCACTCCGTTCCTCGGCGGAGAGGTGGACCGTCGACGTCGGGCGGAGCTGCTCCGCGGCGCCACCCTCGCCGCCCTCCTCGCCTGACCCCACCCCCTCGGGCCTTCGCCTGGCACCGTGTTGATCAAGGGGTTTGCGTCATCTTCCGCGCGAGTACTGATGCAAACCTCTTGATCAACGCGTCCTGGGGGGTGGGGGTCGTGCGCGGCCGGGGTGGCATGGTTCGCTGAGATCCGTCCCAACCCTTGGACGCTGGAGGAGCCATGATCGAGTCACTGCTGGTCGCCAACCGGGGGGAGATCGCCCGCCGGATCATCCGTACCGCCAAGCGGCTCGGCGTCCGGGCGATCGCGGTGCACTCGGAGGTCGACGCGGACCTGCCGTTCGTGGCCGAGGCCGACGAGGCGGTGTGCGTGGGGCCGGCGAACCCGGCACAGAGCTACCGCAACGTCGAGGCGATCCTGGACGCCGCGAAGTCCACCGGTGCGCAGGCCATCCACCCCGGCTACGGCTTCCTGTCGGAGAACGCCGACTTCGCTCGTACCGTCGAGTCGAGCGGGCTGGTCTGGGTCGGGCCCGGCGCCGACGCGATCGCCGCGATGGGCGACAAGATCAATGCTCGGAACCTCATGGCGGCGGCGGGTGTTCCGGTCGCGCCCGGCACCACCGAGCCCGCCGCCGACCTCGCGGCGGCGACGGCCGCCGCGGCCGAGATCGGCTACCCGGTGATGGTGAAGGCCGCGGCCGGCGGCGGTGGCATGGGCATGGGTGTGGCCACCGACGAGGCGGCGCTGCGCACCGAGTACGACAAGGTGCGCGCGTTCGCCGAGCGGATGTTCGGCGACGGCTCGGTGCTGATCGAGCGGTACTTTCCGCGTGTCCGCCACGTCGAGGTGCAGATCCTCGGCCTCGCCGACGGCCGGGTCGTCGCCATCGGCGAACGCGAGTGCTCGGTGCAGCGGCGCAATCAGAAGCTGGTCGAGGAGTCCCCGTCGCCGGCGGTCGACCCGCAGCTGCGGGAGCGGTTCCTCGCCGCCGCCGTGCGGGCCGGCGAGGCGGTGAACTACCGCAACGCGGGCACGGTCGAGTGCCTGTTGGATCCGGCCACGAACGAGTTCTTCTTCCTGGAGATGAACACCCGGCTCCAGGTCGAGCACCCGGTCACCGAGCTGGTCTACGGCATCGATCTGGTGGCGGAGCAGCTGCGGGTGGCCTCCGGGCTGGCCCCGACGTTCGATCCGGCGGCGCTCACCCCGCGCGGGCACGCGATCGAGCTGAGGATCAACGCCGAGGACCCGAAGCGCTTCATTCCGGGACCGGGCGCGATCAGCGCGTGGACCGAGCCGGTCGGCGAGGGCGTACGGGTCGACTCCGGGTACGTCGCCGGCAACACGGTCACCCAGTTCTACGACAGCCTGATGGCGAAGTTGATCGTCAGCGGGGCGGATCGGGCCGAGGCGATCGAGCGCGCGAGGGCGGCCGTGGCCGCGTTCGAGGTCGCCGGTCCGAAGTGCAACCTGCCCTTCTTCGCCGAGCTGCTGGAGAACCCTGAGTTCATCTCCGGCGACTACGACACCGCCCTGATCACCCGCATGCGCTGACCCCGCCCGCTCCTTCTGCCCAGCTCTCGTTGATCAAGAGGTTTGCGTCGGGATTCCGGCTCCGTCTGACGCAAACCTCTTGATCAACGTCGTCCGGCGGGTGGGGTGACATGCTGGGGGGACCAGGACCAGCACCGCGTCACAGTGAGGTGACCCCTTATGACGAGCCTGCCGAACTCCGTGTCGATCCGGGAGGTCGGACCCCGCGACGGGTTGCAGAACGAGGATCCGATCCCGACCGACGCCAAGGTACGTCTGCTCGACGCGCTCTCCCGCACCGGCGTGAAGCGGATCGAGGCGGTCTCCTTCGTGCACCCGAAGGCGATCCCGCAGATGGCCGACGCGGACGAGGTGTGGCAGCGCGCCGACCGCGTCGACGGGGTGCGCTACTCGGCGCTGGTGCCGAACACGCGCGGGGCGCAGCGCGCGCTCGCCGCCGGGTTCACCGAGATCGAGGTGGTGGTCTCGGCCAGCGACACGCACAACCGACGCAACGTCAACCGCTCGACGGAGGAGTCGCTCGACGACATCGCCGAGCTGATCGACCTGCTGCACGGCGCGGGGGCCCGAGCCGAGGTGATCGTGGCGACCAGCTTCGGCTGCCCGTACGAGGGGGACATCGACCCGCAGCGGGTGGCCGGCATCGTGGACCGGGTGGTGCGGGACGGGGCCGACCGGGTCGCCTTCGGTGACACCACGGGGATGGGCACGCCGCGCCGGGTCCGGGAGCTGCTGACGGCGGTACGCGACCGCAACGCCCACGTCCCGGTGCTGCTGCACTTCCACAACACCCGTGGCACGGCCCTGGCGAACCTGCTCACCGCGCTGGAGCTGGGCGTCACCGAGTTCGACGCCAGCGTCGGTGGCCTGGGCGGCTGCCCGTACGCCCCGGGGGCGAGCGGCAACCTCGCCACCGAGGAGGCGGTGCACATGTTGCACGACATGGGCATCGACACCGGCATCGACCTGGACGCCCTCGTCGAGGTGGCCGAGTTGGCCGAGCGCCTGGTCGGCCGGCAACTGCCCTCCGGCGTGCTCCGCGCCGGTCCGCGTACCCGCCTGGCGAGTTAGAGCCCGGGGCCGGCGGCCGGCCCGGCCCGGCTGCGCTGGCCCGGGGGCGACGACCGGCGGGCGACCGCCAGGGCCTCGGCTCGCTCGGGCGAGCCTTGCGCAACAGAGCCAGGCAGGGCCTGACCCGGCGGACCGGGCTCGCCGCCGAACGGAGCAGGGGCCGGCAGGACGCCGGCCCCTGCGAACCGGCGTGGTGCCGGTCCTCCGGTCGGTCAGCCGACCGTCGCGGCTACGGCCGGCCAGCTGTCGCGGAAGACCGCGCTACCGCTGCCCTCGGCCCGCTCGGCGGCCCGGGTGCCGGCGAAGAGGTTGCTGACCCGGTTCGCCTCGGTCGTGCTCGGATACGGGTTCGTGCAGCTGGTGCCGGCGCTGCCGCCGGACATCAGCAGCGAGCAGTTGCCGTTGTAGTTGTCCGGCAGGCCGAGGATGTGCCCGATCTCGTGGGTCATGATCCGCAGTGGGCTGTACTGCTGGGCCTGCTGCGTGTCGATGTAGACCCGGCCGTTGCCGAGGCTGGTCCGGATGGCGTACGACCCACCGCCGGTGATCTGGTAGATCCGGAGGTTCGAGCCGCAGTTCGCCGAGAGCGTGAGGTTCGTCGTGGCGTTGTTCCAGATCGAGGCGGCCTGGCCGGCGATGCCGGCGAAGCTCCCCGCCTGGCTGGTGTTGTAGCAGATGGTCATGGCGGCGGAGGCCGGTGCCGGGTTGGCCACCGTCACGCCGAGGGTGGCCACCGCCGTCGCTGCGGACGCGGCCACGACTCGGCCGATTCGTGAGGTCATCACTCACTCCAATCCGGAAGGTGTGGGGTGCCAGGAGCCTAGCCATAGAGATAGGCAGATATCAATATCCTGCACGGTCCGGCTCTGGTCGGGCGGGGCCGTCCGGCTCGGATTGCGCGGGGCCGTCCGACTCGGCTCGGCGCCGCCGGCCGGGCCGGACCCACGGCTGTCGAACTCAGGTCGGCGCCGCCAGCCGGTCGAGTGGTCCGCTGCGGCCGCGATGCGCTAACCTAACGATCGTTCAGGTCGGTACGGCGAGGGAGTCGGCGTGACGCTCGACGGTGAGGCACTGGAGCAGCTGCGCAAGCGGGCCAAGGCCGGCGGGGCGGACAAGTACCATGCGGCGAACGCCGCGAAGGGCAAGCTCTTCGCCCGGGAACGGGTCGCGCTCCTGGTCGACGAGGGCAGCTTCGTCGAGGACGGCCTCTACGCCAACGCGCTCGCCGACGGGCTCCCCGCCGACGGGGTGGTCACCGGCACCGCCACCATCGACGGTCGGCGGGTCTGCCTGATGGCGAACGACTCCACCGTCAAGGCCGGCAGCTGGGGCGCCCGGACGGTCGAGAAGATCATCCGGATCATCGAGCGGGCGTACACCACCGCCGTGCCGATGGTCTACCTGGTCGACTCGGCCGGCGCCCGGATCACCGACCAGGTCGAGCTCTTCCCTGGCCGGCGCGGCGCCGGAAAGATCTTCTGGAACCAGGTCCGCGCCTCCGGCTCGATCCCGCAGGTCTGCGCGCTCTTCGGGCCGAGCGCCGCCGGCGGTGCGTACATCCCCGCGTTCTGTGACGTGGTGGCCATGGTCGACGGCAACGCCAGCATGTATCTCGGCTCGGACCGGATGGTCGAGATGGTCACCGGCGAGAAGACCACCCTCGAGGCGATGGGCGGGGCGAAGGTGCACTGCACCGAGTCCGGCGTCGGGCACTTCCTCTGCAAGACCGACGCCGAGGCGCTCGACGTGGTGAAGCGCTACCTGTCGTACCTGCCGGCGAACTGGACGCAGGACCCGCCGACCGTCGAAGCCGCGCCGGCGCCCGAGAAGGCCGACCTCGCCGCGCTGGTGCCGGCGAGCGAGCGGCAGGCGTTCGACATGCGGCGGTACGTCAAGGGCCTGCTCGACGAGGGTTCCTTCTTCGAGATCCAGGCGCTCTGGGCCAAGGAGCTGACCATCGGCTTCGGCCGGTTGAACGGGGAGGTCGTCGGCGTGGTCGGCAACAACTCCATGTTCAAGGGCGGAGTCCTCTTCGTCGACTCGGCCGACAAGGCCACCCGGTTCGTACAGCTCTGCGACGCGTTCAACGTGCCGCTGCTCTTCCTCTCCGACGTACCCGGCTTCATGGTCGGCAGCGCGGTGGAGAAGCAGGGCATCATCCGCCACGGCGCCAAGATGATCACCGCGATCTCCGAGGCGACGGTGCCGAAGATCTGCGTCGTGGTCCGCAAGGCGTACGGCGCGGGCCTCTACGCGATGGCCGGCCCCGGCTTCGAGCCGGACGCCACGATCGCGCTCCCCACCGCGAAGATCGCGGTGATGGGCGCCGAGGCGGCGGTGAACGCCGTCTACGCCAACAAGATCGCCGCGATCGCCGACGAGGCGGAGCGTGCCGACTTCGTCGCCGCGAAGCGCGAGGAGTACGAGCGCGACATCGACATCGTCCGCCTCGCCAGCGAGCTGGTGGTGGACGCGATCGTCGAGCCGTACGAGCTGCGGGACGAACTGGTCCGCCGGTTCGCCGCGGCGCGTGGCAAGGACCGCCACTTCTCCCGACGCCGGCACGGCGTCACCCCGGTCTGATCGACCATTCCCGCGTTCGCCGCGACGTCACGAACGCCCGGCGCCCGTACGTACAGGAGGAACCAGATGGACTTCCGGCTCACCGAGGAGCAAGAGGCGCTGCGGGAGAGCGTGCGGGACTTCGCGCGGGAGGTGGTCGCGCCGGTCATCGCCGAGCACTACGAGAAGCACACCTTCCCGTACGAGGTGATCCGGCAGATGGGCAAGATGGGTCTCTTCGGCCTGCCCTTCCCCGAGGAGCAGGGTGGGATGGGCGGTGACTACTTCGCGCTCTGCCTCGCGCTGGAGGAGCTGGCCCGGGTCGACTCCAGTGTGGCCATCACGCTGGAGGCCGCGATCTCGCTGGGCGCGATGCCGATCTACCGGTTCGGTACCGCTGATCAGCAGGCGCAGTGGCTGCCGAAGCTGCTCAGCGGAGAGGCCCTGGCCGGCTTCGGCCTCACCGAGCCGGGCACCGGTTCGGACGCCGGTGGCACCCAGACCCGGGCGGTGCTCGACGAGGCGACGAACGAGTGGGTGATCAACGGCTCGAAGGCGTTCATCACCAACTCCGGCACCGACATCACCACGCTGGTCACGGTCACCGCGGTCACCGGTACCCGGCCGGACGGCTCGAAGGAGCTCTCGACCATCATCGTGCCCTCGGGCACGCCGGGCTTCACCGTCGCGCCGGCGTACTCGAAGGTGGGGTGGAACGCCTCCGACACCCACGAGCTGACCTTCGACGACTGCCGGGTGCCGGCGGGCAACCTGCTCGGCGAGCGCGGCCGCGGCTTCGCCCAGTTCCTGCGCATCCTCGACGAGGGGCGGATCGCCATCGCGGCGCTCGCCGTCGGCCTCGCCCAGGGCTGCGTCGACGAGTCGATCAAGTACGCGAAGGAGCGGCACGCCTTCGGTCAGCCGATCGGGAACTACCAGGCGATCCAGTTCAAGATCGCCGACATGGAGGCGAAGACGCACATTGCCCGCCTGGCGTACTACGACGCCGCGGCGCGGATGCTCGCGGGCGAGCCGTTCAAGCGGCAGGCCGCCATCGCCAAGCTGCACGCCAGCACGATCGCCGTGGACAACGCCCGGGAGGCCACCCAGATCCACGGCGGCTACGGCTTCATGAACGAGTACCCGGTGGCCCGGTTCTGGCGGGATTCGAAGATCCTCGAGATCGGTGAGGGCACCAGCGAGGTGCAGAGGATGATCATCGCTCGCGACCTCGGCCTCTGAGGACGCCGACCGCGCCGGCGGGACACCGACCGCGAAGAGCCGACCACCGGTGGACGCCGACCGCCGAGGCGGGCGGCGGGCGACTGCTGTCGGATTTCGGCGGGCGAACGTCGGCAGCCCGACGCTGAGCTGCCGAGGATCGCACCTGGTCCGTACTCTTCCACTCCGTGACCCCGGCTCGTGATCGCTCGCCCGACCCGGACGGCGGCGCCGCCCTGCCGGAACTGCTGCGTGGGCACCGGCTGGCCGCCGCTCTCACCCAGGCCGAGTTGGCGGACCGCGCGGGGGTGGGCGTGCGGACGGTGCGTGACCTGGAGCGGGGCCGCTCCTCCCGGCCCCAGCGGACGACCGTCGAGCTGCTGGCCGGCGCGCTCGATCTCGCCGGTGCGGCCCGTACGGCCTTTCTGGCCGCGGCTCGCGGCCCGACCGGCGAACCGGCCAACCCGTCCCCGGGTCCGGTGGAGCCCTCCGCATCCGGGCCCGGCGAAGCCGGACTCGCGGTGACGCTTCCGCCGCCGGTCGAGTTGATCGGTCGCGATCGGGACGTCGACGAGCTGGTCACCATGCTCACCGACGAGCTGGGCCCCCGGCTGGTGAGCCTCGTCGGCCTGGCGGGTGTCGGCAAGTCCGCGCTGGCGCTGACCGTGGGGCATGCGGTGGCGGAGAGCCATCCCGCCGGAGTCGCCGGGGTGCTGATCGGCGAGGGGTCGGACGCCTACGACGTCTTCGCCACCTCGATGGCCGTGCTCGGCGCGGGCCGTGCGCCGGAGCTCGTCGCCCGGCTGGCGGGCCGCCCGGTGCTGCTCGTGGTGGACGCCGCCGAGCGCGCTCCGGGTCCGGTGGCCGAGGTGCTGCACCGCCTGATCGCCGCGGTGCCGTCACTGCGGGTGCTGGTCACCGGGCGGCATCCGGTCGGGCTGTCCGGGGAGCGGGTGTGGCCGGTGACCCCGCTCGAGGTGCCGCCGGCGGAGGCGGAGGTGGGCGGGCCCGCGGCGCTGACCGGGTGGCCGGCGGTCGAACTCTTTCTCGCGCGGCTCGCCCAGGTGCGCCGCGAACCGCCCGTGCCCGCCGAGCTGCCGGCCATCGCCGCGCTCGTACGCCGCCTCGGCGGTCTGCCGCTCGCCATCGAACTGATGGCCGCGCGCGGCCGGATCCTCGACCCGGCCGAGCTGCTCGACAGATACGGCGACCGAGTCCTCGATCTCGCCACTCCGGACCGGGGCACGCAGAGCCGGGGTTGGGAGCCGGGTGGCGCGGAGCCGTACGGGCCGTCGGTGGCGGTGACGCTCCGGGATGCCGTGGCGGCCAGCTACCGGCTGCTCGCTCCCGAGGAGCGGTTGGCGCTGCGGCGGCTCGCCGCGTTCGGTCACCGCTGGTCGGTGGATTTGGCCGAGGAGATGCTCGTCTGCGACGCGGACGCGGACGGCACGGTGGCGATCGATCCCATTCCGGTCCTGGACCGGCTCGTCGAGCTGGGCCTGTTGAGCGTATCCGGCCCCGGACCGTTGCGGTTCCGCCTGCTCGACGCGGTCCGTGAGTTCGCCATCGAGCAGGCCGCAGGCACTGGCGAGCTGGCGCGGATCCGCAGCCGGCACGCCGCGGTGATCGCCGGGCTGGTCGCCCGGACCGTGCCCGATCTGGTCGGCGCCCGCCTCACCGATGCGGTGCGCCGACTCGACGACCTGAACGGCGACATCAGCTCCGCCTTGTCGTACGCCGCCACCCACGATCCGCTGACCGCCCTGCGGCTCGCGTCGGGGCTGTCCCGGTGGTGGCGATTCCGGGGGCGGGACGTGGCCGGTCGGCAGTGGCTGCGCAGGCTGCTGGCCGATCCGCGTACCGCCGATGCGGAGCCGGCGCTGCGGGCGTGGGCGGCGCTCGGCGCGGCCCGGCTCGCCGCCGAGCACGGGGCTGCCGACGAGGAGCTACCCGGGGGGCGCGCGGCAGTGGCCGCGTTCCGGAACGCCGGTGACGTCTCCGGACAGCTCGCGGCCGGCACCGTTCTCGGCAGTCTGCTGATCCGGACCGGTCGCCCGGTGGAGGCCCGGGAGCAGGCCGAAGCGGTGCTGCGGTTGGCGACGCGACACGGACGGATCCGGGACGTGGCGGTGGCGCAGAACAACCTGGCCTGGCACGAGGTCCGCCTCGCCGACCTGGCGGCGGCCCGGCGGCGGCTCGCCGCCGTGGACCGGATCGCCGCGCAGTGTGGGGAGCCGCGGCTGCGGGTGCTCGCGCGGGCGAATCTGGCCGAGGTCGCCCGGCTGGAGGGGCGGTACTGCGACGCCATCGACCAGGGGCACCGGGTGCTGGCGATGCTCGCGGAGCTGGGTGACCCGGGGCACCGGCGCCGGGTGCTCGGCCGGGTCGGGTTGGCGCTCGCCCAGGACGGCCGGGCCGACGAGGCCGCCGAGGTGCTTGCCGAACTCCGTACCTGTGCCCCGATGCGGCTGCGGCTGCGTCCACCGGGGGAGCAGGTCGTGCCCCGGCAGCGATCTGTCGTTCCGACGGCCGGTATGGCCCCGCGGGAGGCCGGCTGGCGGTGGCCGCATCCGGAGGCGGGCATCTGCGCGCTGGTCGAGGGGAACCTCGCGCTGCACCAGGGTGACCGGGAGTTGGCGGCGGAGTGGTTCAGCGCTGCCGTCGAGGCGGGCGCGGACGACTACGACCGTCGGGACACGGTGGAGGCGCTGGTCGGCCTCGCCTCCAGCACCGGTGATCCGGCTGTGCTGGATCGGCTGGAGCTGGTGTGTCGGGAGGGCGCCATCCGGCTGTTGCCGCACGAGGAGGAGCTGCTGTACGCGTTGGCCGCGAACCGTGATGGTCGGGCGTCACGGTGACCGGGGAATCCGGTGGCGGGCCCGGCGGCCGGCAGCGCGTGCCCGGGTCGGGGTGGCGCGGGCGAACAGCCCCCTTTGTTGCTAACCCCTCGCTCTCCGCCCGCGCCGTCACCCCCCGGTGATCCCCCGCTGAGCCGAAGACTAGCCAGCGGGTACCAACCGGTTGGTCCGGTTTCGCAATCGGTGTCCGGTGGCCCGGGTAGTTCTGCCGGTCTTTCTGCCGGTACGGTCGCCGACCGTCACGCCGCCGGCTCGGGCTCCTTCGTCTCGTCGTCGCACTTGCTGTCGCTCCCGGCGGTCGCGCAGGGGTGTACGGCGTCGCGGACCTGACGGAGGGCGCCGACCAGCGCCTGCAGCGATTCCGGGTCGAGTTGGCCGGTGAACCACTCCTCGATGATCCGCAGGTGCCCGGGGAGCACCTCGTTCAGGCGTTGCAGGCCGGCCGCGGTGATCACCGCGAACGAGCTGCGCCGGTCGGAGGGGCAGGCGCGGCGGGTGACCAGGCCGTCGCGCTCCATCCGGTCGATCACCCGGGTCACACCGCTGGTGGAGAGGGTGGTCTGGGCGGCGAGGTCGGTCATCCGGAGCTGGTGCTGCGGCGAGCGGGCGAGGCGGGTCAGCACCTCGAACTCGACGGTGGAGAGCTTGTGTTCCTCGAACTGGGCGGCGAACCGGGTCGACAGCGCGGCGTGCACCTCGTACAGGAGCCCGATGGCGGTGATCCCGGGGGCGTCGAACACGTTCATCACCGATCCATCGTATCAGTTCTTGACACGGGGAATATTGACCTGGCTATAGTTGCTGCGTCAGCGGTTGGGCTACTAAACAAAATCCGGAGGAACGCCATGACCAGCAGCACCGAGGCCGCGACCCGCCAGTGGGAGGGTCTCACCATCCCCACCCCCGGCACCTACGCGCTGGACGCTGCACACAAGCGCGTCGGCTTCGTTGCCCGTCACATGATGGTGTCGAAGGTGCGCGGCGAGTTCGGTGAGGCGGCCGCCACCATCACGGTAGCCGAGGACCCGATGCAGTCCTCCGTCACCGCGACCATCCAGGCTGGCAGCATCCACACCGGCACGGCCGACCGGGACGGTCACCTCCGCAGCGGCGACTTCCTCGACGTCGAGAAGTTCCCGACCCTGGAGTTCCGCAGCACCGGGGTGAAGTCCCGCCACGGCAACGAGTTCGTCCTCCTCGGTGAGCTGACCATCAAGGACGTGACCCGCCAGGTCGAGCTGCACGTCGAGTTCGAGGGCGTCGGTCGTAGCCCGTACGGCCAGGACATCTTCGGCTTCTCGGCGAAGACGGAGATCGACCGCGAGGAGTTCGGCCTGACCTGGAACGTCGCGATCGAGGGCGGCGGCGTGCTGGTCGGCAAGAAGGTCAAGATCGAGATCGAGGGCGAGGCCGTCCGGCAGGCCTGACCCCCCGGCCCGTACGCCGGGTCCACCTCGCGAAAGCGGCGTGGACCCGGCGTCGTCGCATGTGCGGATCGTCACGGCCCGCGTGCCGCCCGAACCGATGACGCAGCAGGTCGACTGGGTAGAGATACGACCAGCGCTCATCCCACGACCGGCCCGGCGGCCGCGTCGAACGGATCGGCCGCTCTCCGCCTCTGGTCCTGACGAGGTGAGCGCTCTTAACGTTATGGGCTGACAACGCGCGTCGGGACGGTACGGCCCCGGTCGCGCCTTATGCCGGGAGGGGCACATGGGCAGGGACGTCTCGCAGGGCGCCTACTCCCGCGAGGACCGGGTCCGCTACCGGCAGAAGGTCCGGCGCTGTCTGGACGTCTTCGCCCTGATGCTGGACGACTTCGGCTTCGACGCCGACCGGCCGATGACCGGGCTGGAGATCGAACTCAACCTGATCGACTCGACCGCCGAGCCGGCGATGCGCAACGAGGAGATCCTCGCCCACATCGCGGACCCGCTCTTCCAGACCGAACTGGGCCAGTTCAACCTCGAACTGAACGCGCTGCCCCGGCTCATCGAGGGCACCGGCTTCGCCGACTACGCGCACGACCTGCGCGGCAGTCTCGCCCGGGCGGACGAGCGGGCCGCCAAGTCGGACGCCAAGATCCTGCTGGTCGGCATCCTGCCCACCCTCACCGAGCGGCACCTGATCGCGGAGAACCTCTCCACGAACGAGCGCTACCGGGCGCTCAACGACCAGATCGTCGGCGCCCGGGGTGAGGACATCGAGCTGGACATCAACGGCGTCGAGCGGCTGCGCACGCACACCGACTCGATCGCGCCGGAGGCCGCCTGCACCAGCCTCCAGTTCCACCTCCAGGTCGCGCCGGACAGCTTCGCCGACTACTGGAACGCCTCCCAGGCGATCGCCGCGGTGCAGGTCGCGGTCGGCGCGAACTCCCCCTACCTCTACGGTCGCCAACTCTGGGCGGAGACCCGGATCGCCCTCTTCGAGCAGGCCACCGACACCCGCCCGGACGAGCTGAAGGCGCAGGGCGTACGACCCCGGGTGTGGTTCGGGGAGCGGTGGATCACCTCGATCTTCGATCTCTTCGAGGAGAACGTCCGGTATTTTCCGCCGCTGCTGCCGATCTGCGAGGAGGAGGACCCGGTGGAGGTGCTGCATGCCGGCGGGGTGCCCCAACTCGGTGAGCTGCGCCTGCACAACGGCACCGTCTACCGCTGGAACCGGCCGGTCTACGACATCATGGACGGCCGCCCCCACCTGAGGGTGGAGAACCGGGTGCTGCCGGCCGGGCCGACGGTGGTCGACATGCTGGCCAACGCGGCGTTCTACTTCGGTCTGGCCCGCGCGCTGGCCGAGGCGGACCGCCCGATCTGGAGCCAGCTGACGTTCAGCTCCGCGGAGGAGAACTTCCACGCCGCCGCCCGGCGCGGCCTGGATGCCGTACTGCACTGGCCGAGGCTCGGCGACGTGCCGGTGACCGAACTCGTGCTGGACGTGCTGCTGCCCAAGGCCGCCGCCGGTCTGGACGGTTTCGGTGTCGCCCCGGCGCAGCGGGACCGCCTGCTCGGAGTGATCGAACAACGCTGCCGTACCGGCCGCAACGGCGCTACCTGGCAGACCGAGGCGGTCTGGGCGGCCGAGCGGCACCGGGGCCTGGACCGCGAGGCGGCCCTGCACCACATGGTGCAGCGCTATGCCGAGCTCCAGCGCAGCAACGAGCCGGTGCACACCTGGCCGGTTGACTGACTTCCGTCGACCGGAGCGTCGGGCGCGCTTGCGCCGGACCCGTCGACCACACCTGACCCGTCGACACGCCGGACGTGCGACCGCGCCTGACCCGCCGACCGCGCTGGGCACGTCGAGAGCGTTCCGGCCGGGCCGGTGCCGGTGGGAGCCGACCCGATCGAGGGTGAGCGTTCGTCAGCCGGTGCGACGCGGCGGCCGGGCACGGCGACCGGACCGGGTCTCCGGCTTGACCGGCTCCGCGGTGGCCGCGGCCGCCTCCGGCTCGCCCGGGTCGTCGAGTCGATCGGCCTCCCCGGTACGCGGCGCGGGCACCTTCGGCACGGGAGGGGTGCTGCCGGGCGGCGCGAACTCCCCGCTGTCGGTGGGCCGGACGGCGTCCGGCGGTGGCGTGGCAGCCGGGCGGTACGTCCCGGTCGAGTCGCCGGTCGTCCGAGCCCCCACCGCCGTCTCGGCCTCGGTCGGGATCGTCGGTCCGGTCGCCGGCTCGGTCGTGCCGACCGTCGGCCCCGACCCGCTCGCCGTGCCGGTCGAGTTCGCGCCGGCCCGCGACGCCGCCCGCCGGGCCCGGCCCTGTGCGAGCGCTGCCACCAGCACCGAACCGCCGATTCCGACGATCACCGCGTACGGGGCGATCAGATGCGCCGACACCTGCTCCGGGGTGATCGCCGACAGCCGTGGTACGGCCAACAGGTAGGCCACCGCGACGAGCAGCGGCCCGGCCGCGCCGGAGATGGCCGCGCCGATCCGGTGCTCCGCCGAGCGGGCGGTGCGCCGGGCAGCCAGTACGCCGATCAGCAGCGCGGAGCCGAGCGAGAGCACCACTCCCGGCCAGTAGAGGTAGTCCCGGATCCAGAATCCCGGCCGGTCCGAGCTGATCTGCCAGATGCCGAGCTGGGCGCTGGCGAGCCCGCGTCCGGCGAGTACTCCGTCGACCACCGCGACCACGGCGAGCAGCCAGAGCCAGGCGACCGTCGCGATCACGTTGGCGGCGGCGGCGCGTGAGCGCAGCGCCCAGAGCGCGGTCAACACCCCCAACAGCACCCCGATCGCCGCGTACCCGGCGGCGAGCCGCTGCGGGGTGGCGGTGTCCGCGGCCACCGCCACCCGGGCGGGAACCGCGACCAGCAGCACGGTGACGAGGCCGCCCAGCCCGGCCGCGATCGACAGGGCGATCCGCCGGAGACTGCTGGCGCGAGCGGTCTCCTCCGTCCCCCGGCCGGCCGGTACCGGGTCACCCTCGTCGGCCTGCCGCGGCGCACCGGACCCGGTCGGGGCGGTCGAACCGTCGAGTCGGGTCGTGGCGGCGTCGGAAGTGACGTCGGAGCTCGCCGGGCTCGGTTCGTGGGCCGTCACCCTCGCGGCGTCGCGCGCCCGCTCGTGCAGGCGGTACGCGCAGACCGCGCCGAGGATGGTCGAGGTGCCGGCGATCCAGGTGGCCCAGACCAGGCTGGCGACCCACGCCCCCCGGGCCGCACCGGCGTCGGCCGGTGCCCAGTTGATGATGCCCAACCCGTAGCCGAAGCCCAGTTGGGCCGCGCCGGTGCCGGCAGCAACGCCGACGGCGGTCGCGATGGATCCTCCCCAGCCGCGTCTGGCCATGCCGGGCAGCGTAACGTCCCGTCGTCGGCGCGGCGAGTCGTCGACAACCGTCCCGTCTGGACGGTGGCGGCGGCGACCTGGCGGGACTCGGTACGGTCGCGGGTGACTGAGGCGGTGTCGGTATGACGGACGGGAACACGAACGGCAATCTCGGCGAGAGACGCGAGGGCAGCCCGGGACGACTCACCGTGGTGCTCGGCGGCGGCATGGTCGCCGTGCTGCTCGCCGCGATCGGCGCGACCGGCGGTTGGCTGCTGGCGGGCGAGGGCGAGCAGTCCCCGGAGAAGCCGGTGGCGGCGCCGAGCGCGACCGGAGCGGCGAGCGGAAGACCCAGCCACCGCCCGGAGCCCACGCGGACCACCCCGTCGGCGCCGCGCACCTCGGCGTCGACCGCCTCGGGGCTGACCGTACCGCCGGTGATCGGCACGGATTTCCTGTACGCGCGCGACGAGCTGCGCGATCTCCGGCTGGGCTGGCGTCTGGTCTTCGGTGACGGTGCGGGCCGCTCGATCGAACGCACCGATCCCGAGGTCGGCCGCGAGGTACGGCGGGGGACGACGGTGACGCTCTACGTGGCCGGACCGCCACCGGAGAGTGAGGTGCCGGACGTCGTCGGTGACGACTGCGCCGACGCGGCGGACGAGCTGGGCGAGTCGGGCTTCTACCCGGACTACCCGAATGGGAAGCGCGGCGAGGTGACCCGCCAGGAGCCGTCCGAGGGGGGCTCGGCGCGCTGGAACGACCAGGTGCGGATCTGGTGCGGGGCGGAGAAGTCGAACCAGCCACCGTTCTTTCCGGCCCCGTGACGCAGACGGCCTGAACTGGACGGACGGTCGGCGACGGTCGTCCGTGGGCGGGTCGGCACGTTGATCCGGGCCGATGGTTGCGCGGCCAGCTAGGTTGGCGGACAGGAGGCCAGGACGCCTGCCCGGCTCGGGAGAGGACGTGCCATGAGCGACGACCGCCAGGAGCCACCCGCCGGCGACCGCGACGAGACCCGCCCGCTTCCGCGCTCCGGCGGCGAGCCGGACGACCAGACCCAACGGCTGCCCGGTCCGGCGGAGCGCGCCGGGGCGAGCTCCCCTGAGTCGGCGGACGCGACGACCCCGCTGGGCCGGCCCACCGATCGGAACGTTCCGGCGCAGCCGGAGCGGGTGGCGCCCTGGTCCGGGCGGGCCGGGGTGCCGCCGCCTCGACCGTCCGACTACCCCGAGCCGGCCGGCGAGTGGTACGAGGAGGAGCAGGGTGGCCGGCGCTGGTGGCTGCCGATCCTCTGGGGCATCCTCGCGTTGCTCCTGGTGGCTCTGCTCGGCGTCGCGTTGTGGCTGCTGAGCAATGCCGCGGACGAGCGGCCCGGCCCGGAGCCGTCAGTGTCGCCCTCGCTCACCACGGCCGCGCCGACCAGCGCCGCCCCGACCTCGGCCGAGCCGACGACCGAGTCCCCGAGCAGCGCTCCGCCGACCGCCACCGAGGCGGTCGAGGTGCCGGTGCCGCCGCTGGCCGGTCTGCCGCAGGCGGCTGCTGAGGCGCTGCTGGACCGGCTCGGGTTGAGCTATCGGGTGGAGTTCCGTCCGTCGGAGCTGCCGCCGGGGCGAGTGATCGGTACCGACCCGGAGGCGGGTGAGGTGGTGACCGAGGAGGAGGAGATCGCGCTCCTGATCTCACAGGCCGATGCCACCTCGGCCGCCCCGACCGGCCTGCCGACGTCGGCCCCCACGACGACGGCTACTCCCTGATCGGGGGCGTTCCCGCGGGCCGGACCGGTGGGGCTGAGGAGGTGCGGTCACCACATCCGTCGTCGGGTGCCGACCAGGCCGAGCCCGGCGAGCGAGATGGTCAACCCGAGGACGCCGGACCAGAAGAGTGCCCGGCGGACGTCGTCCGGTGAGTGTCGTCCCGTGTGCGGGGCGCTCTCGCCGGCCAGCGCGCCGGCTCCGGAGCCGTTCGCCGGGTCTTCGCCGGCCGGATCGGCCGCGTTGTTCGGGTCGCCCGGGACCGTGCTGCTTCCGTCGTCGAGCGGATCAGCGACGCCGGGCGTTCCGTCCCAGCCGGGTCCGTCGTCCGGGTCGGGTGAGGACCCCTCGCCGATCACCGTGATCTCCGGTGCGGGCACCGGCTCCGGCAGATGGGTGGTCGAGGAGAGGGCGGGGTCGCGTACCACGACCGCGAGGGTGGTGGCGGCGCCGAAGAACGCCAGGAGTACGAAGGCATAGGTGATAGGTGAGCGGTGTTGCCGCCGCGCGGCGGGCAGATTGAGCATGGCCATCCCAGGTTCGGGGTCCTGGACGCGCGGGGTGGAACCTGCCGGGGTGGGCGTGCCCTGAGTCTAATGCGAGACACGCCCACAAACTGCGGGTTCGCGGTGCTCAGCCCACCCGGACCGGCGTACGGGAGACCGGCCTGCGCTGCCGCGCGGTGTGCGGTCGCTGCTGCGGCACGGGCCGGTGCTGCGGCAGTTGCTGCAGCCCCTCCCGCTGTACGAAGATCGACCGCCGGTTGACCGCGTCCCCCGCCGCGTTCAACTCGTAGCCGTCGAGCCAGAGCCAACCGTCGTAGGTTGGCCAGTCGAGCACCCGGATCACCCGGAACTTGATGGGCCGGAGGAACTGGACACTCGCCGCGCGAGTCACGTGCAGTACGTCACCGGAGCGGGGAAGCACATGGGCTCCTGAGGAAGGTTGGCCGGCGGCCTCGCCGGCGAGTCTCGTCGGGGGGACTTTTCACGGGTCGATACGGCGAGGTCGTGTCTCGCGTACCGGTGGGTGGTGCGGGTGGTGGTGGTCGGGCCGTACCCGCTGGTGGCGCGCCGCCACCCGACCATCACCCGGCTGCTTCCGGGTTTTGCGCCCACCGCCGCAGCCGGCTGGCGTGCAGCGGTGGGGTCATCACCCCGGGGCAGATCTGGTTGTCGCTGGCCGGATCGGGCCGTTCGGCAGGCCGCCCCCGCTGCGATGATCACTAACGGGTAGGCTGTCGAGACGGTGAGTAACCCGAGCCATACGGACAGAGTGCACCAGCGACGTGCTTCATGCAAGTTGCACGTCGACTTTTGCCGATACGTGAGTGCGACACGTAAAACAGCGCTTGAAGCCATCCGCGTTCGGGCGTCACACTGAGGACCGGTTTCGCCCGCCCGCGGCCGGTCGACGACCGGCACCACCCCCCGAGCCGCGAACCGTCCGCCGTCGAAGCTGCGCGCCGCGGCGGACGGCGACCATCGGCGCGTCGACCGGAGGTACAGGCGGGTGAGGGCGAAGAGCCGGCATGTCGGGGTGACACTCCTCCGCGCGCTAGGCGGGCCGGGCACGAGGCGAAGCGGGGTGGCTCGGTGAGCGAGCGGCGCAGCCCGACCATCCGGCGACGGCGCCTCGGCGCCGAGTTGCGGCGCCAGCGCGAGGCGGCCGGCATCACCATCGAGGCGGTGGCCGAGCAGCTGGAGTGCTCGGCGTCGAAGGTCTCCCGGATCGAGACCGGTCACACCACGGCCACGCCGCGCGACGTGCGCGACATGCTCCGGATCTACGGAGTGGTCGGCGTGGAGAGCGACGAGTTGGTGCAGATCGCCCGGGAGGCCCGGCAGAAGGGCTGGTGGCATCCGTACAGCACCGTGCTGGTCGGCGCGTACGTCGGGCTGGAGGCGGCGGCGAGTTCGATCCGGGCGTACGAACAGCAGGTGGTGCCGGGTCTGCTCGAGACCGAGGAGTACGCGGGCGCGATGATCCGGGCCGCCCGCCCGGACTTCACCCCGGATCAAGTCGCACAACGTGTCCGTGTCCGCCTCGGTCGGCAGTCGTTGCTGACACAGGATGATCCGGTCGATCTGTGGGTGGTGCTCGATGAGGCGGTGGTGAGCCGTCCGGTGGGCGGGGACGAAGTGATGCGGAACCAGTTGAAACGGCTGGTCGAGGTCGCGGAGCTGCCGAACGTGACGTTGCAGATCCTGCCTTTCGAGGTGGGGGCGCACGCCGGCATGGATGGCACCTTCACGATCCTGAGCTTCCCCGAGCCCGGTGATCCGGATGTCGTGTACGCGGAGAACGCCACGGGTGGGCTCTTCCTCGAGAAGGGCGACGAACTGCAGAAGTACAGCTTCATCTTCGATCACATTCGAGCGGCGGCCATTCGTCCGGAGGAGTCCATCGCACACATCGCGAAACTGGTAGAGGAGCCGCTGTGGAAATGGCGACCAAGGGGTTCTCCGTGGACCTGACGCAGGCAACGTGGTTCAAGAGCTCGAAGAGCGGGCCGAACTGTGACAACTGCGTGGAGGTGGCGTACGTGCCGGGAGTGGTCGGCGTCCGGGACTCGAAGGACAAGACGGGGCCGGCCCTGATCTTCGCTCCCGCTGACTGGCACGCCTTCGTCGCCAGCACCAGGAACGGCGGGTTCGGTTCGGCCTGAAGCACTCGGGCGCAAAGGCGACGGGGCGGGTCCTCGTCCGGGATTCACCGGACGGGGGCCCGCTGCCGCGTTCCGGGCCCGATCGCCCGAACAATCACCGACGGATGTGCGCTCCATTTCCTTTCGAAGAGGCCGCGGCGGGCCACGATCCACCGGGCGTCCCGTCGCCACAAGCGCCCCGCCTCGTTGAACCCGTCGGTATGGCGCCGGTGCAGAAACCGGCCGCGGGGGATCGGCAACCGAGCGAGGCAGGCGAGACGCATGACGACG
The DNA here is from genome assembly GCF_003626545.1 of Micromonospora musae. Taxonomy (NCBI): domain Bacteria; kingdom Bacillati; phylum Actinomycetota; class Actinomycetes; order Micromonosporales; family Micromonosporaceae; genus Micromonospora; species Micromonospora musae. The sequence goes on from NZ_RAZS01000015.1 coordinate 55,244, forward strand.
ATCGGGTCAGAGAACCTCACCAACGGTCCGAGCAAATCGGAGCGGTTCGGTGGCAAGTACCGCGGTGCGCGTCGGGACACCGTCCTCACGGAGGTGGTCGCGGGTGACCCCGAGCGGGAGGAGGCGGCCGAGCACTCCGCCTCTGCGATCAACCTGCCGTCGCTGGAGCCGAACTCGCACGGTGCCGCGAACTTCCCGGCCAGCTGGTCCACCGAGCCGGGCGACTCGCTGGTCGACCACCCACTGCTGCAAGGGCTGCTGTTGGAGCTGCCGCCGAAGGGCAGCCTGCCGCCGCCCGGCTGGCTCGACCGCTGGTTCGAGGCGACCCGCGCGATTCTGGAGCTGCTATACATGCAGGGGGCGGGCCGCCCCCGGTGAGGCCGGCGCCGGCACCCGGGCCCGCTCGCTGAGCCGGTTGTGCCGCAGCGCGTGCCGGATTCCGACGGCGAGGATCCCGAGCGCACCGGCGGTGATCGCCGGCCCGGTGACCCCCGGTTCGGTGAGTTGGTCACCGCCGCTCGCCGCGATCATCCCGGCCACCGCCAGCAGAGCGGTCACCTGCAGGGGCAGGCCCATCAACGGATGCGCTGCCGCGGCGCGCAGACCGTACGGCGCCGGCGTGTCCGGGGCAGTGGCGAAGGCGCCCGCTCCGGCCCAGAGCCGGCGCACCCGGCGGACGGTGCAGACGGCGACGACCAGGGCGGGTACGGCGGCCACGTCGAGGGCCGCGGCGGCCCGGTCGGCCGGCGCGTCCCCACCGCTGAGCAGCCCGGCCACCAGCACGGCCGAGGTCAGCGCGAGCCCGCTCACGACCAGGCCGAGCAGCCATCCGCTGCGCCGACGGATCGAGCAGGCGCGCTCCAGCCGGGGTAGTCCGTCCGCGAGGAGGCCGGCGGCCAGCCAGACCGCGGCGACCGGCAGCAGCACGACGAGATGACTATCCATGCCGAACAGCCTTGCCCGTCCGCCCGCTCGGCGAATCCGGGCAGCGCCCCCGTTGGCCCCGGACGTGCTCCCGTAGGGGTCATCCTTCACGCGTTATGAAAGATTCGACATGTTTCAATGACGCACCCCCTCGCTCTACTCTCGGCTAGATCGGCAGTCGTCGATCCGATCGGGTACCCGTTTCGGACGGCTGCCAGTCGGAGGGAGGTAGAGAGATGGGTCTTGCCCACAGGTCCGTACTCGTCGGGGTGGCCACGCTCAGCATGCTGGCCGCCGCCACGCCCGCACTGGCCGCCGAACCGACCGGCACCATCCGAGCGGCGGGCGGGGCCACCGCCGTGGCCGACAGCTACATCGTCGTCTTCAAGGACACCGCGGTCGGCCGGGACTCCGTCAGCGACAACGCCCACCGCCTGACCGGGCGGCACGGCGGATCCGTCGCCCGCACCTACGAAGCCGCGCTGCGCGGATTCGAGGCGCGGGTCGACGAGAAGACCGCCGCACGGATCGCGGCCGACCCCGCCGTGGCGTACGTCGAGCAGAACCACACCGTTTCGATCGCCGACACCCAGCCCAACCCGCCGTCCTGGGGCCTGGACCGGATCGACCAGCGGAACCTGCCCCTGAACAGCTCCTACACCTACCCGAACACGGCGTCCAACGTCCGCGCCTACATCATCGACACCGGCATCCGATTCACGCACAACGACTTCGGCGGCCGGGCCGTCTCCGGCTTCGACGCGATCGACGGCGGCGCGGCCGACGACTGCAACGGTCACGGCACGCACGTCGCGGGCACTGTCGGCGGCTCCGCCTACGGTGTTGCCAAGGGCGTCCAGCTCGTCGGCGTCCGGGTGCTCAACTGCCAGGGCAGCGGCACCAACGCCCAGGTCGTGGCCGGCATCGACTGGGTGACCGCGAACGCCGTCAAGCCGGCGGTGGCGAACATGAGCCTCGGCGGCTCGGCCAACAGCTCGATCGACACGGCCGTCACCAACTCGATCAACTCGGGCATCACGTACGCGGTCGCCGCCGGCAACGGCGACATCTTCGGCAACCGGCAGAACGCCTGCAACTACTCGCCGGCCCGGGTCGGACCCGCGATCACCGTCGGCGCGACCCAGAACAACGACGCGGCCGCCAGCTTCTCCAACTTCGGCACCTGCGTCGACATCCTGGCCCCGGGCGTGAACATCACCTCCGCCTGGTACACCAGCAACACCGCGACGAACACGATCAGCGGCACCTCGATGGCCTCGCCGCACGTCGCCGGCGTCGCGGCGCTCGTGCTCTCCGCGACGCCGGGGCTGACCCCGCAGCAGGTCCGCGACAACCTGGTCAACAACTCGACCCCGAACGTGCTGACCAACCTCGGCACCGGCACCCCGAACCGGCTGCTCTACGTCGTGAACGGGTCCACCCCGCCGCCCACCAACGACTTCTCGGTCTCGGTGTCGCCGACCTCCGGCTCCACCGCGCCGGGCGGCTCGGTCACGGCGACCGTGGGTACGGCCACCACGAACGGCTCCGCCCAGTCGGTCAGCCTCTCCGCCAGTGGCCTGCCGAGCGGCGCGACCGCCTCGTTCAGCCCGTCGACGGTGACCTCGGGCGGCTCCTCGACCCTCACCATCGCCACCTCGGCCGGCACGCCGGCCGGAAGCTATCCGATCACCATCACCGGTACCGGTGCGTCGGCGACCCGTACGGCCACCTACACGCTGACCGTGACCGGTACGGGCGGCGGCTGCTCGGGCACGAACGGCACCGACGTCGCGATCCCGGACACCGGCGCCACGGTGGCCAGCTCGATCGTGATCTCCGGATGCGGCCGCAACGCCTCGGCGAGCTCGCAGGTTCCGGTCAACATCGTGCACACCTTCCGCGGTGACCTGGTGATCGACCTGGTCGCCCCGGACGGCTCGTCGTACCGGCTGAAGAACAGCAGCTTCTTCGACGGCGTCGACAACGTGAACACGACCTACACCGTCAACCTCTCCAGTGAGGCGGCGAACGGCACCTGGCAGCTGCGGGTGCGGGACGTCTACTCGGGCGACACCGGCTATATCAACACCTGGTCGCTGACCCTCTGACCAGTGGCGACGGAGGGCCCCTCCCCGGTCGGGGAGGGGCCCTCACACGTGTCGTCGAGGAGTGCGGTCAGACCGCGAAGCCGGCGGGGCGTTCCGCGGCCGGTGCCGGCGGCGCCGCCTTCCACAGCCCGAGCTTCTGCGCGAAGAGCCGGCTCAGGAACGCCGGGTTGAGGATCACGTAGCGGCGCCAGAGCCGCTTGGGCTCCAGGCCCAGACGCCAGAGCCACTCCAGACCGGCCCGCTGCATCCACGGCGGGGGCTTGCGCAACAGCCCGGCGTGGTAGTCGAAGGCGGCCCCGACCGCCATGAGCGGCATGTCGAGCAGCGGCCGCATGGCATACGTGAAGACCTCCTGCCGGGGACAGCCGAGCCCGACCAGGACGAGCCGGGCGCCACTGGCCCGGATCCGGTCCGCGATCTCGACGTCCTCGCCCGGCTGCACGGCCCGGAACTTGGACGGCTCCACACCGGCGATCTTGAGCGCCGGGAACATCCGCTCCAACGCCGGGATCAGCCGGGACAGCGTCTCCTCGGTCGAGCCGTACAGGTAGACCGGCAGACCCTCGTCGGCGAACCGGGAGAGCACGTGCAGGGTCAACGTCGGGCCGTACACCCGGTCCCGGAGGCCTGCGTGGTGCAGCAGGTTGAGCGCCCAGCGCACCGGCTGGCCGTCCGGGGTGACGACGTCGAAGGAGTTGAGCCGGGCGTTGTGGGCCCGGTCGAGCACGCCCGTCATCACGCCGTGCACGGCCAGCGCGGTCAGCGCCAGCGGGCGGCGTTCCTGGGCGGCCGCGACGACCTGCTCGGTCGCCTCGGCGTAGTCGGTGGCGTCGACCAGGACGCCGAGCACGTTCTGCTTGCGCTGCACGGTCATGCCGAGGGCACCCACTTGTCCACGTTGGCCTCGTAGATCTCCCGCATGATCATCGGTACGTCGTAGACCTGCTTCCATTCGGGATAGTCGGCCTGGAACGCCTCGTTCGAGCCGATCCACCACTTGTGGTCGCCGACCCGGTTGGCCTCGACGTACTCCGAGACCATCTCCCGGCCGGTGATCCGCTCGGCCTCGGCGAACGCCTCCCGCATGGAGGTGTTGGAGTGCCGCCCGCCGCCCAGGTTGTAGACCGCCGCCGAGCGGGGGTTACGGAAGAACGCCTCGAACGCCCCGACCACGTCCGAGCTGTGGATGGCGTCCCGGACCTGCTTACCCTGGTAGCCGTAGATCCGGTACGTCCGGCGCTCCATGTTGGCCCGCATGACGTAGCCGAGGAAGCCGTGCAGCTCGGTGGCGGAGTGGGCCGGGCCGGTCAGCGTGCCGCCGCGGAAACACGCCGTACGCATGTCGAAGTAGCGGCCGTACTCCTGCACCATCACGTCCGCGGCGACCTTCGAGGCGCCGAAGATCGAGTGCAGGGAGGAGTCGATCGACATGTCCTCCCGGATGCCTTGCTCGTACGGGTGCCCGGGCTCGATCTCCCAGCGGGTCTCCAGCTCCACGAAGGGCAGGCTGTTGGGCCGGTCGCCGTAGACCTTGTTGGTCGAGCAGTGGATGACCGGCGCCTCGATGCAGTGCTCGCGGACGTTCTGGAGAACGTTCAGCGTGCCGCCGGCGTTGACGTCGAAGTCGGTGTAGGGGTCACGGACCGCCCAGTCGTGCGAGGGCTGCGCGGCCGTGTGGATCACCACGGCGATCTCCGCGCCGTACCGCTGGAAGAGCTTCGCCAGCGCGTCCCGGTCGCGGATGTCGATCGAGTGATGTGTGTACGCCGACCCCAGCTCCTGGGTCAGCCGCTTGACGTTCCACGCGGTCGACGCCTCCGACCCGAAGAACTGCTGCCGCATGTCGTTGTCGATACCGACCACGTCGAGACCGAGACCGGCGAAGTGCCGGACCGCCTCGGAGCCGATCAGACCGCCCGACCCGGTCACCAACGCGACACTCACACGCCACTCCTGGTCCATCGGAGGCAGAAAACCATTCGGAGCATAGCGTGATGCTCGACATGCCCCGATATGCCGCGAGGGCCCCGCGACCCGCGGAGCCCTCGTGTGGTGGTGGGGAAGGGGGGAGTTGAACCCCCACGCCCTTTCGGGCACACGGACCTGAACCGTGCGCGTCTGCCATTCCGCCACTTCCCCGTGGCACGACCGGATAACTGTAACCCGACCCGACCTCGCCGCCAGCGGCGGGGCCCGGCAGATATTACGCTGTTCCGGTCATCGCCACGACCGGTTACCGTTCGTGGCGGACGAAAGAGTAGCACGGTAGGAGCGGCCCATCCGAACGGGCCGGGAGCAGGCGGCCGAGCGGCGTGTGAGCTGCGCGCGCGCCGGCCGGATACCATCATGTCCTCGGGACCCGAGGAGGAGCCGGTGAGCGTGCTGCAACGCTTCGAGAAGCGTCTGGAAGGCCTGGTCGAAGGGGCCTTCGCCAAGGTCTTCAAAGGGGTGGTCCACCCCGTGGAGATCCTCAACGCCATGCAGCGGGAGGCTGAGGCGCACAAGGCCATCCTGGCCGGTGGGCGCACCCTCGTGCCCAACCGCTACGTGATCGATCTCTCGCCGTACGACCACAGTCGGCTGGCGCCCTACGCTGCCGCGCTGGCCCAGGAGCTGGCCCAGTCGCAGGCGGAGTTCATCGGCGAGCAGGCCTGGACGGTCTACGGCGACGTGATCGTCGAGATCGAGCGCGGCGACGGGCTGGACACCGGGATGTTCCGGGTCACCGCCGAGGTCTACACCGGCGGCGACGTGGCCCCGGCCCCGGGCCCCGGCTACGACGCCGGCCCGCCCGCCTATCCCGCGTACGACCAGGGTGGCGGCTACGGGCCTCCGCCCGGGCACGGCGGCGGGCGCAACGTACGCCTGGTCTCCGGCGACGGTCGCACCTACCCGTTGCAGATGGGCTCCACGGTCATCGGCCGTGGTGACCAGGCCAACCTCCGGCTCCCGGACGTCGGGATCTCCCGGCGGCACGCCCGCCTCGACTTCGACGGTGGTCAGGTGGTGCTGACCGACCTCGGCTCGACCAACGGCACGATGGTCAACGGTCAGCGGGTCTCGGCCGTCGCCCTCAACCCCGGGGACATGATCCAGCTCGGCACCACCACACTGACCTTCCGCGTGGACGGCTGATCAGCGTTGCCGGAACTCGTCATCACCGTCGCCCGGTTCGGGTTCCTGATCCTGCTGTGGATCTTCGTCTTCACGGTGGTCGGCGTCATCCGCCGCGACCTCTTCGCGGGTGCCCGCTCGGGCCGGCTGGTCGCCGCGCCCCGGACGTTGGGCGCCGTGGCGGGTCAGGCGGCGAAGCCGGCCAAGGTGAAGCGGGGTCGGGCAGCGCACCAGCTGGTGGTGACCGCCGGTCAGCTGGCCGGCACTCGAATCACGCTCGGTGAGGCGCAGATCACCATCGGTCGTGCGGAGGACTCCACCCTCGTCATCACCGACGACTACGCGTCGGCGCGACACGCCCGACTCGTGCCACGTGACGGGCAGTGGTTCGTAGAGGACCTCGGTTCGACTAACGGCACCTATCTGGATCGCGCTAAGGTCACCGGACCGACCCCCGTCCCCCTCGGCGTGCCGATCCGGATCGGCCGCACTTCCCTCGAATTACGGCCATGACTCTGACCCTGCGCTACGCGGCCCACAGCGACCGCGGTCTGATCCGAGACGGCAACCAGGATTCCGTCTACGCCGGACCGCGGCTACTCGCCGTTGCCGACGGCATGGGCGGCATGGCCGCCGGTGACGTCGCCAGCAACATCGTCATCGGTGCCATGGCGCCGCTCGACGAGGACGTCCCCGGGGACGCTCTCGTCGACGCGCTGCGATCAGCCGTCGGCACCGCCAACCAACAACTCCGCGACACCGTGGACGCCAATCCCCAACTGGAGGGGATGGGCACCACACTCACCGCGACGCTCTTCTCCGGCAGCAAGCTCGGCATGGTGCACATCGGCGACTCCCGTGCGTACCTGCTGCGCAACGGCGAGTTCGCGCAGATCACCAAGGACGACACCTACGTCCAGATGCTCGTCGACGAGGGCCGGATCAGCGCCGAGGAGGCGAGCAGCCACCCGCAGCGGTCGCTGCTGACCCGTGCGCTCGACGGCCGGGACATCGACCCGGAATACTCAGTGCGCCAGGTGCTTCCCGGTGACCGCTACCTGATCTGCAGCGACGGGCTCTCCGGTGTGGTCAGCGCGGACACCATCGGCGAGACCATGCGTGAGTACACCGACCCGCAGCAGTGCGTCGAGCGGCTCGTCCAGCTCGCGCTCCGCGGTGGTGGCCCGGACAACATCACGGTGATCATCGCTGACGCGACCGACCAGGACATCGTCGAGGCGACACCGATCGTGGGCGGCGCCGCCGCCCGGGATCGAGGCATGGCGACCTCGGCGGACATCTCCACCCCGGCCGCCCGGGCTTCGGCGCTCTCGGCGCCGCGCTCACCGGCGCCCGAGGAGCCGACTCCCGACGAGGACGAGCCCGAGCGGCGCCGGCACCGGCCGGTACGCGCGGCCGCGATGGGGATCGCCCTGCTGGTGATCCTCGGCGGTGGCCTCTTCGCCGGCTGGAGCTACACCCAGCAGCAGTACTACGTCGGGGCCACGGAGGAGGGCCAGGTCGCGGTCTTCCGTGGGATCCAGGGCCAGATCGCCGGCCTGGATCTCTCCACCGTGCACTCCACCAGCCCCGCACAGCTCGACGACCTGACCCTGGCCGCACAGGAGCAGGTCAAGCAGGGCATCCCCGCCAAGAGCGAGCCGGACGCCGAGCGTCGGCTGGCCGAGCTGACCAGCGAGGACCCGACCAACCCGAACCTCAAGCCGGTCTGCCCGAGCCCGTCCACGCCGGTCGCCTCGTCGACCCCGTCGACCTCGTCGAGTCCGTCGAGTCCGTCGCCGAGCACCGTCGCGACGACGCCCACGCCGAGCGGCAGCGCCGCCGTCGGCGCGCCGACGGCCAGCAGCCGCGTCGGCCAGGTCTCGAACAGCCCCAGCCCGAGCGGCAGCGTGGTCGGCACCGAGCCGACCAGCACGCCCGACGCGCCACCCTCCGACTCGGCTCCGCCGGCGCTCGACCCGGCCGGCTGCCGGTCGCCCGAGTGAGCGTCGGCCCGACCCCGAGGACCCTTCCGTGACCGCAGCGGCCACACCGGCAGCCTCGCCCGCCACCACGGGCGAGCAGCCCGGCGTACGCCTGGCCCGGTCCCGGCGCAACGCCGAGCTCTCCCTGCTGCTGCTGGCCATGGTGCTGGTGGCCGCGTACGGGGCGACCGTCGAGGCGACCATGCTCGACACGGTCACCCCGGACTTCTGGATCCCGGCTGCCGCGCTCGGTGCCGTCTTCCTCGGCCTCCACCTGGTCATCCGGTTCCTCGCCCCGTTCGCCGACCCGGCCCTGCTGCCGGCGGTGGCGCTGCTCAACGGGCTGGGCGTGGGCTTCCTGCGCCGGCTCGACCTGAGTGACGCCGTTCCCGCCGAGCGGGAGGGCCTCGCCGTCTTCGCCGGCACGGGCGGCCGCCAGCTCGCCTGGACCCTTGTCTCGGTGATCCTCGCGGCCGGGCTGCTCGTCATCCTGCGCGACCACCGGTCGGTCTCCCGCTACGCGTACACCCTGGGGCTGGCCGGCATCGTGCTGGTGATGATCCCGGCGGTGCTGCCCAGCCGGTTCTCCGAGATCAACGGCGCCAAGCTGTGGATCAAGTTCGGCGACACCTTCTCCATCCAGCCCGGCGAGTTCGCCAAGCTGGCGCTGCTGGTCTTCTTCGCCTACTACCTGGTGCGCAAGCGCGAGGTGCTCTCGCTGGCGAGCCGACGCTTCCTCGGCATCGACTTCCCGCGCGGGCGTGACCTCGGCCCGGTGGTCGTGGTCTGGCTGATCAGCCTCCTGGTCCTGGTCTTCGAGAAGGACCTCGGCACCTCACTGCTCTACTTCGGCATGTTCGTGGTGACGCTCTACATCGCCACCGAGCGGGTCAGTTGGCTGATCATCGGCCTGGTGCTCTTCTTCGGCGGCGCCTACCTCGCGTACATCCTCGGTGATCTCGTGGGCGGCCCGTTCGCCAACTTCTACCTGCGGGCGGAGATCTGGCTGGACCCGTTCGCCGATCCGCACAACGACGGCTACCAGCTGGTGCAGGGGTTGCTCGCGCTCGGCACCGGCGGGCTCTTCGGCGCCGGGCCGGGCGGTGGCCAGCCGGGCCTGCTACCCGAGGTGCAGAACGACTTCATCTTCGCCGGACTCGGCGAGGAGATCGGCCTCTTCGGCCTCTCCGCGCTGCTGGTCATCTACCTGCTGATCGTGGAGCGCGGCCTGCGCGCCGCGCTGGCGGTCCGTGACTCGTTCGGCAAGCTGGTCGCCGGCGGCTTGGCGTTCACCCTCGGGCTGCAGGTCTTCGTGATCGTGGGCGGGATCAGCAAGCTCATTCCGCTGACCGGCCAGACCACCCCGTTCCTCTCCGCCGGTGGCTCGTCGTTGATGGCGAACTGGCTGCTCATCGCGGTGCTGCTCCGGGTCTCCGACGGTGCGCACCGGCCGGTGACCGGCGGGGGCGGGACCGCGCGACCGTCGGGCGGCCCGCCGGAGCAGCTGCACGGTGCCCCCACGGAGGTGATCAGGCCGTGAACGCACCCCTGCGCCGCGCCGGTGTCGTCGTCATAGTCCTCTTCGGTCTGCTCTTCGCAAACCTGAACTGGATTCAGGCCTACAAGGCGGACGAATACCGCAACAGTGACTACAACGGCCGGGTTCAGGTCGCCGAGTACGAGCGCAAGCGCGGCAACATCGAAGCCGGCGGAACGGCGCTGGCCACCAGCAAGGACACCGGCGGGAAGCTGCGGTTCCTGCGGACCTACCCGGCCGGCGCCGAGTACGCTCACGCGCTCGGCTACAAGCCGGTCAACCTGGCCGAGACCGGCATCGAGCGGGTCGAGGACGAGTTCCTGGCCGGCACCAGCGACCAGCTGATCGGCGACCGGATCAAGGACCTCTTCACCGGCGACCAGACCGGCGGCGGCAACGTCCTGCTCAGCCTCTCCAAGAAGGCCCAGGACGCGGCGTACAACCAGCTGCGGAACAACACGATCGGTGTGAAGCGGGGCGCCGCGATCGCCATCGACCCGCGTACCGGTGCGATTCAGGCCCTGGTCTCCATGCCCAGCTTCGACCCGAATCCGCTGGCGAGCCACGACAGCACGAAGGCCGCCGCCGCGTACAACGAGTTGGAGCAGGATCCGAACGGCCCGCTGAAGAACCGGGCACTCGGGGAGGTCCTGCCGCCCGGCTCCACCTTCAAGATCGTGGTCGCCGCGGCGGCGCTGGAGGACGGCGTCGGCAAGGAGACGAAGATCCCGGCCGGTCCCAGCTACACCGCGCCGACCTCGGGCACGCCGATCCGCAACGCGGCGGCGTCCATCTGCCCCGGGGATCAGGTCACCCTGATGGAGGCGGTCACCGAGTCGTGCAACACCGGCTTCGCCCAGCTCGGTGTGCGCCTCGGCGCCGACGTGCTCAAGGAGAAGGCCCGGCAGTTCGGCTTCGAGCAGGAGGACCTCACCGTCGGCCAGCTCGGCGAGGGCGGGCTGCCGGTGGCGGCGAGCCGCACCGGGGACATGCAGAATCCGGACGGCGGCACCGACCCGGCCGCGTTGGCCCAGTCCTCCATCGGCCAGAACAACGTGCGGATGACCCCGCTGCAGGGCGCGATGATCGCCGCCGCCGTCGCCAACAAGGACGGCAAGCAGATGCGTCCGTACCTGGTGCGGCAGCTGCTGGGCCCGGACCGGACCACCAGCTACTACACGGCGGAGCCTCGGGAGCTGCGACAGCCGATCAGCGGCCAGGTCGCCGGCGACCTGCGGGACATGATGGTCAGCGTGGTCGAGAACGGCACCGGCCGCAACGCGCGGATCAACGGCTACACGGTCGGCGGCAAGACCGGCACCGCCCAGTCCGCGCCCGACCGGCCCGACCACGGCTGGTTCATCGGCTTCGTCATGGACAAGAACGGCACCCCGATCTCCGCCGTCTGCGTCGAACTGGAGCAGGCCGGGCCGGGCGGCAGCGCCGAGGCCGCCCGGATTGCCGGCAAGATCATGCAGGCGGTCATCTCCGACCCCGGGAGTCGCTGACATGCTCAGCCCCGGGGTCCAGCTCGGCAACCGTTACCGCCTCGACGAGCGGATCGCGAGCGGCGGTATGGGTGACGTCTGGCGCGGCACCGACCAGGTGCTGGGCCGGACGGTTGCCGTCAAGAGCCTGCTCCCTGCCCTGCTCGACGAGCCGGGCTTCGCCGAGCGGTTCCGCGGCGAGGCCCGGACCATGGCCACCATCAACCACCCCGGCGTGGTGGACGTCTACGACTTCGGCAACGACCAACACATCGCCTTCCTGGTGATGGAGTACGTCGAGGGCGATCCGCTCTCGGCGACGCTGAGCCGGGTCGGGCGACTCACCCCGGCCCGGACGATGGCCCTCGTCGCCCAGGCCGCCGACGCGCTGCATGCTGCGCACGAGAAGGGCATCGTGCACCGCGACGTGAAGCCGGGCAATCTGCTCGTCCGGCCGAACGGCACGCTGGTGCTCACCGACTTCGGCATCGCCCGCTCCGACCTGGTGGGGCAGCTCACCGCGGCCGGCTCGGTGCTCGGCACGGCCTCGTACATCTCGCCCGAGCAGGCCATGGGCCAGGTCGCGACGCCCGCGTCCGACGTCTACGCCCTCGGGGTGGTCGCGTACCAGTGCCTCGCCGGCCGCCGCCCGTTCGAAGGGGACAACCCGCTCGAGATCGCGATGAAGCACGTGCAGGAGGCGCCCCGGCCACTTCCGGCCGACATTCCTCCGCAGGTGCGGTCGCTGGTCGAGCGAGCCCTGGCCAAGGACGCGGCGGCCCGCTGGCCGAGCGCCGCCGCGCTGGCCGGGGTGGCCCGCCAACTGAAGGCGGCACTCTCCCAGCAGGCCCGGGCGAACACCCAGTCCCGGCCGATCTCGGGTGTCCCGGCGTCGCCGGCCGCGCCGCCCGGGCGGGCCCAGGTGCCGCCCCCGCAGCAGTCGCGCTCGATGACGTCCCCACACCGGCCGCCAGCCGCCACGTCGCCCGCGGCGTCCCGTCCCGTCTCCGCCGCGCCGCCCCAGCCGCCGCGACCCACCGCGGTCGCGCCGGCGGTGGCGCAGCCCCGGCCGCCGATGGCGGCGGCGAGCTATCCGCGTGGGGCCGCCTCGGTGCCGCAGCCGCCGGTCCCGCCGTCCGGGTACGTGGGGCAGGCCGGTCCAACACCACCGCCGCCCGCCCCGGGGCGGTCCCGGCCGGGAACGGTGCTCGTGGCCGTGCTCCTCGCCGTACTGGTCCTGCTCTGCTCGGGCGTGATTTCCTACAAGCTGCGCAAGGGAACACAGTCCGCACCGGTCACACCGCAGACCGTGACCTCCGGCGCGCTACGGTTCGACGGACGCGACGACCTGACCCAGGGGTCGTACCGTCAGTTCGAGCGGCTCCGATTGACCAGCGGCGAGACGACGACGAGCGAAGGACGACAGACGCGATGACAGCCCAGGCCCGCCTGCTCGGTGGCAGGTACCAGGTCGGCGAGCTGCTCGGCTACGGCGGCATGGCCGAGGTGCACCGCGGTCGCGACCTCCGGCTCGGTCGGGACGTCGCGATCAAGATGCTCCGCACGGACCTCGCCCGGGACGCCACCTTCCAGATGCGGTTCCGGCGGGAGGCGCAGAACGCGGCGTCGCTCAACCACCCGGCGATCGTGGCCGTCTACGACACCGGCGAGGAGACCGCGCCGACCGGCGAGACGTTGCCGTTCATCGTCATGGAGTTCGTCAACGGGCGGACCCTCAAGGAGGTGCTGGCGGCCGAGGGGCGGCTCCAGCCGCGGCGGGCGCTGGAGATCTGCGCCGACGTCTGCGCGGCGCTGGAGTTCAGCCACCGGCACGGCATCATCCACCGGGACATCAAGCCCGGAAACGTGATGCTCACCCAGACCGGCCAGGTCAAGGTGATGGACTTCGGCATCGCCCGCGCCCTGGCCAGCGGCGCCACCACCATGACGCAGACCAGCGCGGTGATCGGCACGGCGCAGTACCTCTCTCCCGAGCAGGCCCGGGGGGAGGCGGTCGACGCCCGCTCCGACGTCTACGCGGCGGGCTGCGTGCTCTTCGAGCTGCTCTGCGGGCACCCGCCGTTCGTCGGCGACAGCCCGGTGAGCGTCGCGTACCAGCACGTCCGGGAGGCGCCGCCGACGCCGAGCGACATCAACCCGGACGTGAATCCGGCGGTCGACGCGATCGTGTTGAAGGCGCTGTCGAAGAATCCGCTGAACCGCTACCAGAGCGCCGCCGAGATGCGGGCCGATCTGCTGCGCGCCGCCGCCGGGCGGCCCGTGCTGGCCACGCCGGTGATGCGCGAGCAGGAGACCATGCCGATGGCCCCGGCCGCCGGCGGCTATCCGGCCGGTGGTGGGGCCGCCCCGCCGACCCGGCAGATCCCGGCCCGGGTCGGTGACCCGCGCCGCCGCCGGGCCTCATCCTGGCTGATCGCGCTCTTCTCGGCGGTGGGCGTGCTCGCGGTGATCGCCCTCGTCGCCGCGCTGCTCATGAACGGCAAGGAGGAAGACCTGCGGCGGGTGCCGTCGCTGACCGGCATGACCCAGCAGGAGGCGTTCCAGGCGGTCCAGAACGCCGGCTTCGCCCCGCAGGCGGGCGAACAGGTGAACAACCCCACCTGTGAGAAGGGCACGGTGGTCGCGCAGAACCCGGCGCCGGACACCGAGCTCGAACCGAACCGGACGGTGACCATCCAGGTCTGCGCCGGGCCGAACACGCGGACCATCCCGAACGTGGTCAACTCCAGCTTCGACAGCGCGAAGCAGCAGCTCGAGAGCCTGGGCTTCAAGGTCAACGACCCGCCGAAGGAGAAGGACAGCTCGCGGGAGAAGAACACCGTCCTCGAGATGTCGCCCGAGGCCGGCAAGGAGGTGGCCGAGGGGACCGCGATCACCCTCACCGTCTCCAAGGGCAACGTCGGCCAGGTGCCCCGGGTGATCGGCGCCACCGAGGACGACGCGCGGGAGGAGCTCGAGGACGCGGGCTACGACGTCCGGGTCCGCGAGGGGAGCGAGGTGCCTGCGGACCAGGCCGGCCGGGTGGAGCGGCAGAGCCCCGAGTCGGGCGCGAACCTGCCGCGCGGCCGGGAGGTCACCATCTACGTGACCGTCCCCGCGCCGGACGCACCGCCGAGCGACTCGAACTCGCCCACCCCGACGGTGACGCCGACCACGCCGGGCACCGGTGGTGGCGGCGGGTTCCCGATGCCTCCCCTGCCGCCGGGCTTCCCCCGCAACGACTGAGCACCGGCAGCCGGCCCGATGTGGCCCGGCCCGACTTCCAGATGAGCCGGGGTGTCCGCCTGCACGGACACCCCGGAAACCCTGAGCCGATCATGGCGTCCGCCGGAGCGGCCGGCCGTCGCGCCGGTATCGGCCGCTCCGCTGAACCGGGCCTCGCGGCCGGCGGCGCCGGACCTCGCCCGGCGGCTGCAGGTCGTCGGAGTCGCGGCCCACGCCAGGTCACCCGGCCGGCCATTCGACGTCCGGGGACGCCCAGTGGGTCAGGCGGCGCTGAAGGCGGCCCGGCGGCGCGCGTCGACCTCGGCGGCCAGCGCCGGTGCCCGCTCCAGCGCCTCGGGGTGACCGCAGCCGGCGAGCCAGTTGGCGAGCATCAGGTGCCCGCCCTCGGTGAGGACCGACTCCGGGTGGAACTGCACGCCCTCGATGGGGAGGCTGCGGTGACGCATCGCCATCACCACCCCCGAGCCCGTCCAGGCGGTGGCCTCCAGCTCGTCCGGCAGCGTCTCGGGCAGCACCGCGAGCGAGTGGTAGCGGGTCGCGGTGAACGGGTCCGGCAGGCCGGCGAGTACGCCCACCGACTGGTGTCGCACCTCGGAGGTCTTGCCGTGCAGCAGCTCGGGCGCGCGGGCGACCGTTGCGCCGAACGCCTCGCCGATCGCCTGGTGACCGAGGCAGACGCCGAGGATGGGCAGCTCGCCGGCGTACTCCCGGATGACGTCCAGGCAGATGCCGGCGCGGTCGGGGCTGCCCGGCCCGGGCGAGAGGAGGATGCCGGCCGCGCCGATCTTCCCCACTTCGGCGACGTCGATCTCGTCGTTTCGGCGTACCTCGCACTCCACCCCGAGCTGGCCGAGGTACTGCACGAGGTTGAACACGAACGAGTCGTAGTTGTCGATCACAAGGACGCGCATGGTGTCACCGGTTCGGGGAGGCGGGCGGGGTGTTGTTCCGCTCGGTGTCATACGGCAGGTCGTGCTCGTCGCCGGCTGGGGCGTCGTCACCGGGGATCACCTCGCCGGGCGGCGCACCGGGCACCTCGGAGTCCTGGGTGACCTGCACGTCGTCGAAGGGCAGCAGGGGCTCGGCCCACGGGAAGACCACGTACCAGAGCAGGGCCACCGTCGCGGCGGTGAGCAGCACGGATCCGGTCAGCTTGCCGACCAGGCCGAACGGGAGCTTGCGCCAGATCCACGAGTACATCGCCCGTCAGCCCCCCAGCTCCGTCGGGCGACCGTCCGACTTCGGCTGCGTCCGGTCCAGCTCGGCGTGGACGATCAACCGCTGGTAGTTGTCGAACTTCGGGTTGCAGGTGGTGAGGGTAAGCATCCGTTTGGTCGGTTTCTTATCGGGTTCGCCCGGGACCGCCGCCACCACCTCCACCTGGGTGGGCTTGACTATCCGGGTCTTGGAGACCTTGTAGACGTACCAGTCGGTCTTGCTCTCGACCACGATCGAGTCGCCGTCGCGCAGCTCGTCGAGGCGCCAGAACGTGGCGCGGTTGCGGTGCCCGGCGACGGAGAAGTTGCCGACCTGGCCCGGCAGGGCGCTCTCCGGGTAGTGGCCCGGGGCGTACCGGATGTCGGCCTGGGTCACGCCCTCGACGACGACCCAGTTCTTCTCGAGCTTCGGGATGTAGAGGCCCGCGATGGGCTTGCCCCGTACGGGTGGGGAGGGCTTGACCGACGGGGCGGCGGGAGCGGAGATCGTCGGGTCCCCGGTCGGCCCCCACGCCTGTGCGAGCTCCTGGCTGAGATCGTTCTGGTGGGCGTCCACGATCGCGGACTTGCCCCAGACCTCGTACCCGGCGAAGAGGAGCACGACCAGGCCGAAGGTCATCAGGACCTCGCCGGTGACCCGGAGACCGCCGCGCAGCCGGGAGCCGAAGGACGGCCGGGTCAGCTCCGAGTAGACGCTCTTGTAGCCCTTGCCCGTCTGCTCCGGGCGTAGCTTGACGACCCGCTCGCCTCGGCGGGGACGGGGCGGCTCGGTGGGCCCGGTCTCCGCCGGGTCGTCGGTCTCCGACGTCTTCGGTACCGCGCCCATCAACGCGGTCGAGTCGATCGCCGGAGGCCGCGCCGTGGCGCCGGAGACGGCCGGGATGAGTGCGGTCGCCGCCGGGTCAGCGGCGGGCGTGCCCGCGGCGTTCGGCCGACCGGAGGCCCGTTCGCCCCGCGGAGCGACGGTGGGGATGAGCGCGGTCGGGCTGTCCCCAGCGCTGTTCGGCGGGTGTCCGCCGCTCGGCGGCCGGGTGCCCGACGACGCCGGGGCGGGAGGACCGCCCGGCGCGGCGTCGGGCGGGGCCGCGGGCCGCGGCTGCGCGCGTGCGGGCTCGCCGGCACCGGGTTGGGTGTGCGGGGGCCAGTTCGAGGCGGCCGCCCGGGGTGCGGATCCGCCGGTGGGCGGTTGACCCGGGTGGCCGCCGGGGGCGGCCGGTCGCACGGAGGGGTCGGCGGTGGTCGGCCGGGCGTACTCGGCCGGCCGGCCCGGGGCGTCGCCTCCGGCGCTCGGGTGGGTCGGCGAACCGCCGGGGGCCGCGAAGCCGCCTCCCGCGCCGGCGGGAGACGCCGGTCGGGTGGCACCGGGCCACGGTGGCGGGGCGTCGGGGTGCGCGACGGGCCGGGCAGGGGGTCGGCCGGTCTCCGGGGAGGACCAGTCTGGGCGTCCCGGGTGGGCGTCGCCGGAGGCGGGGGGCGGGTTCGTCCAGGGGCGGCGGGTCGGGTCCGGCGGCCCGGCCAGGCGTGGGACGGCGTCATCCGCGCCCGCCGGCGGCGTGGCCGGTGCGCGGGTCGGCGGCACGGGGTCGGGCCAGGCGCCCCGGGAGCGGCCGGCGCCCGGCTCGGAGCGGTCGACCTTGGGCAGGAACGCCGTCGGCTCGTCGGCCTGGCCGCGATGCCGCCCGTCGGGCCGGTCGTCGTCGTTCACTGGAGCACCTTCGCCGCGCGGGTCACTGAAGCACCTTCGCCGAGCGCAGCGCTGTCGAGTCCTCGAACGCCGGCACGGCGACCGTGGAGACGTCCTCCCGGTAGCCGAGCTGGTAGTGCTCGACCGCGTCCCGGAACAACTGGACTCCCTCGGACTCGGCGAGAGCCTTCTGCAGGGAAGTCGGATCGCCGATCGCTACGATCTTGAATGGTGGGGAATACACCCGGCCGTGTAGCAGCAGGGTGTTTCCGACGCAGCGTACCGCGCTGGTGGCGAGTACGCGGACGTTCATGATTGCCATGGCCTCCGCGCCGCCGGCCCAGAGGGCGTTCACCACCGCCTGGACGTCGCCCTGGTGGACCACCAGGTCGTCGTTGCTCACCCCCTCGGGCAGGCGCTGGTCGTTGCGGCGGGGCGCGTCGTTGAGCTCGACCGTGACACCGACGCCGGTCAGTGCGGTGAAGCCGGCCGGCTGCAGGCTGTCGGCGGCGCGGTCCTGCTGGCCCCGGATCGGGCCGTCCTGTTCACCGAGCGCGGTGGTCCGCTCCTCGATGTCCTGGCGCAAGGTCGCCGCCTCGCGCTCACTCGCGGCGACCTGCTGCCGGCGTTCCTCGATCAACTGGGTGAGCTGGGGGCGTCGGTCCTCGCGCAGGGCGGTGCCGCCGGCGGTGGTCGCGGTGGTGGTGAAGAGGAGCCCGGCCGCGGCGGCGATCAGCGGTACGCCGACCGACCAGCCCGGTCGCCGTTGCCGCGGGCGCCGTGGCAGCAGCCCGGCGCCGACGCGCCGGAGCACCTTCTGCCAGGAGGCAGCGCCGGATGTGTACTCCACCGAGCGTTCCTTCCCGTCGTCCTCATGTCGCGACCGGGGCGAGGATCCGAATACTTTCGCCTTTTCCGGTCACTCCTCGCACCGGCCTGACCCCATTCGTGGATTGGACGGGCCTTCCGGACTACGCTAGCTGTCGAACATTATTGGCCATGGACCGTCGCCCCCGCGCCCGGTTGTCAGGCCGGACGAGGTCGCAATAACCCCCTCTGGAGAGCGTCGTGCCCAAGTCTCAGGTCCGCAAGAAGAAGGTGTACACCCCGCCGACGGACGTACGCCCGACGGCGACGGCGGCGACGCGCAAGCCTAGCCCGGCCTGGCTGCCGATCGCCGCGGTCGCGCTGATCGTCGTCGGCATCGGCTGGCTGGTGGTCTACTACCTCTCCGAGCAGGCGTATCCGGTCATGTCGTGGGGTTACTGGAACCTCGCGGTGGGCTTCGGCGCGATGGTCGCCTCGCTGATCCTGCTCTCGCGCTGGCGTTGATCCCGAGCGGCGGCCTCGGCCGCCGCCAGGGTCGATCCATCTCACTCGACGTTGCCCCCGCCCGGCGGTTTCGGGCGGGGGCCCCTATGGTGTGCGCAGGGCGGCGCGGCCCGGGTGCGAGATGACTCACGTTACTGATGGGTAACCTTGCGCGTAGGCTGCACTGAATGACCGGGTGGAGCGCGGTCATGGACCGGTCCGGTCGAGGGCAGGGCAGCGGCGGCGCGTCGCTCGCGGCCCGAGTCGGCCCGGTCGCCGAGTCGCTCGACAGGCAGCAGACCGGGAGGCCAACTCGATGGGCAGCGTCCAGATCGTCGCCACGGTTCTCGCGGCCGCCATCACCGCGGTGGCGGTGGGGCTGGCGGTACGCGCGGTCCTGAAGATGGTGGCCGTCATCCGGCTGGGTCAACCCGCCCCCGAGCGCCTCGCCGACAAGGGCGCCCGCACGAGGACGATGCTGGTCGAGACCGCCGGCCACACCCGCATGCTCAAGTGGAGCGTGGTGGGCGCCGCGCACTGGTTCGTGATGGTCGGGTTCATCGTGCTGTCGCTGCTGGTGCTCGAGGCGTACTTCGAGGTGGTCAGCTCCACCGGCGAGCTGCCGATCATCGGGCACTGGACGGTCTTCGGCCTGGCCACCGAGATCATCGGGGTGCTGGGCCTGCTCGGCATCCTGGTGCTGATGGCGATCCGGCTGCGCAACCGGCCCAGCCGACCGGGCGGACGCTCCCGGTTCACCGGCTCGACCATGTGGCAGGGCTACTTCGTCGAGTGGGTCGTGCTGCTGGTCCTGATCTTCGGCTTCGTGATCCGGGGCTTCAAGGTCTCCACCGACCACTTCGAGTACCCGGTCTGGGCCACCCCGGTCAGCCACGCGCTCGGCAACGCCCTCCCGGCCTGGGAGTCCGGCGTCAGCGTCGCCGCCCTCATCAAGATCGTCATTTCGATGACCTGGCTCATCGTGATCTCGCTGAACGTCACCATGGGCGTGGCCTGGCACCGCTTTCTGGCCTTCTTCAACATCTTCTTCAAGCGAGAGCCGGCGAAGGCCGCGGGCTCCGGCCTCGGCGCCCTGCGCCCGATGACCAGCAACGGGAAGCCGCTGGACTTCGAGGAGGCCGACCCGGAGAAGGACCAGTTCGGCGTCGCCCAGGTCGAGCAGTTCACCTGGAAGGGGCTGCTCGACTTCAGCACCTGCACCGAGTGCGGCCGCTGCCAGTCGCAGTGCCCCGCCTGGAACACCGGCAAGCCGCTGTCACCGAAGCTGCTCGTGCTGAGTCTGCGCGACCACGCGTACGCCAAGGCGCCCTACCTGCTGGCCGGCGGCGGCAAGGACCTGACCGGCGAGGAGAAGGCCACCGCCGCGCAGCTCGCCCACGTCGACGTACTGGCGCTCGCCGAGGCCGACAAGCCGCTGATCGGCACCGCCGAGTCCGGTGGTGTCATCGACCCGGACGTGCTCTGGTCCTGCACCACCTGTGGCGCCTGCGTCGAGCAGTGCCCGGTCGACATCGAGCACGTGGACCACATCGTCGACATGCGCCGCTACCAGGTGCTCATCGAGTCGAACTTCCCGTCCGAGGCCGGCGTCATGCTCCGCAACCTGGAGAACAAGGGGAACCCGTGGGGCGCCCCGCAGAGCACCCGCGAGGACTGGACCAAGGGGCTCGACTTCGAGGTGCCCCGGGTCGGCGAGGTCGACGACTTCGAGTACCTCTTCTGGGTCGGCTGCGCCGGCGCGTTCGAGGACCGGGCGAAGAAGACCACCCGGGCCGTCGCCACGCTGCTCAACGAGGCCGGCGTCTCCTTCGCCATCCTCGGTGAGGGGGAGACCTGCTCGGGCGACCCGGCCCGCCGGATCGGCAACGAGTTCGTCTTCCAGATGCTCGCCCAGCAGAACGTCGAGACGCTCAACGAGGCGTTCGAGGGCCGGGAGAAGAGCAAGCGCAAGATCGTCGCCACCTGCCCGCACTGCTTCAACACCCTCGGCAACGAGTACGACCAGCTCGGCGGTGAGTTCGAGGTCGTACACCACACCCAACTGCTGGCCCACCTGGTGGCCACCGGCAAGCTCACCCCCGTCCAGCCCGTCGACGGCGGCGTCACCTACCACGACCCCTGCTACCTGGGCCGGCACAACCGGGTCTTCGCCGCGCCGCGCGAGGTGCTGGGCAGCGCCCTGGGCGAGGCCGAGATCACCGAGATGCCGCGCAACAGCGAGCGCTCCTTCTGCTGCGGCGCCGGCGGCGCCCGGATGTGGATGGAGGAGAAGATCGGCAAGCGGATCAACGTCGAGCGCGTCGAGGAGGCCATGGCCACCGGCGCCAAGACGGTGGCGGTCGGCTGCCCGTTCTGCTCGACCATGCTCAGCGACGGGGTGAACGGCAAGGGCGCCGGCGAGCAGGTCGAGGTGATCGACGTGGCGAGCGTGCTGCTCCGCTCGGTCAAGCCCGAGCAGGCCCAGGGTGACAAGGAGGCCGAGCCGGTCGCCGGCTGAGGCGTACGCCCGCAGGAGAGCGGCCCCGCGGCGGCGGCCACCCGCCACCGCGATGCGCCGGTGCGCTCAGGAGGTCGTGCTCACCATGATCGCGGCGGTGCTGGCGGTGGTGGCCGCCAGCACCGCGGCCTGCGTGTCGGCGATCGCCCGTTTCGTCGCCGCCGACGCCCAGTCGGCCTCGGAGATCTCCGCCAGACGTCGCTTGACCTGCGGCTTCGGCAGCTCGCCGAAGAGCTTGCGGTGCAGGCCGACGGCCTGGGTCAGGCTGATCAGCGCCGCGGTCCGCGGCTCGACCGGGCCGTCCCCGGCCACCGCCGCGAGCATCCGCTGACGTGCCTGCGTCTCCGCCGCCGGCTCCGCGCCGGTCGGCGATGGGTAGCGGGTACGCGGGAAGACCCAGAGCACCCGGTCCGACTCGCGGCGCAGCACCCCGGCGTCGACGAGCCCGTCCAGCACCCGGTCCGGCAGGCCCTTGGCGAGCGGCATGATCCAGTCCCGCGGCCGGCGACGCTTGCCGTGAGCGACGATCCGGGCGAGCGCGTCGTCCAGGAGCGGCACGCCGAGCGGCTCCGCACTGGTGGCCGCGAGGCGGCCGTCGACGACCGTCACCCGCTCGGCGAGGGCGAGTTCGAGCAGCAGCGCACCCGCGAGGCCGTAGCCGAGATGCGGCGCGCCGAGGCGGTTGACGCCCGCGTCGTCGTAGCCGAGCAGGGCAAGTTCGTGGGCGAGGGTGAGTTGCGGCATGGCCCGACGCTAGCCGCGCCCCGCCACCGGAGACCGGCACCCTTGGTAGGCGGCGCATTCCGCCGGAGTGACGACGCGCGGCCTCGCCTTGATTCCGCTCCGGCGCTTCCCTATCGTGGGGCACCGACCGCTGTGGACGTCTGCCCTCGCCTCCTTCCCCTCTGCGAGGCGCCTGGCGGTCGGTTACAAAGGAGTCGGTGCCGGTGGCAACCATGCCCCCCCATCGTCACGCACCGGGACGTTCCGCTCGTCCGGGTGGCCTGCGTCGGGCTGCCCACCGCCTGCTCACACTGGTCGCTGCCGCGGCCGTCGGCGCCGGCCTGCTCGCCGCGCCGGCCCACGCCGCGCCCACGGTCGAGGAGATCGAGGCGCAGATCGACAAGCAGTGGGAGCAGCTGGAACCCACGATCGAGCAGTACAACAAGGTGCGGGCGCAGCTGAAGGTCAACCAGAAGAAGTCGACCCAGCTGGAGAAGAAGATCGAGCCGCTCAGTCTCCAGACCGAGCTGGCGATGACCCGGGTCGGTGACCTCGCCTCCCGTTACTACATCAGCGGTCCGTCGCAGGACCTCGGCGCCCTGCTGGTCAGCGCCAAGCCGGACACGCTTACCGAGCAGCTCACCATCCTCGACCGGCTGGCCCGCCAGGAGCACAAGCAGGTCGAGGGCATCCTGAAGATCCGCGCCAAGTACGACGCGGAGAAGCAGAAGCTCGACACGCTCATCACCACCCAGACGAAGCAGCAGAACGAGCTCGCCGCCAAGAAGAAGAAGATCGACGGCGAGATCAAGCGGCTGGAGAAGCTGCTGCCGAAGTCGGTCGTCATGCCGGAGAACTGCCCCACCATCAAGGGCGTGGTCAGCGAGGCGGCGCGCACCGCGATCCAGACGGCCTGCAAGCAGGTCGGCGACCCGTACGTCTGGGGTGCCACCGGCCCGAACTCGTTCGACTGCTCCGGCCTGACCCAGTACGCGTACAAGGCCGCCGGGATCAGCCTCACGCACTTCACGGGCGCGCAGTGGAACGAGGGCAAGGCCATTCCGCGCTCCGAGGCCCGCCCGGGTGACCTGGTCTTCTTCTTCAGCGACCTGCACCACGTCGGGCTCTACCTCGGCAACGACCAGATGGTCCACGCGCCACGGGCCGGTAAACCGGTCCAGGTGACGAGCATCAACTACATGCCGGTCGCCGGCTTCCGACGACCCGGCTGATCCACCCCGAACGTCGCGAACGTCGAGGGCCCCCGGTCGAGAAGACCGGGGGCCCTCGTGTCTCTCGGCACGCTCACCCGCGCTGCCCGCGCTCGTCAGCGGGGCGCGCCCACCAGGGACGGGAGCAGCAGCACGTCGTCGAGGTTGACGTACATGATGCGGTGCCCGAACTGGATCTGCACGTACCGCAGGTCGCCCCGGATCACCGTCCAGTCGCCCGGGGACGAGCCGTCGAAGGTGGTGGCCTTGTAGTACTCGCTCGGCAGCACGTCGCCGACGGCGTACCGCTGACCGGCGGCGAGCGTGTACTGCAACGGGGAGATCGTCTGGTACGCCACGCCGGCCGGGTAGGCGTCCTGCTCCGGGTAGGCCCGGCCGTAGACCGGGATCGTCGCCTTCCCCGGCTTCGGGGTCACCACGAAACCGGTGGCCCACCTGGCGGTGGGTGCCGAGGCGGGGTTGTGGAACCAAGCCTTCTGCCCGAGGTACCAGATCGCCGTCCAGTCACCGCGCACCTCGGCCACCGCGTACGTCTGGCCGGCGGAGGCCCGGGCGCCGTGGTCGGAGATGTACATGGTGTTCGGCGAGCCGTCCGGACGCAGACCCAGGTCGTTGACGAGCGGGGCGTCCTGGCTCGGCGCGCTGTGCAGGACGACCGCGGACGAGCCGCGCAGCGGGCAGGGCTCGGCGGGCGGCGGCGGGTTCGGCACGCCCGGCGGCTGCCGGTTGCAGCCGACGAACGCCGGCCGGTTGGCGGCGAAGTCCGGGTCGATGGTGACCAGGCCGGTCCGCTTGGTGCCGGTGGTCCGGAACGGCGCCTTCAGCAGGTCGAAGTAGTGCGACCAGTCCCAGTACGGGCCCGGGTCCCAGTGCATGCCGGCCACCGTCGAGGCCACCGTCCCGGGCACGTTGTCGTGCCCGATGATGTGCTGCCGGTCCAGTGGGATGCCGAACCTGAGCGCCAGGTACCGGACCAGCTTGGCCGAGGCGCGGTACATCGCCTCGGTGTACCAGGTGCCGTGGCCGGCGAAGCCCTCGTGCTCGATGCCTATCGACTTCGCGTTGACGTACCAGTTGCCGGCCTGCCAGCCGACGTCCTCGGCCTTCACGTGCTGCGCCACGTGGCCGTCCACCGAGCGCAGCGTGTAGTGCCAGCCCAGGTAGTCCGCCTGCTGCACGAGGCCGACGCTGGGCTGGTAGTACCCCTCGGTGTCGTGGATGACGATGTACTCGATCTTCTGCTGCGCCGGCCGGTCACCCAGGTCGTGGTTGCCGTAGTCGCCGACGGTCGGGCCGTACTGCTCGTACGGCGCGGGGATCCACTCGCAGCCGAGCCGCGCCGGGCACTCGACTCCGGCGCGCCCCTGCGGCTCGCGCAGCCCGAGCCGATGCAGCGCGCCGGTCTCCGTGGTCACCTTCCGTGCGCGGAGGGTGACCTGGTGCCCGTCGTCGGTACGTCGGCTCGCGCCGAGTCGGATCTGGTCGTACACCTCGTCGGCGAAGGCGGTCGCCGTCTCCTCGGTCTCCGCGCCGGAGTAGCGGGCCACCGCCGCGTACCAGGCCCCCGGGTCGGTCGCCGCGCCCACCGGGCCGCCCAGCTGTTCCTGGTACGAGGCGAGCAGGGCCGCGCCGCCCCGGATGTTGGTGGCGGGGTCGGTGCGGAGTGCCTCGGCGTCGGCCCCGGTGAGCGCCGCAGCGGCCTGGAGGGTCCGTAGCGCCGCGGGTGCGGGTGCGTCGGCTGCGGACTTCTTCGGCGCACCGAGGGTCAACGGCCGGGACGTGTCACCGCGCGGGTCCTCGCCCTCGTCGACGTGCGAAGCGGCGGGCAGGTTCGCGACGTGAGCCGCGTCGGTGAGGTGCAGCGGGCCGTAGCCGCCGCTCGTGCTGGGCGTGCCGGCGTGGGTGTCCCACCTGGATTCCAGGTACGAGACGCCGAGCAGGACGCTCTCCGGCACCCCGTATGCGGTCGCTGCGGCGACGTACTGCTGCTGGCGGTCGCCGGCCGGCGCGGCGTTGGCCGGGACGCCGGTCAGTGGCACGGCCGCGGTGGCGCTGACCACCGCGGCGGCGAGCAGGGCGCGCCTGCTCCTGGAGATGGTTGATCGATGCATCGGGCCCCCAGTAAGGACGGGTCAGGTATTGGTCACCTTCGCTCCGCCGGCCCGCCTCGGTCAATACCTTTCGATCTGCCCATCGCATAGGAAAAAAATCTTCGAGATTCGCACGGAGAGTGCGTTCCGCCGCGCCATGCACGGAGTGTCACCGCCTGAAGGGTTGCGGATCGGTAACGAGGGTCTCTAGTCTGGTCAATCGTCGGCCGGCAACAGGTCCGTCCAACCAGGGCGGTAACGGTCCGACACCGCCGAGTCGCTCCCCGAGCGAGCCGGGGACCCAGGTTCCCGGGGTGAATCCGCAGCCACTGCGGTAGGGCGCCGACCTTCCCGCCCGAACCCGTCAGCTAACCCGGTAGGCGGTCAGGGAAGAAGGAGTACGGAGCCCGGTGGCCCACCATGCCCCGCGGCCTCCGTCCGGACGGCCGGCGACAGCCGGCCCGACGACGGGTGCGCCGCGTCCACGCTGGTCCCGCTTCACCACCGTCCTCGCCGCCCTCGTCGGCATCGGCGTCGTCCTCGGCGGCGGCGCCACCGCGGCCCACGCGGACCCGTCGGTCGCCGAGATCGAGCGCCAGATCGACCAGGACTGGAACAAGCTCGAACCCGTCATCGAGCGGCACAACGCGACCCGTCAGGAACTCACCGCCAAGCGTCGGCAGGCCGATGCGCTCGCCGCCCGGATCAAGCCACTGCAGCTCCGGATCGACCAGGCCATGAACAAGGTCGGCGTGCTCGCGGTGCGGGCGTACAAGGGCGAGAACCTCTCGACCGTCAACGCGCTGCTCGGCAGCCAGTCGCCGGGTGACGTCGTCGGGCAGTTGGAGCTGCTCGACCGGTTCGCCCACAACCAGCAGCAGGACGTCGCCCAGGTCGTCGAATTGCGCGACCAACTGGCCCGGCAGAAGGCGCCGCTGGACGAGCTGGTCACCGAGCTGACCCGTACCGAGGCCCAGCTGGCGGCGAAGAAGAAGCAGATCAACACCGAGATCGAGCGGCTGCAGAAGCTGCGCATCAAGGTGTACGGCAACGGTGGCGGTGGCTCGCTGCGGCCGGCCCCGTGCCCGGCCACCTATCCGGGTGGCGCGGCCGGGGTGGCGGTGAAGTTCGCCTGCGCCCAGATCGGCAAGCCCTACGTCTGGGGGGCCGACGGCCCCGACTCGTACGACTGCTCGGGGCTCATGCTCGCGGCCTGGGCCAAGGCCGGGGTGTCGCTGCCGCACAACGCCGCGCAGCAGCGCCGGGCGACGAAGACGGTGAGCCGGGCCGACCTCCGCCCCGGCGACCTCGTCTTCTACTACAGCGACCTGCACCACGTCGGCATGTACGTCGGCGGCGGATGGGTGGTGCACGCCTCCCAGGCCGGAGTGCCGGTCAAGATGAAGAAGGTCGACGACGGCCCGATCCACAGCTTCGGCCGTCCCGACTGACGCGTCCGCGCACGTTCACGGAAAGAGTGGTCATCCGCGCGCGAATGACCACTCTTTCCGTGAACGAGCAGCCTGGTCGGCCGGTCGGTCGGTCAGCGGGTGGGCCAGGTACGCCAGTTCTGCCAGGCCCGGCTCGGGGTCGGGCCGCGCTGCCCCTGGTAGCGCGAGCCGTAGACGGCCGAACCGTACGGGTGCTCGGCGGGCGACGAGAGCCGGAAGATGCAGAGCTGGCCGATCTTCATGCCTGGCCAGAGCGTGATCGGAAGGTTCGCCACGTTCGACAGCTCCAGGGTCACGTGGCCGGAGAACCCCGGATCGATGAAGCCGGCGGTGGAGTGGGTCAGCAGACCGAGGCGGCCCAGGCTCGACTTGCCCTCCAGCCGGCCGGCGAGCTGCTCGCCGAGTGAGATGACCTCGAGCGTCGAGGCGAGCACGAACTCCCCCGGGTGCAGCACGAACGGCTCCCCGTCGGGGACCTCGACCACCGACGTCAGGTCGTCCTGCTGCTGTGCCGGATCGATGTGGGTGTAGAGGTGGTTGTTGAAGACCCGGAAGAGCCGGTCGAGACGTACGTCGATGCTCGACGGTTGCACCAGGGTGGGCTCGAACGGCTCCAGCCCGAGCGAGCCGGCCTTGATCTCGGAGACCAGGTCGCGGTCGGAGAGCAGCATCGGACCACCATAGCGAGGCACGTTCGGACAGCTCGAATCCGGTGCCCGTGACCAGCGCGTCGCGTCGCCTCTAGAACATTTGTTCGATAGAATGCCCGCATGGCTTCCTGGTCCGAATTCGCCGCTGACGAGCCCCGGCTCGCCGACGGGATCCGCGTTCTCATGCAGCAGTACGGTCCGGGCTTCGGCTACCTGGCCACGGTCCGTGCCGACGGCGGGCCCCGGGTGCACCCGGTGTCGCCGGTGATCACCGACGAGGGGCTCTTCTGCTTCATCATCGACTCGCCGAAGCGGCGTGACCTGGAGCGGGACGGCCGCTACGCGCTGCACTCCTTCCCGCCGGAGGAGAGCGACGACGAGGCCTACGTGGCGGGGCAGGCCCGGCCGGTCACCGACCAGGCCCGCGTGGCCCGGCTCGCGGCCCGGGCCGGGGCCGCGCCGCAGGTCGACTGGCGGCTCTTCGAGTTCACCGTCGACGTGGCGATGCTCTCCCGGCGTGACGCCGGCAGCGCGGGCGGGCCGGGCGAGGGGCACGGCCGTCCGGCGGTGCAGGTCTGGCTCGACCCGCATGCCGACGATCGGCGGCTCGGCCCCACCCCCGTGGTGCCGCAGACCCGACCCGGCCGCCGCGGGCGCCGCGACGTCCAGCGCTCGGCGGCCTGACCGCGTCCTGGGGGGCGAAACGCCGGTGCCGGCCCCGTGGCGACGGGGCCGGCACCGGTCGTACGCGTCGACGTCAGGCCGCGCGGTAGGCGTTCCACGCGGTCAACATGCGGCTCGCCTGCCCAGGGGTGAACTGGTACATGCACGAGTCGTAGGTGTAGTCCATGAAGTTCGTGATCGGGTCCAGGCCGGCCGCGCTGCAGGTGTTCCGACCGGTCGGGCACTGGTACGCCGGTGAGGCCTCGGCCGGCGTGTCCGCGACGCCGTCGCCCGAGGCGGAGCAGCCGCCCTGGAAGGTGTGGTAGAGGTTCAGCCAGTGGCCGACCTCGTGGGTGCCGGTGTCGCCCTGGTTGTAGTTGGGCTCGGTGCCGCCGGGCAGCGACTCGTTGAGCACGACCACGCCGTCGGTGCTGCTGAGCCGTTGCTGCGGGAAGGTCGCCCAGCCGAGCAGGCCGGGGGTCACGTCGCCCAGGTAGAGGTTCAAGGTGTTCTTGCCACCCTCACGCAGCGACGACTTCATCGAGCGCTCGGCCGAGGAGCCTTCGAGGATCGGGTACCACGACGGGTTGACCACCCGGTTGATCTTGCTCAGCTGAAAGGCGAAGGCCGTGACCGCCCCGCCGGTCGCGCCGCTGTACGCCTGGTTGAGCACGGTGATCTGGCTCTGGATCATCGAGTCCGGGATGTTGCCGCCGGCCCGCGTGTTGTTCTCCTGGATCACGTGCACGACCACCGGGATCGTGACGGTGGCGAGCGGCACGACAGCACCCGTACGCCGGCTGGCGCGCTCACGCAGCGCGGCGGCCAGGTCGGCCTCCCGCTCCTTGATCTGCGCGGCGGTCAGCTCGTTCGGTTCGTGCTTCGCGGCGCCGCCGGCCTTGACGCGGGCGTCGGCGTGCGCGTCGGCCGGCTCGACGCAGGTGCCTCCAGGGGCGGCGGAGAAGGCCGAAGCGGCCGGAGCGACGCCGACCGCTGCCGTGCTGAGCAGCAGCGCGAGGGTCGTGGAGGCGACGCCGGCGGCACGCCGGGTCAGCAGGTTGGGACGGAGTCCCATGGGCCCACCTCTTTCTGGCGGCGCGACGGGAGGTGTGTCACGCCGTGGCTGAGAACGTGAGGCAGACGTTACAAGCCATCGAGAGATTTGAGAACACCTATATATTGCCGTGGTGAAAGTATCTGGCGGACCGGGGGCGTCGCCTTGGACGCCGTCCGACGCGGCCCGCCCGGCCTGGCGGTCGGCCGCTGCGCCGCGGGGGTACCTGGATGCGGGAGGCTGGCGACTCGGGTACAGTGGTGCCGCTTGCGGGTGTAGTTCAATGGCAGAACATCAGCTTCCCAAGCTGACAGTGCGGGTTCGATTCCCGTCACCCGCTCCAACGGCAAAGACCCAGGTCAGGAAGCAATTCCCGACGCTGGGCCTTCGCTTTGTCTATCGCCGTTCGCTCGCCATGCCGATAAGCGCTCGACGCCAAGGGCTCTGCGACCAGGCCTCAGGGGCTGTCGTCGGGTGCGGGACGGACTCTGTGGGCGGAGGCCGCGAGTCGGTCGGCGAGCGCGCTGATGAGGCCGCGGAGTTCGTCCGGCCGCTCGATGATGAACGGCCGGTCGAGCGAGGCGAGCAGCGGAGGCAGCCAGTCGAGCCGCTCCGCGCGCAGTTCGACGCGGAGCCAGCCCTCGGCCCCGGGATCCGCGTCCGCCGGGGGCTCCTCGATGCTCGCCACGCTGGCGGGAAGTCGGCTGCGGATCTGCTCCACCGTCGCCTTGATCCGCAGGGTCACCTCATACCGGTACGGGGCCTCGGCGAGCGCGGAGAGGAGGCGCTGCGCCGGATCGATTCCGGCGACCGGCTCGAACGAGCCGGGCAGGGTCCGCGCGTCCGTGATGCGATCGAGCCGGAACGTGCGGTCCTCGCCGATCTCGGGGTCCGTGCCCGTGACGTACCACCGTCCCGAATGGGCGACGAGCCCGTACGGGTGCAGCGTGCGTTGACTGCGTCGGCCGTCGGCGGCGGTGTATCTGATCGAGATCGGCCGGTGGTAGCGGACCGCATCGGCGACAGCGAGCAGGACGGCCGTCTGCGGGGCGGCGAGCTCGCCGAGCGGAGCCGTGAAGGCGAGGGTCTCGAGCACGGCGTCGAGCCGGCGGGCGAGGCGCTCGGGCAGTACCCGGCGGATCTTGGCTGCGGCCGTCTCGCTCGCCGTGCCGGCCGTGGTCATCAGCCCGCTTCGGCGACCCGCCAGCAGACCGAGCAGTACGGCGAGGGCTTCGTCGTCGCTGAGCATGAGTGGGGGCATGCGGTACCCGGGAGCGAGTCGGTACCCGCCGTAGCGACCGCGCACCGATTCGACGGGCACGTCGAGGTCGATCAGGTGGCCCACGTACCGCCGCACGGTGCGCCCGTCGACGCCCAGCCGGTCGGCGAGCTCGGCCACCGTCCGGATGCCGCCCGACTGCAGGAGCTCCAGCAGGGTGAGGACCTGAGCAGTAGGTCGAGCCACGCCCTGAACCTAGCGTGAATACTGGACCGATTCTGTCCGGTATCGGGTCTAACGTGGGCAAGTCGAACGGCTCCGCCTATCAAGGAAAGATCAACATGAACCTCGTCTCGATCCGCATCATCACCGGCGACATCGCGCGCCTCGTCGACTTCTACGAGCGGGTCACCGGAGTGCAGGCGGACTGGGCCACCGAAGACTTCGCCGAGCTGCGGACCGCCTCCGGCACCCTCGCGATCGGCAGCACCCGCACCGTCCCGCTCTTCGCGCCCGGCTCCGCGCGCCCGGCCGACAACCACTCCGTGATCATCGAGTTCCTCGTCGACGACGTGGACCGGGTGCATCAGAACCTGACCGGTTTCGTCGAGGACTTCGTCAACGAGCCCACCACGCTGCCCTGGGGCAACCGCTCGCTGCTCTTCCGTGACCCGGACGGCAACCTCGTCAACTTCTTCACCCCGGTCACGCCGGCCGCCATCGAGAAGTTCGCTCGCTGACCAGAGCGCAAGAACTCGCTGAGCAGAGCGCAAGAAGCAGCGGGTCGTGCCTACAACGTCGGCCGCCTTCGCGCGTGGCCGCGACGGACCGCGGTGACCAGCCCGGCCCAGAAGAGCACCTCGAGTGCGACCAGCACCACGACCACTGCTGTCTCAAGCATCGGACGCCTCCGTAGCTCTCGTACCTCCGAGTCTATCGACGGTCGGGCCGCAGCGCTCCGGGTCGAGCCTTGCCGGCCGCTGCCGGCGTTGACCGCGGGTGCGCAGAGTTGGCACCATCCGCCGGGTGCGGGTACACGACGAGATTCGGGCAATGGTCGACGCGATCGTGCCGGTGGACGAGCTGGAGGCGCAGCACCGCGCGGAGTGCCGCGCCTGGCTGGCCGGGACCGAGGACATCTTCCGCCGGGCGAAGCCGCGCACCCCGTCGCCGCACCTGGTGGCGTACTTTCTCCTGCGCGACGAGACGGACGGAGGCGTCCTGCTCGTCGACCACCGCAAGGCCGGAATGTGGCTGCCCAGCGGCGGCCACGTCGAGCCCGGGGAGCATCCGGCCGAGACGGTACGCCGGGAGGTGCTGGAGGAGCTGGGAGTCCCGGCGGTCTTCCACCCGCGCTTCGGGGAGCGGCCGGTCTTCGTCACCGTCAGCCGGACGGTCGGCCCGCCGGAGGAGCAGCACGTCGACGTGAGTCTCTGGTTCGTGTTGAGCGGCGACCGGGGTCAGGAGCTTCGTCCCGACCTCGGCGAGTTCCGCGGCGTTCGGTGGTGGTCGCCGGAGGAGGTGGCCGCCCCGGCGTCCGTCGAACCGCACCTGAACCGGGTGCTGGGCAAGCTGGCGGCCCTTCCGGTCCGGTAGGCGGCCGACAGCTGTCGCCGGCGGCGGGTCGGGCCCGCCGCAGCCGGCCCGTCGTAGCGCCGGTCGTCCGAGAGGTCGGGGCGATTGCACCAGGACGGCACGATGATCGCGTGCTTGCTGTGCTCACCCGGCTGAACACCCCGCCCTGGCGAGCGGTCGGCTGCGTCCTGTTGCTGGTGGTCGGCGGGCTCCTGCTCTGGCTGCCGATCCACACCCAGAACAAGCTCGACGAATGGGCCGTCGAACTGCGGGCCGGCGGAGAGCCGGCGCAGGCGATCATCTACGACCGGACCACGAAGGGTCGCGGCAAGACCACCATGTACTTCCGCTACGACCTCGGCGGCCGGACGTACGAGCAGGAGGTCCCCTGCGTCGAGGTCTGCCGGTCGTACGGCGACGAGGTGCGGATCTGGGTGAACCGCGCTGATCCGAGTGATTTCGTAACCGACTTCGAGCAGCTCAGTGGGCATCGCGGCCGGCTACAGGGCGTGCTGGGGGCAGCCGGCTTCGCAATTCTGCTCCTGGGGGTGCTGCTGACACTGTCCCGAGTTCCCTGGCGGCGCTGGTTCCCGGGGCGCAGGCCACCGCGGCGGGCCCGAACAGCCGTCCGCGGTGCGTTCACGAGCAGGTCCAAGCACAAGCGGCGCGCCGGACGTTGAGCGCGGAGCGTGTCCGGTCAGACCGTCAACTCGAGGACGTGCCTGATCCCGGGGCGGCCGCTCAGCACGACCTCGCCGACGGGACGAAGCCGGTGCGCCGCAGCACCCCGAGTGAGCCGGCGTTCTCCAGCGCGGCCGAGGCGTACAGCCGGTGCAGCCCGTACCCCTCCCGGGCCAACGCGCAGACCCGGCGGACGGCGTCGGTGGCCACTCCGCGACCGGTCACCCGCTCCGCCACCCGGAAGCCCAGATCCGCGCTGCGGTCGGCGGAGACGTCGACCAGATTGAACCGACCCAGCACCGACCCGTCGGCGTCGACCAGGACGTGGAAGTGGCACAGCCCGGCGGCCTGCTCGGCGAGCAGTTCGGCCTGGCGGGTGGCGAACCCCGTGAAGTAGTCGTCGCCCCGGTCCGGCACGGATCGGGCGAAGAACTCCCGGTTGTCTCGCTCGAAGTCGAGCAGCGCGTCCGCGTGGCCGATGGTCAGTAGCTGAAGCTCGGGCACCGCGCCAACCTAGCCGCCGGTCCGATCCGCGTCACCGGTTTATCGGGCGAACTCCGGGGCGGGAGTGGCGAGCGGATCGGTGTCGCGTCGGGGCACCATGGCCAGGGCCAGCGCGAAGAGCGCGCAGCCCGCCCCGACCACGAAGAAGAGGGAGAGCGCGGGCTGGCCGAGCCACTCCCAGAGCGGATGCCACACCGGGTGCGGTTCGTCGCGGTGGTGCCCGAGCAGCTGCGGCGCGGCGAGCAGCACCGGTGCCCACCAGAACAGCATGGTGACCGCGTAGAGGACGGTCACGCCGTTGGCGGCGGGGTGCGGGTGCCGCGTCCGGCGGCTCGCCCAGGCGAAGACCAGCCCGCCGAGGAGGGCGCCGACCAGGCCACCGCCGATGCCGGCGGGCAGCACGGCGGGCGGGGTGTCCCGGTACACGGCCACGGTGAGGTGCGTGCCGTCGATCGACGGGTTCGCGAGCCAATGGATGTCGACGCCGGTGTCGTCGCGACGCGCGACGACGCTGACGTTGTCCGGCCCGCCGGCCGGCGTGCAGCCACCGCCGGCGCGGCAGGTCAGCTCCGGCGTGACGTGCGGCGGGAACGTGCGCCAGCCGGTCTCCCGGAGCCGGCGTTCGGCGAGCGCCACCATCTCCTGCTGGGCGGCGCGGGGCGCGGTCCGGACGGTCGCCACGGACGAGCCCTGCTGGTACTCCCCGCCGTCGAGGAGGAGCAGGGACTTCAGATTCCGGGGACGCAGCGGCTGGCTGTAGAAGGTGAAGAGGGCGGCCCCCGGATCGATCTCGTTGACCTCGTACCCCGGTAGGAGCTCGGCGACGAGCGCGGTGGTCTCGGCGGCGTCCGGCAGCGGCCGCGCCGTGTGCCAGGCGCCCCAGGTGGCGAGCGCGGCGCTGAAGAGGCCGCAGATCAGGGCCGTGAGCGCCGCCCAGACGATGACGGTACGACTCTCCGGTCGGCCCAGGCGTTCGCGCATGCCGGACGGTATATCGATGATCAATATGGGGTCAAGGGATCACCGGTGGCGCGGCTAGGCTGCGATCATGCGTATTGGCATCGTGATCCTCCCCGACCAGCGCTGGGCCGAGTCGCAGCGGCGCTGGCGGCAGGCGGAGGAGTGGAGCTTCGACCACGCGTGGACGTACGACCACCTGGGCTGGCGTGACCTGGTCGACGGCCCCTGGTTCGACTCGATGGCCACGCTCACCGCGGCGGCGACCGTGACGTCGCAGATCAAGCTCGGCACGCTGGTGGCCTCGCCGAACTTCCGCCACCCGGCGGCCTTCGCCCGGCAGATCACCGCGCTGGACGACATCTCCGGCGGCCGTACGCTGCTCGGCGTCGGCTCCGGCGGCATCGGCTTCGACTCGGCGGTGCTGGGTGGGGAGACCCTGCCCCCACGGCAGCGGGTGGACCGGTTCGCGGAGTTCGTCGAGCTGCTCGACCTGGTGCTGCGGGAGGACGGCGCGACCTGGCGCGGCGAGTGGTTCTCCGCAGTCGACGCCCGGAACAACCCCGGCTGCGTGCAGACCCCGCGCGTGCCGTTCGTGGTGGCCGCGAACGGGCCGCGCTCGATGCGGCTGGTGACGCGCTTCGGCGAGGGTTGGGTCACCACCGGCGGTGGCGAGGAGGAGCTGGACGCCTGGTGGGCCGGGGTCGCGAAGCTCTCGGCCCGGCTGGACCGGGCGCTGGACGAGGCCGGTCGTGACCCGGCGACCCTGGACCGCTACCTCTCGATGGACGCGGCCCCGGTCTTCTCGCTGAGCAGCGCCCAGTTCTTCGCCGATCAGGTCGGGCGCGCCGCCGACCTGGGCTTCACCGACGTGGTGACGCACTGGCCGCGCGCCAGCAGCTGGTACGCGGGCGACGAGGAGACCCTGGTGGACGTGGCCACCCGGCTGCTGCCGGAGCTGCGCCGAGCCTGAGCCGTGCCGGGGCGGACAGGCCTGAGCCGCGCCGGGGCGGCCGGGCCTGAGCCGCGCCGGGGCGGCCGGGCCTGAGCCGTGCCGGGCCTGAGCCGTGCCGAGCCTGAGCCGGTCCGGGGCGGGCGGGCCGCTCAGGTGCCGAGAACTCCGTCGTCGGTCGGCATGAGGCGGAAGCGCACGCAGACCACGTCGGTGTCGTCCGTGACCGGGGTGCCGAGGCGGGCCCAGTACGCGGCGTGACCCGAGCGCCAGTCCTCAAGCGAGAGGTCCCCCTCGCCCTCGGAGCGGGCGAAGTCCCAGCCGACGTCGGCGAAGCGGAGCACCTCGACGCCGGTGACCTGTACGAGGCCGACCAGGCGGTCGTCGTCGTCGACCAGCACCAGCCGCTCGCCGACCCGCTCCAGCTCCTCGCCCTCCTCGGCGTACTCGCTGAGCAGACCCGCGGTCGCCGTCTTCACGCCGGCGAGCACCAGGCCGTTCAGGGTGCTGCGCAGCTCACCGGGGGTGCCGAGGGCGAGCGTGCGGAGTTCGCCGATCCGAGGCCACATCCTGCCGAGGCTAGGCGAGGGTGGTTCGCCGTGCCGCTGGTTTTCCCCGGAGGCCCCGGCGCGGTCGCAGGCCGGCCCCGGACCGCTGCGCTCGGGGCTACGGTGACGGGGGTGGCAGTCGACGATCAGGAGGCGACCATGGCGGAGCGACGCGCCGTCCTCATCCCCGGCATGGGGTACGACACCCGGGCGCCGTTGTTCGCGTACGTCGGGGAGTCGCTGCGCCGGGCCCGGTTCGAGCTGCAC
Source organism: Micromonospora musae (assembly GCF_003626545.1). Taxonomy (NCBI): domain Bacteria; kingdom Bacillati; phylum Actinomycetota; class Actinomycetes; order Micromonosporales; family Micromonosporaceae; genus Micromonospora; species Micromonospora musae. The sequence goes on from NZ_RAZS01000015.1 coordinate 90,944, forward strand.
GAGATCAGTTGGGAGTACCCGGCCGGGCTCACCGACGAGCAGCGTGGCCCGTGGGTGGCGGAGCGGGTCCTGCCGACCCTGACCGAGCCGGCCGACCTGTTGGTGGGCAAGTCGCTCGGCAGCCTGGCGGCTCCGGTGGCCGCCGATCGGGCGCTGCCCGCGATCTGGCTGACCCCGCTGCTGCACCTGCCCGAGGTGGTCGACGCCCTGCGGCGGGCGGAGGCCCCGTTCCTGCTGATCGGCGGCGCGGCGGACCGGACCTGGGACAGCGTGGCGGCCCGCCGGCTCACCCCGCACCTGGTGGAGATCCCGGAGGCGGACCACTCGCTGATGTTGCCGGGGCCGCTGGTCCGCTCGGCTGAGGCGCTGGGCCGGGTCTGCACCGCTGTCGAGGAGTTCGTCCAGGTGATCTGGGCGGCGTAGGACGCCCGCTCGGCGGCGGCCTCGGTCGGTGCGCCGACGGCCGGCTCGACCGGGGTCAACCGTGCAGCTCGGCGCCGGTGACCAGCCCGCGTATCCGCAGCTCGGCGGCGGTCTCCGGGGTGCAGTCGACGGCGACGGCGGCGGTGCCGACGGGCTCGGCCCCGCGTGCCGCGCAGATGTCGTAGAGGGCGCGTACCTGCGCGCCGGTCGCCACCCAGTCGTCCACCACCAGCACCCGGTCGCCGGGGTCGAGGTGCCGCTCCCGGACGGCCAGGTCGACCTGGCGGCCGCGGAAGTCCGGCGGGCTCTGCGCCCAGGTCAGCGCTCCGGCGGGCAGCCGCCCGTCGCCGGGCTTGTGCGCCGGTACGAAGCCGACTCCGAGCGCGGTGGCGGCGAGGGGGCCGACCAGCAGGCCGGTCACCGCGGGGGCGAGCACCACGGTGGGACGGGCGGCGCGGAACGGCGCCACCAGGGCCGGCCCGAGCCCGGCCAGCACCTCCGGGTCCCGCCACCAGCCGGAGACGTCGCTGACCAGGTGTGTCGAGCCCGGCCCCGGGTCGATCCAGCGGAACAGCTCGATCAGGCGTTCCCTCAGCTCGGCGGGCATCTGCCCATCCTCCGGCAGCGGCCCGGGCGGCGGTGGAGCGGGTCGGCGGCCGGGGTGCGGAGCGGCTCGGCCGGGCCGGGAGAGCCCGGCCGCCCGGTGGATCACGGGTCGGATGATCGGCTACACGTATACCCGCAATTACGGGCATACCACCATGATCACGTTGACTTCGGAAGTACCTCTCTCGTTACGGTCCGACCCGGCTTGCTCAGCGGACGAAAGGACCGGGCTGGTGACTGGTAGGCACTCCCGTACCCGCAGGATCTCCTCACCGGCCGGTATCGCGGCGACGGCGGCGCTCGGCGTCGCACTCGCCGTCGGGGGCGCCTTCGGCGCCGTGCACCTGACCTCGGGTACGGACGCCCGTCCGGTCGCCATCGAGCTCACCCCCAGCGCCCTGCCGACCAGCGCGGCGCCCAGCTCGCCGGCTGCGTCGCCGAGCCCCAGCAGCACGCCGAGCGCCACCGCCAGCCCGACGCCGACGCGTACCCAGGCGGCCTCCCGGGGCAAGGCGCGGACGGCCGCCCCGAAGCCGACGGCGAAGAAGACCACGCCCGCGCCGAGCGTCCTGCAGAGCGGCTCCTGCGGCGCCTCCTTCTACTCCGACGGCCAGCTGACCGCGAACGGGGAGAACTTCAACCCGGACGCGTTGACCGCGGCGCACAAGACCCTGGCGTTCGGCACCAAGGTCCGGGTGACCAACCCGGAGAACGGGAAGTCCGTCGTCGTACGGATCAACGACCGTGGCCCCTTCGTCGACGGACGCTGCCTCGATCTGTCCCGGGCCGCCTTCGCCGACATCGCCTCGCTCGACGTCGGCGCGATGACGGTCCGTTACGAGGTGCTCGGCTGAGCGGGTGTTCGGCGGCGATACGGCCGACGTCACGACCCGGCCGGACAGAACCTGCTCGGACGACGGGCCAGGTTCATTCACCCGTTCACGTCGATCAGGCATGCTGTCCTTCGTACGTACGCATCCCTTCCAGTCGGGCCGCGGCCCGCTGAGCCCCGGATCCCGCGCCGGTCTCGGCGCGGCTGTCGTCCTGCTCATGATCGTCTCGGCGGTGGAGCTGGCGGACGGACGCGCGGCGCACTACATCGCGCTGATGGTGGCCGCGCCCTTCCTCGCCGCCGCGCTGGCGTCCTGGCGGGTGGTGCTGGGGGTCGGCGTCGCGGCCACCGCCATCGGAGCCACGTTCGCGGCCACCGCCATCGGCACCGCCGACGCCGCCTGCGACAAGTCCGTCTCCCTGATGAACGGGGTGAACGTGGCGGGCATCGCGCTCGCCACCGGGATCGCGGCGGCGGTGGCCTCGGTGCGGCAGCGGCAGGCCGAGCGGATCGCCGAGCTCTCCAAGCTCGCGGCGGTGGCCCAGCAGGCGGTACTGCGCCCGCTCGGCCCGCAGGTCGGCACGCTCTCGGTCGCCGGGCGCTACATCTCGTCGACCGCCACGGCGGAGATCGGCGGTGACCTGTACGAGGCGCTCGATACCCCGTACGGCGTCCGCATGATCATCGGCGACGTGCGCGGCAAGGGGCTGGACGCCGTCCGGCTGGCGAGCATCGTGCTCGGGTCGTACCGGCACGTGGCGTTCGAGCGGGCGGACCTGCGCGCCGTCGTCGCCGACCTGGACCGGGCCGTCGCCCGCAGCGTCGGTGACGAGGACTTCGTCACCGCCGCGATCGTCGAGGAGCGGGGCGGGACGCTCACCATCGTCAACTGTGGACATCCGCCGCCGCTGCTGCTCCGGCGGGGCGCGGTGATCCCGCTCGAACCGCCCGCGCCGGCGCCCCCGCTCGGGTTCATGCCGGCCGTGCGGCCGAGGGTCGAGCGGCTGGAACCCGGGGACCGCCTGCTGCTCTTCACCGACGGCCTCGGTGAGGCGCGCCGCGACGGGGAGTTCTTCCCGACCGCCGACCGGGCCTGGCGGCTGCTGGGCCACGGCACCGTCGCCGACGGGCTCGCCTCGCTGGAGACGGCCCTGGTCGAGTGGGTGCACGGCCGCCTCGACGACGACATCGCCCTGGTCCTGATGGAGTACACGGGTGCACGCACCGGGGCGGGCGCGGCCGTGCCGAGCTGGGAGGTCGGCGCGGCCGAGAGCTGACGCCACCGGCTCCCGGCGACGGGCGCCCCGACCGCCGCCGGGGCGCCGCTCGCGACTGTGTAATCGCCGTCACTTCGGTGATCGGCTTGTCGCTGTCTACTTGCCGGTAATAGAGTCGGAGTTACTGATCGGTAACACCTGTCCGGAAGCGGGGCCAGTGAGCATGACCCACTACAAGAGCAACCTGAGGGATCTCGAGTTCAACCTCTTCGAGGTCTTCGGGGCGGACCGGGCGTTCGGCCAGGAGCCGTACTCCGAGCTCGACGCCGACACCGCGCGCAGCATCCTCGCCGAGGTCGACCGCCTCGCCCGGGAGGACCTGGCCGCCAGCTACACGGACAGCGACCGCAACCCGCCGGTCTTCGACCCGGCCACCCACACCGCCCCGCTGCCGGAGTCGTTCAAGAAGTCGTACCGGGCCTTCATGGAGTCGGAGTTCTGGCGGCTCGACCTCCCGCCCGAGCTCGGCGGCACCAACGCGCCGCGCGCGCTCTGGTGGGCGCTCGCCGAGCTGGTGCTCGGCTCCAACGCACCGGTCTGGATGTACGCCTCCGGCCCGTCCTTCGCGCACGTGCTGCACGTCGAGGGGACCGAGCGGCAGCGGACGTGGGCCAAGCTCTTCGTCGAGAAGCAGTGGGGCTCGACCATGGTGCTCACCGAGCCGGACGCCGGCTCGGACGTCGGCGCCGGGCGTACCCGGGCCGTCCAGCAGCCGGACGGCTCGTGGCACATCGAGGGCGTCAAGCGCTTCATCACCTCGGGCGAGCACGACCTGACCGACAACATCGTCCACTACGTACTGGCCCGCCCGGTCGGCGTCGAGGGCGTCGGTGGGCCGGGCACGAAGGGCCTCTCGCTCTTCGTGGTGCCGAAGTACCACTTCGACGAGGAGACCGGCGAGCTGGGCGAGCGCAACGGCGTCTACGCCACCAACGTCGAGCACAAGATGGGCCTGAAGGTCTCCAACACCTGCGAGCTGACTTTCGGCGAGCACGGCGTACCGGCCAAGGGCTGGCTGATGGGCGACAAGCACGAGGGCATCCGCCAGATGTTCATGATCATCGAGTACGCCCGGATGATGGTCGGCACCAAGGCGATCGCCACCCTCTCCACCGGCTACCTGAACGCCCTCGAGTACGCCAAGAACCGGGTCCAGGGCGCCGACCTGATCCGGCAGACCGACAAGGCCGCGCCTCGGGTCACCATCACCGAGCACCCCGACGTGCGGCGCTCGCTGCTGCTGCAGAAGTCCTACGTCGAGGGACTGCGTGCGCTCGTCCTCTACACCGCGACCTGGCAGGACCGGGTCGCCACCGCCGAGGCGGCCGGTGACGAGAAGGCCACCAAGCTCGCCAAGCGGGTCAACGACCTGCTCCTGCCGCTGGTCAAGGGGGTCGGCTCGGAGCGGGCGTACGAGCTGCTCGGGCACGAGTCCCTGCAGACCTTCGGCGGCTCCGGTTTCCTCCAGGACTACCCCTTGGAGCAGTACGTCCGCGACTCGAAGATCGACACCCTGTACGAGGGCACCACGGCGATCCAGAGCCTCGACCTGGTCTTCCGGAAGATCGTCCGGGACAACGGGCGGGCCCTGGCGACGGTCGCCGGTGAGATCCAGGACTTCATCACCTCCGAGGGCGGCAACGGGCAGCTCAAGGAGGAGCGGCAGGCGCTCGGCAAGGCGCTCGCCGACGTCCAGACGATGCTCGGCGTCATGACCGGCTGGCTGGGTGAGGCGCAGGGCGGCGACGCCCGGGCCCTCTACAAGGTCGGGCTGAGCAGCCGGCGGTTCCTGCTGGCGATCGGTGACCTGGTCGTCGGCTGGCTGCTGCAGAAGCAGGCCGAGGTGGCGCTGCGGGCGCTGAACGGTGAGCTCTCCTCCGCCGACCGGGCGTTCTACACGGGGAAGGTGGCGGCCGGCCGGTTCTTCGCCCGCGAGGTGCTGCCCCGCATCGGTGCCGATCGGCGGATCGTCGAGAACGCCGATCTGGACATCATGGCGCTGCCGGAAGAGGCGTTCTGAGAGGTACACAACGGACGGCCGCACCCATCGCGGTTTATGACCGGCACGACGGTCGGCGGGGACGATCCCGCCGGCCGTCGGCGTCGTAGGGGCCTTCCGGGCGGCCGGCCGTGTCGGCGACGGGGCCGGGGCTCGGCAGGCATTCGGCGATCCCGGCCGGGTAGCCCATAGCCGTGGCGGGTAACCGTCCCGAGACCACGTCGGAACACGCCCGAACCCATCGCACGGGGGAGTCCAGCGGACATGGGCATTGGTAGCGGCATCTTCCTGATCGCGGTCGGCGCGATCCTGACCTTTGCCATCAGAGCCAACGTCTGGTGGGTCGACCTGCGCGCGGTCGGTTGGGTGTTCATCCTGGCCGGGCTGACCGTCCTGCTCACCACGCTCTGGTACTGGCAGGATCGGCGCAAGCGGGCACGAACCCTCATCGTCGAGGAGAACCGGCTCTCCCATCCCACCGCGATGATGCCGCCACCTCCCGACCCGCCGCCGCCCACCGCGCCGCCCTCCTGAGCCGTGCAACGCCGAGCCACCCGCCCATCCGGGCGGGTGGCTCAACTTCGTGCCGTGTACCGGCGGGAGAGGGGTGCGCCGCCGCGGTCGAGCTCCGCCCACCGGGCCGGGCCGTGGTGCACCGCGAGCTCCGTGGTCCGCAGCTCCTCCGCGTCGCCCTGTCCCGGATCGAGCAGCGCGGAGAGCAGCGATACGCCCGGATTGTGGGCGATCAGCAGCACCGTGCGAGCTGCCGGGTCCACCCGACGGACCAGCGCCAACAGGTCATCCGGGTGCGCCTCGTACGCGTCCGGCTCGTACTGGACGTCCGGGCGGGGACCGGCGGTACCGCCCTCCGGCGGCGAACCGGTCATCCCCATCGCGACGCCGTGCCACGTCTCCCGGGTGCGCCGGGCGGTCGAGCAGAGCACCACGTCCGGCAGCAGCCCGTGCTTGGCCAGCCAGGCGCCGGCTGACTCGGCGTCGGCCCGCCCGCGGGTGCTGAGCGGCCGGTCCGCGTCGGGGCCCTCCTCGGACTGCTCGGCCTTCGAGTGGCGCAGCAGCACCAGTGTCCGTTCCCCGGCGTACGCGTCCGTCATGCCCTCAGCTTGCCCGATTGGCGATCACGGTGCCGGGGTAAGTCGATGGATGCCGCAACCTCACGAATGGCCGCGGCGGAGGCTATCGCCAGCTGAGAGCCGAGGAGGCGACCGATGGGCATTGGTGGCAGCATTTTCCTGATCGCGCTGGGTGCGATCTTCGCGTTCGCGGTGGAGGCCGACCTCGGTTGGCTCGACCTCTCCGTGGTCGGCTGGGTGCTGATGCTCGCCGGCGTCGCCCTGCTGCTCGTCACCCTCTACTTCTGGAACAGTCGGCGGCGCACGGTGGTCGCGGCCGGCCCGGCCCGGACGGAGCGGGTGGTGACCGACCGGGTGGTGCCGGCACAGGACGGCCGGGTCGTCGAGGAGTACCGCGAGGTGCGTAGGCCCGGCCGCACCATTTGATCCGCCGCACCGCGTTCGCAGGGCCCCACGACCCCCCCCGGGCCCTGCGAACGCGGTCAGGCGAAGAGCGCGAAGTAGATCGCGATGTGGTGACAGATCGCGGCGAGCAGCGTGCAGGCGTGGAAGAACTCGTGATGCCCGAAGACGGTGGGCCAGGGGTTCGGACGACGCAGCGCGTAGAAGACGGCCCCGACGCTGTAGACGGCCCCGCCGACGAGCAGCAGCACCAGCGCGGCCACCCCGCCCTCGTGCAGGATCTGCGGGAGCATCGCCACCGCCACCCAGCCGAGCGCCAGGTAGAGCGGCGCGGAGACCCAGCGCGGAGCGTGCGGCCAGATCAGCTTGAGCGCCACGCCCGCCAGCGCACCGCCCCAGACCAGTGCGAGCATCACCGTCGCGGGGCGCGCCGACAGGAGCAGGACGCAGAACGGCGTGTACGTGCCGGCGATGAACACGAAGATCATCGAGTGGTCCATCCGGCGCATGACCTGGTAGCCGCGCTCCGACCACACTCGACGGTGATAGAGCGCGCTGGTGCCGAAGAGCCCGCAGACGGTCAGGCTGTAGATGAGGCAGCTGACCAGCGGTGCCCAGCCGGGACGGGTCGCGGCGATCGAGCAGAGCACGATGCCGCAGACCACGGCGACGAAGAACGCGTACGTGTGCAGCCAGCCGCGCATCCGGGGCTTACCGATGTCGACCGGCTTGAGCCGGGGCGGTGCGGAGGTGGTCACGCGAACAGGTTACGGCACCGTAGGTTACTTGGAGGTAGTGCGCCTCGTCACGCCGATTCATCGACGATGATGGGTACCCGGAACCCGGCCCGGTGGGCCAAGATGGCGGCATGCGGATCCGACCCGTCGGGGCGCACGCCCTGCTGCTCGACCTCGCGCCCGGGAACGGGTCCACCCCGGCCGACGCGGCCGCTCAGGTCGAGGCCTGGCGGGCGGAGCTGGCCCACCGCCGCGACCTGGGCGAGCTGACCGCCCTGGAGATCGTCCCGGCGGCGACCACCGTACTGCTCGACGGTGTGCCCGATCCGGAGGCGGCCGCCGGATCGATCGCCGGCTGGACGCCCCGGCCCGCCGCCGCCCGCAGCGCCGCCGGTCCGGTCGAGATCCCCGTGACCTACGACGGGGCGGACCTACCGGTCGTCGCGGAGCACTGGGCCGTCACCGTCCCCACCGTGGTGGAGCGGCTGGCCGGCACCGACTTCCGGGTGGCCTTCTGCGGCTTCGCGCCCGGCTTCCCGTACCTCACCGGCCTCCCGGGCGAGCTGGCGCTGCCCCGGCTGCCCACCCCCCGCCCCCGCGTCCCGACCGGCTCGGTCGCGCTGGCCGGTCCCTACGCCGGGATCTATCCGAGCCCGTCCCCGGGCGGATGGCTGCTGGTCGGCCGGACCGGGCTACCGCTCTTCGACGTCACCGCCGATCCGCCGACCCGGCTCACCCCCGGCACCCACGTCCGGCTGGTGCCGGCATGACCGGCGAACTCGTCGTCCTCCGGGCCGGGGCGCTCACCACCGTGCAGGACCTCGGCCGGCCCGGCTACGCGCACCTCGGCGTGCCCCGCTCCGGCGCGCTCGACCCGGCGTCGCTACGGCTCGCCAACCGGCTCGTCGGCAACCCCGAGAACACGGCCGGGCTGGAGATCACGGTGACCGGCTGCGTGCTGCGGCTCAGCCGGGCGGCCAGCGTCGCCGTCACCGGCGCCGAGGCGGAGATCCGCGTCGGCGCCCGCCCCGGCGACACCGGTCTGCCGCTCTCCGTACCGGCCGGGACGGTCCTGCGGATCGGCCCCGCCCGTGGCGGCGTACGCAACTGGCTGGCCGTCTGCGGCGGCATCGACGTGCCCCCCGTGCTGGGCAGCCGGGCCACCGACACCCTCTCCGGGCTCGGCCCGCCCCCGCTGCGCGACGGCGACCGGTTGCCCCTCGGTACGCCCACCGGCCCGCCCGCGCCGGTCGACCTGACCGTCGGCCCACCCCAGCGCGACGAGCTGAGGCTCGCCGTACGGCTCGGCCCGCGCGACGACTGGTTCACCCCGGCGGCGCTGGACCGGCTCCTAGGCACGGCGTACACGGTGAGCCCGGTGAACAACCGGGTCGGCGCGCGACTCGCCGGCGCACCGCTGCCCCGTGCGGTCGCCGGTGAACTGCCGAGCGAGGGGATCGTGCTCGGCGCGGTGCAGGTGCCGGCCGACGGCCAACCGTTGATCTTCCTGGCCGACCATCCGACGACCGGCGGGTACCCGGTCGTCGGGGTGGTCGCCGACGTGACCCCGCTCGCGCAGGCCCGCCCAGGCACTACCGTCAGGTTCCATGGACCTCAACGCTGACCTCGGCGAGGGATTCGGCATCTGGCGGCTCGGCGACGACGACGCGCTGCTCAGCCTGATCACCTCGGCGAACGTCGCCTGCGGCTTCCACGGCGGCGACGCACCCACCATGCGCCGGGTCTGCGAAGAGGCCGCCCGCCGCGAGGTCGCGGTGGGCGCGCAGGTCGGCTACCGGGACCTCGCCGGCTTCGGCCGCCGGCACATCGCGTACGACTTCGCCGAGCTACGCGACGAGGTCATCTACCAGCTCGGCGCGCTCGACGCGTTCTGCCGGCTCTTCGGCACCCGGGTGCGCTACCTGAAGCCGCACGGGGCGCTCTACCACGCGGCGACGCGCGACGAGAAGGAGGCGGCGGCGCTGGTGGCGGCGGTCGACGAGTACGACCACCGGCTGCCGCTGCTCTGCCAGCCCGGTTCGGTCCTCGCCCAGCTCGCCGTCGGCGCCGGACTGCGGGTCGTCGCCGAGGGTTTCGCCGACCGTGGCTACCTGCCCAACGGCAAGCTGGTGCCCCGCTCCGCGCCGGGCGCGCTGGTCACCGACCCGGAGCAGGTCGCCGAGCGGGCCGTGCGGATGGCCACCGAGCGGACCGTGGTGGCGGTGGACGGCACCGTCGTGCCCTGCCCGGTCGAGTCGATCTGCCTGCACGGGGACACTCCCGGCGCGGTTGCCTCGGCGGAGATGGTCCGGGCCGCGCTGATCGACGCGGGCGTCGCGCTCACGCCCTTCACGGCCTGAGCGCGGGAGCCCCGCTCCCGGGGCCCCCGCGAACGACCTCAGGCGTCCAGACCGCGCAGCACCAGCGGCAACCGGGCCGCGCCGCTCTCCACCACCCGGACCGGTACGCCCCAGTCCTGCCGGGTCAGGTGGCAGGCCGCGTGCTCGACGTCGACGTCGCAGGTGGCCGCCTGGGCGGTCACCTGCAGCACCCCACCGGTCACCTCGCCGTTGACCACCAGCCGCCGGGACAGTTCGGTGGTCGTGCCCGCCCCCTCGACGAGCAGCTCCGGCGGCGAGGCGGAGATCACCAGTCGGGTCGACGGACCGTACGTCTCGTCCAGCTTCTGCCCCGGCGCCGGGGTGAAGATGATCTCCAGCGTCAGCTCGCCGGGCGTCACGTCCGTCGGCTTGCGTTCGGTGCGGTGCCGGGGACCGTCCACCGTGCTGGCACCGGCCGCGGAGAGGGCCCCGGGCGCCAGCCGGGTGAGCCGGTGTGCGGCGGACTCCACCACCAGCACCTCGCCCTCAGCGGTGAGCACCAGGTCGCTCGGCTCGGCCAGCCCGTCGGCGACGGTGGAGACCTGGTCGGTCAGCGGGTCGAAACGCCGCACCGCGCCGTTGTACGTGTCCGCGATCAACACCGAGCCGTCCGGCAGCGCGCACACCCCCAGCGGGTGCTGGAGCAGCGCCGACGCGGCGGGCCCGTCGACGTGGCCGAAGTCGAAGAGCCCCTGCCCGACCGCGGTGCCCATCACGCCGTTCTCCACGTACCGGATCGCGCTGGTCTCGCTGTCCGCGATCCAGAGCCGGGCACCGTCGACGGAGACCGAGAGGCCGGACGGCTGGGCCATCCACGCCTCGTCCAGCGGGCCGTCGCGCAACGCCTCGACGGTGGTTCCGGCGTACATGCCGGCGGTCCGCTTGATCGGGTCGAACCACCACAGCTGGTGGATGCCGGCCATCGCGATGACGAGCTTGCCGTCGTACCAGGCGAGGTCCCAGGGGGAGGAGAGGTCGACCGAGAGCGCGTCGTGCGAGTGGTCGTCGACCGTCGAGCGCCACTGCCGCCCGCTGCCGGCGATCGTGACCACCTCGCCGGTGGCCAGGCGTACGCCGCGGAGCAGGTGGTTGACGGTGTCCGCGACGACCAGGTCGTAGCCGACGACCCCGGCCACCTGCTCGGGGAGCAGGCAGAGCCCCTGTGGCTCGGAGAAGGTGGCGACCCCGGCCGGGCCGTCGGTCCGCCCCCGGTCGCCCGAGCCGATCCGGCGTACCAGCGTCTCGCCGTCCGGCTCCAGCTCGGCCAGCGAGTGCCGGGCCGAGTCGGAGACGAGCAGGTTGCCGTCGGGCAGCTGCACGACCTTGCCGGGGAAGCGCAGCGTGGTCTCCGGCTCGGCGGGCGGGACGTACGGCCCGTCGCCCCGGTGCAGGGTGCCCTTCGCCTCGTGGACGGCGATCAGCTCGTCGATCAACCGAGCCAGCCCCTCGGCGTGACCCTCGCCGGCCATGGTGGCCACCACGTACCCCTCGGGGTCGATCACCGAGAGGGTCGGCCAGGCGCGGGCCGCGTACTGCTGCCACATGTCCATCTCGGGGTCGTCGAGCACCGGGTGGTGCACCCCGTACCGCTCGACCGCCGCCGCGAGCGCCTCGGCGTCCTTCTCGTGCTCGAACTTCGGCGAGTGGACCCCGATCACCACGAGCACGTCGCCGTACTTCTCCTCGAGCGGCCGCAGCTCGTCGAGCACGTGCAGACAGTTGATGCAGCAGAAGGTCCAGAAGTCCGCCAGAACGATCTTGCCGCGGAGGTCGGCGAGGGTGAGGTCGCGGCCGCCGGTGTTCAACCAGCCCCGACCGCGCAGCTCGGGAGCCCGTACTCGTGCGCTCATCCGTCCAGTCTGCCGGACCCGGCCGGCCGGGTCCGGCGGTACCCCGCGCGGCCTCGATCACACCTCTGCGGCACCCCGGACACGACGACGGGGGCCACGGACGACCGTGGCCCCCGTCGTCGAGGCGGCTACTGGCTGGCGGCCGGCTTCAGGCAGAGGACCCTGTTGGGCCCGTCGCCCTGCAACACGACGTGCGGCAGGCTCGGGTCGCCGCACTTGTCGTTGGTGTCGACCTTCGAGACCACGGTGAACGCCTCCGCCTCACCGCAGTCGGCCGCGACGGCGGTCTCGCCGGACTTCTTCACGCAGGTGCCGACGGCCGGGTCGAAGGACGGCGCCTGATCGCCGCCGACCTTGCCGAGCAGGAAGAGCAGGCCGAGCGGCACGGCCAGGATGAGCACCGCGGCGGTCAGCACCGCGGCCAGCACCCGCCCGTTGCGGACCTTCGCCGGTGGCGGTTCGGACTTCGGCTCCGCGTCCGGCTTGAACGCGTCGAACCGGTCCTGGTCGGCCTCCGCCGCACCCGGCGTCCAGTTCTGCTGCTCCGGCTCGTTCTGCCCCCAGGCGGGGACGGACCCGGGCTGGCCCGGCCCACCCTGTCCCCAGGACGGAACGGCCTGCTGCTGCGGGGGCGGCGGGAACGCGGACGGGAACGTGCTGGTCGGTGCGGGCTCGGTGTCGGGCAGCGCCGGCGGCCCGTAGCCCGCGACCGCTGGCATCCCCGGATCGTGGGGAACCGGCGGTCCGCCGAACGGGTCGGCCGGACGCTCGCCGGGGTGCGGCCGGTTCCCGTTGATCGGGCGGGTGTTGTTGGGGGCGTCGACGAAGTTCGGCACCCCCGGCGGGAAGGCCGGTGGGGCCGGCGGACCCGGACTCACCGGGGCCGGCTCGGCGTAGCCGCTCGGCGCGGGAGTCGGCTCCCGGTCGTCGAAGCGCGGCCCGGGCTCGGGCCGGGCGTCGACCCCGTAACCGTCCGGCTGAGCCTGCTCCGGCTCGTCCGCCGGCTCGGGCCGGGCCGGGCGACCGTAGACCCGGGGCTGCGGGGCGGACGTGCTGTCGGGCAGCAGCGGCTGATCGGCGGGGGGCAGCACCCGGCTGGCCAGCGGCACGGCAGCGCTCGCCGTGGTGCGGCCGGCCGCGCCGGACTCGGGCGAGGTGCGTGGCGCGGGCACCACCGGACCGGCCGGTGCCGCCTGCTCGTCGGAGTGGGCCTCGGCCGCCCAGGCGGGCTGCTCCGGCTCGTACCCCTGCCCGGTCGCCTCCGCGGGCGGCCAGTCGGCCCGCTCGACCGGCGTCGCCGGCCCGGACGCGGCGCCGTACGTAGCCGGTGCCGACTGTCCCGCGGGCACGCCGTACGTAGCCGGCGCCGGGAAGTCGGCCGCCGGTACGTAGTCGCCCGGCGGGGTGGCGGCCAGGCTGGCACCCGGCACGCGCTGCTCCTGCGGAGGCAGCGGTACGACGTTCGCCGGGGAGATCCCCGGAGCGGGGCCGGGCTGGTAGATCGGTGCGTTCTCGGCGGAGCGGTTCGCGGCGTCGGCGTCGGCGTTGCCCCACGCCTCGCCGGGCGCCCAGGGCTCCACCTCGGACGCGCCCGCCCGTTCGCCCGGGTTGCGCTGCGGCAGGCTCCCGGCGCCGGGCACGCTGGCGCTGGCCCGCGCGGGCGTGCCGGTCGACTCGGCCTGCCAGCCGCCGGAGCGACCCGGGTCGGCCGGCGGCTCCTGCCAGCCGCCCGACGGCGCGCCGCCCTGCGGCTGTTCCTGGGCCGGCGAGAGCATCCAGTCGGGCTGCTGCGGCTGGCTCTCCGGGGGCGCGCCCCAGGACTGTGCGGACTGATCCGGCTGGCCCGGGGCGCCCGCGCCCCACCCGCCGGAGTTGTCGGCCTGGCCGGTCTGGTTCGCGGCGCCCGACCAGCCGGTCTCCTGCTGCTGGTTCCAGCCGGCGCCGTCGTCAACCGTCGGCACCTGGGCGGCGCCGCGGACGGGCGGTTCGGCCGGCGCCCACGCCGGTGCGGTCTGTTCGGCCGGTGCCCAGGCCGGCTGGTCGGCCTGCTGCCCGCCGTCGTTCCAGCCGTTGGCGGGTGCCGGCTGCCCCGGCTGCTGCCCGCCGTCGTTCCAGCCGTTGGCAGGGCCGGGCTGCGCCGGAGCGCCCCAGCCCGCGGCGGCCTGGTCGGTCTGCGGTGACGCGTCACCCGGCTGCGGCGGAGTCCACCCGCCTGAGCGCGCCGGGTCCTCCTGCGGCCACGCCTGCGGGGGTGCTGCGGGCGCGGGAACCTGGGCCGCGCCGCGGGCGGCGGGCTGGGACTGTGCCCAGGCCGGCTGCTCGGGCGCGCCGGCCCAGCCCTGGCCGGACTGCTCGGGCTGCCCGCCCCAGGCCGGCTGGGGTGCGCCGGTCGCGGGCCAGGGCGCGGGGTGTCCCGCGTCGGCCGGTGGTGGAGTCTGTGCCGAGCCCCAGGCGGCGGGCGGCTGTTCGTTCTGCGCCGCCCAGGTGGGGGCCGCGGGATTGGGTCCGGCCGGTGGCGGGGGCGCCCAGCCCAGGTCCGGGCCGGCGCCGTAGCCGTTGGCCGGCTGCGCGGCGCGGTCGCCGTACGGCGTCGGTCCGCCGGCGCCCGGCGGCACCTCGTCCGGCTCCTGGCCGGGGTGGTGCGAGCCCTCGGACGTCATCGGTGCGCCTCCTCATCACATGTCGGCCGCCGGTGCCGATCGGTCTCCTCGGCTTGGCTGCCGGCGTTGCCGGCGTACCGGCCGTGCCGGGCTCCCCGCACCGTATCCGGTGGCCGTCCATGGCGTCCGGGGAGCATCGGTCGTCACTCCACGTGGTCGGCTGGTGTCGAACTGCTCCTAGTCGGCTCGACCTGTCCCGAATCGGTGGCGACGACCGAAGCCCACCGTACCGGGCGCTGCGCCTAGGTGGAATCCCGGTGTCAATGGGTGTGAAACGCCGATGACCCGCCCGGTGCTCCCGGGCGGGTCATCGATCTGGAGGAGGTGAGGAAAGGTCTGGTGCGTCAGCTCATGTGACGCTGGGCGATCGCGAGGAGCTCCTCGCGGACGGCCGGCGAGTTGGCGGAGCGCAGCGCGTGCTCGATGGCACGGGCGCGGCGGTTGGCGTCGCGGCGGGTCTTGATTCGCTCGATCATGCTCACGGTCGGTCTCTCCTCCGGCTATTCGGTTGTCAGCCCCTTGATGCCTCTATTTAACAGGAAGCAGCCGCAGACTTCCATCGATTCTTAGGTGAGCTGCACCACGAGCCGAATAATCAAAGGTTTCTCCGGGCTTGCGCCGACGTTTTCGTCGCCCAACTGACACGGCCGGTGTGCCGGGCGTTAACCCGTGGCACACCGGCCGTGGCCTGGTGGAACGAACCGGTCAGGTCCAGGCGAGCAGCGCCGCCTCCGGATCGGTCAGGAAGTCCCCGATGTCCCGGAGGAACTTCGACCCCAGCTCACCGTCGATGATCCGGTGGTCGAAGGAGAGGCCGAGCGTGGTGACCTGGCGCGGACGCACCTTGCCCTTGTGCACCCAGGGCATCTCCCGGATCGCGCCGAAGGCCAGGATCGCCGACTCGCCCGGAGGCAGGATCGGCGTTCCGCTGTCCACTCCGAACACCCCGACGTTGGTGATGGTCAGGGTGCCGCCGGACATGTCCGCCGGCGTGGTGCGGCCGGCCTTGGCCGTCTGCACCAGCTCGGTCAGCGCGTCGGCCAGCTCGCGCAGCGTGAGCCGCCCGGCGTCCTTCACGTTCGGCACGATCAGCCCGCGATCCGTGGCCGCGGCGATCCCCAGGTTGACGTACTCCTTGACGACGATCTCGTCGCCGGCCCAGGTGGAGTTGACCATCGGGTGCCGCCGCACCGCGAGCAGTACGGCCTTCGCCACCAGCAGCAGCGGCGAGATCCGCACCTCGCGCCACTCCCGGCGGTTGCGCAGCCGGTCGAGCGCCTTCATGGCCCGGGTCACGTCAATGGTCAGGAACTCCGTCACGTGCGGGGCGGTGAAGGCCGAACGGGACATGTTCTCGGCGGTGAGCTTGCGTATCCCCTTGACCGGGATGCGCTGCTCGCGGTCCGCGCCGAAGCTCGCCGCCGCGGTGGCGGTCGTGACGACCGACGCCGGCTCGGCGACCGCGCCGGCGGCGGCCCGCTGGACGTCCTCCCGGGTGACCGAGCCCAGCGGCCC
This sequence comes from Micromonospora musae, assembly GCF_003626545.1. Lineage (NCBI taxonomy): Bacteria > Bacillati > Actinomycetota > Actinomycetes > Micromonosporales > Micromonosporaceae > Micromonospora > Micromonospora musae. Next base: position 106,717 of record NZ_RAZS01000015.1, read on the forward strand.
CGAACCGGTCAGCGCACGGAGGTCGACGCCGAGATCCCTGGCGAGCTTGCGCACCGGTGGCTTGGCCAGTACACCGGTCGCCGCGCCCGCCTCGTGGCCGTTGGGCGCGGGCACGGCCCGCGCCGGGGCGGCCTGCGCCGGAACCACCGGGGCCGCGGTGGCCTGGGCCGGGATCGCCGGGGCCGCGCTCGCCTGCGTCGGCACGGCGCTCTTGCGCGGGCGGCGCTTCGCGCTGGTGGTACGCGGGCCGTAGCCCACCAGCACCGGCGTCCGCCCGCCCGGCGCTGGGCCGCCGACCAGACCCGGCTCGACCGCGCCCTCGGCCGGTGCCACCTCGACCGCGGCCAGCGCGGCAGCCGACGGGGTGGGCAGGTCACCGCCGGCCGAGGACGACGCCGTGGTGTCCAGCGGGCCGGCGTCCGGGTCGGTGTCGATCGCGATGATCGGGGAGCCGACCTCGACCGTGGTGCCCTCCGGGTGGAAGATCGCCTGGACCCGGCCGGCCCACTTCGCCGGAATCTCCACGGCCGCCTTGGCCGTCTCCACCTCGACGATCGGCTGGTTCAGCTCGATGATGTCGTCGACCTTGACGAGCCAGCTGAGGATCTCGCCCTCGGTGAGCCCCTCGCCCAGGTCGGGCAGGTTGAACGTCTTGAGTCGGGACATGTCACTCACCAGTCACTCACCAGCCGAAGGAGCGGTCGACGGCGTCGAGCACCCGGTCGAGGTCGGGAAGGTACTCCTCCTCCACCCGGGCGGCCGGGTAGGGGGTGTCGAAGCCGGTCACGCGCAGCACCGGAGCCTCCAGGGAGTAGAAGCACTCCTCGGTGATCCGGGCCGCGATCTCCGCGCCCACGCCGACGTTGGACGGCGCCTCGTGCACCACCACGGCCCGGCCGGTGCGCCGGACCGACTCGTACACCATGCCCAGGTCGAGCGGCGAGATCGAGCGCAGGTCGATGACCTCCAGCTCACGACCGTCCTCGGCGGCGGCGGTCGCCGCCTCCAGGCAGGTCCGCACCATCGGGCCGTACGCCAGCACGGTCGCGTCGGTGCCGGGGCGGACCACCCGCGAGGCGTGCAGCGGGTACGCGTCGGCGATCGGCGCGTCCAGGTCGACCGGACCCTTCTCCCAGTAGCGCCGCTTCGGCTCCAGGAAGACGATCGGGTCGTCCGACGCGATCGCCTGCTGGATCATCACGTACGCGTCCTGCGGGTTGGCGCAGGAGACCACCTTCAGGCCGGGGGTGTGCGAGAAGTACGCCTCCGGCGACTCGGAGTGGTGCTCCACCGCGCCGATGCCGCCGCCGAACGGGATCCGGATCACCAGCGGGATCCGCAGCTTGCCGCCCGAGCGGTAGTGCATCTTCGCCACCTGCGACACGATCTGGTCGTAGGCCGGGTAGACGAAGCCGTCGAACTGGATCTCGCAGACCGGCCGGTACCCGCGAATGGCGAGGCCGACGGCGGTGCCGATGATGCCCGACTCGGCGAGCGGGGTGTCGATCACCCGCTGGTCGCCGAAGTCCTTCTGGAGCCCGTCGGTGACCCGGAAGACACCGCCGAGCTTGCCGACGTCCTCGCCCATGATGACGACCTTCGGGTCGTTCTCCAGGGCCCGCCGCAGACCGATGTTGAGGGCCTTGCTGATGCTGAGCGTCTCCGTGGCCATCAGTGGGCGCTCCCCTCGAACGACTCCATGTAGCGGTTGAACTTCGCGCGCTGCTCGTCCAGCAGCGGCGAGCCGTTGGGGTAGACGTTGTCGAACATGGTGACCGGCTGCGGATCCGGCATGGCCAGCACCCGCTCGCGCAGGTGCAGCGACTCGCTCCGGGCCTGCTCGTCGACCTCGGCGAAGAAGTCCGCGTCGACGATCTGCTGCTTGGTCAGGAAGGCCTTCATCCGGGCGATCGGGTCCTTGGCCTGCCACGCCTCGACCTCGCTGGCGATCCGGTAGCGGGTCGGGTCGTCCGAGGTGGTGTGGGCGCCCATCCGGTAGGTGTACGCCTCGATCAGGCTCGGCCCCTGCCCGTGCCGGGCGTTGTCCAGCGCGGTACGGGTCACCGCGTACGACGCGAGCACGTCGTTGCCGTCCACCCGTACGCCGGGGAAGCCGAAGCCGGCCGCCCGCTGGTAGAGCGGCACCCGGGTCTGCCGCTCCAGCGGCTCGGAGATCGCGTACTGGTTGTTCTGGCAGAAGAAGACCATGGGGGCGTTGAAGACGCTCGCCCAGACGAAGGCCTCGTTCACGTCGCCCTGGCTGGTGGCGCCGTCGCCGAAGTAGGCGATCACCGCCTCGCCGTCGTCGCCGCCCATCCGGCCGTCCATGGTGATGCCCATGGCGTAGCCGGTGGCGTGCAGGGTCTGCGCCCCGATGACGATCGTGTACATGTTGAACTTGAACTCGTTCGGGTCCCAGCCGCCCTGGTCGACGCCGCGGAACAGGCCGAACGGCATGATCGGGTCGATGCCCCGGCAGTAGAGCACGCCGTGCTCCCGGTAGGTCGGGAAGGCCATGTCCTGCGTCCGCAGCGCGCGCCCCGAGCCGACCTGCGCCGCCTCCTGACCCAGCAGGCTCGCCCAGAGACCCAGCTCACCCTGGCGCTGCAGGGCGGTGGCCTCGGCGTCCAGCTTCCGTACCAGCACCAGGTCGCGGTAGAGGCTCCGGTACTCGTCGTCGGTCAGGTCGGCGCGGTACACGGTGCCGTCCGGCCCGGTGACGCTGTCGATCCGCTCGCCCTCCGGGGTGAGCAGCTGCACCAGGTCCGGGTCTGCGCCCGTGGCCTTCCTGGAACGGGGTGCGGCCCGCCTACTGCGGGTGCTGACCCCGGGGTCGCCCTTTGCCATCCGTCTCTCCCTGTCGTGTCTGCGTCGGCACCGGCTGGTCACCCGGCCGCGCAAATCCTGCGCCGGCCCGGCGGTGCCGGACCGGTCCTGGCGGCCGCGCCTAGCCCCGGTGAGGGTTGCCGCGCGGCGTGAGCCGGATTCAGTTGGCCGAACCCGGATCGGGGAGCGCCGGCGTTCGCCGAGCCTGCCGCGAGGGTGCGCGGAGGCCGCGGCTGCGTTGCCGTCGTGCTCCATATTCGCAGAGGAGGTGAGTGGGCCCACAGTACGCCCGGCCTGGTCGATGAGGCCTGATCGATTCGGGGGCTTTGTCAATGTCGGCGTGTGGAGTGCCCGCCGCCGATCCGGTGATGGTTCGTCACCGTTCGGGTAGTTGACCGTGTCGACACGCTGTAGGGGGCTGGCGCACTGAGCGTCACTGAGCCAGGCTGATTCCCGCAGGATCGCCGTGATCGGGGCGATTTGCGACATGCGCCGGCCTGACCACCGTGCCGATCAGTCCACTGTCAACGCTGAGGAGGCGCTGGTGTCCGAGCCAGCCGACGGACCCGGTACGCCGCTGCTCGGGAAGCACCGCGCGGTCAACGGCGGTTACCGGCGGGTGGTGGGCGCGCACCGTGCCCCCGGCGCCTCCGGTCCGTCCCGGGGCTACCTCTTCACCGTCGCGCTGCTGGCCGGCACCGCCTCGATGCCGATCCTCGCGGCGATCAGCACCGGCTCCGCCACGGTCGGCAGCACGGCGCTGCCGGACAGCAGCACCCCGTTCATCCCGACGCCCTCCGTCGGGCCGGTGGTCGTCCCCCTGCCGACGTCCAGCCAGCCGTCCGCCCGGCCGACCTCCAGCCCGTCGGCGGTGAGTGGCTGGTCGGCCGGCTTCCCGCTGGGCGGGCCCGACCGGTCGGAGCCGCCCCGGTACGGATCGGACGACACCGGGACGGGCGCGGAGCCGACCCGCCGGCCCCTGCCTCCGCCCTCGGCGCCGCGCCCCACACCGAGCAGCCCACCGGGGCCCTCGCGCCCGCCGTCACCGACCGCGTCGCCGAGTCCGAGCACGTCACCGAGCGACGATCCGACCGACGACCCGACAGCCAGCCCGTCGCCGTCCGGAACGATCTCCGTACCGCCCACCGAACCCACCTCGCTCCCCACCGAGGAGCCGGACGACTCGACGCCTCCGGACGACCTGCCCGACCCGGACGAATCGCCGACCATGACCGTGGCCCCCCGGCCGTCCGTCGGCACCCGCCCCACCCCACCTCTCGGTCCGCGCCACGTCAGTCACCTCACACCCCTCGTGGTCGGCCCCGTCATCCCGTCGTCCCGGGAACCGTCGAACGATTGTCGCCGCCGTCCGGCGTCGCTACGGTGATGATCAGGAGCGGCCGGACCGCCCGGACGAGGTGATGATCGACGCCGCGCTGGCGGCGGAGGCGGTGGCCCCGCCGAGGTACTTCGAGGAGACAGCGTGGGCGGCGGTGCGCGATCCGGTCAGGCCCCCGCGCCCCGACCCGGTCCCACGTTGCGGCTGGCCCGGCTGGTCACCGAGCTGACCGCACCCGCGGTGCTGGTCCCGGTGCTGATGATCGCCGTCGGCTGGCACAGCGCCCAGGGTGGCGTGGCCGGGCTCGGCTGGGCTCTGCTCGCCGTCGTCTTCGTCATCGGCATACCGTTCGCGTACATCGTCGGCGGCGTACGCCGAGGGCGGCTCACCGATCACCACGTGGGACAGCGGGAACAGCGCCGCGTTCCGCTGCTCGTCGGCCTCTGCTCGGTCGTCGTCGGGTTGATTCTGCTGGTCACGCTCGGCGCGCCCCGACCTGTGGTGGCGCTCGCGGCGGCCGGGGCGATCGGCCTGGTGGTGGCGGTGACCGTGAGCCACTGGTGGAAGATGTCGATCCACTCGGCGGTCGCCACCGGCACCGTGGTGATCCTGGCCCTCACCTTCGGAGCCCGGCTGCTGCTCAGCGCGCCGCTGCTGGCCCTGGTCGGCTGGTCCCGGGTGCGGCTGCGCGATCACACCGTGTCGCAGGTGGTCGTCGGTGGGCTGGTGGGCGGCCTGGTGGCCGGCGTGGTCTTTGCAGCGCTGCACTGAGCGTGGGCGACCGAACCGGAACCGCCGTCGCGGGCCCCGCACCGGAGGCCGGCCGGGGCCGCGCCCGGCCGGCTCAGTCGAGGTCGGTGAGGCGGTGCCGGTTCGCCTCGATCCACGTGTTCAGCGCCTCCGGATCGTCCGGGTCCACGCCGTCGGCCATCAACTCGGCCACGGCCGCGGTGGCCGGACTGCGCCGCTCGCCGGTGCTGTAGAGGCGGGCGAACTCGGGCACCATCTCCTCGATGGCCGCGTCGGTCTGTGTCACCGCGACGGCCGGCAGGTCGCGTCGGCGAGCGGCGTACGCCGCCCAGGCGCGCAGCACCCGGGGCAGCATCGCGGCGTCGTCCATGTCCAGCACGGCCCGCCGGTGCACCCAGTCGAGCAGGAACAGGCCCGCGACCGCCGGGCTCCACCGCAGCGGGTCGGCGTCCGGGAAGCTCTCCGCGTGGTCGAGCAGCAGGCCGAGACAGAAGTGCAGCGAGGCCAGCTCGGGACCGTCGATGGTGTCCAGCCCGGCGCGGGCGGCCTCCGGCGAGGCGAGGAAGCTCCGGAGCAGGTCGGTCCGGTCGGCGGTGGAGAGCGGCTCGGCGCCACGGGCCGCCGGCACCGACTGGGTGGGCAGCACCGCGAGCCGTGCGCCGGCCAGCGCCCGGTCGGTGGCGAGGGCCCCCGCGCTGGGCAGCTCGCTGAGGTCGTCGGTGATCGTCAGGTGGCGGACCACCTCGCCGCGCATCCGGGCCGGATCCTCCTCTCGGAACCAGGTCAGCTCGTCGGACGCGCACATCTGCCGGACCTGCTCGAGGATCTGGCCGGCCGGCCCACCGACGAAGACGTCCTTCGTGATGCCGATGTTGTGGTCGACCAGCGCCACCAGCGCGTGCTCCGGGCCCCCGGCCGCGTCGTCGTACGCGAAGGTGGCCAGGTAGGAGGTCTGGTCCCCGTACACGTCGCCGTACGCCCAGGTGCCGGTGAGGTGCACCCGGCCGAGCTGGCCGGACCAGGCCGGCGCCTGGCTGCCGGGCCGGACCCGCTCGGCGCCGTCGGCGTCGGGCACCAGGGCGGCGAAGACGGAACGGATGGTGGTCGCCGCGGCGGTACGCCGACGGGCGGTGGCGGCGAGGAAGCCGGTGACGAACTCCCGGATGGCGGCGTTGCGGTCGCTCTCCGCGATGGCGTAGACGCTGCCGAGCAACGCCGCGCCGAGCATCTCGGCGTCCAGGGCGCTGTCCAGCCGCGTCACGTCGCGCGCGGCGTGCAGAACTGCGTCGTACGGGGTCCGGGGAGGGGCCATGCACCCGACCCTACGCTCGTTCCGGCGTACCGGGCAGCGGTAGCGACAGGGGAACGATCAGCGCCGGGCGGCGTCCCGGAGGGCCTCCCGCGCCACCGCGTAGTCGGCGAGGACGCCCCGGACCGGGGCCAGCACGTACTCGTCGCCGACCGCGGCCACGGCTGCGGCGAGCCGCTGCTCCGCCCGGCGGCGGGCCCGCCCGGCCGCCCAGCGGACGATCGGCCGGGTCAGCGCCGAGAGCAGCAGACCGGCGAGCAGGCCGCCGAGCAGCAGCAGCGTCGGCAGCGGCACCACGCCCACCATCGGGGGCTCCGGGTCGGGCAGCCCGAGCGCGCGCAGCACGTAGCCGAGCAGCAGCCAGGCCAGCCCGCCCAACGCCGCCAGCGTCACCAGCCACTGAACTACTCCGACGAACCGCCACCAGAGCGGTCGACGCCCCAGGCCGAGGTCGGTGGCGGCGACCGCCCGGTCCAGCGCGTCCGGCAGGTCGGCGAGGCGGGACCGGGCCGCCTCCGTCACCGCGGCCGGCCAGCCGGCGGGCAGCTCGGCCGCGGCGCGATCGGCCACCGCCCGGATCGCGAGCCCGAGCGCGGACCGCTGCGCGGCGGTCGGATCCGGCACCGAGGTCGCCCCCACCAGGCTCTCCGCCGGGTCGGTGACCTCGACCGGTGCGCCCGACAGGTGCAGCCGACGCAGCGGGTCGGGTCGCAGCCGCCGCCAGCCACGGACCAGCGGCCACCCGGTGCTCGCGACCGCACGGTGCCGGTACGCCTCCCGCACCGCCTCCGTCACGGCCGGCACGCCGGCAGCGCCCGCCAGCGCCCGGGTCAGCTCCCCGGCCGTGGCCTCGTCCGGGCCGGCGGCCGGGCGGTCGGGGCCGACCAGCTCGTCCAGCCCCGCGACCACCGTCTCCACGTCACCGGCGAGGCGACGCAGCGCCGCCTGGCGCTCGGCGACGGTCCGCTCCAGCGCCGCGCGCAGCTCGACGATGCCGTCCGGGTCGGTCGCGGTGGTGGCGAGCAGGGGTACGCCGTCCAGCCCGTCGTCGTCGAGCAGCCGGCGCAGGTCGGCCACGACCCGGGGCAGCTCGGCCGAAGGGAGCCGGTCGGCCTGGTTGAGCACGACCAGCGTGACGTCGCGGTGCCGGTGGAACTCGCCGAGGTAGTTCGTGTGGATCACCCGGTCGGCGTACTTCTGCGGGTCGACCACCCAGACCACGAGGTCGACCAGGCCGAGTAGGCGGTCCACCTCCAGCCGGTGGGACCACTGCACCGAGTCGAAGTCGGGCAGGTCCAGCAGGACCAGGCCGTGCAGCGCGGCCTCGTCGTCGGCGTCCAGGGCGCTCTCCCGGACGAACCGGTGCCGGGGCAGCACCCCGATCCAGTCGAGCAGCCGGGCCGCACCCTCCTGCGGACCCCAGACGCAGGCGTGCGCGACCCCGGTCGTCGGGCGGCGCACCCCGACCGGGGAGAGATCCAGCCGGGCCAGCGCGTTGAAGAGGCTGGACTTGCCGCTGCCGGTGGCGCCGGCCAGGGCGACCACGGTGTGGTCGCGGGAGAGCGTCAGGCGGGTGCCGGCCCGCTCGACGAGCGTGTGCGCGGGTACGAGCCGGCTGGCCGGCAGGCGCCCGTCGGCCGCGGCGAGGAAGCGGCGCACCGCCTCCAGGCGGGCGAGCAGCACGTCCGGGTCGACCCGCTGGTCGCCGCCGCGGAACGCCTCGCGTATCCGGCCGACCACGTTGCTCACCGCCCGGACCTTCCGCTCGTGACCGCCGGGTTCGCGCTCCTGCCCCTCGTGCTCACCGGGTCGCCCCTCCGGTGGTCAGCCCGCTGCGCCGCCGTGCGCTCTCCACCTGGTCCGCGGCGGTGTGCAGCGCGCCGACGATCTCCGCGTCGAGCCGGGCCGCCGCGCTCCGGGTGAGGTAGCGCTCGGCCTCGTCGTCGAGCAGGGCCCGCACCCGCTCCAGCAGGTCGGCCCGGGCCTTCTGGGCCAGGGTACGCACCGCCTGGTCGCCGAAGATCGCCTGAAGCACGGCCTGCGCGGCGACGGTGGTGCCCGCGCCGGTGGCGACCTCCAGGCCGGTCGGGATGAACGCGGTCGAGGCGAAGACGGCGATCATCACGGCCAGGCCGGTGGCGTTCACCGCGTACGCGGCGGTGCGGGCCACGAAGCGCTTGTCGCCGCCCTGCGTCCGGACGAGTTCCAGCACCCCGCGCTGCCACTCCCGGACCAGCCGTTCGGCCCGGGCGGGCAGGTCCTCGCCGGGGCGGCCGAGGGACGGGTCCAGCAGCTCCGCCCCGGCCGGATGCGCGTTCCAGCCGGCGTACGCCTGCTCGGCCGCCTCGGCGGCCACCCCGCGCAGCAGCGTGACCAGCTGGGATTCGATCGCGCTGCGCAGTCCGGCGGCGGGTGCCGGGCGGCCGGTGAGCGCGGCGACCATCCGGTCGCGCAGCCGCCCGATCCGGGCCTCCAGGGTGCGGAAGAACTCGCCGGTCCCGACGAACTCCTGCCAGCGGGCCAGCACCTCGCCGCGGAGCAGCCGGCCGTCGCTCAGCCCCTGCTCGACCGTGCGGTGCCCGCCCCGGTACGCGGCCAGTACCCGCTCGTCCAGCGCGTCGACGGCGGTGAGCTGCTCGGCGGCCGCGTCGGCGAGCCCCTCGACGGTCGGGTGCAGCGCGGCCAGCGCCCCGTCCAGGGTCTGCCGGACCACGGCGGCCCGGGCGTTGGCGTCGGCCGCCAGCCGGGTGAACCAGTCGGCCAGCGGGCTGGTGACCCGCTCGGGGAGCAGCCCCTGACCGTCGACCCGGGTCTCCGGGAGCACGAAGAGCGGTGCCTGGCCGAGCCCCTGCTCGGCCAGCATCTCGGCGAGGTGGGCGGAGACCTCGTCGACCGCCTCCGGCGGGACCCGGTCCAGCACCATGGCGATCACCGTGCCCCGGGCGCGGGCGCCGCGCAGCAGCTCCCACGGAACGGCGTCGGCGTAGCGGGCCGCGGTGGTGACGAAGAGCCAGAGGTCGGCGGCGGCGAGCAGTTGGCCGGCGAGCGCCCGGTTGGCGTCCACCACCGAGTCGATGTCCGGCGCGTCGAGGAGGGCGAGCCCGGCCGGGAGGGCGGGGGCGGTGACGATCTGGAGGGTGCCCGGGTCCTCGCTCGGCTCGTTGGTACGGGTGAGGCCGGGCAGCAGCTCCCCCTGCCGGAACCACGACGTGTCGGGCGGGCTGCAGACGAGCACCGGTGAGCGGGTGGTCGGACGAAGCACACCGGCGGCGCTCACCCGGGCCTTGACCAGGCTGTTGACCAGCGTCGACTTGCCGGCCCCGGTGGAGCCGCCGACCACCACCAGCAGGGGCGCGTCGAGTCGGGAGAGCCGCGGGAGCAGGTAGTCGTCGAGTTGGTCGGTGAGCGAGTCGGCGGCCCGTCGGGCCGGCTCGGCCGAGGGCAGGGCCAGCGGGAACCGGGCTGCCCCGATCGCGGCCCGGAGCGCCTGCAGGGCGGCGGGGAGGCTCTCCTCGCCGGTGGCGGCGGACGGGTCCGCCGGGGGGTCCGGCGGGCCGGGGCGGGCTGCGACGGCGGGCGTGCCGGAGTGGCTGGCGGGGTCGCCGTGCGTCGTCACCGCTAAAGCGTGCCCGACCGACGCAACTCACGACAACCGATCAGTAGCATCAGGGGTTGCGCCGGGTCGACTCAAGGCCGACTTGACGATCTGCGCGGGCGTGGCACTATTGAGTCAAGTTCACTCAACTTGTGGTGGGTGTGCTGCGGGCGGTGCCCGTCACCTGCTCAAACGTTACGAAGCGAGGAAGCGAAGATGGCACGTGCGGTCGGTATCGACCTCGGCACGACGAACTCCTGCGTCAGCGTTCTCGAGGGCGGTGAGCCCACCGTCATCGCCAACGCCGAAGGCTCGCGGACGACTCCGTCGATCGTCGCGTTCGCCCGCAACGGCGAGGTGCTCGTCGGTGAGGTCGCCAAGCGGCAGGCGGTGACGAACCCGGACCGGACCATCCGGTCGGTCAAGCGGGAGATCGGCACCAACTGGACCGTGGACATCGACGGCAAGAAGTACACCCCCCAGGAGATCTCCGCCCGTACGCTGATGAAGCTCAAGCGGGACGCCGAGGCGTACCTGGGTGAGCAGATCGCGGACGCGGTGATCACCGTTCCGGCCTACTTCAACGACGGCCAGCGGCAGGCGACCAAGGAGGCCGGTGAGATCGCCGGCTTCAACGTGCTGCGGATCGTCAACGAGCCGACCGCCGCCGCCCTGGCGTACGGGCTGGACAAGGGCTCCAAGGAGCAGACCGTCCTGGTCTTCGACCTCGGCGGTGGCACCTTCGACGTCTCCCTGCTGGAGCTGGCCGAGGGCGTCATCGAGGTCAAGTCGACCAGCGGTGACAACAACCTCGGTGGCGACGACTGGGACCAGCGGGTCATCGACCACCTGGTGAAGACCTTCCGTGGCGAGCACGGGATCGACCTCTCCCAGGACAAGATGGCCATGCAGCGGCTCAAGGAGGCCGCCGAGAAGGCCAAGATCGAGCTCTCCGCCGCCACCACCACCAACATCAACCTGCCGTACATCACGGCCGGCGCCGCCGGCCCGCTGCACCTCGACGTGACGCTGAGCCGCGCCGAGTTCCAGCGGATGACGCAGGACCTGCTGGACCGCTGCAAGGGCCCGTTCGAGCAGGCCGTGAAGGACGCCGGGATCAAGGTCTCCGACGTCGACCACGTGATCCTGGTCGGCGGCTCGACCCGGATGCCGGCCGTCACCGACCTGGTCAAGCAGCTGACCGGCCGCGACCCGAACAAGGGCGTCAACCCGGACGAGGTCGTCGCCGTCGGCGCCGCGCTGCAGGCCGGTGTGCTCAAGGGCGAGGTCAAGGACGTCCTGCTGCTCGACGTGACCCCGCTGAGCCTGGGCATCGAGACCAAGGGCGGCATCTTCACCAAGCTGATCGAGCGCAACACCACCATCCCGACGAAGCGCTCCGAGGTCTTCACCACGGCGGACGACAACCAGCCGTCGGTGCTGATCCAGGTCTTCCAGGGTGAGCGCGAGATCGCGGCCTACAACAAGAAGCTCGGCACCTTCGAGCTGACCGGGCTCCCGCCGGCACCGCGTGGCGTGCCGCAGATCGAGGTCACCTTCGACATCGACGCCAACGGCATCGTGAACGTCCACGCGAAGGACCTCGGCACCGGCAAGGAGCAGAAGATGACGATCACCGGCGGCTCCTCGCTGCCGAAGGACGACATCGAGCGGATGCGCCGGGACGCCGAGGAGCACGCGGACGAGGACAAGCGCCGCCGCGACGACGCCGAGACCCGCAACGTGGCCGAGGCGCTCCAGTGGCAGACCGAGAAGTTCCTCGCCGAGAGCGGCGACAAGCTGCCCGCGGAGAACCGTGACCAGCTCAACGAGGCGCTCGGCGAGCTGCGCAGCGCGCTCGGCGGCCAGGACATCGACAAGATCAAGGCCGCGCACGAGAAGCTGGCGCAGGTCTCCCAGCAGGCCGGTTCGTTGCTCTACTCGCAGCAGCAGGCCGAGCAGGGCGGCCCGGCCGGCGAGCAGCCGGGCGGCCAGGCCGGCCCGGGTGCCGGTGCGACCGGCGGCGCGAAGGCCGGTGGCGCCGACGACGTCGTCGACGCGGAGATCGTGGACGAGGACAAGAAGTGACGTCCCGATCCCCACGGACTCACGGCGAAGGGATGAGGTAGCCGCATGACGCAGAAGCCACGAGCCGCCGACCCGGGCGACACCGGGGCGACGCCGGGTGGCTCCGCGCCCGCCGAGCCGGCAACCGGCGACGCGCCGCGGGTCGTCATCCGTAACAACCGGAAGCTCAGCCAGCCCGCCGAACCGGAGGGTACGGCCGCCGACGCCGGGACGGATGTCCCGGCGGAGGGGCTGATCGAGGACGCCGAGATCGTCGTCGACGAGATCGAGGTCGAGGCCGGCACGGTGGACGGGGCCACGCCCGACGGCCCACCCGTGGTCGACGCGCCCGCCGAGCCGGTGGACGCCGCGACCAGTTCGACCCTCGGCGCCGAGTTGGAGGCGCTCCGGTCCGACCTCGACGAGCGGACCCGGGACCTGCAGCGGGTGACGGCGGAGTACGCCAACTACCGCAAGCGGGTGGAGCGGGACCGGGCCACCGTCGCCGAGCAGGCGACCGGCTCGGTGCTCGCCGCCGTGCTCCCGATCCTCGACGACCTGGACCGGGCGCGGGAACACGGCGACCTGGTCGGGCCGTTCGGATCGGTGGCGGAGCAGCTCACCGCGGCGCTCGGAAAGTTCGGGTTGACCCCGTTCGGCGAACAGGGCGACCCGTTCGACCCGACCCGGCACGAGGCGGTGGCCCACCAGACCTCCGACGAGGTGACCGAGCCGACGTGCGTGCAGATCATGCGGCGCGGCTACCAGCTCGGTGAGCGGCTGCTGCGGCCGGCGCTGGTTGCGGTCGCGGACCCGGAATAGTGCCAGGCAGTGACCCGATTGCCCCGCCCGTCGCCGCACGGCGACGGGCGGGGCGACCCGGGCGAACCGGTGGGGAGGGGGTGGACCGGTGAGTTCCAAGGACTGGATCGAGAAGGACTTCTACGCCGTGCTCGGCGTGGAGAAGAGCGCCTCCGAGGACGAGATCAAGAAGGCGTACCGCAAGCTGGCCCGGGAGTCGCACCCGGACCACAACCCGGGTGACCCGTCGGCCGAGGAGCGGTTCAAGGCCGTCTCCGAGGCGTACAACGTGCTCTCGGACTCCGGCCGGCGCCGGGAGTACGACGAGATGCGCTCGCTCTTCGGTTCGGGCGCGTTCCGCCGTAACGCGCGGGGCGCGGGGCAGCCGGGGGGCGTGCCGTTCGACGTCTCCGACCTCTTCGGTGGCGCCGCCGGCGGCGGGGAGCGCCGCTTCGGTGGTGGCGCGGGCTTCTCCGACCTGTTCAGTTCGATCTTCTCGGGCGGCCAGGCCGGCCCGACCGCGCCGCGCGGCCCGGCCCGGGGGCGGGACGTGGAGACCGAGGTGGCGCTCGACTTCGGTGACGCGGTACGAGGCGTGACCCTGCCGCTCACCCTGCGCGCCCCCGGTGTCTGCGACACCTGCCACGGCAACGGGGCGAAGCCCGGCACCGAGCCGCGTACCTGCCCGGTCTGCCACGGTGCCGGGGTGACGAACCGCAATCAGGGATCGTTCAGCTTCTCCGAGCCGTGCCGCAACTGTCAGGGCGTCGGCACGGTCGTCGAGGAGAAGTGCCCGGAGTGCCACGGCACCGGCGGGGTGACCAAGACCCGGACGATGAACGTCCGCTTCCCGGCGGGTGTGGCCGACGGCCAGCGGATCCGGTTGGCCGGGCGGGGTGAGCCGGGTGAGCGTGGCGGCCAGCCCGGCGACCTGTTCGTGCAGGCGAAGGTGCGGCCCGACGAGATCTTCGGTCGTACTGGCGACGATCTCACCCTGACCGTGCCGATCACCTACGCGGAGGCCGTGCTCGGTACGGACCTGCGGGTACCCACGCTCGACGGAGCGGTGACCCTGCGGGTTCCGCCGGGTACGCCGAGCGGGCGAATCCTGCGCGCCCGGGGCAAGGGAGTGGTCCGCCGGGACGGGCAGGCGGGCGACCTGTTGGTGACACTGGACGTGGTGGTGCCCGCGCGGCTGTCGGACGAGGCGCGGGCGGCGCTGGAGACGTTCGCCGAGCAGACGCCGCCGGCGGGCCGGGAACATCTCGACGCCCGGGTGCGTCGAGTCAGTTGACGCGGTGGATGGAGGCGGAGGTGAGCAGGATGTCGGGCGAGTACGCCGCTTCGTCGAATGACCCTGCCTACGAGGCCAAGGTGCTGATGATCTCGGTCGCGGCGCGGATGGCGGGGATGCACCCGCAGACCCTGCGCCAGTACGACCGACTCGGCCTGGTGCAGGCCGGGCGGGCGGCCGGAGGTGGCCGCCGGTACAGCGTCCGGGACGTGGTGCTGCTGCGCGAGGTGCAGCGGCTCAGTCAGGACGACGGCATCAACCTCGCCGGGGTCAAGCGGATCATCGGCCTCGAACGTCTGCTCGAGGAGGCCCAGCAGCGGGTGGCCCGGCTCGAGGCGGAGCTGGACGCCGCGTACCACCGGATCGCCGAGCTGGAGACGCTGGCCCGCTTCCCGGGTCGCGACCTGGTGCCGACCAACCGCACCTCCACGGCGTTGGTGGTCTGGCGCCCGCGCCGCGGGCCCGATCGCTGATCCACCTCTCTCCCGGAGCCTGACGGCCCGGTCCGCTCGCCGGTTTTCCGGCGCGGGCCGGGCCGTTCCCGTTAGCCTGCAAATGAGGTCCTTTCCGCGCAAATGTGGACCTACCGGCATGGCAGGGGGAGCGATGACGGAGGCGGCGAGACAGCTTGCCCAGCGGACGGAGGACCGGCTCGAGAAGGTGTCCGAGACGGTCCGGGGGCAGTTCGAGGAGATCACCAAGCGGCGTTTCGCCGATCTGGCGCAACAGGGGCTCTTCGCCGACCGGCCCGACCAGGAGTCGGACCGGGAGAGGGCGGAGACCCGTCAGGGAAGACCGGACGGGCCGGGCTGAGCACCGGACACCGACGAACGGGCCGGGAACCACGGGGGGTCCCGGCCCGTTCGCCGGCGCCCGGCGCCCGGCGCTAACCGAGCGTCGATCATGAGGTTTGCGGGGCGAACGGACGCCTGAGGTCCCGTCAACCTCATGATCAACCCGGCGACGCGACCGGCGACCGGGCGGCGGGATAAAGGTGCCGGTGGGGCGGGCTCAGGCTAGGCGGCGGTTCTCCCGGACCAGCCCGCCCTCGCACCAGTCGCGGTAGACGAAGAGTTCCGGCCGCGCCAGGAGGACCCGGCCGTTGTGCGCCCAGACCCGCATGAGCTCGTCGCCGTTCTTCTCGGCCTGTTCGACCAGTTTCCGGAAGCGGCGCTTCGGGTGCGCCCTGAAGTTCGTGCGGATGCCGTCCGCGGCGTAGATGTAGAGGCAGTGCAGGGCGAACCGGCGGGCCGGGCACGAGGGGTCGATGGCCAGGTCGAAGAGCGTCATCACCAGCCGGTCACCGGAGACCAACAGGTCCCAGTCCGGCGGCATGGAGCTCAACGGAACCGAGTCGGGGTGGTACGCCCACGCACGCATCTCCGCCGGCGACGGGTCGACAGGGTTGGCGAAACCGTGGAACGTCGACTCCTGCACGCTCACCGGCCAACCTTCCGATCTTGCCCGCTGCTGGCGCGGCCGCCCGCAGACCTGGCTGCTGGGGCGACACGGTAACGCGGTACCGGTCAGTAGGGGTAGACCCTCCAGGAGCAATTGGCCGACTGTCGGCCGAGCCGGGCCGACCGTACGGTCGACCCGGCTCCGCACCTATCGAGCAGGATCAGTCCGCGACCCGCACCGGCTCCCGCCGCTGCACCGACGCGCGACGGCGCAGCCAACGCTTGAACCACGGGAAGTCCGGCAATCTGGCCAGCAGCGGCCCGGTCACCACGGTGATCAGGACGTACGCCGTGGCCAGCGCGGCCAACCGCGGTTCGACACTGCCGGCCGAGACCGCGAGCCCGGCGATGACGATGGAGAACTCACCCCGGGGCACCAGGGCGAGTCCGGCCCGCCAACGACCGGGCTCGGCGATGCCGACCCTTCGCGCGGCCAGGTAGCCCGTGAGGGTCTTCGTCGCCATCGTGACGATCGCCAGCGCGAGCGCCGGCAGCAACACGGGTGGGATCTCCCGTGGGTCGGTCGTCAGCCCGAAGAAGACGAAGAACACCGCCGCGAAGAGATCCCGCAGTGGGGTGAGCAGCTGGGTGGCGTGGTGTGCCACCGGACCGGAGAGCGCGATGCCGACCAGGAACGCGCCGACCGCCGCCGACACCTGGAGTTCGGCGGCGAAGCCGGCCACCAGGAGCGTCAACCCGAGCACCCCGAGCAGCAGCGCCTCGGCGTCCTTCGCGGACATCAGGGTGGAGATCAGCCCGCCGTAGCGGATGGCGACCACCAGCACCACCAGGACTGTGGCGACCGCGATGGTGAGCGCGATACCGCCGCCCATCAGGCCGGCACCCAGCAGTACGGCGGTGACCAGCGGCAGGTAGAGCGCCATGGCCAGGTCCTCGATCACGAGGACCGAGAGGATCACCGGGGTCTCCCGGTTACCGAGCCGGCCCAGGTCGCCGAGGACTTTGGCGATCACCCCGGAGGAGGAGACCCAGGTGATGCCGGCGAGGACCAGCGCGGCCACCCAGTCCCAGCCGAGCAGGAGCGCGAACGCCGCCCCAGGCAGGGCGTTGAGCAGCGCGTCGATCAGCCCGGCGGGCGCCGCGGAGCGGAGGTTTCCGACGAGCTCGTTGGCCGAGTACTCCAGGCCGAGCATCACCAGCAGCAGGATCACGCCGATCTCGGCGCCGACGGCGAAGAACTCCTCGCTGGCGTTGAGGGGCAGCAGCCCACCGTGCCCGAACGCGAGCCCGGCGAGCAGGTAGAGGGGGATGGGTGAGAGGCCGATCCGGCGACTCAACCGGCCGAGCAGACCCAGCAGGAAGAGTAGTGCGCCGACCTCGATGAGCAGGGTGTTGGTCTCGTGCATCCGCGCCTCAGCCGTCCGGGTCACTGTCGGCGAGGATGGCGGTCACTCCGTCGAGACCCTGGCGGGTCCCGACCACGACCACCACGTCACCGGCGGCGAAACGGAAGGCCGGGTCCGGCGAGACGATCACCTCGCCCTGGCGGAGGACCGCCACGATCGAGGCTCCAGTCCGGGTGCGAGCCTTGGTGTCGCCGAGCTTCCGGTTGACGTACGAAGAGCCCGCCGGAATGAGGATCTGCTCGGTGAGCAGCCCGGCGGCCTGTTCGCGTAGCCCGGAGAGCTGACCGAGCATCAGCGACGCGCCGAGGATGTCGGCGAGCGCCTCCGCCTCGTCGTCGGTCAGCGGGATGTCGGCCTGACACGAATCAGGATCATCCGGGTCGTAAAGGACAAGGTCACGACGACCGTTGCGGTGGGAGACCACGCCTACGCGGCGTCCGGATTCCGTCACGAGGTCATGACGTACGCCGATACCCGGCAGCGCGGTCTGTTCGACACGTACTCGCACCCAGCCAACGCTACCGCGTCCAGGCCCGTCTATCCCTGCCCCGTTGACGTCAGCCGATGTCTCTTCCCTGGTCGACGGGCGGGACGGCTCGTCTCGCGCCCTCGGCCGCCCGCTCGGAGCGGTCACCGTCCGGCGGTGCGGTAGCGCTGGTAGCGGTGCATGCTGAGCCCGCGGATGCCGGGCACACCGTCGAAGATCCCGCGCTCGCCGCCGAAGCTGGAGCCGGCGATCGCCTCCCGGTGTGCCTCCTCGCTGGTCCACTCCGCGTAGAGGGTCAGCCGGGTGCCGTCGAGGCTGAACAGGAGGTGCCCGCCGATCGCGCCCGGGTGCGCGTCCGCCCGGAAGGTGGCGATCCGCTCCGCGGCCTGTTGTTGGAGTTCGGGGCCGTCGGTCGCGATGCTGATCAGCGCGACGCAACCGGGGTGGGGTGCGTCGCCGGAGAGGCTGCCCGGCGGGGTGGCGAGGCTGGAGACGACGGCGTCGAGGTGTGTGACGCCGGAGCCGTGCGCCGCGACCCGGTCCGCGGTGTCCCGCTCGCCGACGTTCCCGGCGTGCAGCCGGTAGTCCTGCTCACTCTCCCATCGGCTGTAGAACATGACGAGGTGGCCGTCGGTGCTCAGCAGGCAGGTCACCGAGAGGCAGCCCTCGGGCCGGGGCAGGTGCCGCCACCGAGCCATCGCGCTGTCGGCGGTGGCGCGTTGAGCGTGGCGATCCGCGACCTGCCAGCGGCTGGTCACCACCACGCCCGGGTGGGCGGGGGCGGTCTGCGCGGATGCGGGGACGTGGGCTTCCATGTGCTCTCCTCTGAAACGGTCCGGATGGTCTCGGCTGGATCAGCCCAGGTACGGAACGAGCGCCTTCGCGTCCCGCAGGGCATGGGCCCACCAGGTGAGCTGGTCGAGCAGGCTGCCGGCGGCCCGGTTGCACCCGTCCGGGCTCAGCGGTGTCCCCTCGGCGTCGAACTGGCGCCAGGCGTCGTGGAAGCTGACCGTTTCCCGAACGGTCACGGCATGAAGCTCGGCGAACACCAGGCGCAGGGCCTCGACCGCCCGCAGCCCGCCGCTGATCCCGCCGTAGGAGACGAAGCCGACCGGTTTGGCGTGCCACTGCTCGTGATGCCAGTCGACGAGGTTCTTCAACGCCGCCGGAAAGCTGTGGTTGTACTCTGGAGTGACCACGACGAACGCGTCGGCGGCGGAGAGTCGTGGGGTCAGGTCGTGCAGCGCGAGGAGCGCCTCCGGCGCGGGCTGCGCGCCGAACGCCGGCAGCGTCATCGGTAGGGCGACCTCGGCGAGATCGATGAGGTCGACAGTGAGGTTGTCGCGCTCGCGGGCCTGGCGTACGAACCAGTTCCCGACGGTCGGGCCGAAGCGGCCCTGGCGAACGCTCCCGAGGATGACCGCGAGTTGCAGTGATTGACGCGTCATGGCGACTCCCGACGTCGACGAGTGGATCGTGGCCGGCATCCGGCCACCCGCCAAGGCTGATACCTACACAAATGTGGAGGTCAAGCTACGGTGGTCGGCGTGACGGATTCGGCTCCGACGAGCGCGCAGTTGTTGACCATCGGCGAGCTGTCCAGACGCAGCGGCGTGCCGCACACCGCCCTGCGGTTCTACGAACGGCAGGGGCTAATCCACAGTCGGCGGACCACCGGGAACCAGCGCCGTTACGACCGTGGCACGCTGCGCCGGATCGCGTTCATCCGGGCCTCGCAGCACACCGGCGTACCGCTGGCCGTCATCGGTGAGGTGCTCGCGCTGCTGCCGGCCGGCGCGTCACCGTCGAAGGAGTTCTGGGAGCGGGCATCGGAGTGCTGGAGCAAGGAGATCAACGCACGCATCGCCCGGTTGGAGCGGATGCGCGACCGCTTCACCCGGTGCATCGGCTGCGGCTGCCTGTCGTTCGACGAGTGCGCCCTGGTCAATCCGGGCGACGCGCTCGCCGAACTGGGCCCGGGGCCGCACCGTCTGCTCAGATCCTGAATCCCGTGGCCGGCGGCGCGGGCCAGGCCGGCGACTGCGACTCCGGAGGTGACGGGAGTCACATCCGTAGAGTTGAGCGGAATAGGCTCAAGTCTGGTTGTGTCCTTCCTAGCGGACCTGTCGATCCGGGGGAGTCATGAACACGGAACGTCTCACCACCAAGAGCCGCGAAGCCATCACCGGTGCCGTCGCCCTGGCGAATCAGCGCGGTCACGCCACCGTGGAGCCCTGGCATTTGCTGCTGTCGTTGCTCGACACCGAGGGCTCGACCGCCGCCGGCCTGCTGCGTGCCGTCGGGGCCGAACCCGTCGAGCTGCGCCGGGCCGCCCAGCGCGCCGTCGACGCCCTGCCCGCGGCGCGCGGCTCCAGCATCGCGGAGCCGACCCTGGCCCGCGAGTTCGTCAACGCCATCGGTGCCGCCGAGCAGATCGCCCGGCCGCTGGGCGACGAGTACACCTCCACCGAGCACCTGCTGGCCGGTCTGGCCCGGGTGGGCGGCGCGGTGGCGGACGCGTTGAAGGCCGCCGGCGCCACCGAGGAGAACCTGGTCGCCGCCTTCCCGACGGTGCGCGGCGGAGACCGGCGGGTCACCACCGCCGACCCGGAGCAGACCTACCAGGCGCTCGCCAAGTACGGCGTCGACCTCACCGCTCGCGCCCGCGAAGGAAAGATCGACCCGGTGATCGGCCGGGACTCGGAGATCCGCCGGGTGATCCAGGTGCTCTCCCGGCGTACCAAGAACAACCCGGTCCTGATCGGCGAGCCCGGCGTGGGCAAGACCGCGATCGTCGAGGGGCTCGCCCAGCGGATCGTCGCCGGTGACGTGCCGGAGTCGCTGCGGGACAAGAAGCTCGTCTCGCTCGACCTGGGCGCGATGGTGGCCGGCGCGCAGTACCGCGGGCAGTTCGAGGAGCGGCTGAAGTCGGTGCTCGAGGAGATCAAGAACTCCGACGGGCAGGTCATCACGTTCCTCGACGAGCTGCACACCGTCGTCGGCGCCGGCAAGGGCGAGGGCTCGATGGACGCCGGCAACATGCTCAAGCCGATGCTGGCCCGCGGCGAGCTGCGGATGGTCGGCGCCACCACGTTGGACGAGTACCGCGAGCACATCGAGAAGGACCCGGCGCTGGAGCGGCGCTTCCAGCCGGTGCTGGTGGGCGAGCCGACCACCGAGGACACCATCGGGATCCTGCGCGGGCTCAAGGAGCGCTACGAGGTGCACCACGGCGTACGGATCACCGACGCCGCCCTGGTCGCCGCCGCGACCCTCTCGGACCGCTACATCACCGACCGCTTCCTGCCCGACAAGGCGATCGACCTGGTCGACGAGTCGGCGTCCCGGCTGCGGATGGAGATCGACTCGCGGCCGGTCGAGGTGGACGAGATCGAACGGGCGGTCCGCCGGCTGGAGATCGAGGAGATGGCGCTCGCCAAGGAGCCGGACGACGCCTCCGTCGAGCGGCTGGCGCGGTTGCGCCGGGAGCTGGCCGACAAGCGTGAACAGCTGACCGCGCTCTCCGACCGCTGGAAGCTCGAGAAGGGCCACATCACGAAGCTCTCCACGGCCAAGGAGGAGCTGGAGCGGCTGGGCGGCGAGGCCGAGCGGGCCGAGCGCGACGGCGAGCTGGAGCGCGCCGCCGAGCTGCGGTACGGCCGGATCCCGGCGCTCAAGACCGAGCTGACGCAGGCCGAGCAGGAGCTGGCCCGGCTCCAGGCCGACGGCGCGATGCTGAAGGAGGAGGTCGGTGCCGACGACATCGCGGCCGTGGTCGCCTCCTGGACGGGTATCCCGGCCGGCCGGCTGCTCGAAGGTGAGACGGCGAAGCTGCTGCGGATGGAGGAGTCGGTCGGGGCGCGGGTGGTCGGCCAGCCCGAGGCGGTCGGCGCGGTCTCCGATGCCGTACGCCGGGCGCGGGCCGGCGTCGCCGACCCGGATCGGCCCACCGGCAGCTTCCTCTTCCTCGGCCCGACCGGCGTCGGCAAGACCGAGCTGGCCAAGGCGCTCGCCGAGTTCCTCTTCGACGACGAGCGGGCCATGGTCCGCATCGACATGAGCGAGTACGGCGAGAAGCACTCCGTCGCCCGCCTGGTCGGTGCTCCGCCCGGCTACGTCGGTTACGAGGAGGGCGGTCAGCTCACCGAGGCGGTGCGCCGCCGGCCGTACTCGGTGATCCTGCTCGACGAGGTGGAGAAGGCCCACCCCGACGTCTTCGACATCCTGCTCCAGGTGCTCGACGACGGCCGGCTCACCGACGGCCAGGGGCGGACCGTCGACTTCCGCAACACGATCCTGATCCTCACCTCCAACCTCGGGTCGTCGGTGATCAGCGATCTGACGCTCGCCGAGGAGCAGCGTCGGGAGGGTGTCCTGTCGGTGGTCCGCGCGCACTTCAAGCCGGAGTTCCTCAACCGGCTCGACGACGTGGTGGTCTTCGCCGCTCTGCGCGGGGACGATCTGCGCTCGATCGTGGACATCCAGCTGTCCCGGCTGCGGAGCCGCCTCGCCGATCGCCGGTTGGCGCTGGACATCACTGACGACGCGCGCGGCTGGCTGGCCGAGCACGGCTACGACCCGATCTACGGAGCCCGCCCGCTACGCCGCCTGGTACAGACGGCAATCGGCGACCAGCTGGCCAAGGCCCTGCTGGCCGGTCAGATCCGCGACGGTCAGACGGTCAAGGTCGACCTGACCCCCACCAAGGAAGCCCTGACCGTCACCCCCGCCTAACCCCCACCCCCCACCCCCACCCCTAGCCCTCGTGATCAAGAGGTTTGCGTCGCGGAACCGTCTTCCGTTGACGCAAACCTCTTGATCGACAGGGTGGGGTGGGTGGGGGCGGGGAAAGTAGGGGGCATGTTCGGGATCGGGAAGAAGCGCGACCGTGAGATCGCGGACGCGGTCGAGGAGTTGGCGCGGGCGGACACGCTCGCCTTCGGCGGGGTCGGCTTCGCCGGAACGCTGCTGCCGGTGACCGAGGCGTACGGCACCGTCGAGGCCGTCCTCGCCGAGCAGCCCGAAGTCGTACGCGAGCAGCTCGATCGGCTGCTCACGCACGGCTCGCCGGCCGGTCGGGCGTACGCGGCGACGCTGCTGGAACAGGTCGACCCGGCGGCCGCGCGGGCGGCATGGACGGCGATGCGCGGCGACCCGGGCGAGTTCACCACGTACAGCGGCTGCCTCATGGGCCGCTCCTCGTTGGGCGAGTACGCCGCGGGCCGCCTCACCGAGGCGTGAATTCACGCTCGGGTGACTGAGTGCTCACTCGAACTTCGCCGACCTCACTCAGGTGCGCGGGCTTGTTACCGTTCGCGCCGATGTACCGGGGAGGGTGCTGGTGAACGGGTCCGTGGCGTGGCTGGTGACGGCGGTGGGCTGCCTGGTCGGGGCGGCCGGGGTGGCGATCGCCGTCGTGGCGCTGCGTCGGTCCCGGCAGCGACCGCTGGAGGCGGCGCCGACCGATCCACTTCGGGACCACGACGCCGACGCGCTGCGTGGTGACCCGCGCCGGCTGCGCCCCGGTGACCTCGTCGAGATCCGCCAGGTGTCCTACCTGGTGCGCGGCACGGTCCGGCTCGTCGAGGGTGGCTGGAGCTGGGTCGAGCACCTGCTCGACGACGCGCAGGGCGTACGGCGTTGGCTCTCCGTCGAGGAGGATCCGGAGCTGGAACTGGTGCTCTGGAACGCCGAGCCCGGCGCCACCGTGACGCCCGGCGCGCCGACCATCGACTTCGCCGGCCGGACCTACAGCTGGAAGGAGTCCGGTCAGGCCAGGTTCACGGCTACCGGCACCACCGGCCTCGACCCGGCCGGCACGATGCGTTACCACGACTACCAGGCGACCGGCGGGGCACGGCTCTCCTTCGAGGCGTACGGAGAGGCGGGCTGGGAGGTGGCGCGCGGCGAGCTTCTGCACCGCGCCGAAGTGATGATCTATCCGCAGGCAGGCGAGGACCGGACCGGGGAGCAGTGAGTGCTGGTCACTCTGGACGCCCCGTACGTCGACACCAGCGCGGCCGACCTCAGCCTGGCCCGCGACGACGCTGAGCGACCCGCGCTGCACGTGCTCGACCTCGATCTGCCCGGAGCGATCCGGCTCGAGCTGCGGCTGCTCGGCGCCTCGCACCAGGTGGTGCTGCGCGCGGGCGACGTCGTGCTGACCGAGACCGTGGCCTGCCTGCCCGGACGACCCCCGGAGCTGCCGGCGACGGTGCTCGACGAGGCGGCCGGTTACCGGTTCGCCGCGACGGTGCTTCGCCCGCCCGCCGCTGGTCTTCGTGATCGGGTCGCCGCACTCCGCGCGGAGCTGGCCGACGACGCGTTCGCCCTGGTCGGTGTCTTCCCCGGTGACGCGGACGCGGTGACCGCCCTCGCGGTCCGGCCCGAGCCGGGCGGCGGCGCCGTGGCCTGGCGGACCTGGCACGCCTACCCGCAGACAAACGAACTGGTCCTGACCGAGACGGTGGTGACGCTGCGATGACGTACCGGCGCTGGTTCGTGGTCGGCCTGGCCTTCGCGGTCATCGGGGCACTGGTCGCCGCCTTCGCCATCTTCTACGGCAGCTTCTCCCCACGCGGCTACGTCGAGGACCACTACGGCCGCGACGCCGGCCGGGACATCGGCCGGGAGGCGGTCGCCTACACCTCGGCCGGTACGCCCAGCCGGGTGGCGAAGGAGATCACCGACGCCTGGCAGCCGGCCGACCAGTACGTCGACGGCAGCGGCGTCTACCTGCGCTACGACGACGACTCGGTGGTGATCCTGCCGATCGCCACCGGCTCGGTGATCCTGCTGGAACCTCTCCGGACCGCGTATCCGCGCTACCACTCCACGGTCGGCTCGTACTGGGGCTGGGGGCGTGGCAGCACCGTCCGGGGTGGCGGCCCCGGCGCCGGCAAGTAGCGGTGAACCCGAACCCCCCTCACCCCTGGAGCGCCCGTGCAGACCCTCGTCACCGACCTCCTGGTCACCCTCGCCTACGGGATGATCGGCGTGCTGTTGATGGGCATCGGCTACGTCCTGGTCGACCTGGCGACCCCCGGCCGGCTCAAGGAGCTGATCTGGACCGATCGCAACCGCAACGCCGCGGTGCTGCTCGCCTCGAATCTGGCCGCCGTCGGCGTGATCGTGGTCGCCGCGATCGCCGCCAGCGAGGACGACTTCGTGCTCGGGATCGTCGGCGCGACCGCGTACGGGATCCTCGGGCTGGTCATCATGGCGGCCGCGTTCCTCCTGCTCGACGCCCTCACCCCGGGACGACTGGGGCAGATCCTGGTCGACCCGGAGCCGCACCCGGCGGTCTGGGTCTCGGCCGTCGTGCACCTGGCCACGGGCGCGATCATCGCTGCCGCGATCAGCTGATGGCGGGCGGTCGACCGGCACGGCAGGCCACGGGCGGACCGGCGAGACGAATCGGGTGGAAGATCGCCGCGGGCCTCGGTGGCGTGGTCGTGCTGGTGGGCATCTGCGTCGCCGGCGCGCTGAGCGGGGACGACGGTCTCGCCGTCGCCCCGCCGACCAGCACTGAGCGGGCCGACACCGTGCCGATCCTTCAGCAGGCGACCGCCGTGCAGGGGATCTGCTACGGCTGGACGCTTCAGGCCGCCGCCGAGGTGGTCAGTGCCGGCTCCAACCTGGGCGAAGGGGTGGGCGTCGAGGGCGACCCTCGGTGTCCGAGCTGGGTGCGGGTCGTCGCGGACGTCACCTACGTCTCGGAGAGCAGTGAGTCGAACGACTACGCGTACGTGACGGTCGAGGGCTCCGCCGACCTGGATCCGAGCGGCCTGCTCGCCGTCGGTTCCGGGCTGGAGCGGTTCGGGCTCACCGAGGACGCGTTCCTCGACGACCCCGGCTGGGCGGTGACCCGGGCCGCCGTCAGCCTGCCGCTGCTGCTCGCCGAGGCCGGCGGGGTGTCTCCGGTGCCGGTCACCACGGCCACCTCGGCCGGTCCGCCACCGCCGCTGCCGGCCGCCGGTAACGACCTGTGGCGGGACCGGTGGGGCTACCTGCTCGCCGCAGCCGGGATGCTGCTGGTCACCGTGCTGCTGGTCACCGTCGGGCTGGTGCAGCGGCGTCGGGAACGAGCCGGGGTGGCGCCCAGGACGGGCGCGGCGTCCGGACGTACGCCGGGGGTTCGGTGACCACCGGCGCGCCGGAGCCTCCCCGGCGGCGGGTGGCTCGGGTGGCGGTGCTCGCCGCGGTCTTCGTCTGCGCAGCCTGCGGCCTGGTGTACGAGCTGGCCCTGGTGGCCCTCGGCAGCTACCTCATCGGGGACAGCGTCGGCCAGGCGTCGATCGTGCTCGGCGTGATGGTCTTCGCGATGGGGGTCGGCGCGCTCGCCGCCAAGCCGCTGCAATCCCGGGCCGCCGCGGCGTTCGCCGCGATCGAACTGGCCCTCGCGCTGCTCGGCGGCCTCTCCGTACTCGGCCTGTACGCGGCGTTCGCCTGGCTGGACCTCTACGGCCCGGCGCTCGTCGGCACCGCGTTCCTGCTCGGCCTCCTGATCGGCGCGGAGATCCCGCTGCTCATGGTGCTGCTGCAGCGGATCAGGAGACAGGCGGCGGGCAGCGCGGTGGCCGACCTCTTCGCCGCCGACTACGTCGGCGCGCTGCTCGGCGGTCTCGCCTTCCCGTTCCTGCTGCTGCCGGTCTTCGGTCAGCTCAAGGGAGCGATCGTCGTCGGCGCGGTCAACGCGCTGGCCGGGCTCGCCCTGGTCGGCACGGTCTTCCGCAAGGAGCTGGGATTCCGGTCTCGGGTCGCGCTCGGCGCGGGCGCCCTGACGGTCGCCCTCTGTCTCGGGTACGCCTGGGTGACCGCGCACGACTTCGAGGTGACCGCCCGCCAGCAGCTCTACCGCGATCCGGTGGTGCACGCCGAGCGCAGCCGCTACCAGGAGATCGTGCTGACCCGCTCGGTACGCGAGGTCGGCCACGCGGGGACCGATCTGCGGCTCTACCTCAACGGTGACCTCCAGTTCAGCTCGGTGGACGAGTACCGCTACCACGAGGCGCTCGTGCATCCGGTGCTGAACGGCCCGCGCGCCGAGGTGCTGGTGCTCGGCGCGGGCGACGGCCTCGCTGTACGGGAGCTGCTCCGCTATCCCGACATCCGTCACATCACGGTCGTCGATCTGGATCCGGCTGTGGTGGCGCTGGCGCGTGCCGAGCCGCAGCTGCGCCGGCTCAACGCGGACGCGTTCGACGATCCGCGGGTCCAGGTGGTGAACGGGGACGCCTTCGGATGGCTGCGCGGCAATCCGCGCCGGTTCGACGCCGTGGTCGCGGACCTGCCCGACCCGGACGAGACCGCCACCGCGAAGCTCTACACGGTCGAGTTCTACGCCCTGATCCGGGCCGTGCTCGCCGAGCACGGCAGGCTGGTCGTGCAGGCCGGATCCCCGTACTTCGCGCCCCGGTCCTACTGGTCGATCGAGGCGTCCGTGCGGGAGGCCGGCTTCGCCACCGTGCCGTACCACGTGGACGTGCCGTCCTTCGGCGACTGGGGCTTCGTGCTCGCCGCCCCGGACGCTGTCGCGCCCGCGCTGGCGCTGCCGCCCGACGCGCCGGAGCTGCGTTTCCTGAGCCCGGCGACGCTGGCCGCGGCGGCCACCTTCCCCGCCGACCGGGATCGCATCGTGGTGCCCGCGTCGACCCTGCTGCGACCCCGGGTCCTCGAGTACGCCCGGATGGAGTGGCGTGGCTACTGAGCCGGGCCCCCTGGGCATCACGTCGGACGCCGCGCGGTGGCGTCGCGGCCTGCCGCGCTGGCCGATTGCCGATACGGTGTGGACCCGACCTAGGGAAGGAGCATCGTGGTCGATTCCCCCAGCACGCCGGCCCGGTCACGGCCGGGCGTAGTGACGATTTCCAGCTATCTGCTGATCCTCTTCGCCGTTCTTCAGCTCGTCGGCCTCATCATCACGCTGTCCACCATCGGCACCATCCGGGACGTGCTGCGCGACGCGTACGCCAGCACGGATCCCGAGGCCGCCGACGCCGTCGGTGGCATCACCTACGCGATCGGCATCGGTGGCGCGATCTTCGCGCTGCTCATCGCGGTCGGCCTGGTGGTGCTGGCGCTGCTCAACAACCGTGGCAAGAACGGTTCCCGGATCACGACCTGGGTCCTCGGCGGCATCATGATCTGCTGCAGCGGCGGCAACCTGGTCAGCGGCGCCGCAGGTGGCTTCACCGGTGGTGCCACCGGTGGCACCAGCGCCAACGCGCCGAGCGCGGACGAGGTCCAGCGTCAGCTCGACGCGGCGCTGCCCGGCTGGTTCACTCCGCTCAGCACCGCCCTCTCGTTGATCGGGGTGCTCGCGCTGCTCGCCGCGCTGATCCTGCTCGCGCTTCCGAAGGCGAACGAGTTCTTCCGCAAGCCGCAGCCCGCCTGGGAGCCGCCGGTGCCAGGCGCCGCCTACCCGGGCTACCCGCAGGTTCCGGGCCAGCCCGGCTACCCGTCCTCCGGCGACCCCGGCTACCCGTCGACGCCCGGCTATCCAGCTACTCCGGGTCAGCCGCCGGCCGGTCAGCCCCCGGTCCCGGGTCAGCCCGGCGACCAGGCGCCTCCGTCGGACCGGCCCGGCACGACCCCGCCGCCGCCGATGAGTTGACGGCCCGAGAAGACCGACGATGACGGGTCCCTCCGATAGGTTGCAGTCGACGCCTATCGGAGGGACCCGTCGTGTCGTACCCGCATCCGGTTCCGGCCCGCCGTCCCACGACGGTCAGGTTGGCGATGGCGGCACTGCTGCTGATGGCGGTCGTCGCCATCGGGTATGCCGTGGCCGGGCTGCTGGTGGTCGGCGGCACCGTGGACCGGTTCCGCGCCGCCGCGACCGGCACCGCCGCCTCCGCCGATCAGGTCGGCGGTACGGTCGCGCTGCTGCACACCACCGCCGTGGTCTCCGCGGTGGTCAGCCTGCTGGTCGGAGTGCTCCTCGCCGGTCTCGCGCTCGGTCTGGGCAGCGGGCGAGCCGGTGCCCGGGTGGCGGTCTGGGTCGTCTGCGGGCTCGGAGTCCTCGGTGGTTGTTGCGGCCTGGCGCTGCTGGTCGGCCAGCGGTCGGTGCCGCTGCAGCCGGGCGCCGACGATCCGGCGTCCACCGAACTCCTCGGCCTGATCGCCGATGCTTATCCGGGATGGTGGATCCCACTGGGCGGGGGGCTTTCGGTCGGCCAAACACTCGGTTACCTTGTGGTAGCCGCGCTGCTGGCGCTGCCGGCGGCGAACGCATGGTTCCACCGTCGACCCGCGCCGGTCGCACACCCCGGGTTCCCCACCCGACCCGTACCGCACCCGCAGCAATCGCTACCGATCATGCCGCCGCACCCGCCAGTTGAGGACCGCCAGTGACGCTGCACTCCGCGCCCACCGAGCAGCGGGCCCTGGTCACCGGTGCGACCGCCGGGATCGGCGCGGCGTTCGCCCGTCGGCTGGCCGCCGACGGATGGCACCTGGTGCTGGTCGCCCGCGACGCCGATCGGCTGGCCGAGGTCGCCGCCGAGGCGAGGGAGCACCACGGGCGCGAGGTGGAGATCATCTCGACCGACCTGTCCACGGACGACGGTTGTGCCGTGGTGGAGGGCCGGCTGGCCGGCGGGACCCCGATCGACCTGCTGGTCAACAACGCCGGGATCAGCCTCAACAAGCCGTTCCTGCGTTCGTCGGCCGAGGCCGAGGCCCGGTTGCTGCGGCTCAACGTGCACGCGGTGATGCGCCTGACCCTCGCCGCACTGCGAACAATGACCGAGCGGCGACGTGGGGCAGTGATAAATGTCTCTTCCGTTGCGGGTTTCGGTGCCGTCATGCCCGGCTCGACCTACTCGGCCAGCAAGGCGTGGGTGACCAACTTCAGCGAGTCGGTCGGGCAGTCCACCCGGTCGTTCGGCGTACGGGTGATGGCGCTCTGCCCCGGCTACACGCGAACGGAGTTCCACGAGCGGGCGGGCATCAACATGTCGAAGACGCCGGAGTGGATGTGGCTGCGCGCCGACGACGTGGTCGACGAAGCCTTGCGTGACCTGCGAAAAGGTAAGCCGGTAAGCGTTCCGGCGTGGAGGTACAAGTTCGCCGTCGCCGGTCTGCGCCACGCGCCGCGGCGGTTGCTGCACGCGGTCGCACGCGGTACCCGGGGCCGGATCGGCCGCGAGGAACGCTGACCGGTCGCGAGGCGCCGGCACCGTCCGGGTTGCGCCGGGCCGGTGGCGATCGGGTCGGGTCCGATCGCGCAGAGTAGTCGTACATCGCCATGCATCGGTCGCCCGAGCGATGGATACCGGTGGACCCCGCACGCGGCTCACAGACTTGAGCAGTACCCTCTATCGCCATGGGGGACCACGACGACCTGCGTAAATTCATCACCGATCTGGCCGTGGTTCACGGCCGGGTGGTGCTCTCCTCCGGCATCGAGGCGGACTGGTACGTCGATCTGCGACGCGTCACGCTCCATAACCAGGCGGCACCTTTGGTCGGTCGAGTGATGCTCGACCTCACCGCCGACTGGGACTTCGACGCGGTCGGCGGCCTGACCCTGGGCGCCGATCCGGTCGCGGCCTCGATGCTGCACGCCGCTGCTCCGACCGACCGGCCTCTGGACGCCTTCGTGGTGCGCAAGGCCGGCAAGGCGCACGGTTTGCAGCGACGGATCGAGGGTCCGGATGTCGCGGGTCGGCGAGTACTCGCGGTCGAGGACACATCGACGACGGGGTCGAGTGTGCTTGCCGCGGTTGAGGCGCTACGCGAGGCCGGGGCCGAGGTCATCGGTGTGGCGGTTATTGTTGATCGAGGCGCCGGCGACGCGGTGCGAGCCGCCGGACTGCCTTATCGGGCGGCCTTTACGTTGGCTGACCTCGGCCTTGTGGCGTAAAAGTCTGCCGATTCGGATCTGCTGATATGCAGGCGGATCGATGCTCCTGGTGGAAGGATGGAAAACGTGGGAACTGCGTTGGCTGAAATGACTATGCCTCAGATCTCGCCGCTCGCCGGCGAGCCGATCGAACGTGCCGATGCCGAGCGT
The DNA here is from genome assembly GCF_003626545.1 of Micromonospora musae. Taxonomy (NCBI): domain Bacteria; kingdom Bacillati; phylum Actinomycetota; class Actinomycetes; order Micromonosporales; family Micromonosporaceae; genus Micromonospora; species Micromonospora musae. The sequence goes on from NZ_RAZS01000015.1 coordinate 137,030, forward strand.
CTCGCCGGGGTCCTCAAGGCCCTCGCCGACCCTGCCCGGTTGCGGCTGCTGAGCCTGATCCAATCGGCTCCCGAGGGCGAGGCGTGTGTCTGTGACCTGACCGCGCCGCTCGGCCTCTCGCAGCCGACGGTCAGCCACCACCTGCGGATCCTCACCGAGGCCGGCTTGCTGGAGCGGGAGAAGCGCGGTGTGTGGGCCTACTACCGGCTGGTGCCGTCGGCGATCGCCACGATCGCCGATCTGCTGACCCCGCCGCGGAAGCGGGCCACCAAGAAGGCTCGCTGAGCCTTACCGATCGTCCGGTGCCCTCCCTCAACAGGGACGGCGCCGGACGGCCGGCGGTCGGCGGCTCTCCGGTCAGTGCTTGCCGTAGTGCTGTCGGGTCTCCCGAATCGCCTCCTCGGCGGCGGCCCGTTCCGCGGCGGAAGTGCCGCGCTTGGCCGCGATCCGCGCCCGGAGCAGTTCGATGGCGATCGGAATCACCGAGATCGCAACGATCGCGATCAGGATGAGTTCGATGTTCTCCTTCACGAACGGAATCTGGCCGAGGAAGTAGCCGAGCACCGTCACACCGGTGCCCCAGAGCACCCCGCCGATGATGTTGTAGGTAACGAAGGTGCGGTAGTTCATCCGGCTGACCCCCGCCACGATCGGCGTGAACGTCCGCACGATCGGCACGAAGCGGGCCAGCACGATCGAGCGGGCACCGTACTTCTCGAAGAACTCGTGCGCCTTGAGCACGTTCTCCTGCTTGAACAACCGTGAGTTCGGCCGGCGGAAGAGCGACGGCCCGACCTTGCGGCCGAACGCGTACCCCACCTGGTCACCGGCGATCGCCGCGATCGTGATCAGCAGGCAGACCAGCCAGAGCGGGTAGGTGATGTACTGCCCGTCCGCGGTCAGCAGGCCCGCCGTGAAGAGCAGCGAGTCGCCGGGCAGGAAGAAGCCGATCAGCAGACCCGATTCGGCGAAGACGATGGCCAGGATGCCGAGCAGCCCGAACGTCGAGATCAACCACTCCGGGTCGAGCCAGTCAGGGCCCAGGGCCAGGGTGGTGGTGGGCGTCGGCACGAGCGACCTCCGAATCTACCGGTGGGGGCGTTCAGTCGCCGGCGGCGACGGCACGTCCGTAGTCTAGGTGGCCGTCCGGAACGTCCGGTGCTCGACGTCACACCTGTGTCGGCCGTCGCAGCTCACGCTGCCGGCCCGGGCCCCCGGGCTGCCGAGACTCCGCCGGGCCGGGAACGGCGATGCCCCGCCGACCGGACGGTCGGCGGGGCACCAGTGGTGTTACGGATCAGGCCACGAAGCGGGTCTTGCGGCGGCGAGCCACCACGTAGCCGCCGACACCGGCGGCGAGCAGCAGGGCACCGATGCCGCCGATCAGGGCGGTGGACTCCCCGGTGATCGGCAGCGAACCGCCGTCACCGTCGCCGCCACCCTGTCCGCCGTCGCCGCCACCCGGGTTGGTCGGGTTGATGATGATCTTCGCGGTGTCGTTCTGCGACTTCGGGTCACCGGCCAGCTTCGTCGTGATGGTGCCGGTAGCGTCCGCACGTACCTCGTCGATGCGCAGCTCGAAGCCGTACGGGTTGTTCATGCCCTCCGGCGATTCGGTGACCTGGCAGGCGTACTCCTTCGCGCCCGGTTCGCCCCAGCCCGCGTTCCACGGGTCCCACTCCTCATTCGGCAGGTAGGGCACGCAGTCAAAGGGTGCCCCGACCGCCGTGGTGCCTTCCGGAATGGAGATCCGGACGGGCAGGTCCTCCGGCCGGATCTCCGGCGTCCCCTGCCCCTGGTACTCCAGCACGGCGGGGCCCAGGTTGGTGAAGCTCGGCTCGACGGTGACAATGTCACCCTTCTTGCCGGTCGCGGCGGCACCCTTGGCTGCGAGGTCCGCCGGATTGTCGCCGGTCACGCGGACGGTCGCGATGGTGCTGCTGTTCATGCCTTCCACGTCGGTCTGCGGCGTGCGCGAAGTGAGCGTCTTCTGCTCGACCAGGCGGAGCTCGTCGCCCTGACCGGGCTTGACGTCCGACTCAGGCCAGCTGGTGAGTGCCCAGTCGTCGGTGGTCCACCAGTCGAGGTGGGCGGGGATCTTGGCTCCGGTCCGCACCTCCGGCCGGAGCTTGAGGGGAAGCCCCTCCGAGAGCTGATACGACCTGCCCGGCTCGATCTTCGTGTCGAAGGTGCAGAAGGTGATCGCGCCTTCGTCGCTGGACTTGCAGTTCGAGAAATCGCCGCCGTAACCGGCGAGCCACTCGGCCTGCACCACGAGAACCGCTCCGTCGACTGCGGCCTCGCCGACGTTGCGGACGACCGCCGGCACTCCCACCCGCGTACCGGGGGCCCCGCTGACTTCGATCTTCTCGTCGCTGACGAGGTCGACGCCCTCGGCGATCGTGATGCCCGCGGTACCGGTGGCCGACTTGCCGCCGGACGTGAGGGTGACCGTCAGGTCGCCCTGCTGCCCTGGCTCGGCGTCGTCCTTCGCGGTGACGTTGTAGTCGAAGGAGGGCTGTTCGTTCTCCGCAAGGTCGGTTTCACAGTGCAGCTTGGTCGGTGACACGTCGCACGTCCAACCCCATGCAGGCTCGACGACGGCGAAGTCCGCGACCTTGGAAAGGTCGACGTCCAGGGTGGTGTGACCGAACGCGGGCTCGCTCTCCGTGTCGGAGGGGCTCACATAGATCCAGCCCTGCTTCACGAAGCCGGGCGCGACCAGCACGTCCTGGGCGGTGATCTTGAAGGGTGCCTCGGCGGCGACGGCCGGGGTGGCGGAGGCGGCGACGAACGCGCCTGCGACGCCCAGCCCGGCGAGCAAGCGCCGGGTGGAGTGGTTGAGCATGTTGGGGGTTCCCTCGTGTGTCGGGGGCTGAAGAAGCAGCCAACCGATCTTAAGGAACCGTTAAGGTCCGCCGCTGTCCCAGGTCAGCCGCCCACCGCGGATATCAACCGAACGGCTGATCAAGATCACCGCAACGTTCCGCCCACCCGTACCCGTCATCAGGAGCAGGAGACCGGGAGGTGTGGTGACGTACGAGGATTTCGCCGACTCGCGTCTGGCCGCGTTGCTGCGGTACGCGGTCATGCTGACCGGTGACCCGCATCAGGCTGAGGACCTGGTGCAGGAGACGATGGTCCGCGTCCAGCTGCACTGGCGACGGGTGGCCCGGGCGGACTCGCCCGAGCGCTACGTGCGCCGAATGCTGACCAACCAGTACATCGACTGGCGGCGCGGTTCCTGGATGCGGCGGGTGCTGCTGCGCGCCGAGCCCGACGAGTCGACACCCGTCGGCACCGACCACGCCCAGTCCTCGGTGGACCGGGACGAGATCTGGTCCTGGCTGGCCAGGCTGCCCCGCCGACAGCGGGCCACCCTGGTGCTGCGCTACTACGAGGACCTGCCGGACGCGGAGATCGCGGACATCCTGGGCTGCGCCGTCGGGACCGTGCGCTCGTCGATATCCCGCGCCCTGGCGACCCTTCGAAACGAGTACGTGGAGGTCTGCTCGTGACCGAGAACGAGCTGCGTGCCGCGTTCGCCCGGCACGAGGCGCTGACCCCGCCGGCCGGCCCGGTACGCGCGGCGATCGACCGGGCGGTCGTCGTGCGCCGCCGCCGCAGGCAGCGGTTCGGGGCGGCGGGTGTCGCGCTCGCCGTGCTCGGCGCGCTCGGAGTCGGGATACCGCAGCTCGCGCCCCGCCCGGATCCGCAGGACGCCACGACCGTCGCCGGGCCGTCGACGGGGCTGCCCACCGGAGCGTTGAACCTGCTGGTGCTCGGCCTCGACACGAGATCGGGCGCGGCCGCACCGGCGGCCGACTCGGTGATGATCGTGCATCTTCCCGCCGATCGCAGCCGGCCCTATCTGATCTCGCTGCCCCGGGATCTGGAGGTGGAGATCCCCGGATTCCGTCGGGACAAGCTCAACGCCGCCTTCGCGTACGGCGCCGGGCGCGAACACCCCGACCGGAGCAAGGGGTACGACCTGACCCGGAGGGTCGTCGCCGAGCTGATCGGCGTACCCGTCGATGCCGGCGTTGTCCTCACCTTCCCGGCGCTGCGGAAGGTGACCGACGTGCTCGGTGGGGTGGAGGTCTGCCTGCCGCAGCAGGTGCGCTCCGTCCACACCCGTCGGGTCTTCCCGGCCGGTTGTCAACACCTCGACGGCCCCGCCTCCATGGACCTGCTGCGGCAGCGGCGTGGGCTGCCGGACGGCGGTCAGGACCGCGACCGCAACGCCCAGCGCCTCGTGGCCGGCCTGGTGCGACAGGCCGGGGAGAAGGGCGTGCTGACGGACCCGGTGCAGATCTCCCGACTTCTCGCCGCGGTCGGACCGGACCTCACGGTGGCCGGCGCCTCGGTGCCGGACCTGCTGCGAGTGGTGCCGGAGCTCGCGTCGGTCGAGCCGGTCGGGCTGAGCCTGCCGGTGGTCGACGACGTCCCACGCCTGCGTGCCGATCCCCGGGCCGCACCGGCCTTCCTCGACGCGCTGCGCGAGGACCGGTTGGACCGGTGGGCCGCGGCGAATCCGGACGGGGTCAACCGGCTCCGCTGACGACACGGGCCTCGCCGCTTCGGGCGTCACCCGGATCGAGGGCGTGGGTGGTCCGCCGGCGACCACCCACGCCTGCCGCGGGACCGCTCCCGGCGCGTCCGCACGGCGAGGCCGAGTCGACGGAATCGGCCCACCGGGGCGTGCCGCCGATGCCAGGATGGGGCCGTGGGCTTCCTGATCCGGTGGGCGATCACCGCGGTGGCGCTCTGGATCACCACGGTGGTGGTGCCCGGGGTCCACGTCGGCGGCCGGTCGGGCGCCAACACCGTGCTCACCCTGGTCGTCGTGGCGTTGATCTTCGGCCTCGTGAACGCGGTCCTCAAGCCGGTGATCAAGGTCGTCGGCTGCATCTTCTACCTGCTGACCCTGGGCCTGTTCGCGCTGGTCGTCAACGCGCTGCTCTTCCTGCTGACCGATCGGATCGCCCACGCGCTCGACCTCCCGTTCCGGATCGACGGTTTCTGGGCCGCGTTCTGGGGTGCCATCGTGATGGCCGTGGTCACCTGGTTCATCAGCGTCGTGCTCCCGGACCGGCGGAGGCGCCGGTGACCACCGGCGCCGACGGTCACCGACCGGTGGACCCACACAGGGTCGGTGACGGCCGGCCGGCCGCACTGCGGGATACTGCCCGGCGGAGGACAGTGCGGTCCGGCGTACCAATGGACAACAGCGGCCAGCACGGCCGAGAGCGGTAAGAAGGAGCGTTCGACATGCCCATCGCTTCCCCCGAGGCCTACGCCGAGATGCTGGACCGCGCCAAGGACGGCCGGTTCGCCTACCCCGCGATCAACGTGACCTCCTCGCAGACGCTCAACGCGGCGCTCAAGGGCTTCGCCGACGCGGAGAGCGACGGCATCATCCAGGTCTCCACCGGTGGCGCCGAGTACCTCTCCGGCCCGTCGGTGAAGAACATGGTCAGCGGCGCGGCGGCCTTCGCCGCGTACGCCCACGAGGTGGCGAAGAACTACCCGGTCAACATCGCCCTGCACACCGACCACTGCCCGAAGGACAAGCTGGACAAGTTCGTCCGGCCGCTCATGGGGATCTCGCAGGAGCGGGTGAAGCGCGGCGAGGAGCCGCTCTTCCAGTCGCACATGTGGGACGGCTCGGCAGTGCCGGTGGCGGAGAACCTGGAGATCGCCGAGCAGCTCCTCGCCGAGGCCGCCAAGGGCAAGATCGTCCTCGAGATCGAGGTCGGCGTCGTCGGCGGCGAGGAGGACGGCGTCGAGAACGCGATCAACGACAAGCTCTACACCACCGTCGAGGACGGCCTGGCCATGGTCGAAGCGCTCGGCCTGGGCGAGAAGGGCCGCTACATGGCGGCGCTGACCTTCGGCAACGTGCACGGCGTCTACAAGCCGGGCAACGTGAAGCTGCGTCCGGAGGTGCTCAACCACATCCAGATGGCCGTCGGCGCGAAGTACAACAAGGAGAAGCCGCTCAGCCTGGTCTTCCACGGCGGCTCCGGCTCGCTGCTCTCCGAGATCCGCGAGGCGCTCGACTACGGCGTGGTCAAGATGAACATCGACACCGACACCCAGTACGCCTTCACCCGCCCGGCCGCGGACCACATGTTCCGCAACTACGACGGGGTGCTGAAGGTCGACGGCGAGGTCGGCAACAAGAAGCTCTACGACCCCCGGGTCTGGGGCAAGGCCGCCGAGGCCGGCATGGCCGCCCGGGTCGTCGAGGCCTGCGAGGCGCTGCGCTCGACCGGCACCAAGATGAGCAAGTAGGACGGGTACCACGACGGCCGGCCCCCACCCGGGGCCGGCCGTCGGCGTATTCCGCCGGTCGCCCTCGCTACCCCGCGGTCAGCACCCGGACGGCCTCGTGGACGTCGTCGGTGAGGTGGATCGTCGGCGACAGATCGCCGAACGGGGAGGCGGCCAGCAGCGGGCGCAGCAGCGACTCGATCGGCAGCTCCGTCGTCCAGAACGTGCGGTCGAGGAAGACGTACGCCCCGCTGGAGCCGTCGGTGCCGTAGAAGGTCTTCGTCGCCGCCTGGAACACCTCCTGCACGGTGCCGGCCCGCCCCGGCGCGAAGACGATCCCGCCCCGGGCCAGCCGGAGGATCGTGTCCTCGCGGATCGCGTTCGAGAAGTACTTGGCGATCCGGCCCGCGAAGAGGTTCGCCGGTTCGTGCCCGTACAGCCAGGTCGGCACGGCGAGTCCACCCGCCCGCGCCCACGCCAGGTCGTCGACACCGCGCTGCCGCGGCACCGGCGGTCGGGCGTAGCGCTCGCGCACCTGTAGCGCCGCCTTCGTGTAGCGGTCGTGGTCGGTGAAGTCGGGTGCCGCGGCCAACAGGTCGATCGCTCCGGTCAACTCCTCCGCCGATTGGTCGGCGAGGTACGCGCCGAGGTTCGCGGCCTCCATCACGCCCGGACCGCCGCCGGTGACCACGAGCCGGCCGGCCCGTGCCAGCTGCCAGCCGAGCACGGCAGCCATCCGGTACGGCACGCTGCCGCGCGGCACCGCGTGCCCGCCCATGACCCCGACCACCGACTGCGGCCCGTGCGCGGCCAACCAGGCGCGGGTCGCGTCGGCGAGCGCGTTGTCGACCCCGTGGTCGTGCAGTCGCTGGCCGAGCGCCTCCCGGACGTCCGGCAGCGCGCCGCCGTGCGCCCGGAAGTGCGCGTACACCCGGGTGTCGTACATCCCGGTGAACCCTGCCTCGGCGAAGCCGGCGGCCAGCTCCTCCGGCCTGTAGAGGTGGCTCGGCTGGGTCGGGTAGGGCAGCCCGGAGAACGGTGGGACCACGTTCGCGCCGCGCCGGACCAGGTCGGCGCCGACCTCCCGGGAGGCGAAGCGACAGCCGACGAAGAGCGTCCCGGTCACCGTGACGCGGGTCAGGTCGGGCGGCGGGTCCAGGTCGAGACGCAGGCCCTGCACGGTCAGGCCGGTCAGGTCCCCACCGGCCAGCCGCCGGTCGAACTCGTCGCGGGTCTCGATCTCGTTCGTGGGCTGCGGTTCGATGACATCCGCGGGTGGTGGCGTGGGCACCTGGCCATACTGCCCCCGCCGGTCCAGGCCCGCGAACGGCGGCGGGACGACCACCGGCTCGGAAGGGCCGCCACCGCGACGCGCCGCCGATCTCCGTGTCCGCAGCTCACCCGCGTTCCGCCCGGACCGACAGGAGCCCGACGGCCGCGGCCGTCGGGCTCCTGCGTAACCGGGTCCTGGGGAGGCTCCGGACCAATAGTTGTAACGGAAAACACTCTCCTTCGGCATAGGCCGCAGGCGTGACCAACTCCTCAGCCGTTCAGCCAGCGAGCTGGGCCGACCCGCTCGCGTGTCGCAGTGCGAAGCGGGTTGAATGGGGCGATGCAGAACCTCATGCCGGAGCCACCGGCCACCCTCCTCCCCGCGCACGACGAGGCTTACGCCGCGCTGGCCGCCGCCGAGACCGATGGCGGCGACGAGGCGTTCGCCGAGGTCGCGGCGCGGTACCCGACGTACAGCGCGGCGTGGGGGGCCCTCGCCGCCCGCGCGTTCGCGGCGGGTCAGGCCGTCCCGGCGTACGCGTACGCGCGCACCGGCTACCACCGCGGCCTCGACCAACTGCGGCGTAGCGGCTGGAAGGGGCACGGCCCGGTGCCGTGGTCGCACGAGCCGAACCAGGGCTTCCTCCGCTGCCTCTACGTGCTCTCCCGTGCCGCCGACGAGATCGGCGAGGCGGACGAGGCGGCCCGGTGCGCCCAGTTCCTCCGCGACTGCGACCCGGCCGCCGCGGACGCCCTGTCCAGCAACTGAACCCGCTTCGGTGGCCGGTGCGCGCCGCGCCGGCCACCGCGGGCCGGCGTGCGCCTACAGCCCCTCGGCCACCGCGGCGGCGATCTTCAGCCAGGCGTCGCGGGTGGCGGTGGAGAGGCCGGCGTACCGGATCGGCTCGCCGCTGTCGATGAGCCGCTCGTACGGTGCCAACAGCACCGATCGGGTTCGGGCGGCGAAGTGCGCCTGGATCGCGGGCAGGTCGATGTCCTTTCGGGACGGGGGCATCGACACCACGGTGACCGCCTGCCGGACCAGCCGCTGCCGGCCGCTCTGCTCCAGGTGGTCGAGCATCCGGGCGGCCGTCTCCGCCGAGTCGTTGCGCGCCGACATGGTGACCAGGAGTTGGTCCGTCGCGTCCATGGCGGCCTGCCAGTTCTGCGCCCGGACGTTGTTCCCGGTGTCGACGAAGATCAGCTTGTAGAACCGGCTGACCACCTCGCGGAGTTCGGCGAAGGCGGACGCGGTGAGCATCTCCCCGCCGGTGGCCGACTCGTCCGAGGCGAGCACGTCGAACATCCCCTCGCCCTGCGAACGGACGTACTGTGACAGGTCGCCGACCCGCCCGTGCGCGGCCTGGAACTGGCCGAGGTCGCGAAGCAGGTCCCGCACCGTACGGGAGTGGAAGTCCTGCTGCGCCCGCATCCCGAGGGTGCCCTGGGTCTCGTTGTTGTCCCAGGCCAGCACGTAGCCGCCGCGTTTCTGCCCGAACGTCATGGCGAGCAGCAGGATCGCCACCGTCTTGCCGGCGCCGCCCTTCGGGTTGACCACGGTCACCTGGCGCAGGCCGCCGAAGTTGCGGCGGACCGTCTCGATGTCCCGTTTCAGCTCCTGCTCGTGCCGCCCCGGGGGCAGCCGAAGGCCGATCTTGTTCACCACCGCCCGTACGCCCATCGTGGCGAGCGGGTCGGCGGGACGCACCTGCCGCCGCCGGGCGAAGTCCTCCGCCGTCGGTGTCGGGCCGGCGGACGGGTAGCCGGCGGGTGTCGGGGCCGGCCCGGCTGGCTGCGGCTGGTACGGCTGCGCCGCGACTCCGGCCGTGTCCTGCTGCCACTGCCGTGGCTGCCAATCGGGCGGGAAGGGACCGGGCGGTGCCGGCGTGTCCCCCGAGGTCGGCTCGACCTCCTCGACGTCGGACCAGGCGGGGTCGGCGGAGTTCGGGCTCGCGCCGGGCCCTCCGGCCGCGGTCGGGTCGTCGTTGGTGCCTGCGGGGCCGGCCGCAGCCGGAACCGCGGGGGCGGCCGGTGCGGTTGTGGACCCGTTCGGCTCGGTGTCGGCGCTGACCCGCTGCGGCGGGTACGCCCACGGGGACTCGCCGGCCCGGCCGGAGCCGGCCGATCCGTTGGGGGTGCCAGGCGGTCGGTGCCCCTCGTCGGTCGACGCCGACCCACCGGTGCCCGGCGTGCGGGTCGCCACGTCGGTGCCGGCCCCGCCGCCGGCCGCCCCGCCCGACGGCTGGGCCGTGGCCGACGGCGTTGGCCGGGCCGCCCCGGGCGGCCCCGAGGGCTGATCGACGACCGCGCGGCCGTTACCCAGACCGGGGGCCGGGTCGAGCGAGAACGGCAGGTTGAGGTCGACGCCACCGGCAGCCGCGCGGTCGCCGCCCGGCCCACGGGCCGCCGCCGCGCCCGTGCCGTGCCCGTCGTCCGATGCGGCCGCTCCGGCCGTGGAGCCGCTGCTCGCCGCCGGGGCGCCCGTCGACCGGCCGCTCGCCGTCCCGGTGCCGGGCAGCTGCGGGTGCTCGGCAGCTGCCGGGACGCCGTTCGTCGCCGCAGGACCGGCCGTGGGGGAGAGCTTCGCTGCCGGGGGGTGTAACGCCGCGTGGGGCCCGGCCGTGGAGCCGTTGCTCCGTCCCGCGGCGGCGAGCTGGCCCTCGCCGAGACGATCGCCGGGCTGAGGGGGGCTGTCGCCGGAACGGTCACCATCGCCGGCCGATCCCGCCGTACCGAGGGTGCTGCCACCGGCGCTGTCGCGCGTCGCGGCGGTGCCGGCGACCTGCGGGTCGGCCGCCGTCGGTTGCCGGCCCGGCTGGGCGGGGGCCCAGGCGACGCCGGGCGGTGCCCAGCCGTTGTGCGGCGGCAGCGCGCTCGTCAACGAGGGGTAGGCGTCCGCCCCGGCGATCGGCTGGGCCGTGTCGGCCCCGGTCGGCGTGTGCGAGGTTGGCTGCCCGGGGAGCGGATCGGCGGTCGGTGCGTCGGGTCGGGCTGCGGTCACGTCGGCGGAGGTCGGCGCGCCCACGGTGGCCCAGGGCGCGGCGGTGGCTTCGGTCGGATCCGAGGGCCAGGGGGGTTCGATGTCCCGCTCCGGCACCGGCTGCTGGCCGGGTACGCGTACCCGGTCGGCGTTGTCGTCCACCACGGTCCCTCCCCAGGTCTCCTGCCGAGGATAGGCGCAACGGTCGCCGATGGCTGGTCAGCGCGGCGCGCGCCGGGGAGTCAGGCGGCCCACACCGCCCAGGCGCCCGGCTCGGTCCACCAGGAGCGCTTCCGGTTCAGCTCGCCCTCGGCGCCGTCGTCGAGGAAGGGCACCTTCTCGTCCCGGGGCAGCACGGACACGGCCCGTCCCCGGGCCCGGCGCACCTCGAGGCGTACCCGCTTGCGGCCGAACGCGGAGCGGGTCACCACCGGCACTGCCACCGCGACCTCGACCAGCGCGTCGGTCGGGTCCGGCCGGCCCAGCAGCGTCACGTCGTCCAACGTCGCATACCCCCCGGCATTGCCGATCGCGCAGGCCAGCAGCGGTTCGTCGCCGTCGGAGAGCAGGGTGTCGTCCACCTCGACGCGCCCGCGCCAGTGCAGCGGCCGACCGGCGTCGTCGGCCGCGCCGATCAGCGCGCCGTCCAGGGTCACCGAGCCACCGTCGTTGCGCAGCAGGTCCAGCCGGCGAGGCGCGCCGTCGAGCACCGCGGCGGCCACCTCCGCCGGATCGCGCGGCAGCCCGAGCTGCGCGACCAGGTCACGGTGCCCGGTGCTGCCGGCCGGATCCAGCGGCAGTACGCCGACGGGCGGCAGGTCGGGCACCGTCCGGTTGCCGGGCAGCTCCTCCGGGCGGCGGCTCGGCGGTGGGGCGTACCGCCGGACCAGCCGGCGCAGCACGGCGCGCAGCTGCGCGTCGCTGGCCGTGGCGACCACGAGCCGGGTCTTCGAGTCCGGGTCCGGCCAGGTGAGGCCGTCCGGGCGGGCCGGGCCGTCGAGCCGGGCCAGCACCTCGTCGATCTCCGCGTCGGAGCGGGCGGTGACCATCTCCACCCGGGCGCCGCGGCTGGTCAGCGCGTCCGCGCAGGCCAGCACCGGCACCCGAGGCGTCTCGCAGCGCTCCGGCTTCTCCTCGGCGGCCTCGTCGGCACCGCCGCAACAGGCTCCACCGCTGCCGCAGCCCGCGGCGGCGTCCCGCGCCGAACCGAGGGTGAGCAGCACCACGTCGTACACGGAAGGAGCCTCCTGCCTCTCGACGCGACCCCTGCCGGACGCGCCGTAACCTCTTGTTAGCCTGACACCCCGGGCTCGCCAACCGGTCGCCACCTGGCACCCGAGCCTTCTGGAGGCGGAGAAGATGCCAGCGATCGTGCTCATCGGCGCTCAGTGGGGCGACGAGGGCAAGGGCAAGGTTACCGACCTGCTGGGTGAGCGGGTCGACTACGTGGTGCGCTACTCCGGCGGCAACAACGCCGGCCACACGGTGATCACCCCGGACGGCCAGAAGTATGCGCTGCACCTGATGCCCTCGGGCGCGCTCTCCCCGACCGCGAAGATCGTCATCGGTAACGGTGTGGTGGTCGACCCCAAGGTGCTGCTCACCGAGATCGACGGTCTCGCCGAGCGCGGCGTGGACGTCTCCCGCCTGCGCATCTCCGGGGACGCGCACCTGATCATGCCGCACCACCGGGCGCTGGACCGGGTGGTCGAGCGCTACCTCGGCTCGTCCCGGATCGGCACGACCGGCCGGGGCATCGGCCCGGCCTACGGCGACAAGGTCGCCCGGATGGGCATCCGGGTGCAGGACCTGCTCGACCCGGGCATCCTGCGCAAGAAGCTGGAGCTCGCGCTCCGGGAGAAGAACCAGATCCTCTTCAAGGTCTACAACCGCAAGGCGATCGACGTCGAGGCGACCGTCGAGGAGTACCTGGCGTACGCCGAGCGGTTGAAGCCGTACATCACGGAGACCCGCGGGCTGCTCTGGGACGCGCTGGACCGGGGTGAGACGGTCCTGCTGGAGGGCGCCCAGGCCACCATGCTCGACATGGATCACGGTACCTACCCGTTCGTGACCTCGTCGAACCCGACGGCCGGCGGCGCCTGCGTGGGTGCGGGGATCCCGCCGACCGCCATCACGAAGGTGATCGCGGTCAGCAAGGCGTACACCACCCGGGTGGGCTCCGGGCCGTTCCCCACCGAACTCTTCGACGAGAACGGCGCGCACCTGCGCAAGATCGGCCACGAGTACGGCACCACCACCGGCCGGGAACGTCGGTGCGGCTGGTTCGACGCGGTCGTGGCCCGGTACGCCTGCCGCCTGAACGGCGTCACCGACCTGGTGATCACTAAGCTGGACGTGCTCACCGGCCTGCCGAAGGTGCCGATCTGCGTCGGGTACGAGATCAACGGCAAGCGGGTCGACGACATGCCGATGACGCAGACCGACTTCCACCACGCCGTGCCCATCTACGAGGAGATGGACGGCTGGTGGGAGGACATCACCAAGGCCCGGTCCGTGGCTGAGCTGCCGGAGAACGCCCGCCGCTACATCGCCCGCGTCGAGGAGCTCTGCGGCGCGCAGGTCAGCGTGATCGGCGTAGGCCCCGGCCGCGAAGAAAACGTAGTCCAACACCCCCTAATCCCCTAACCCGCCCGGCCCCCGGCCCCTCGGCGGTCGCCCCGCCGGTCCGCCCCGTTGATCAAGAGGTTTGCGTCAAGATTGCGCTTCGATCTGACGCAAACCTCTTGATCAACTGATTCGGCGGAGGGAGGGGCGGGGACGGGGGACGGAGGCTTGTCCACAGGGGGTGGGTGGTTATCCACAGGCGTTTCGGGCGCTGTGGATAACTGGGCATCGTGGGGTGGTGACACCACATGACATGCTTCGCGAGGTGGCTGCCGAGCAGGACGGTCTGGTCAGCCTCGGGCAGGCGCTTCGGGCGGGCCTGAGCAGAGATCAGGTCCGACAGCTGTGCCGATCCGGTCGATGGGTACGGCTGTTGCGTGGGTATTTCCTCCTCGACGGAGAGTCGCACCCGCGAGCTCGGCGTCGCGCTCTGATCCGGGCCGCTGTCGCTAGCCTCGGGCCGGGTGCCTTCGCCGTCCTCGACACGGCACTGGAACTGCACGGCGTCGCGGGTCTACGTCGCACCTCCGAGGTCCACGTGTCGGTACCGGTGGATCAACCTCGGCCCCAGCGTGTGCCGGTGCCGTGGCTGGTCGTACATCAGCTGACCGTCGGGCCGCGTGACCTGTCCACGGTCGCCGGCATCCCGGTCACCACGGCGATGCGTACGGTCTCCGACGTCATCCTCAGAACCGACCGCTACGCCGCGGTATCGGTTCTCGACTCGGCGCTCAACTCGGGCAGGTTCGCCTCCGAGGAGTTGGGACTGGTCTCGGCCCTGATCCGAGGGCGGCGCGGAGCGGCGGCTGCGCGTTGTCACCTCGCCGAGGCGGACGGCCGGGCGCAGTCGCCGCTGGAGACGCGTGCCCGGCTGCGGTGTGTCGACGGCAGGGTGCCGCCGGACACCCTTCAGCTGGAGGTACGCGATGACGACGGCTACCTGCTCGGGGTCGGGGACCTCGGCTGGCGCGGGCCGAAGGTGATCGCCGAGGCTGACGGCCGAGAGGCGCACGACACTCCGGCCGCGGTTTTCGCCGATCGCCGCCGGCAGAACCGTCTCGTCAACGCCGGTTGGACCGTCCTCCGCTTTACCTGGGCCGACACGCTCCGCCCCGACTACATCCCCTGGACCGTCCGCCAAGCAATCAACGCATATCCCCCCGCCCGCCGCCGGTGATCAAGAGATTCGCGTCAGCAATCGCGCCATCGCTGACGCAAACCTCTTGATCACGCGACAGGCGGCGGTGGGGGTGGGGGTGGGGTGCGTAGGATCTGGGGGCGTGCGGGTTCTTCTGGTTGGTGGTGGCGGGCGTGAGCATGCGCTCGCGCTCGGGTTGGCGTCCGATCCGGCGGTCACGCAGCTGATCGCGGCGCCGGGCAATCCGGGTATCGCCGAGGTGGCCGAGCTGCGCGCGGTGGAACCGACGGATCCGGTGGCGGTGGCCGCGCTCGCGGTGGAGACCGGGGTCGACCTCGTGGTGGTCGGGCCCGAGGCGCCGCTGGTCGCCGGGGTCGCCGACGCCGTTCGGGCCAAGGGCATCGCGGTGTTCGGACCGTCCGGCGAGGCGGCCCGGCTGGAGGGGTCGAAGGCGTTCGCCAAGGACGTCATGACCGCCGCCGGTGTGCCGACCGCCCGCGCCTACACCTGCACCGATCCGGAGAGCGTCGCCCGCGCCCTGGACGAGTTCGGCGCGCCGTACGTGGTGAAGAACGACGGGCTCGCCGCCGGCAAGGGCGTCGTGGTCACCGACGATCGGGCGCTCGCCGAGGAGCACGCGCGCGAGTGCGGTCGGGTGGTGATCGAGGAGTACCTGGCGGGCCCCGAGGTCTCGCTCTTCGTGGTCACCGACGGCGAGGCTGCGGTGCCGCTGCTGCCGGCGCAGGACTTCAAGCGCATCGGGGACGGTGACACCGGCCCGAACACCGGCGGCATGGGGGCGTACGCGCCGCTGCCGTGGGCCCCGTCCGACCTGGTCGACGAGGTCATGCGGGACGTGGTCCACCCGACCCTGGCCGAGCTGCGCCGTCGGGGCGTGCCCTTCTCCGGTCTGCTCTACGTCGGGCTGGCGATCACCGCGAACGGCCCCCGGGTGATCGAGTTCAACGCCCGCTTCGGCGACCCGGAGACGCAGGTGGTGCTCGCGTTGCTGGAGACGCCGCTGGCCGGGCTGCTGCACGCGTCGGCGACCGGCACGCTGGCCGAGCACCCGCCGCTGCGCTGGCGGGACGGCGCCGCGGTGACCGTCGTGGTCGCGTCCCCCGGTTACCCCGGCACGCCGCGTACCGGTGACGTGATCACCGGCGCGGACCGCCCCGGCGTCATCCACGCCGGCACCGCCCGCCGGGCCGACGACGGGGCGTTGCTCTCCGCCGGTGGGCGGGTGCTCTCCGCCACGGCCACCGGCCCCGACCTGGCCGCCGCCCGGGACGCCGCCTACGACCTGGTACGCGCCATCGGGCTGGCCGGCTCGCAGCACCGCACCGACATCGCCGCCGCCGCTGCCGAGGGGCAGGTCGAGATCCCCGGCTGAGCCCGGAGATGCGGCAGACCCGGCCGGTGAACGGGGCACCGAGCACCCTGCGGAGGGCCTGACGGCCGGCTTGCCTGCCTGGCTGGTGCGCGAGCACGCCGTCCACCCGCCGGTCGGGGCCCGTCTGGCGCGCCGGTTCGACCTCTCCGGTCCCCGAGCACGCCGGCGCTCGGCCCCGCTCAGCCGTAGTAGCGGCGCAGCTCCCGGGCCAGTACCTTGCCGGTGGCGTTGCGCGGCAGGTACTTCACGAAGACCACGTCGCGCGGTACGGCGAAGCGGGCGAGGTAGTGCCGGACGTACTCGCGTACGGCCTCCGGGTCGAGCGTCTCCGCGGGGTGCAGGGCGAGGAACGCGGCGAGGCGCTGGCCGTACTCGGGGTCGGCCACGCCGATGACGGCCACCTCGCGTACCTGGGGCAGCTGCGCGAGCAGGTTCTCCACCTCGGACGGGAAGACGTTCTCGCCACCCGAGACGATCATGTCGTCGGCCCGGCCGTCGACGAAGAGGAGGCCCTCGGGGGTCATCCGCCCGAGGTCGCCGCTGTCGAGCAGCCCGTCGCGGCTCTCCCGGCTCGCACCGGAGGTGTAGCCCTCGAAGAGCATCTCGTTGCCGACGAAGATCCGGCCGACCTGCCCGTCCGGCACGGGTCGCCCGGCGGCGTCGAGGATGGACACCCGGGTGCCGTGCGGCGGTCGGCCGGCGGTGGTGGGTGCCGCCCGCAGTTCGGTCGGTCCCGCGATGGAGGCCCAGGAGCACTCGGTCGAGCCGTACAGGTTGTAGAGGACGTCGCCGTAGACGTCCATGAACCCGGTGGCGAGCCGGCCGGGCAGCGCCGAGCCGCTCACCGCCACGACCTTGAGCTGGGGCCGGGGCGCGGGCGGTGGCACCTCCATCAGCCGCTGCACCATCACGGGTACGGCGAAGAGCGCGTCACACCGGTGTGCGACCAGCGCGGCCAGCGTGGCGGCGGGGTCGAAGCGGCGGTGCAGCACGATCGTGGCCCGCAGCGCGAAGCAGACCTGGAGGGCGGCGAACCCCCAGGTGTGGAAGATCGGTGCGGCGATCATCACCCGGTCCCGGGTGTGCAGCGGAATTCGGTCGATGATGGACACCAGCGGGCCGAAGCCGCTCGGGGTGGGGCGGCGGGCGCCCTTCGGCGCACCGGTGGTGCCGGAGGTGAGGACGATGATCCGCCCGTCCCGCTCGGGTGGCTGCAGGTCGCCGGGGAGCGCACCGGCGACCAGCTCCTCGCGGGCGCGCTCGTCGAGGCGCGGCAGTTCGGGCGGCAGGCCCAGCACCCGCTCGGTGAACTCGTCGTCGTGCACCAGCACACGGAGGCGCTGCTCCTCGGCGACGGTGGCGAGCTGCGCGGCGGAGAGCCCGGTGTTGACCAGCACCGCGTCGACTCCGAGCAGGGTGGCTGCGACGATCGTCTCGATCAGACCGTGGTGGTTGCGGCAGAGCACGCCGATCCGCTCACCTGCCTGCAGGCCGTGCCCGGTCCGCAGGGAACGGGCCATCCGCTCCGCCCGGTCGAGCAGCTGCTGGTAGGTCAGCTCGGTGCCGTGCTCGTCGATGACGGCGGTCCGGCCGGGGTCACGGGCGGCGGCCTGGCGGAGCTCGCCGGCCAGGCTCCAACCCCACCGCCGCAGCGCGTTGAGCTGCGAGGCGATCCGGATCGGCTGGCCGGGGGTGAGCAGCCCTCGCCGGGTCATCGTGGTGACCATGAAGGGCAGGTCCATGCCGCAGACCTCCTAGGGGTGTGGCAGGACGGGTTGGAGGAAGGCGTTCCCGTCCGGGTGTCTGTCCTGATCATGCCCGGGGCACCATGACTCGGCACAACGAGCGGGTGCGTCAAGTGACGAAGTCGGCACGGTAGGTGGGAGCCGCATCGCGGGCGGGCGACGGACGACCCGCAGCGCACCGGCATTGGGATGCCCGGCGAGGTGCAGCCGAGGATGCCGGGGAAGGGACTGAGCGGTGGTGCTACGGGCTCAGATGCGCTGGCCGGAGATCGCGCGCGCGATGACCAGCCGTTGGATCTCGGAGGTGCCCTCGAAGATGGTGTAGATCTTCGCGTCCCGGTACCACCGCTCGACCGGGTGGTCGCGCAGGAAGCCGGCGCCACCGAGCAGCTGCACCGCCTTCTCGGTCACCGAAACGGCCACCTCGCCGGCCTTGAGCTTGGACATCGAGCCCTCGCCGGCCGCGAACGGCCGGTTGTTGCGCCCCATCCAGGCGGCGCGCCAGACGAGCAGCCGGGCCGCGTCGATCTCCATCTTCATGTCGGCCAGCGCGAACGCGACCGCCTGGTTGGTGATGATCGGCCGTCCGAACTGGACGCGGTCCTTGGCGTAGTCGAGGGCGTACTCGTAGGCGGCGCGGGCGACGCCGAGCGCCTGTGCGCCGACGGTGGGGCGGGACAGCTCGAACGTACGCATCGCCGCCTGGCCCGAGGCCCGCTGCCCGGAGCGGGCTCGGGCCAGCCGCTCGTCCAGGGCGTCCTTGCCGCCGAGCAGGCAGCGCCCGGGCACCCGTACGTCGTCGAGGAAGACGTCTGCGGTGTGCGACGCGCGCAGACCCAGCTTCCGCAGCTTGCGGGTCGCGGTGAGCCCTGGGGTGCCCGGCGGTACGACGAACGCGGCCTGCCCTCGGGCTCCCAGCGCGGGGTCGACCGCAGCGGTGACGACGTGAACTCCGGCGATGCCGCCGTTGGTGGCGTACGCCTTCTGGCCGGTCAGCACCCACTCGTCGGTGGTCTCGTCGTGCACGGCGCGGGTGCGCATCGCCCCGACGTCGGAGCCGGCCTCCGGCTCGGTGGTGCAGAACGCCGCCACGGCCGGCTCGTCGGCGGTGCCGAAGCACTGGGGCACCCACTCGACGAGCTGGTCCGGGGTGCCGGCGCCGTAGATGGCGGCCACGGCGAGTGAGGTGCCGAAGAGGCTCAGGCCGATGCCGGCGTCACCCCAGAAGAGCTCCTCGCTGGCGATCGGGAGGGAGAGCCCGGTGGGGTCGGCCCAGCAGGTGGCGAGGAACTCGAACCCGTAG
The DNA here is from genome assembly GCF_003626545.1 of Micromonospora musae. NCBI lineage: Bacteria > Bacillati > Actinomycetota > Actinomycetes > Micromonosporales > Micromonosporaceae > Micromonospora > Micromonospora musae. Next base: position 155,765 of record NZ_RAZS01000015.1, read on the forward strand.
AGGCCGACCTTCGCGGCCTCCTGGATGATCGGCCAGGGGGTCTCCTCCCGGGCGTCCCACTCGGCTGCGGCCGGGCGCACGACCTCGGCGGCGAAGCCGTGCACCCAGTCACGGAGGTCCCGCTGTTCCTCGGACAGGTCGAGCGAGAACTCGGGCATGTCAGGCCTTCGGGATGTCGAACAGGTTGGCGATGTTGGCGGCCAGGCCCAGGTCGCCCTTGGCCTTCAGCTTGCCGGTCATGAACATCATGACCGGGTTCGCCCCGCCGGAGACGATCTTGAGGAACTCGACGGGGCCCATGGTGAGGGTGAGCTTCGGCTCGCGCTGCGGGGTCTCGGAGACGGTGCAGGCACCGTTCTCGATGACCACCTCGTAGGTGTCGCTGCCGCCGTCCGGCCGGCCGGTGATGTCCCAGTGGATGACCGCGTTGGTGGAGCCGGCCCGGTCGGCCCGGAAGAGCGACGGCATCCGGTTGAAGACCTCGCCGAGGACCTTGCCGCGCATCTCGCCGGACATCACCTGGGCGATCTTGTCGTCCGAGGTGGACTTGACCAGCTGGGCGAACTCCTTGGGGCCGACGTTGGCGAAGTTGGCCGGGTCGAAGTCAGTCATGCGAATCACCTTCCGGGCAGGCCACTTTGGTTACTCCGGCGTAACCTTACGCACGGGTAGGTATGCTCGCAAGGTGTCCAGCGCACCCAGCTTCAAGCGCCTGCCCCGGGCCGTACGCGAGCAGCAGATGCTCGACGCGGCCGTCAAGGTCTTCTCCCGGCGCGGCTACCACGCGGCCAGCATGGACGAGATCGCCGAGGACGCCGGCATCTCCAAACCGATGGTCTACGCGTACCTGGGCACCAAGGAGGAGCTCTTCGTCGCCTGCCTGCAGCGCGAGGGCACCCGGATGACGGAGGCGATCGCCGGTGCGGCCGCACCGGAGTTGCCGGCCGACGAGCGGCTCTGGAGAGGACTCCGGGCGTTCTTCGGCTTCGTCGGGGCGCACCGCGACGGGTGGGCGGTGCTCTACCGGCAGGCCCGCGGCGAGCAGCCGTTCGCCGGGGAGCTCGCCGCCATGCGGGCCCGGCTGGTCGAGGTGGTCGCCGGCATGCTCGATCACGCGCTGCGCGCCGAGGGGCGCGAGATCGCCGGCACCGAGCTGGAGGTGGTCGCGTACGCCCTGGTGGGCGCGAGCGAGTCGCTGGCCGACTGGCTCGCCGACCATCCGGAGGCCGACCCGGAGCGGACCGCGACGCGGATGATGAACGTCGCCTGGCTCGGCGCGGACCAGCTGCTCAACGGCGTCACCTGGCACCCGTCCGCCGGCTGAGGCCACGGCGGCGAACCCGGCACGGCCGGACGCCGTCACCGCACCGCCTCCGGCGACCGGTCGGCCGCCGGAGGGATCGACCGCGCTGGCTTCGCCCGACGTCGTCGGAGCACACGCACCCCCTCGACCACGACGGTCACCGTCAGCGCCAGCCCGAGGCCGAGCAGCAGCCCACGCAGCGGATCCTGTTCGAAGGCGAGCCCGCCGAGGTAACCGACGAGGGCCGAGTAGAGGCCCCAGGAGCCCGCCGCGAGAGCATCGAAGGCGAGGAAGCGCCGACGCGGATATCCGACCGCGCCCATGGTCAGCGTGACGGCCGTCCGTCCGCCCGGCACGTACCGGGCGACGGTCAGGATGAGCCCGCCACGCAGGGCGATGCCGCGCCGAGCCCACTCGACGCCGGCCCGCCGCTTCCCGCCCGCCGGCAACCGGTCGAACAGCCGGGATCCGCCGGCCCGGCCGATGGCGTACGACACGTGGTCGCCGACGAGCGCGCCGGCGGCGGCCACCACGACCACGGCCGGGAGGTACGGCGCGCCGGACGCGGCGAACACGCCCGCGGTGATCACCGCTGTCTCGCTCGGCACGATCGGGAAGAACCCGTCGAGCACCGCGATCGCGAAGATCGCCAGGTACACCCAGGGTGAGGACATGGTCTGGTGCAGAAGATCGAGCAGGTCCATGACTCTGATGCTGGTGCGGCCGTCCGCTCCTGCCATCGGCCCTTGGTGAGCCCGCGGGTGCGACTTTGGTAGCGCCCGGCCCTGAGGGCGATCGGGGAGACCCCCCAACCGACCCGGGTCCCGCGGTTGCCCGGGTGCCCCGACCGGCGTACGGACCATAGGCTCGGCTCGTGGCCTTCAGCACCGTCGTGCCCCGGCGCGTCGTCGACCGGTACGCGCCGCCGGTGGCCGCCGTGGTTGTCGCCGCCGCCGTCCTGGCGTCCGGTGCCGGTGCGTTCGGTCTCCGCTCGTCGCTCCCCGGCGGCCTGCTGCTGGTGATCGCGGTGGCTTCGGGCTGGGCGGTCGCCACCGTCCGGACGCGCCGCTGGCCGCTGTTCCTCGTCGCTGCCCTGGGCTGGCTCGTGCTCGCCGCCTGGCCGGCGGGGTTGGTCGCCTCCTTCCAGGCGGGCCTCCGGCTGCGGGACCGACGCCGGTTGACGGCGTACGTCGTGGGCGCCGTGCTGGTGATGGCGGTCGGGATTCTCGTCGGGCTGGCGGTGGGCGGGGTACGGCGGATCACCACGGCCACCCCGGCCAACGCGGCCGCCACCGCCGCCTGGCTGGTCGCGTTCCCGCTCGTCGCCGGGCTCCTGGTCCGGTCCCGGCGCGACGTGTTCACCGCCCTGCGGGATCGGGCCGAACGGCTGGAACGCGAGCAGGAGGAGCGGGCCGAGCGGGTCCGGGCGGAGGAGCGGGCGCGGATCGCCCGGGAGATGCACGACGTGGTGGCGCATCGGGTGTCGCTGATGGTGGTGCACGCCGGCGCACTGGAGGTCACCGCCGGCGACCCGGCGACCGTGGAGACGGCCGCGCTGATCCGGTCCACCGGCCGGCAGGCGCTCACCGACCTGCGGGAGGTGCTCGGTGTGCTGCGTCGGCACACCCCGCCGGGGTTCAGCCCGCCGCGGTACGAGGACGACCCGCTGGCCGCGCTGGACGACCTGGTCCACGAGTCCCGGGCCGCCGGCCTGCGGATCGAGCGGCAGGACGAGGGGATCCCGCGTGCCCTGCCGGCGACCGTGGCCCGCACCGTGCACCGGGTGGTCCGAGAGGCGCTCACCAATGTGCGCAAGCACGCCCCGGACGCCGAGACGACGGTCTGCCTGCGGTACCTGCGGGACGGGGTGGAGGTCGTGGTCCGCAACACGGCGCCGGTGGGCGGGCCGTCCGGATCCGGCGCGGGCCCGGGTCTGCCCGGCGCGGGCCTGGGTCTGCTCGGTCTGCGGGAGCGGGTGGAGCTGCTCGACGGCCGCCTGGAGGCCGGGCCCTCGGCGGGCGGGTTCCTGGTCCGGGCCCTGATCCCGGTGACGGGAACGCCGTGATCCGGGTTTTGGTCGTCGACGACGAGCACCTGGTCCGCTCGGGGCTGCGGTTGATCCTGGAGGCGGCACCGGACATCACGGTGGTGGGCGAGGCGGCGGACGGTGCCGAGGCGCTGGTCGAGGCGGAACGGCTCCGGCCCGACGTGGTGCTGCTCGACGTGCGGATGCCGGGTACCGACGGGCTGACCGCCGCACCGGCCGTGGTGGCCGCCGGGCCGAAGGTCGTCATGCTGACCACGTTCGATCTCGACGAGTACGTGCACGAGGCGCTGCGCGCCGGGGCGGTGGGCTTCCTGTTGAAGGACACCCCGCCCCGGGAGTTGGCCGCCGCGGTGCGGACGGTGGCGGCGGGGAACGCGATGCTCGCCCCGACGGTGACCCGGCGTCTGATCAGCTCCTTCGTTGACCGGGGCCCGGCCCGGCGGGAGGCGGCCCGCGGCCGGCTCGAGCTGCTCACCGGCCGGGAGCTGGAGATCGTCCGCGAGGTGGCGCGCGGGCACGCCAACGGTGAGATCGCCCGCCGGCTCGGGATGAGTGAGGCCACCGTCAAGGCGCACGTCAGCCGCGCCCTGGCCAAGCTCGGGCTGACCAACCGGGTGCAGGCGGCGATCCTGGTGCACGACGCCGACCTGCTCTGAGCCGACCTGCTCCGAGCCGCCCGGCGGCTCAGCGGGCGGGGGGCCGTCGGGCTGCGGCGCGGCGGGCGGCGACCCGGTGGCGCAGCACGCGGATGGCCTCGATGCCCAGGGTGATGGCGACCGCGAGGCCGACGCCGGCTATCACTCCCTTGATCGGGTCGCGCTCGAAGGCCAGGCCGCCGAAGTAGCCGAGCAGGCCGCAGTAGACGGCCCAGGTGGAGGCGGCGATCGCGTCGAAGAGGAGGAAGGAGCGGCGCGGATATCGGACCGCACCCATGGTGAGCGTGACGGCGGTCCGGCCCCCCGGAATGTAGCGGGCGGTGGTCAGGATGACCCCGCCCCGCCGGTCGACCGCGCGCCGGGCCCACTCCGAGCCGGTTCGTCGCCGGCTCCGTTCCGGCAGGCGGGCCAGACGGCGGGCCCCACCGCCGCGACCGATGGCGTACGAGATGTGGTCGCCGATGAGCGCGCCGATCGCGGCCGCGGCGACCACGGCGATGATGTTGGGCCGTCCGCCGCCGGCGGAGACGACGGCTGCGGTGATCACGGCGGCTTCGCTCGGCACGGCCGGGAAGAACGCGTCGAGCGCGGTCACTCCGACGAGGATCAGGTACACCCACGGTGAGGTGATCGTCTCCCGGAGCAGGTCGAGGACGCCGTCCATGCCCTCATGTTTCCGGGCAGACCGGAAGAAAGGGCCGCTTCCCCGGCAAAAGACGCCATTCCTAGCCGTGCACGGCTCCGACCAGCTGCGGACGGTTGGTGCGGGCGTCGTGCAGCGCGAACGTCCAGCCGGCGTCCGCCGCAGTGGCGGTGAAGGCCACCGAGCCGGGCAGCGGCACGGGCAGCTTGAACGCCACCGACGCGGTGAACGCGTCCGGCAGCCGGTTCTCCAGCGCGGCGAGGCAGCGGGCCTTGCTCCACATGCCGTGCGCGATCGGGCGCGGAAAACCGAAGAGCCGCGCCCCGAGCCGCGAGGTGTGGATGGGGTTGTGATCACCCGAGACCCGGGCGTAGTCGGTGCCGACGCGCGGGGTCAGCCGCCAGGTCGCCGAGGGGGCCGGCGGCGGTGGGGACGCGCCTCGGTCCCGCCGCTCACCGCCGCCGCCCCGCCGCTCCCGGCTGAGGTACGTCGAGACGCCCCGCCACACCTCCTCCCCGGCGCTCGCCCCGACGAGCACCACGTCCAGCTGCCGCCCCCGGTCGTGCGGGCGCAGCTTCTCGGCGTACGCGGAGAAGTCGAGCGTCTCGTCGCTGCGGATCGGGCGGTGCACGGTGATCCGATTGGCCACGTGCACCACGCCGGTGAGCGGCACCGGGAACTCCGGCGCGGTCATCAGCCGCAGGGCCAGCGGGAAGCCCATCACGTGCGGATAGGTCGCGGGCAGCCGGTCGGTGAGCCGGAACCCGCAGACCCGGTCGTACTCGGCCAGGTGGCGCAGGTCGACCGGCACGCCGGAGACGGTGAGCCGGACCGGCGGCGGTTGGGTGGCCCGCCGCCCACCCGTCCCGGGGAGCGCGCCGGTGAGCGCCCGGCGGTAGAGCGCCCCGGCGGCCGGCATCCCGGCCAGCTCGACGGTGGCCCATCCGCCGGCGGGCGGCTCGGTGGTGTGGTCGCTCATCACGCCCCCAGCAGGCTCTGGCCGCAGACCCGTACGACGTTGCCGTTGACCGCGCCGCTGGCGGGCCAGGCCAGCCAGCCGATCGTCTCGGCGACGTCCACCGGGAGACCGCCCTGGGCCAGGCTGTTCATCCGGCGTCCCGCCTCGCGGATCACCAGCGGGATCCGGGCGGTCAGCCGGGTCTCGATGAAGCCGGGCGCCACCGCGTTGACGCTGATCCCCCGTCCGTGCAGCGCCGGGGCGAGCGAGTCGACCAGCCCGATCACCCCCGCCTTGCTGGTGGCGTAGTTGGTCTGGCCGCGGTTGCCCGCGATCCCGGCGATCGAGGAGACCGCGATGATCCGCCCGCCGGTCGGGATCAGCTCGCGCGCCAGCAGCTCGTCGTTGATCCGCTCCTGGCTGGAGAGGTTGACGTCGATCACCTGGTCCCAGCGGTCGGCGTCCATCCGGCCGAGCGTCCGGTCCCGGGTGATGCCGGCGTTGTGCACGACCGCGTCGACGCGGCCGTACCGCCCGGCGAGGTGGTCGGCGAGCCGGGTCGGGGCGTCCGGCGCGGTCAGGTCGAGTTGGACGGCGGTGCCGCCGACCTCGTTCGCCACCTCGGCCAGCGCGTCTCCGGCGGCCGGTACGTCCAGCGCCACCACCCGCGCGCCGTCGCGGGCGAGGACGCGGGTGAGCGCCGCACCGATGCCGCGGGCCGCCCCGGTGACGAGGACGACCTGATCGTCGAGCGGGCGCTCCCAGTCGGCCGGGGCGGTGGCCTTGCCGGTGTCGATCCGGATCACCTGCCCGGAGACGTACGCGGACCGCCCGGAGAGGAGGAACCGGAGGGTGGCTTCGAGGCTGACCCGGCTGCCCTCGTCCGCCTCGCGCGTGACGTAGACCAGTTGGGCGGTGATCCCCCGGCCGAACTCCTTGCCGATGCTGCGGGTCAGCCCCTCCAGGGCCCGCTGGGCGGTCGCCTCACGCGGCGTGGCGCACTCGGTGGGCGGGGTGCCGAGCACGATCACCCGGCCGCTCGGCGTGACGGAGCGGGCCACCGGGTGGAAGAAGTCGTAGAGCTGCCGCAGGCCGGTCGAGTCGGTGATGCCGGTGGCGTCGTACACCAGGGCGCCGAAGCGGGCGTCGGCGGCGGCGGTGGGTTCGCGCAGCTCGACCCCGGCGGCGGCGAGCAGCTCGCCCACCGGGCCGGCGAGCCGGCCGTCGGCGGCCGCGCCCAGCAGGACCGGACCGGGCAGGAGCGGGTCGCCGGGTCGGTGCCGGCGCAGCCGCGGCGGGTCGGGCAGCCCGAGGCGCTTGACCAGCGCGCGTCCGGCCGCCGATTGGACGAAGCTCGCGTACCTGTCGGTCATAGGCGTAGCCTACTGGCGAGTAGGGTACGGGCAACACTGTCGAGGAGGCGGATCGTGCAGAACATCCGGCGGGTCGCGGTCATCGGCGGCAACCGCATCCCGTTCGCCCGCTCCAACTCGCGCTACGCGGACGCGTCCATCGCGGACCTGCTCGGCGCGGCGCTGGACGGCCTGGTGGCCCGGTACGGCCTCGCCGGTCAGCGCGTCGGCGAGGTGGTCGCCGGGGCGGTGCTGAAGCACTCCCGGGACTACAACCTGACCCGCGAGGTGGTGCTCGGATCCCGGCTCGACCCGCACACCCCCGCGTACGACATCCAGCAGGCCTGCGGCACCGGCCTGGAGGCGGCGATCCTGGTCGCCAACAAGATCGCCCTCGGGCAGCTCGACGTCGGCATCGCGGGCGGGGTCGACACCACCTCGGACGCGCCGCTGGCGGTCAACGAGGAGCTGCGCCGAACCCTGCTCAAGCTCAACAGCGTCCGCACCCTCGGCGAGCGGCTGAAGGTGGCCGCGAAGCTTCGCCCGCTCCAGCCGTTCAAACCGGAGATCCCGCGCAACGCCGAGCCGCGCACGGGCCTGTCGATGGGGGAGCACGCGGCCCGCACCGCGCTGCGCTGGAACGTGGACCGGCGCTCCCAGGACGAACTCGCGCTCCGATCGCACCAGCGGCTCGCCGCCGCGTACGACAGGAGTTTCTTCGACGACCTGATCACGCCGTACCTCGGGCTGACCCGCGACCAGAACCTCCGCCCCGACAGCAGCCTGGAGAAGCTGGGCGCGTTGCGGCCGGTCTTCGGCGTGCGCGGGCCGGACGCCGAGCAGGCCACCATGACCGCGGGGAACTCGTCGCCGCTCACCGACGGCGCGTCGACCGTGTTGTTTGCGTCGGAGGAGTGGGCGCGGGAACGGAGCCTGCCGGTGCTGGCCTGGTTCACCTGGTCGCAGACGGCGGCCGTGGACTTCGTGCACGGCGACGAGGGGCTGCTGATGGCCCCGGCGTACGCAGTGCCCCGGATGCTCGCCCGAGCCGGGCTGACCCTTCAGGACTTCGATTACTACGAGATCCACGAGGCGTTCGCCTCGCAGGTGCTGGCGACCCTCGCCGCCTGGGAGTCGCCGGAGTTCTGCACGGACCGGCTCGGGCTGGACGCCCCGCTCGGCGCGATCGACCGGGATCGGGTGAACGTCACCGGCTCCTCCATCGCCGCCGGGCACCCGTTCGCGGCGACCGGCGGCCGGATCGTGGCCACCCTGGCGAAGTTGCTGGCCGAGAAGGGCAGCGGACGCGGGCTGATCTCGATCTGCGCCGCCGGTGGCCAGGGGGTGACGGCGATCCTGGAGCGTTGACGGCAGCCGTCTCAGCGGTGCGGGGGGACGCCGGAACGGATCGTCGAGGCTCTTCGTCCAACCCGCCATACGCCTGGTGATCCATCGGCCGGGCCGGTGGACGAGGAGAGGCGATGGGCCGGAGCAGATACCTGGTAGCTGTGGTCGCGGCAGGCCTGCTGCTGACGAGTTGCGCGAACGGGTCCGGACCGGTACCTGCGCTCCCCGAGGAGACGCGTTCCGTCGGCGCGAGACCCACCGCGAACCAACCACAGGCGGACCCGGTCGGACTGATCGGCTCCTGGACGGTCACCGAGGTTGCCGGCGCTGCCGGCGGGATTCTGCGGATCGCCCCCGCCGACCAGGGCGGGCTCTCCTGGTTCGGTCCCTGCGGCGTGTCGTCGGGCATGTGGCGGGCCGGCGCGGACGGCCTCTTCGTCGCCGACCTCTCCGAACACCTGGTGTCCGACGCGCCGGAGTGCCGGCCCGGTCCGGGGCGCACGCCGGCCTGGCTGCATCAGAGCACCGCCTTCCGGTTGGAGAAGGACATCCCGGTGCTGCTCGACGGGCAGGGCCGGCAGGTCGCCCGGCTGCTGCCGGGTGCGAAGCCCACTCCCGGGCCGAACCTGTTGCCGTCGCTGGCAGAGCCGCCCGTGATCACTCCCGAGGTCCGGCAGGCCTTCGCGCCGGCCGCCGTACTGCCGGCGGACCTGAGGCCGGTGAGCCGCGACGACCTCCGCGGTCGATGGGTGCCGGCCGGTCGCGACAGCGGCCGCGCCCACGTGGAGTTGCGCGACGACGGCGAGTGGCGGGGCTCCGACGGCTGCAACGGTCAGAGCGGACGGTGGGTCGCCGGAGCTGAGGGTGCCCTGCTCGCCACGGCCGGGCCCAGCACGCTGATCGGCTGTGACAACGTGCCGCTGGCGAGTTGGCTCGCCAAGGCCACGCGGGCGGGGATGGACGGCGAGGTGCTCGTGCTCCTGAACGCGCAGGGAACGGAGTCGGGCCGGCTCGCACGGGGCTGAGCGATTCCCAGCGGTGCGCATACCATCCGTTCCGCCGTGGCCGGGCGGGCCGCGCTGCCGGGCGGGCCGCGCTGCCGGGCGGGCCGCGCTGCCGGGCGGGCCGCGCTGCCGGACGGGCCGCGCTGCCGGAGGGGCGCAGGTCCGTGGCATGAAAGACTGAGGTACGTGACAACGATCCCGAACGTGCTCGCCCACCGGTACGCCTCGCCCGAACTGGTCGCCCTCTGGTCCCCGGAGGAGAAGATCCGCCTGGAGCGGCGGCTCTGGCTCGCCGTGCTGCGGGCCCAGCGCGACCTCGGGGTGCCGGTCCCGGACGGGGTCGTCGAGGCGTACGAGCGGGTGGTCGACAACGTAGACCTCGCCTCGATCGCGGAGCGGGAACGGGTCACCCGGCACGATGTGAAGGCCCGGATCGAGGAGTTCAGCGCGCTCGCCGGGCACGAGCACGTGCACAAGGGGATGACGTCGCGGGACCTCACCGAGAACGTCGAGCAGCTCCAGGTGCGCCGCTCGCTGGAGCTGATCCGGGATCGGGTGGTCGCCACCCTGGCCCGGCTGGCCTGGCACGCGCACGAGTACTCCGGCGTGGTGATGGCGGGCCGCTCGCACAACGTGGCGGCGCAGGCCACCACGCTCGGCAAGCGCTTCGCGTCGGCGGCGGAGGAGCTGCTCATCGCGTACGAGCGGCTGGAAGACCTGATCGCTCGCTACCCGCTGCGCGGGATCAAGGGGCCGGTGGGCACCGCGGCCGACCAGCTCGACCTCTTCGACGGTGACGCGGAGAAGGTCGCCGAGCTGGAGCGGCAGGTCGCCGGGCACCTCGGCTTCGCCCGGGTGCTGGACAGCGTCGGCCAGGTCTACCCGCGTTCGCTCGACTTCGACGTGATCGCCGCGCTGGCCCAGGTCGCCGCCGGCCCCTCCTCGCTGGCCACCACGATCCGGCTCATGGTGGGCCAGGAGCTGGTCACCGAGGGCTTCAAGCCCGGTCAGGTCGGCTCCAGCGCGATGCCGCACAAGATGAACACCCGCTCGTCGGAGCGGGTGAACGGCTTCGCCGTGATCATCCGGGGTTACCTGTCGATGGTCGGCGAGCTCGCCGGCGACCAGTGGAACGAGGGCGACGTCTCCTGCTCGGTGGTCCGCCGGGTGGCCCTGCCGGATGCGTTCTTCGCCGCCGACGGGCTGTTCCAGACGTTCCTCACCGTGCTCGACGAGTTCGGCGCGTACCCGGCCGTGATCAACCGGGAGCTGGAGCGCTTCCTGCCCTTCCTGGCCACCACGAAGATCCTGGTGGCGGCGGTGCGGCGGGGTGTCGGCCGGGAGGTCGCCCACGAGGTGATCAAGGAGCACGCGGTGGCCGTGGCGCTCGGCATGCGGGAGAAGGGCGCGCTGGAGAACGACCTCTTCGACCGGCTCGCCGCCGACGGCCGGCTCAACCTGAGCCGGGCCGAGATCGACGAGTTGGTGGCCGACCGGGCCACCTTCGTGGGCGCCGCTCCCGCTCAGGTCCAGGCGGTCACCCGCCGCATCACCAAGATCGTCGAAGCCCACCCCCACGCCGCCCCCCACCCCCCCCCCCCCCCCCCCCCACCCCCCCCCCCCCCCCCCCCCCCCCCCCCCCCCCCCACACCCAGCACGCCACCCCACTCAC
>NZ_RAZS01000016.1:0-129050 GCF_003626545.1 Micromonospora musae
CAGCGTTCGTCCTGAGCCAGGATCAAACTCTCCAACAAAAATCTTTGTGGAAAAAATGTCCCGGCAACAAAATGTTGCCAAAGGAATCCCAACCGGAAGATCCCGAAGAATCAACCAGTCCGGGGTATAAATCAATTTGGCACTGGCTTATCAAGCACCCTGTTGAGTTCTCAAAGAACAACCACACACCATCCGACAACCCCCACCAGGGGAGCCCATCATCCGGGGCATTTCGCTCCGCGTCCCGCCGCTCTCGCGCCGGGCACTTTTACTACGTTACCCGCTGGTTTCTGCCGTGTCAAACCGCTGTTTTGCGGTTTGTCGTGCTTCCAACCCTTTTTGCGGGCACCCTGACTCGACCGGCTTCCGCCGTTCTCCTCACGGGTTCCGGTAGGCCGGCCGCTGCGGTCTCCCGCGAGCTCGCCCGGTGCCCTGCCGGTCGTGAACCATACCCGGTCGGTTCCGCCTCACCAAATCCGCCTCGCGGCGAATCCGGGGCACCACCCGGGTTCCAGGTCGGAGAGCCGTACGGCCTCTGACCCGGAGGTCGTTCCTGCGCTCCGGCCTTCAGGACTTTCGCCCCGTTTCGTCCGTTCCGCGCTGGCAGAGAGAAAGTTACGCGCCCCGCGGACCGATCGTCAAATCCGCGGAGCGCGTCGCGCGTCACACCGTCGACATACGACTATCGCCGCAGCTCAACGCCGGCGAAGGAGCGCTTGCCCCGGCGCAGCACCAGGTACCGCCCGTGCAGGAGGTCGGACTCCGAGACCTGGGCGTCGACCTCCGTCACCCGGTTGTTGTTGACGTACGCGCCGCCCTCGGCGATGACCCGCCGGGCCTCCTTGAGGCTCGGCACCAGACCCGAGTCCCGGAGCAGCCCCGCGACGTCGGGCAGCTCCGCCAGCTGCGCCAGCCCCGCCTCGGTGAGCGCGGCACGCAACGTGGCCAGGCTCAGCTCCTCGAGGGAGCCCCGCCCGAACAACGCCTGACTGGCGGCGACTGCCTGGGCCATCTCCCGCTCGCCGTGCACCAGGGTGGTCAGCTCCTCGGCGAGCGCCCGCTGGGCGAGCCGCGCCGCCGGACGCTCCGCCGTCGCCTTCGCCAACTCCTCCAGCTCCTCGCGCGGGCGGAAGCTGAAGAAGCGCAGGTAGCGGTCCACGTCGCGGTCGTCCGCGTTGACCCAGAACTGGTAGAACGCGTACGGGCTGGTCATCTCCGGGTCGAGCCAGACCGCGCCGGTCTCGCTCTTGCCGAACTTGGTGCCGTCGGATTTGGTCACCAGCGGGGTGGTGAACGCCTGCACCGGCCCGGCGCCGCGGCGGCGGACGTAGTCCACCCCGGCGGTGATGTTGCCCCACTGGTCGGAGCCACCGTACTGAAGCTGACACCCGTGCCGCCGATGCAGCTCGAAGAAGTCGTTCGCCTGCAGGAGCTGGTAGCTGAACTCGGTGTAGCTGATGCCCGTCTCCAGACGGGCCTTGACGACCTCACGGGCGAGCATCTTGTTGACCGGGAAGTGCTTTCCGACGTCGCGGAGGAACTCCACCACCGACATCTCGCCGGTCCAGTCGAGGTTGTTGACCAGCTGGGCCGCGTCCTGGCCGGTGTACGAGACGAAGGGCGCGAGCTGGTCGCGGATGCGCTGCACCCAGCCGGCGATCACCTCGGGCGAGTTCAAGGTGCGCTCCGCGCTCTCCTTCGGGTCGCCGATCTGGCCCGTCGCCCCGCCGACCAGCAGCAGCGGCCGGTGCCCGGCGAGTTGGAGCCGCCGGGCCATCACGACCTGCATCAGGTTGCCGACGTGCAGGCTCGGCGCGGTCGGGTCGAAACCCACATAGAAGGTGGTGCTCCCGCCGTCGAGCAGCTCGCGCAGCTCGTCGAGGCCGGTCGAGTCCTGGATCAGGCCCCGCCAGAGCAGGTCATCGGTCAGGGAATCCCGCCCGGACGGCGGGATGCTGCTGTCGGTCACGGTCCACGATTCTCCCTCATCGGCTGCCGCCGCCCGTAGCGGGTTTGCCGGAACGCGCCGCTAGGCTGGCCCCACTTCGATCGAGGAGGCGTGTGTCGTGGATATGCCCGACCCCACCGGGGGCTTCGTGGAGCTGCTCGGCCTCAAGATCGACGAGGCGACCGGCGACCGGGTGGTCATCCGCTGGCAGGTCCGGCCGGAGCTGCACCAGCCGTTCGGAATCCAGCACGGCGGGGTCTACTGCTCCGTGGTGGAGACCGCGGCGAGCGTGGGCGCGTCCCTCTGGCTGGCCGACCGGGGAACCGTGGTCGGCGTGTCGAACCAGACCGACTTCCTGCGCGCCGTACGCGACGGCGAGCTGACCGCTGTCGGCACGCCGATCCACCGGGGCCGCAGCCAGCAGCTGTGGCAGGTGGAGATCACCGACGACGCCGAGCGCCTCGTCGCCCGCGGCCAGGTCCGGTTGCAGAACCTCGCTCCCGCCGCCTGACGCCCGACGTCAGCCGCCCGCCCGGTCGAGCAGCGGCGGCGCGTCGGCGGCGTCGGCGGGCGGATCACAGCGGCGCAGCCGTACCTCCGTGATCGCCCGGTGGTCGATGCGAGCGACCTCCAGTCGCCAGCCGTCGAACGCGACGTCCTCGCCGGTGACGGTGGGAATGTGCCCGAGGCAGGCGAGGAGCAGGCCGGCGATCGTGGTGTAGTCGCCCTCCGGCCGACCAGGGAGCTCGACCCCGACGGCCGCCAGGTCGTGCACCGGGAACGTGCCGGGCAGGCGCAGCGTGCCGTCCGGATCGGTCCGCACCGCCCGCACGTCCCGGTCGGTCTCGTCGTAGATCTCCCCGACGATCTCCTCCAGGATGTCCTCGAGGGTGACGATCCCGTCCACCGCGCCGCGCTCGTCGACCACCAGGGCGATGTGCTGGCGTTCGGCCTTGAACTGGCGCAGGGCGTCGACCACGGGCAGCGAGTCGGGCAGCAGCATCGGCGGGCGGACGAACTCGTCGACCGGCCGGTCGTCGGGCAGGCCGACGAGGTCCCGCAGGTGGATCACGCCGACCGCGTCGTCCAGGCCGCCGTGGCGGACCACCGGCGCGCGGGAGTGGCCGCTGGCGGCCAGCACCAGCCGGGCCGCCTCCGCGGTCGTTCCGCTGTCCAGGCAGAAGACCTGCAGCCGCGGTACCAGCACGGCTCGCAACCGCCGGTCGGCGATCTCCACGGCGCCGGCGATGATGGTCTGCTGCTCCTTGGTGAAGCCGTGGTTGCCGGCGACGATGTCCCGCACCTCGTCGGGGCTGATCTCGTCGCGCTGCGGACTCGGATCGAGCCCGACCAGGCGTACGACGAGGTCGCTGGTGGCGCCGAGCGCCCAGACGGCCGGCCGGGTGAGGCCGGCGAGCAGGTCCAGGGGGCGGGCCACCAGCAGCGCCCACCGCTCGGCGGACTGCATGGCGATCCGCTTCGGGGCCAGCTCGCCGAAGACCAGGGTGACGAAGGTCAGCGCCAGGGTGACCGCGACGATGGCGACCGGCTCGGCCGCGTCGCCGAGCGCCGCGAAGAGCGGGACCAGTGGCCGGGCCAGCGAGACCGCCGCGGCGGCCGAGGCGAGGAAGCCGGCGAGCGTGATCCCGATCTGGATCGTGGCCAGGAAGCGGTTCGGGTCCTTGGCGAGCCGGGCCAGCACCTGTCCGGCGCGGCTGCCGCGCTCCAGCCGCTGGATCTGGCTGTCCCGCAGCGAGACCAGCGCCATCTCGCTGCCGGCGAACGCGGCGTTCAGCACGACCAGGACCCCGACCAAGGCCAGTTGGCCCCAGTAGCTCTGCACGCCCGGCTCTCCCTCGCACGACCGCGCCGGACCCCGCCGACGCCGCCGACCGGAGGCCCCCGTCGGCGTACGCGCATCTGTGCCCACTGGGCGCGATGGTGAATCCTCGCCCCGCCGGCACCGTCGCCGGTGGTCGACGGATCAGGCGGCGACCGGCAGGTCGAGGACGTACGCGTCACCGGTGCGGCGAAAGCCGAGGCGGTGGTAGTACGGGGCGACCATGCCGCGCGGGCTGACCACCCGGCGGAAGCCTCGGTCGGTGAAGAGGCGGCTGCGCCGGTACACGAACTCCCCGGGGGTGAAGTCGCGGAACCGCTGGGTCACGTAGTCCAGGTCGATCTGGGCCACGTCGTGCGCCTCGGCGTGCGCCAGCACCACGCCGACCACCTCGTCGGCGCGGACCACCAGGAACGCGGATCGCCGCGCCGCGCCGGCCGGCTGGTCGTCGGCGGGCGGCCAGTGGAAGCCGGGGTTGAACCGGGCGATGTCCGCGGCGTGCACCCGCAGGGTGTGGGCCAGGAACTGGTCGTGCACTCCGACCTCGACGACCTGGTACGTCGCCTCGTCGTGCCGGGTGGCGAGCATCCGCCGCAGGTACCAGACGTTGATCACGGCGAGGACGACGTTCAGCCCGACCATGGGCCAGACCCGCAGGGTGGCGTTGTAGCCGATCAGGATCAGGCATCCGACCAGGTTGAACGCGCGCAGCCGCAGGATGCGGGTCTGCAGCAGGGACCAGACCAGCACCGCGGAGCCGAGCCAGCCGAAGAGTTCGAGCCAGTTCACTCCGCGAGGGTAGTGCCCGTCCTGGTCAGCGTGCCCGGCGGGCGGGTGCCGTCAGACGGTCAGCTCCAGCACGTACTCCTCGACGTCGCGGCCGCGGCCGGCGGCGTAGGCGTGGTCCTCGCCCCGGATGACGAAACCGCACTTGCGCAGCACCGCGAGGGAGCCGAAGTTGTCCTTGGCGGCCCGGGCGTGCACCGGGCGTTGCGGCAGTTCCTGGAGAAGTCCGTCGAGCGCGGCGGTGGCGTACCCCTGACCCCAGTGCCACCGGTCGATCCAGTAACTGACCTCGGTCTGCTCCCCCACCGGGAAGGCGAGCACGTGACCCACCACCCGCCCGTCGACGGTGACCGTGCGGGAGACGATCCCCGGGTCGGTGCGCACCCGGTGCCAGTGGGCGGCGAAGGCGCCCCGGTCGTCGGGGTCGTCGGCGGTGAAGGCAGCCATCCGGACCGCCTCGGGATCGGACTGGTGGCGGTAGAACTCCGGCAGGTCGTCGTCGCGCACCGGACGCAGGTGCAGGTCAGCGGTCACGCGGAGAGGATAGGCCCGACGGGGCCGGACGGGGAACGGACGCCCGCCGCGACGGCGTGCCGTACCGCCGGTGCCGGCGGCGCAGCCGGTCGGGCGGCGAGCGGGTTCGGTCGCGAACGAGCGGAGACTCGGCGATGGCGGCCCGGCTCGTAGCGCTACGGCCCAGGATGGGTGGATGAGACAGGCGCGGATCGGACGGGACCGGCGCGCGGCGAGCAGCGCCGCCCGGGCGAGCGGGGCGCTGGCCGTCGGCGCGCGGGCGCTCGGTGCCTCGGCCGTCGGGGCGCTCGCGGTGTCGGCACTGGCCGGCGGAGCCGTCGCGGTCGCCGCCCTAGCCGTCGGCCGGCTCTCGATCCGCCGGGCCGTCCTGCGGGAGCTGCGTGTCGGCCGGCTCGAGGTGAACGAGCTGGTCGTGCGGCACCGCGACGTCGAACCGGTACCCGCCGTCGGTCACCCGGCGGGTGACCGCGGGTAGACGTCCCGTCGATCGCTGCCGCGCTCCCGGCGGTCCGACGGGCGCGTTCCCACAACGGGTCCGGTTGGACGGGGGTCACACGGAGGCGCCGCCACAGCCGCGGCGACGAGCCACGGCGGTACGTTCGGGCGGTCGCGCAGCAGCACGGCGACCAGACGCGAAAGCGTGAGGAGAGCGGGCCGCACCGGGTGATCCGGCACCGACGGCCCGGGATCCGGGACGAGCTGCTCCGACCGACCGTCGGCCGGTGGAGCGGAACTCGACCCGGACGAAGGAGGTAGTCATGACCATCAACACCGGTGCCCCCGTCGTGGTGGGCGTGGACGGGTCCGACTCCGCCCTGGAGGCGGTCCGGGTGGCGGCCCGGGAGGCCGAACACCGGCACCGTCCCCTGCGGGTGGTCCACGCGTTCAGCTGGCCGCTCACCGCCGCCGAGCTCGGCCCCGCCCCGTTCCCCGCGCAGGCCGAGGGGCTACGCGGCGAGGCCGAACAGTTCGTGTCCCAGGCCCTTGCCGAGGCGCGCAAGGTGAACCCGGAGGTGCGGGCCTCCGGCGTCGTGGTCGACGGATCGGCCACCCTGGTGCTGCTCGACGAGTCCCGTGACGCCGCGCTCGTGGTGCTCGGGCATCGCGGCCTGGGCGGCTTCGCCGATCTGCTGATCGGGTCGGTCACCGTCCAGGTGTCCGCCCGGGCGGAGTGCCCGGTGCTCGTCGTGCATGGCGAACCGCGCGCCGACGGCCCGGTCGTGGTGGGCGTGGACGGCTCCGAGCTCTCCACCGAGGCGGTCGGCTTCGCCTTCGAGGAGGCGTCGCACCGGGGCACCTCGCTGGTGGCGGTGCACGCCTGGCTGAACCCGGTCGTGTTGTTCCCCGGTGATGTGAGCCCGCTGATGGTGGACCTGTCGACGCTCGCCGAGGAGGAGGAGCGGGTGCTCGCCGAGTCCGTGGCCGGGCACGCCGAGCGCTACCCGGACGTGTCGGTGCGGCACGAGCTGGTCCACGGCTCCCCCGCGCAGGCGCTCGTCGAGCAGTCTCGCGACGCCCAGCTGGTGGTGGTCGGTGCGCACGGTCGCGGCGCGCTCGGCGGCCTGCTGCTCGGCTCGGTCAGCCACACGGTCCTGCACCACGCGCACTCGCCGCTGGCGATCGTCCGGCACGTGCGTACCGCTGACGGGTCCTGACGGCGGGCGGCGCAGGCCGCCGACGCTCCCGGGTGGTGGTCGGGCCGGTCGGCCCGGCCACCACCCGGCCCTGACCGTGCCGACGTCGGCCGCTGCCCGGCGCGGCGTGTCGCGGCGACTTCCACCTGAGCGACGCCGGGCGGGCGGGAAACGCCGCGAACGGCCGTGACCACGCCGACAATGACCTGGTCGAGCGTTGGAGGGCCGAATGAACCGACCCGTCGTGGTGGGGGTGGACGGATCCCCGGCGAGCCTCGCGGCCGCGCAGGAGGCGGCGCGCGCCGCGTCCGCGCGGAACCTGCCGCTGCGCCTGCTGCACGGCTACCTGCACCCGCTCGGCTACGGGGTGCCGCTCACCCCGTACGACCTGGGCCTGCCGGCGCCCACCGACGCCGGGCAGCAGATGTTGGAGCGGGCGGTGAATGAGCTCGCCGACCGCTGGCCGGGGCTGCACATCGAGGCGGCGCAGGTGGCCGGTGGCCCGGGCGCGGCGCTCGTCGAGGAGTCGCAGCGCGCGGAGCTGGTGGTGGTGGGCAGCCGGGGGCTGGGCGGTTTCGGGGGTCTGCTGCTGGGCTCGGTGAGCGCGCAGGTCGTCGCGCACGCGCGCTGCCCGGTGCTGGTGGTGCGCCCCTCCGAGGGGACGGAACCGGGGCGGGGGCCGGTACTGGCCGGCGTCGACGGATCGGAGTCCGCCGCGTTGGCGGTGCGCTACGCCGCCGACGAGGCCCTCCGGCGCGGGGTCGAGCTGGTGCTCGTCCACGCCGAGGCGGGGCGTCACGCCGAGGAGGCCGGTGGCGGGCGGGTCGCGCCGGAGGAGCAGCCGTCGACGCTGCTGGCCGGCGCGGTGGCGACGGCCCGGGACGGCCGTCCCGACCTGGCGGTGACCGGCCGGACGGTACGGGCGGGCTCGGCCGAGCAGGCGCTGATCGAGGCGAGCCAGGGCGCTGCGCTGATCGTGGTGGGCACCCGGGGCCGGGGCGAGTTCGTGGGCACGCTGCTCGGCTCGGTGAGCCAGGCGCTGGTGCATCACGCCCACTGTCCCGTGCTCGTCGCCCACGACTACCGCCGGGCGGACTGACCACGATCACCGCCAGGCGGACTGACCACGATCACCGCCAGGCCGGCTGACCACGATCACCGCCGGGCCGGCTGACCACGATGACGGCTGGGTCGGCTGACCGCGCCGGCCGGCGCACCTGCCGACGGCCGGCGGCGCGGTCCGGCGGGCGGGGTGGCCCGCCGGACCGCGCCGCGCCGCCGAGGCGCTCGCCGCCTCGCGGGCCCGACGGCGGCGAACGCCGGTCAGGGCTCGCGGCGGCCGAGCAGTTCCTCGAAGTTGGTGGTCAGGGCGAAGGGGTCGGCCGGACCGGTGGAGACCGGCCGCCGGTGCACCTGCTCGGCGAGCTCGGCGGCGGCCCGGTCGATCCGGCTCCGCAGTCCGGCGTCGGCCTCCCCGCTCGCCCAGTCCTCGGGGGCGGCGAAGACCGAGGTCGGCACCACCACCGCGTGCAGGTAGGCGAAGAGCGGGCGCACCGCGTGCTCCAGGGCCAGCGAGTGCCTCGCCGTACCGCCGGTCGCGGCGATCAGCACCGGCCGGTCGGTCAACGCGTCCGCCTCGATGAGATCGAAGAAGGACTTGAAGAGCCCGTTGTAGGACGCGTTGAAGATCGGCGTCACGGCGATCAACCCGTCGGCGCCGGTCACCGTGTCGAGCACCGCCCGCAGCGACTCGGCCGGGAAGCCGGTGATCAGGTTGTTCGTCACCTCGTGGGCGTGCTCACGCAGGACGACGTGGCGCAGGTCGACGGTCTCGCCCCGGCCGGCCAGCTCGCCGCGCGTGGCGGCGGCGAGCTGGTCGGCGAGCAGGCGGGTGGCCGACGGCTGGCTGAGGCCGGCCGAGACGATGGCGAGGGTACGCGTCGTCATCGGTTCACCTCCGGCGCCTTGCCCGTCACGTCGTCCACGGCGTGCACGGTGCTGTCCTTGGCGCCGCCGGCGGCGGCGACGAGCGAGGCGTGGGTCGGCGCCGCCGGCACGTGCGCCGGGCGCATCGAATCGAACTCCTTGCGCAGCACCGGGAC
Organism: Micromonospora musae; assembly: GCF_003626545.1. NCBI lineage: Bacteria > Bacillati > Actinomycetota > Actinomycetes > Micromonosporales > Micromonosporaceae > Micromonospora > Micromonospora musae. The sequence continues at coordinate 8,845 of NZ_RAZS01000016.1, forward strand.
GACCTCCTCGCCGAGGAGGTCGAGCTGCTCCAGCACCGTCTTCAGCGGCAGCCCGGCGTGGTCCATGAGGAAGAGCTGACGCTGGTAGTCGCCCACGTAGTCGCGGAAGGTGAGCGTCCGGTCGATGACCTGCTGCGGGCTGCCCACGGTCAGCGGCGTCTCCGTGGTGAACTCCTCGAGCGACGGGCCGTGCCCGTAGACCGGGGCGTTGTCGAAGTACGGCCGGAACTCGCGCACCGCGTCCTGCGAGTTCTTCCGCATGAAGACCTGGCCGCCGAGCCCGACGATGGCCTGGTCGGCGGAGCCGTGGCCGTAGTGCTCGAAGCGCTGCCGGTAGAGGTTGACCATCCGCTGGGTGTGCTCCTTCGGCCAGAAGATGTGGTTGTGGAAGAAGCCGTCACCGTAGTACGCGGCCTGCTCGGCGATCTCCGGGCTGCGGATCGAGCCGTGCCACACGAACGGCGGTACGCCGTCGAGGGGGCGTGGCGTCGAGGTGAACGACTGCAGCGGGGTGCGGAAACGCCCCTTCCAGTCGACCACGTCCTCCCGCCACAGCCGGTGCAGCAGGTCGTAGTTCTCGATGGCGAGCGGGATGCCGGCGCGGATGTCCTTGCCGAACCACGGGTAGACCGGGCCGGTGTTGCCGCGGCCCATCATCAGGTCGACCCGGCCGTCAGCGAGGTGCTGCAGCATCGCGTAGTCCTCGGCGATCTTCACCGGGTCGTTGGTGGTGATCAGCGTGGTCGCGGTGGAGAGCAGCAGCCGCTCGGTACGCGCCGCGATGTAACCGAGCATGGTCGTCGGCGACGAGGGCACGAACGGCGGGTTGTGGTGCTCGCCCGTGGCGAACACGTCGAGCCCGACCTCTTCGGCCTTCAGCGCGATCGCCACCATCGCCTTGATCCGCTCGCGCTCCGTCGGCGCCCGACCGTTGGTCGGATCCACGGTGACGTCACCGACGCTGAAGATTCCGAACTGCATGACAGCTCCTCGGGTTGTTGGCCGCGGCCCGGCGGCCGTTTCGCACCCGACAACATACTTGACTGCTCAATAATTCCGAATGTGGACCACCACTGTGACGGCCGCCACCCCACCCCGGCCATTGGCCCTGCCCGATCCCCTCCTCCCCCACCCGACGGCGCCGTCGCAGCCCAGACGGCGCCCGGCCCGCCCGGTAGCCTTGCCGCACGATGACGTACTCCTGGCTCCACGCACCGGCCGCACAGGTCGCCACGACCGCTCGCACCCTCCTCGGCTGGACCGTCTCGGCGAACGGCGTCAAGATCCGGTTGACCGAGGTCGAGGCGTACGCCGGCACCGGAGAGGACCCGGTCTCGCACGCCCACCGGGGCCCGACCCCACGTACCGAGGTGATGTTCGGCCCGGCGGGGAACGTCTACGTCTACTTCGTGTTCGGCATGCACTGGTGCATGAACATCGTCTGCGGCCGGGAGGGTGAGGCCGCCGCCGTCCTGCTGCGCGCCGGCGCCGTGACCGAGGGGATCGAGATCGCCCGGCAGCGGCGCGCGAACGCCCCGGATCGGGAACTCGCGCGCGGCCCGGCACGGCTCGTGACGGCGCTCGGACTCAACCGCGACGCCAACGGCACGTCGGCCCTGGACGGGTCCGGGCCGGTGCTGCTCGCACCGCCGTCGGCGCCCGTCGACCCGGCCCTGATCGCCGCCGGACCGCGCGTCGGGGTCGCCGCGGCACACGACACCCCGTGGCGGTTCTGGCTGGTGGGCGAGGAGAGCGTGAGCCCGTACCGCCGGCACGTCCCGCGTCGCCGGCGACCCTCGACCCTGCCGGCCTGACGGTGGTGGCCGCGCCGCGCGGCCACCACCCTCGGGTCAGCGCACCGGCTCCGGCTGACCGGCCGGGTCGTGCGGGGCACGCCCGGTGCCCTGCCGGGGGGCGGCGCTCGTCGGTGACTCGGGGAGCAACTCCGCCGCCAGGGCGGAGGCCGTCCGGCCCAGGCGCTGCGCCTCCACCTCCGGCGACACCTCGAACTGCGCCCGGAAGGGGAGGTACGCGGAGAGGAAGTCCGCCAGCATCGCCTGCTGCTCGGAGAGCAGGACCTCACTGGAGTCGGTGTCGTTGAGGCAGAACACGTCGCAGTGCCGCCGGGACAGCAGCGCGGCCAGCTTCACCGGTGTGGAAGGGTGCGCCAGGTCGGCGTAGGTGTACCGGATGGAGCCGGGGACCGAGGTGCCGGAGAGGTACGACCAGTAGTGCTGCAGCGAGGACGGGATCGACAGGTCCCCGGGGTGCCGGAACTGGTGCTCGGCGGTGGCCAGCACCTCGGCCGGCAGGTGCCGCTCGATCTCCTCCAGCACACTGCGGCGCAGCGGGTACGGCACGTGCCGCATCTTCTGTGAGATCGTGCGCCCGAAGCGCTCCTCGATGTGCCGGCGGTTGTTCTTCCCGGCAGCGGTGACGGGAGCGTCGTGCACGGTGGCCGGGCCGACGTCGAGCTGGGCCGGCGAGGTGAAGAACTTCGCGATCCCGTTGGCGTGGAAGAACGCGGTCGGCACCAGCGGCCGGCCGAAGAACATGTCGTCGTTGACGTAGACGAAGTGCTCGCTCAGCCCCGGGATGCGGTGCAGCCGCGACTCGATGGCGTGCGAGTTGAAGGTCGGCAGCCGGCCGGTGTCGGCGAAGATCTCCCGGTGGCGCACCACCCGGACCATCGGGTGCGTGACGTCCAGCCAGGCCGGGACCTGATCGTCGGTGACCAGGTAGATCTGCCGGACCCAGGGCGCGTACGCGACCAGCGACCGCATCGAGTACCGCAGCTCGTCGCGGCTGACGTACCGCGCGTCGTTCGCCGCGACCTCGTTCATCTCGGCCGCCCCGTGCTCGCGCAGCGCCCGGTTCTTGCGCTCGCGCCAGTCGCCGTCGTCACCGTCGACCCAGGTGTAGACCACGTCGATGGGGAAGGTGACCTGGTCGTGGGCGAGGCCGGCGAACTCGGCCCGGCTCGGATAGGTGGTGTCCTCACCGGCGAAGCGGCTCAGCCGCCGGCCCGGCACGGCGACGGTGGCGCCGACCGTCGGCAGAGCCGCGGCGATCCGGTTGGGACGTGGCGCCGCGATGTGCGGGACCGGATACTCCTCGGTCGGCGCGTCCGGCCAGAACTCCACGTCGCAGGCGAAGGCCTGGCCGAGGACGGTACGACCGAACGGGTCGGTGACCGCGGCGAAGACCTCCGCGACCCCCACCGACCGGCCCGGCCGCGCGCGATCGGGAAGGCGCACGGTCACCCCGTCCTGCGCGCCCACCGTGGCGAGCGCCCGCAGTGCCCCGTCCCGGTCCTGCTCGCGTACGGCGACGGCACTGCGCCGCTCGTCGAGGGTCGGCACCGCGAAGTGCGGGACCCCGGCTTCGTCGAACGCCGCGGTCACCAGGTCGAGGTTGTGTCGCCACCTCTCGGCCGGCGTCGCCGCCGCGACCACGCGCGCCTGGACCTGCGCGGCGCCGTCGCGGGCGGTGCGCAGCTTCCCCACCGGCACGCTCGTCCCGCGGCTGGAGATCCGGGTCAGTCGGCGCACCAGCCACAGCTGCCGCCGCGGCGGCAGGACCTGGAGCATCCGGAGCCGGTGTTCCTTCGGCAGCATCCGGTAGACGCGCAGCGCTATCAACGCACGTTCTCCCGTCGCACCCGGACCGTGGACGGCCGACCGGGTCCGTCCACGATCACCGGTCGCCTGCTGAGGTGCCTGTGGCTCACCGTGTCCCCGTCTCCTCGCGCCGGCTCGATGACCGGGCCGACATGCTGGCCTGTCCCGCCCGCCCCGCGACTCGCCGCCCTGCGGGCGGCCGAACGGTCGGTATCCACGAAGGTAACAACGAATTCAACTGCCGGATGCCATCCGATCACCGTGTGTTTACCGCCGGATGGTGCCGATACGGTCACCCAGCCGGGCCGGCGCAGACCCGCCCGGCGTCGGTGACCTGGTAGATCCGGATGCCGTCGACCCGGTGCACCAGCGTCAACCGGTCGCTGCGGTCCAGGCGCGACTGTCGATAGTGGGCTCGCCAGCCGGGGTAGTTCGCGCTGCCCACGACCACGTACCCGATGTCGAGCCGACGGACGGCGCAGCCGGCGGGTGGCGCGTCGGCGTTGTTCACCAGCCAGCGCCAGGCGCGCCAGCGCTCCTCCCAGTTCTCCGCCACCGCCGTCCGCGACGGCGGGATACCGAAGAGCAGCGGCGTGCCGTGGTCGGCGTACGACCACGTCATGAACTGCCGGTGCCGGTCGTACGCGACGACCTGACCCGGCTGGACCTGAGCGTCGAGCCACTCGAACGCGCGAGCGTAGGAGTCGCCGACCGGGGCCCGGCGCTTCACCTCACCGCGCAGCGGATGCCAACTGCTGGGCACCGCGGCGAGCAGCGCCAGGCTCAGCACCACCGCGGCGGCGATCGCGGCGACGGGCGGCACGGCGCGAGCCGGCCACCGCAGCGCCGCCGTCCGGACGCCGAGCAGGGCGAGCAGCCGGCGCAGGCCGAGCCCGAGCACCACCGCGCCGGCCACCGTGGCCACCCCGTAGATCGGGAAGATCATCGACCAGGGGCGGGCGGGATCGCCGTACCAGAGAGCGGCGAGCGACTGCACGAGCGCGGCGTTCGAACTGATGGTGACGATGCCGACCAGCGTGATGGCCAGCCCCGCCGCCAGCCAGGGCCGGGCCCAGCGCAGCTGTCGCAGCACCAGGGCCAGCGGCGACGCGAGAAGGCAGGCGACCGTGATCCAGAGAGCTATCCGGACGCTGAGCGGCCAGGGCGCGACGTCTGCGGTGCCCGGGCCCGGGAAGCCCAGCAGGATGTAGCGCTGCGGATCCGTCAACCAGAACTCGACCGCCTCGCCCCATCGGCCGAGCAGCTGCGGCTTCTCGGTCAGGCGCTCGCCGCCCGCGCCGGCGATCGTGCCGAGCAGCGGCGCGATCGCGCCGATCCCGGCGATCACCATCGCGGCGGCGGCCGCGCCGACGGTCCGCCAGCGCAGCCGCTCGCGCAGCCCCACGATCAGGCCGATCGCGAGCACCCCGATGAAGAGCACGTCGTAGGAGTGCGTCATGACGATGCCGGCGCCGCCCAGGCCGGCGAGCAGACCCGTGCGCACCGGATGCCGACCCCGGACGGCCAGCGCGATCAGCAGGGCCAGCCCGCCGGCCAGGCACGGCGCCGCCTGCTCGGTGATCCGGCCGGAGAGCAACGACGTCCACATCGGGCCGACGAACACCGGCGCGGTGGCGGCGGCCGCCGCCACGAGCGGGCGCCCACCGAACGCCCGGACGCAGGCGTAGATCCCGGCCGCCAGCGCGAACGGCCCGACCAGCAGGGCCCAGGTGGTCATCACGGTGCTCATCGGGCCACCGGAGAGCTGCGTCGCCTGCGCCCAGGCCACGTTGACGGCGAGCGGGTAGAACTCGCAGGAGGTCACCGTGTCGGTCGAACCGGAGCTGCAGGCGGCGGTGATCGCGGTGGTGCCGGTGTCCAGGATCCGGCGGCTCAGGTAGCCGTGATTCATCGCGTCCCAGCCGGGAGGGGCCGCCAGCCGGCCGACGATCAGCCAGCCGTAGCCGGCGGCGATCACCGTCGGCACCGCCAGCCCCGCGATGTCGGCCGGGCGCGGACGCACCGACGGCAGCCGGAGACGGGAGCGCAGGGATCGCGGACGGTCGTCGGCGTCCTCGACGAGCCCGCGACCGACGAGCCGCGACAGCGCGACAGCCGCCCCCGCCAGCACGAGCTCGGCGACGAGCACGGCCATGGCGCCGTCGGGCAGGCCGAGCGGTCGCAGCCAGGCCATCGCCACGGCGATCAGGCCGAGGGTGAGCGCCGGGGACGCCGCCCAGGCGACCCAGCGGTAACGGCCGGGCGGTAGCGCGAAGCCCAACAGGGCTCCGGGCGCGACCGCGACCAGGAACGCGATGAAGCTGGTCAACAGCGCTGCCCTCCCCGGTCAGCACGAGCGCCGCCCCGAAAGACTCGGTAAGCATAGGGGAAACATTCGGTTACGTGGGGCAACGTGTGCCGCCCGAGCCGGCGCGACCAGTCGCCTCAACGAAGTGTTGACAACAAGACGTTAAAGGGGTCCAATGGACGGCATGGACACGCTGAACAACGATCCGTTCACCGCTCCGGACGCTGCCCAGGCTCGCGCGCACCGCAACTACGCGGCGCTGCTGCGCATCGCGGAACGGCACGCGGGCACCGACGCCCGCCGCCGGCGGTACGCCCACCCCGACGTCCCCGACGCCTACGAGGCGGCGACCCTGGTGATGGCGCTCTCCGGCGGGGCCGAGCTCGAACCGGGAGAGGAGCCGGTCGACCAGGCCGACCTGATGGCCGCGCTGACCCTGATCCCGCACGTGCGCGCGGAGGTGGACGTGCTGGAGACGGGCCTGCTGCAGGCGGCTCGCGGCCGGGGGATGACCTGGCAGGCGATCGCCTTCGGCCTCGGCCTCGGCAGCGCGCAGGCCGCCCAGCAACGCTACGAGCGGCTCACCGCGCGCACCGCGGAGTAGCGCCCGGGGAATGGAAGTCCGGCACGCCCGGACCGTTGCCGGGCGCTCGGCCACCAGCGACTGTGGGATCAGCGCAGCGGAAGGGAGACGCGATGCGACGCGAGCAGATGCTGGCGTACTGCCTGGCGAAGCCGGGCAGCTGGCTGGACCAGCCGTGGGAGGGCGACGAGGTGGTCAAGGTGGGCAGCCGGATCTACGCGTTCCTCGGCTCCCCCGACAGCCACCCCACCGTGGGCGTGAAGTGCGGCCCGAACCGGGAGGTGGCCGACGAGTGGCTGCACCGCCACCCGGCGGACGCGCAGGTGATGCCCTACATCGGACGATCCGGCTGGAACACTCTCCGGCTCGACGGCGGAATCGACGACGAGGAGCTGATCGAGGCCGTCGACGCGTCGTACGACGCGGTCGTGGCGAAGCTGCCGAAGCGGGAGCGGCCGACCTCCTGATCAGCCGCGGCACCGCGTGGAATCACGGAAGCCGCCGCCCCGGCGAGCGCCAGGCCGGCGGCCTCCCTGCTGTCGTACGGATCGGGGTGTCCCCGCTCAGCGGGGTACGACCCGCTCGGCGGCCCACTCCCGCCAACCGGCCAGCTTGTCCGCGGCGGTGGCCAGCTGGTCGGCCACCGGTCCCGGGCCGGTGGAGCCGGGCGTGGTCCGGGCCGCGAGCGCCGAGCGGACGGAGAGCACGTCCCGTACCGACGGGTCGAGGTGCTCGCTGACCGTGGCCAGGTCGGCGTCGGAGACCTCGTCGAGCGCGCACTCCCGGGCCACGCAGAGCGCGACCAGCCGTCCGGTGATCTCGTGCGCGTCGCGGAACGGCACGCCCTTACGGACGAGCCAGTCGGCGACCTCGGTGGCGAGCGAGTAGCCCACCGGCGCGGCCGCGACCAGACGGTCGACCCGTACGGTCATCGTGGAGATCATCCCCGCGAGGGCCGGCAGCAGCAGCTCCAGGGTGTCGACCGCGTCGAAGGCCGGCTCCTTGTCCTCCTGCATGTCCCGGTCGTAGGTCATCGGCAGGCCCTTGAGCATGGTGAGCACGCTCATCAGCCCGCCGACCAGCCGGCCGGACTTGCCACGGGCCAGCTCGGCGATGTCCGCGTTCTTCTTCTGCGGCATGATCGACGAGCCGGTGGCGAACGCGTCGTCCAGCTCGACCCAGCCGAACTCCTGCGACGTCCAGAGCACCACCTCCTCGCCGAGGCGGGACAGGTGCACCCCGGTCATCGCGGTGACGAAGAGGAACTCGGCGACGAAGTCCCGGTCGGCGACCGCGTCCATCGAGTTGGCGAACGACGTACGGAAGCCGAGCTCCTTGGAGACCGCCACCGGGTCCAGCGGCAGGCCGGAGCCGGCCAGCGCGCCCGCGCCGAGCGGGCTGATCGCGGCCCGCTCGTCCCAGTCGCGCAGCCGCTCCAGGTCCCGCAGCAGCGGCTGGACGTGGGCGAGCAGCCAGTGCCCGAAGGTGACCGGCTGCGCGTGCTGCAGGTGGGTCATGCCCGGGGCGGCGGTCGAGACGTGCCGCTCGGCCTGCTCGACCAGCGCCTCGGCCAGCTCGACCAGCCGGGCGGCCACCCCACGCGCATGGTCACGCAGGTAGAGCCGCAGGTCGGTGGCGACCTGGTCGTTGCGGGACCGGCCGGCGCGCAACTTGCCGCCGAGGCTGCCCAGCCGCTCCAGCAGGCCCCGCTCCAGCGCGGTGTGCACGTCCTCGTCGTCGACCGTCGGGCGGAACTGCCCGGAGGCGCAGGCCGCCTCCAGGTCGTCCAACGCCGCGAGGATCTTCCCCAGCTCCTCCGGGTCGAGCAGGCCGGCGCCGGCCAGCACCCGGGCGTGCGCCCGCGACCCCGCCAGGTCGTACGGGGCCAACCGCCAGTCGAACTGCACGCTCACCGACAGCCGGGCCAGCGCCTCGGCGGGACCTCCGGCGAACCGGCCGCCCCAGAGGCTGGTCCGATTCGGGGCGGCGTTGCTCTCGGTCAGGCTCTTGTCGTCCACCGGACCCATTGTGGCAGTGCTCACCTTTCGCTCCCGACTGCGGTGCTCACCCGCTGCGCTCGCTCACTCCTCGCGCTCGCAGCGCTCACCGCTCGCCGAGCCGGGCGTCCCGAGCCGCGGCCATCCGGCTGGGCAGACCCCAGAGCTGGACGAAGCCCTTGGCGAGGGACTGGTCGAACGTGTCACCGGTGTCGTAGGTGGCCATGCCGAAGTCGTACAGGCTGGCCTCGGAGCGCCGGCCGGTGACCGTGGCCCGGCCACCGTGCAGCGTCAGCCGCACCTCGCCGGAGACGTGCTGCTGGGCGTCGTCGATGAACGCGTCGAGCGAACGCTTCAACGGCGAGAACCACAGGCCGTCGTAGACGAGCTCGCCCCAGCGCTGGTCGACGCCGCGCTTGAACCGGGCCAGGTCCCGCTCGACGGTGACCGCCTCCAGCTCCTGGTGGGCCGTGATCAGCGCGATCGCGCCGGGCGCCTCGTACACCTCGCGGCTCTTGATGCCGACCAGCCGGTCCTCGACCATGTCGAGGCGGCCGACGCCCTGGGCGCCCGCCCGCCGGTTCAGCTCCAGGATCGCCTGGTACGGGGTGACGGTCTCACCGTCGATGGCGACCGGCACACCGGCGTCGAAGGTCACCACGACCTCGTCGGCGTCGCGGGGCTCGCTCGGGTCGGAGGTGTAGGAGTACAGGTCCTCGATCGGCCCGTTCCAGATGTCCTCCAGGAACCCGGTCTCCACCGCGCGGCCGAACAGGTTCTGGTCGATGGAGTACGGCGACTTCGCCGACACGTCGATCGGCAGGCCCTTCTCCTCGGCGAACGCGATCGCCTTGTCCCGGGTCCAGGCGAAGTCCCGGGCCGGGGCGATAATCTTCAGGTCGGGGGCGAGCGCGCCCAGGCCGACCTCGAAGCGAACCTGGTCGTTGCCCTTGCCGGTGCAGCCGTGCGACACGATCGTGCCGCCGTGCTTGCGCGCCGCGGTGACCAGGTGCTTGACGATCAGCGGCCGGGACAGCGCGGAGACCAGCGGATAGCGGTCCATGTAGAGCGCGTTGGCGCGGATCGCCGGCAGGCAGTACTCGGCGGCGAACTCGTCGCGCGCGTCGATCACCTCGGACTCCACGGCGCCGCAGTCGAGCGCGCGCTGCCGGATGGCGTTCATGTCCTCACCGCCCTGACCGACGTCGACCGCGACCGCGATCACCTCGGCGCCGGTCTGTTCGGCCAGGTACGGAATGGCGACGGAGGTGTCCAACCCTCCGGAGTAGGCAAGGACGACCCGCTCGGTCATGGTGTGTTGCTCCCTTCAACGTTCTCTTCCCGGCGGGCCCAGCCGGCGAGCTTCTCGCCGAGCGCGGCCCCGCCGACGCCCTCGCGGGCCACGACGAGGATGGTGTCGTCGCCGGCGATCGTGCCGACGACCTCGGGCAGGCCCGCTCGGTCCAACGCGCTGGCCAGGTAGTGCGCTGCGCCCGGCGGGGTACGCAGCACGGCGATGTTGCCGCTGGAGTCGACCCCGTTGAGCAGCTCGTGCAGCAGCCGCACCAGGCGCGCCGGGGCCGCCTCCGCGTCGCGCAGCGGCCGGTGGCCGTCCTCCGGGATCACGTAGACGCCGCGCCCGTCGCCGCCGCGTACGGTCGCCGCGCCGAGCTCCTTCAGATCCCGGGAGAGGGTGGCCTGGGTGACCTGGATGCCGTCACCGGCGAGCAGCTCGGCCAGCTCGGTCTGCGAGTGGATCGCCTTGTCCCGGATGAGCTCGACGATGCGAGCGTGCCGGGCGGCGCGGGTCAGCGGGGCGGTCATGTGCTCTCCAAGGTCGCGTTGGCGTCGGGCGCCGCCGCGTCCGGGGCCTGGTTGCCGGCCTCGACGAGGAACATGAGCAGCGCCTTCTGGGCGTGCAGCCGATTCTCCGCCTGGTCGAAGACCGCGCTCTGCGGGCCGTCCAACACCTCGTCGGTGATCTCCTCGCCCCGGTGGGCGGGCAGGCAGTGCAGCACGATCGCGCCCGGCGCAGCCTGGGCGAGCAGCTCGGCGTTGACCTGGTAGGGCAGGAACGGCGTGTTGCGGTCCAGCCCGTCGGCCTCCTGCCCCATCGAGGTCCAGGTGTCGGTGGTGACGACGTCGGCCCCCTTGACCGCCTCGGCCGGGTCGGTGAGCACGCTCACCGACCCGCCGGTGTCGGCCGCGATCTCGGCGGCCCGGGCCACCAGCGCCGGGTCGGGGGTGAAACCGGCCGGCCCAGCCACCCGTACGTGCATGCCGGCGGTCGCCCCGGCGAGCAGGTACGAGTTGGCCATGTTGTTCGCCGCGTCGCCGACGTACGCGAGGGTCCGGCCGGTGGTGCCACCGAACCGTTCCCGGACGGTGAGCAGGTCGGCCAGGAGCTGGCAGGGGTGGAAGCCGTCGGTGAGCGCGTTGACCACCGGCACGCTCGCCCCGCCGGCGATCTCGGCGATGCGCTCGTCACCGTAGGTGCGCAGCACGATCGCGGCGACGTAGCGGGAGAGCACCCGCGCGGCGTCGGCGAGGGTCTCGCCCCGGCCGAAGTGCGTGCCCTGCGTGTCCACGATGAGCGGGTGACCGCCCAGCTCGGCGATGCCGACGTCGAACGAGGTCCGGGTGCGCAGGCTCTGCTTGTCGAAGAGCACCGCCACCGACCGTGGACCGGTCAGCGACTGGTACCCGAACCGGTCCGCCTTCATCCGGGCGGCGAGCTGCAGCACCATCGTCTGCTCGGCGGGGCTCAGGTCGTCGTCGCGTAGGAAGTGCCGGGTCATGGGATCGTCTCCGGGGCGGTCGTGGTGGTCGGCGAGGTCGGGGCGGCGGAGGTCACCGGCGGGACGCGGTCCGCCGCGGGCGCGGTGGCGTCGAGGGCGGCGGGCAGCGCCGCCAGGAAGGCGTCCACCTGCTCCGCGGTGAGGATCAGCGGCGGGGCGAGGCGGACCACGTCCGGCTGCACCGGATTCACCAGGAAGCCGCTCTCCCGCAGCGCCTCGGCGAACACCCGCGACACCGGCGCGGTGAGCACCACGCCGAGCAGCAGGCCGGCCCCGCGTACGCCCGAGACGAGCGGGTGGCCGAGCGCCTCGACGCCCCGGCGCAGTCGCTCGCCGATCCGCTTGACGTGGTCGAGCAGCCCCTCGTGGGCGATGGTGCTCACCACCGCGAGCGCGGCGGCGCAGCTGACCGGGTTCCCGCCGAACGTGGTGCCGTGCGAGCCGGGGGTGAGCAGCTCCGCCGCCCGGCCGAAGGCCAGCGTGGCGCCGAGCGGCAACCCGCCGCCGAGCCCCTTGGCGAGCGTGACCAGGTCCGGCTCCACGCCCTCGGCCTGGTGGGCGAACCAGTGCCCGGTGCGCCCGATGCCGGTCTGCACCTCGTCGAGCACCAGCAGCGCGCCGTGCCGGGCGGTGATCCGCCGGGCCGCGGCGAGGTAGCCGGCCGGCGGCACGACGACACCGTTCTCACCCTGGATCGGCTCCAGGATCACCATCGCGGTGGCGTCGGTGACCGCCGCCTCCAGCGCGGCGACGTCGCCGTACTCGACGTGTGTGACGTCGCCGGGCAGCGGGCGGAACGGGTCGGCCTTGGCCGGCTGCCCGGTGAGCGCGAGGGCGCCCATGGTCCGGCCGTGGAAACCGCCCGCCGCGGCCACCACGTGCGTACGGCCGGTCAGCCGGGACATCTTGAACGCCGCCTCGTTCGCCTCCGCGCCCGAGTTCGCGAAGAAGACCCGGCCGGGACGGCCCGCGAGGGCGAGCAGCAGCTCGGCGAGCGCGACCGGCGGCTCGGCGACGTAGAGGTTCGAGACGTGGCCGAGCGTGGCGACCTGCTTCGACACGGCGGCGACCACGGCGGGGTGGGCGTGGCCGAGGGCGTTGACCGCGATGCCGCCGACCAGGTCGACGTACTCCCGGCCGTCCTCGTCGACCACGACGGCGCCGGAGCCCTCGACGAGGGCGAGCGGCGGGGTGCCGTAGTTGTCCATCATGGACTGGTTCCAGCGCCGCACCAGACTGCTCATGACTTGATCACCATCGTGCCGAACCCTTCCGACGTGAAGACCTCGAGCAGCGTGGAGTGGGCGACCCGCCCGTCGACGACGTGCGCGGCGGGCACTCCCCCGCGCACCGCCCGCAGGCAGGCCTCCATCTTGGGCACCATTCCCGACTCGAGGGTGGGCAGGAGTTTCGCCAGGTCGTCCGCGTCGATCTCGGAGACCAGGCTCGTCGTGTCCGGCCAGTCGGCGTAGAGGCCGGCGACGTCGGTGAGCACGACCAGCTTGCGGGCCTCCAGCGCGACCGCGAGCGCGGCGGCGGCGGTGTCCGCGTTCAGGTTGTGCAGCACCCCGTCGGCGTCCGGCGCGACGGTCGAGATCACCGGGATCCGCCCGGCGGCGATGAGGTCGGTGACCGCGGAGACGTCCACCGACTCGACGTCACCGACCTGGCCCACGTCGACCGGCTCGCCGTCGACGTACGCCGGGCGACGCACCGCCGTGAAGAGCCCGGCGTCCTCGCCGGAGAGGCCGACCGCGAACGGACCGTGCGCGTTGATCAGCCCGACCAGTTCCCGCCCGACCTGACCGACCAGCACCATCCGGACGACCTGCATCGCCTCGGGGGTGGTGACCCGCAGGCCGCCGCGGAACTCGCTGACGATGCCGAGCCGGCCGAGCATGGCCGAGATCTGCGGGCCGCCGCCGTGCACGACGACCGGCTTCAGGCCGACGTAACGCAGGAAGACCATGTCGGCCGCGAACGCGCGCTGCAGCTCGGGGTCGACCATGGCGTTGCCGCCGTACTTGATCACGACGGTGGAGCCGGAGAAGCGGGCCAGCCACGGCAGCGCCTCGATCAGCGTGGCGGCCTTGGCCTGGGAGCGGGTGAGATCGGCGGAGAGGCTCATGCTCCGGCCCGCCTTCCGTTCGCGACTGCGGGACTCCGCTTCGCTGCGTTCCTCGCGCTCACGACGAGTAGGCCGAGTTCTCGTGGACGTACGCGTGGGAGAGGTCGTTGGTCCAGACGGTCGCCGACGCGGCCCCGGAGTGCAGGTCGATCCGGATGGTCACGTCCCGCCCGGTCAGGTCGACCTTCGACCGGTCCTCGGCGGCGGCACCGTCGCGGCACACCCAGACCCCGTTGACCGCGACGTCGACGCCGTCCGGCTCGAAGGCGGCGGCGGTGGTGCCGACGGCGGCGAGGATCCGCCCCCAGTTCGGGTCGTTGCCGAAGAGCGCGGTCTTCACGAGGTTGTTGCGGGCCACCGCCCGACCCACCTCGACCGCGTCGTCCTCACCCGCCGCGCCGACCACCTCGATGGCGATCTGCTTGGTGGCGCCCTCCGCGTCGGCGATGAGCTGCTGGGCCAGGTCGTGGGCGGCGGCGGTGACCGCGACGGCCAGCTCACCCGGCGCGGGCGTGACGCCCGACGCGCCGCTGGCGAGCAGCAGCACCGTGTCGTTGGTGGACATGCAGCCGTCGGAGTCGATCCGGTCGAACGTGACCCGGCACGCCTCACCCAGCACGCCGGAGAGCACCTCCGGGTCGGCCACCGCGTCGGTGGTGATGACGCACAGCATGGTGGCCAGGGCCGGGGCGAGCATGCCCGCGCCCTTGGCCATGCCGCCCACGGTCCAGCCGGCGCCCTGGACGGTGGTCGTCTTCGGCCGGGTGTCCGTCGTCATGATCGCCTCGGCGGCGGGGGCGCCGCCGGCCGTGGAGAGCGTGCCCACGGCGGTGTCCACCCCGGCGAGCAGCGCGGTCATCGGCAGCCGCTCGCCGATCAGGCCGGTCGAGCAGACCGCCACCTCGCCGGCCCCGAGCTCCAGGCCCGGTTCGGCGGCCGTGAGAGCGGCGGCGACGTGTTCGGCGGTGGCGTGCGTGTCCTGGAACCCGGCCGGGCCGGTGCAGGCGTTCGCGCCACCGGAGTTGAGCACGACGGCGCGGACCGCCCCGCCCCGGACGACCTGCTGGGTCCAGAGCACCGGCGCCGCCTTCACCCGGTTGGCGGTGAAGACTCCGGCGATCGCGGCCTGCGGCCCGTCGTTGACCACCAGGGCCACGTCGGCGGCGCCGCTGGCCTTGAGCCCGGCGGCGACGCCGGCCGCCCGGAACCCCTGCGGAACGGTCACACTCATGGGGCCACCCCGTAAACCGACAGGCCGGTGGTCTCCGGCAGACCGAACATCAGGTTCGCGTTCTGCACCGCCTGCCCGGCGGCGCCCTTGCCGAGGTTGTCCAGCGCGCTGACCACGATCAGGCGACCGGAGTCGACGTCGACGGTGGCCTGCAGGTGGCAGGAGTTGGAGCCGAGCGTGGCGGCCGTGTGCGGCCAGCGCCCCTCCGGGAGCACGTGCACGAACGGCGCGTCGGCGTACGCCTCGGCGAGCACCGCCTGCGGGTCGACGCCGCGGGCGGGTAGCGCGGTGACCGTGGCGAGGATGCCGCGCGGCATGGGCGCGAGCACCGGCGTGAGGGAGAGGCCGGTCGCTCCGGTCGCCTGCTTGATCTCGGGCACGTGCTGGTGGGTGCCGACCCGGTAGGGCGACAGGTCGCCCATCACCTCGCTGGCGAGCAGGTGCGCCTTCACGCCCCGCCCCGCCCCCGAGGTGCCCGAGGCCGCGACCACGACCACGTCGGCGGGCTGGGCGGCGCCGGCGGCGATCAGCGGGGCGAGCGCCAGGGTGATGGCGACGGCGTAGCAGCCGGTGTTCGCCACCCGGGTGGCGGAGGCGATCAGCTCCCGCTGCCCGGGCAGCTCCGGCAGGCCGTAGGTCCACTGGCCGGCGTGCGTGCCGCCGTAGTACTGCGCCCACTGGTACGGATCGGCGAGCCGGTGGTCGGCGCCGAGGTCCACGATCCGTACGTCGGCCGGCAGCTGGGCGGCGAGCGCGGCCGACTCGCCGTGCGGCAGGGCCAGGAAGACCAGGTCCGCGTCGGCGAGCGGGTCCGGCCCGGCCGCGCCGAGCACCAGGTCGAGCCCGGCCAGCTGGGGATGGACCACGTCGACGCGGTGCCCCGCCTGGCTGTGTGCGGTGGCGGCCACCAGCTCGAACTCCGGGCGCCCGGAGATCAGGCGCAGCAGCTCGCCGCCGGCGTAGCCGCTCGCTCCCGCCACCGCGACTCGGATTCCCATACTCACCTCCGCATGACTATGCATGCCAAGGTAGCAGCGATGATCTCCGACCGCAAGTTCATACAGTCCACTGCATGAGAATGACGCCAGCCGGGCGCGCCGACCGGAACCGACACCGGCGCCGTTCGCGGGGCACGACCTCGGCGCGGCCCGGCGGATTGCGGTGCGTCAGGATCGGATCTCGGTGCGATGTGCAGGGCGCGTGGTACGGGTGTGCCGTGCCGCCGTCACCGGCCGGGCGGCGGGTCCACCCTCGGCCGCAGCCGCGGCCGGATCACCACCGCACGCAGGTCCCGCTCCAGGAGGTAGCCGCACTCGCGGGAGTCGTAGCTGAACGGCGGGTTGTCACCGAGGACCACCAGGTGCCCCGGCGGGACCTCCCGCTCCGGCCGCTCCCGCAGCAGCGGCACCCGGTCCACCGGCACCGGGTCGCCGGGCACCGCGTGCGCCCGCTTGATGAGCAGGCCCGAACCGCCCTCACCGGGATGGGTGGGGTGGCGGGCGGTCATCTCCGCCGGCGCCACCACCACGACCACGTCACCGGAGCGGACCCGGGCCAGCGGCAGCCGCCGGGCCAGCACCCGGTCGCCGGGGCGCAGCGTGGGTTCCATGCTGCGCCCCACCACCGAGACCAGCATCAGGTGCCGGCGGGCCCAGAGCAGGCCGGTGATGGCCACCGCGAGCACGGCGGCCACCACGACCCACCCGGTCGCCGACACCGGTCAGGCGCCGCGCAGGGTCGCCCCGAAGCGCTCGGCGGCCACGGCGACGGCCGAGTCCCGGGCGGCCACCGCCTCCTCGACGGTGAGCGTCCGGTCCGGCGCCCGGAAGGTGAGCTTGTACGCCAGCGACTTGCGCCCCGCCCCCAGCTGATCGGAGGTGTAGACGTCGAAGAGGCGGACGTCCTCCAGGAGCTCGCCGGCGCCCTCGACGAGCGCCCGCTGCACCTGCGCCGCCGGCACCGACTCGTCCACCACCAGCGCCACGTCGATCAGCGCCGGCGGGAAACCGGAGACCCCCGGGGCCGCCAGCATCGGCGCGGCGGGCAGCAGGTCGAGGTTCAGCTCCATGGCGCTGGTACGGCGCGGCAGCTCCAGCGCCGCCACCACCGTCGGGTGCAGCTCGCCGCCGTGCCCGACGACGACCCCGTCGACCAGCAGCTCGGCGCAGCGGCCCGGGTGCCACGGCGCGTACTCGGCGGCCCGGACCTCGACCCGGTCGGTCGGGAGGCCGGCGGCGGCCAGCACCGTCCGCCCCGCCTCGATCGCGTCCGCCCACCCGGCCGCGCGGCCGGAACCCCACCAGCCGGCCAGCTCGATCTCGCCGGCCAGCACGGCGGCGACGTGCCGGGGCTGCTCGGGCACCACCGCGTCCGCGGCGGCGAACTCCGCGTCGGTCGGCCGCCGGTCCACGCCCATGGCCGGGGGGCTGCCCGCGCCGAGACGCGGATGGAAGACCGACCCGATCTCGTAGAGCGCGAGATCACGGTGACCCCGGCCCAGGTTGCGCTTGAGCACCCCGAGCAGCGGGCCGAGCAGCGTCGTGCGCAGCATCGGCTCCTCGTCGGAGAGCGGGTTGGCCAGCCGCACCGCGGGGCGGCGCGGGTCGTCGCCCGGAAGACCGAGCAGGTCCGGCAGCTCCGGCGAGACGAACGGGTGGGCGAGCACCTCGACGTACCCCCGGTCGGCCAGCGCCTGGGCGATCGTGCGGCGCCGGCGCTGCTGCCAGGTCAGGCCGCGGCCGGCCGGAGCCACCGGCAGCACCGACGGCACCTTGTCGTACCCGTCGAGGCGGACCACCTCCTCGACCAGGTCGGCGGGGTCGACGAGGTCCGGCCGCCAGCTCGGCGGGGTGACGGTGAGCGACACCCCGTCCCCAGCGGCCACCCCGACCTCGCCCGGGTCCTCGGCGAGCCGGTCCACACCCTGCGCCACGGTGCAGCCCACCTGCTCCAGCAGGGCCACCACCCGCGCCGGCGGGTAGTCGACGCCGATCCGCCGGGTCGGCAGGTCCGCCGGCAGGGTGATCGGGGTACGCGGCGAGACGTGGTCGAGGTCCAGGATCTCGTCCCCGGCGACGCCGCCGCCGTACTCGGTGAGCAGCCGCACCGCCCGCTCCAGGGCGACCAGCGGCAACGCCGGATCGACGCCCCGCTCCCAACGCTTGGCGGCCTCGCTGAACAGCTTGTGCCGGCGGGCGGTGCGCCCGACCATCACCGGGTCCCAGTGGGCGGCCTCGAAGAGCACGTCGGTGGTGCCGGCGACGACCTCGCTGGTCTCGCCACCCATCACCGCGGCGAGCGAGATCGGCACGCCGGCCCCCTCACCCGCGACGGGGTTCGGCAGCCCGGCGTCGCAGATCACCATGTCCTCGGCGGCGAGGACGCGATCCACACCGTCCAGCGTGGTCAGCTTCTCCCCCGCCGCGGCCCGGCGGACCACCAGCGAACCGGCGATCCGGTCGGCGTCGAAGGCGTGCATCGGCTGGCCCAGTTCGAGCATCACGTAGTTGGTGATGTCGACCGGCAGGGAGATGCTGCGGATGCCCGCCGTGGTGAGCCGCCGCTGCATCCAGCCGGGCGTGGGCGCGGACGGGTCGACGCCGCGGACCATCCGGGCGGCGAACCGGTCGCAGCCCACCGTGTCCCGAACCTCGACCGGGTACGCCGGCTGCGGCGTGGCACCGGGCGCGGGCGCGAGACCCGGATCCCGGAACGGCACCTCGAACGCGTGCGACAACTCCCGGGCCAGACCCCGCAGGCTCAGCCCGTAGCCCCGGTCCGGGGTGATCTCCAGTTCGAGCACGATCTCGTCGAGGCCGACCACCGGCCGGGCGTCGTCGCCGGGCTTGGCCGGGCTCTCCTCGGGCAGCACCAGGATGCCCTCGTGGTCGTCGCCGAGGCCCAGTTCCCGAACCGAGCAGATCATGCCGTTGGAGTTGCGGCCGTACGTCTTGCGCGCGCCGATGGCGAACCCGCCGGGCAGCACCCCGCCCGGGAGGATGACGACCACCCGGTCACCGGGGGCGAAGTTGCGCGCCCCGCAGACGATCTCCTGCGGCTCGCCGGTGCCGTTGGCGGCGCCCACGTCGACCCGGACGAACCGGATCGGCTTCTTGAAGCCGGTCAGTTCCTCGATCTCCAGAACCTCACCGACCACCAACGACCCGGTGACGTTCTCCCGCAGGTCGGCCACCGAGTCGACCTCGATGCCCAGGCCGACCAGGGCCTGCGTCAGGTCGTCGGTGGACAGGTCGGCGGGGAGGTCGACGTACTCCCGCAGCCAGCTGACAGAAACTCGCATGACTCAGACCACCGTCTCCGTAACTCGTGCCCGCATCGCCTACGCCCCGGTCCCGAGCGCCCGGCTGAACCGGACGTCGCCCTCGAAGAGATGGCGGATGTCGCTGACCCCGTGCCGGACCATCAGGGTCCGGTCGATGCCCATGCCGAAGGCGAAGCCCGAGTACACCTCCGGGTCGATCCCGCAGGCGCGCAACACCCGCGGGTTGACCATTCCGCAGCCGCCCCACTCGACCCACTGCGGGCCGTCGCGGTGCTCCGGGAACCAGACGTCGAACTCGGCCGACGGCTCGGTGAACGGGAAGTAGTGCGGGCGCCAGCGGGTCTTCGCGTGCGGGCCGAAGATCGCCTTGGCGAAGTGGTCGAGGGTGCCGCGCAGGTGCGCCATGGTGATGCCCTTGTCCACCACCAGGCCCTCCGCCTGGTGGAAGACCGGGCTGTGGGTGGCATCCACCTCGTCGGTGCGGTACACGCGGCCGGGGCAGATCACGTAGATCGGCGGCTTGCGGCTGAGCATCGTCCGCGTCTGCACGTTCGAGGTGTGCGTACGCAGCACCAGGCCGGACCGGTCCGCGGGGTCGATGTAGAAGGTGTCCATCAGCCCGCGGGCCGGGTGGTCGGCGGGAATGTTCAGCGCGTCGAAGTTGACCCACTCCAGCTCGACCTCGGGGCCCTCGGCCACCTCGTAGCCCATCCCGACGAACAGGTCGCTGACCTGCTCGATGAGCGTGCTCAGCGGATGCCGTGCGCCGCGGGGCTGCCGGTCGTACGGCAGCGTCACGTCGACGCGCTCGGCGACCAGCACCCGCTCGGCGTGCTCACGCTCCAGCGTCTCGGCCCGGGCGGCGTAGCTGGACTCGATGGCCCGGCGGGCCTCGTTGACCCGTTTGCCGGCGTCGGACTTGGCGGCCGGCGGCAGCGCGCCGATCTCCCGGCGGGCCAGCGAGACCGGCGCCCGGTCACCGAGGTGGGCCGGGCGCAGCGCGGTCAGCGCATCCGGATCGGTGGCGGCGGCGAACGCCTGCTCGGCGTCGGCCACGGCAGCGGCCAGGGCGGCCGGGTCGAGCAGGGCGACCTGCTTCGGGTCGTACGGATCGTTGCGGTAGGTCATGGCGTACGGGCACTCCCTCACGGCGGCGCCGACCCTCGCGGGGTGGCGAAGCGAGTCTACGGACGCGCGGCTTCGCCGCAGCCCGCCGGTGGGAGTTACGCAGGGAGCAGGGTCAGGCCCGCCGCCCGCCGACACCGGCGGGCTGGCTAAACGAACGCCGTGGCGCGTTCATGGACGGCTGGTCTCCCCGGTCGTGACGTTCGCGCGACCGGATCCCGGCCGGCGCTGTGCTTTCGCTGAAGAGTACAGGCAGACGGCGGCGGCCGCAGCGAGGTTGAGGCTCTCGGCGCGCCCGTGCAGGGGCACCCGGACGCGGGCGTCGGCGGCCTCGGTGAGCGCCGGCGGCAGTCCGTGCGCCTCGGAGCCGAAGAGCCAGGCGGTCGGCGCGGCGAGCCGGCCGGCGTCGGCCAGGTCGTCGAGGTCCTCGTCGCCGTAGCCGGTCGTGGCGAGCACCGCGAGCCCGGCGGCGCGCAACGCGGCGACCACCTCGATCGGGTCGTCGGCGCGGACCACGTCGACGTGGAAGAGGCTGCCGGCGGAGGCCCGTACGCACTTGCCGTTGTACGGGTCGACGGCGTCGCCGGCGAAGACCACCGCGCCCGCCCCCGCCGCGTCGGCGGTGCGCAGCACGGTGCCGGCGTTGCCCGGGTCGCGGATCTCGGCGAGCACCGCGACCAGCCGGGGCCCGCCGTCGAGGGCCTGGGCCAGCGGCACGTCGAGGTGCCGGCAGACGGCCACCAGCCCCTGCGGGGCCAGCGTCTCGGCGAGGGCGGCCAGCGCGTCGTCGGTCACCGCGCTGACCGGGACGCCACCGCCGTCGGCCAGGGCGGCCAGCTCGGCGTACCGGTCGAGGGCGGCCGGCGTGCCGAACAGCTCGGTGACGACGCCGGGCACGGCCAGCGCCTCACGCACGGCCTGTGGGCCCTCGGCGAGGAAGCGGCCGCTGGCCTCGCGGTCCCGGCGCCGCTGCAGCCGCCGGGCGGCTACCACCCGGGGCGTACGCGGGGTGAAGAGCATCGTCACCTCAGACATGCGGCGAGGCGCCTCCCGTCAGGGTCGACGAGGGGCGCCTCACTCCAGACGCAGGGGATCAGGCGGCCTGGGCCGCCGCACCGCCGGTGCCCTCGGCCGCGACCGCGGCGCGAGCCACCTCGACGATCGCCGCGAACGCGGTGGCGTCGTTGACGGCCAGGTCGGCCAGGATCTTCCGGTCGACCTCGATGCCGGCCAGCTTGAGGCCCTGGATCAGCCGGTTGTAGGTCATCCCGTTGGCGCGGGCGCCTGCGTTGATCCGCTGGATCCAGAGCTGCCGGAAGTCGCCCTTGCGGTCACGACGGTCCCGGTAGGAGTACTGCATCGAGTGCAGCACCTGCTCCTTGGCCTTGCGGTAGAGGCGGGAGCGCTGACCGCGGTAGCCGCTCGCGGTCTCCAGCAGGGTACGGCGCTTCTTCTGGGCGTTCACAGCCCGCTTGACGCGTGCCATCTCAACTCCTTCTTACGTCGGGTGGCGCGCGTCAGCGGCCGAGCAGCTTCTTGATGCGCTTCACGTCGGCCTTGGCCAGCACGACAGTGCCGGTCAGCCGCCGGGTCTGGGTGGAGGGCTTCTTCTCCAGGTTGTGCCGGAGGCCGGCCTGCTGGGCAACGATCTTGCCCTTGCCGGTCACCTTGACCCGCTTGCCCATCCCCGTGTGGCTCTTCATCTTCGGCATGTGGAACGTCTTCTCCCCTGTTACTGGCCGCTGGTGTCAGCGGTCGTGCCGGTCTCCCCGGCTGCTGCGGTCTCGCCGGCCTCCGGGGCGGAGCCTTCCGCGACCCGGTCCCGGGGCGCTCCGCCCCGAGTGGCCGTCGCGGCGACCGCGGCGGCCTTGGTGGCGCGGTGCGGCGCGAGCACCATGATCATGTTTCGGCCGTCCTGCTTCGGAGCGGCCTCGACGTACCCCAGCTCCGAGATCTCCGACTCGAGCCGGCGCAGGAGCCGGTAACCCAGCTCCGGTCGACTCTGCTCGCGACCGCGGAACATGATCGTCACCTTGACCTTGTCGCCGGCCTTGAGGAACCGCACCACGTGACCCTTCTTGGTCTCGTAGTCGTGCGGATCGATCTTCGGCCGGAGCTTCATCTCCTTGATGACGGTCTGCTGCTGGTTACGCCGCGCTTCGCGCGCCTTCAGTGCGCTCTCGTACTTGAACTTGCCGAAGTCCATGAGCTTGCACACCGGCGGGCGCGCCATCGGCGCAACCTCGACCAGGTCCAGATCGACGTCCGCGGCCAGCTGAAGGGCGCGCTCCAGTGGGACGATGCCCACCTGCTCACCCTCGGGACCGACCAGTCGGACCTCACGTGCCCGGATC
Organism: Micromonospora musae; assembly: GCF_003626545.1. Classification (NCBI taxonomy): domain Bacteria; kingdom Bacillati; phylum Actinomycetota; class Actinomycetes; order Micromonosporales; family Micromonosporaceae; genus Micromonospora; species Micromonospora musae. The sequence continues at coordinate 31,271 of NZ_RAZS01000016.1, forward strand.
TGCTCGTTCACGCGTGGTTCGACGCTGATGGGGCCTCCTCGAGTCGAGTGTCTGCTACGTGCCGACCCTGCGGCTCCCGGGCGGGAGCCGACCCGGAAAGCAGAAGGCCCCGGCGTATGCCAGGGCCTGCTCGACCGGTCAGCACGATCACATGGTCGCGCATCCGGCGCCGGGACATGCCCGGAACCGGTGACCGGACCCGGCCACCGTGGCGGCGACTCGGGTGGGAGCAGGCGCTCCACTTTCATGGCGCCCGCATTAACGCAGGCAGCCTGGTCGACTCGACAACACTACACCCTCACCACCGTCCCCACCCAATCCCCCCACCCCCGCACCCCCGCGCCCCGCGCACCCCCGCGCGCGTCCCGGGGCGCACTTTCACGGAAAGAGTGCCCATTCGGCGCGGAATGGCCACTCTTTCCGTGAAGGAGTGGCCACTGCCCGGCGGGAGGGGCGAGAGGGGGTGGGAGGGGGTTAGCGGTTGGGGGTGCTCTCGGTGATCCGGGCCAGGTGCGCCTGGTGCAGTCGACGCAGCGCCCGCACCCCGTCGACGGCCAGCTCCTTGTCGGCCGCCTGCAGGGCGATGATCGGCAGCAGGTCGTCGTCGTGCAGCTCCAGGCTCGCCCAGGGTGCGCCCCGGTCGAAGCGGACGCCGCGTACGACCTCCCAGGGCAGCTCGTACGAGCCGATCAGGTTGCGCACCCGCACGCCGCGCGCGTCGGCCTCCACCCGAGGGCGGGTGAAGATGAGGATGCCGAGCGCGCCGAAGATGCCCAGCCCGACCATCGCGAGCTGGTCGCCGCGCTGGAAGCTGCCGTAGCCGTCGCCGGTGGGGCCGTGCAGCGACGTCGCCACCAGGGCGAACACCACCACCAGCACGGCTGCCGACGCCCAGCAGACCACCCGGATGCGCCGGGGCCGCAAACTGATCAGCTCGGGTTCGCTCACCCCACCAGTCTGCCACCCGCCGCCGGCCGGCCCGCCGCCGCCACGCTGCCCACGTCGAGCCGCCACGCCGCTCACCCCGACGCCGTCGGCCTTCAAGCCGGCGACGCCTGTGTTCAGACGCGCGTCGACGCGGACGGAACGGTCAGCGGCCGCGGGCCGACGCCTCGCGGGGCCGGGCGCGGCGACCCGCCACGACGACGGCGAGGAGAGTCAGCCCCGCCCCGACCAGCACGGCGGGCCGAGCACCCGGGCCGCCGGGCAGGAGCGCGTCGAGCAGCAACGCCCCGCCGAGCTGACCGGCCACCAGGGCGAGGCCGGTGCGCAGCACCCCCGCCGAGCGGACCCCGACCACCAGGCCCGCCACGATGCCCACGCCGAGCAGTCCGCCGGTGTAGAGGTACCAGGCGTCCGGCCAGGCCCCGGTCGGCCCGGCGAGCGCGCCCGCGACAGCCGCCACGATCAGCACCACCGGCGTACTGACCAGGAAGTTGACCGCCACCCCGGCGGCGGCCGACCCGGCCGCGGAGACCCGGCCGTTCAACGCGGACTGCAGCGCCACCCCGACCCCGCCGGCGACCGCGAGCAGGACCAGCCCAACGGCCAGCTCCCCCACCGGTTGACCGACCTGGGCCAACGCCACCGCGGCCACGCCGAGCAGCCCGCCCGCGATCCGGGGTCCGGTGAACGGCAACCGGCCGCCCGAGGCCAGGCCGGCCCGATCCACCGCTAGCCCACCCACGCTCCCGCCGGCCACCTGGGCGATGGTGAAGACGGCGACCCCGAGCACCGGCACCACGTACGCGCCGAGCACCACGATCGCCGCGCCGCCCAGCCCGCCCAGGTAGGACCACCAGGGCAGCCGGGCCCGCCGCAGCGTGGCGAGCCCGGTACGCATCGACGGCAGGACGGCGAGACCGACGGCGACCAGCAGGGTGCCGCCGAGGTTGTTGACCACCGCGGCGAGGGTCGGCTCCCCGACCCGGACGCCCAACTCCCCGTTCGCCGCGCCCTGCGCCGCCGAGGCGACGCCGGCCACCGCCACCAGGGAGAGCGCCACCCACACCGGCAGCCCACCACCGGCCGGCGGCGCCGTTCGCGGGCGCGCGACGCCCGGTCCCGAACCGCGCTGGGCCGGCAGCCGGAGATCCCCACCGCGCGCCGCGCCGGGCTCCGTGGGCGGCGACACGGCGCCCGGCGCCGTCCGGGAAGCTGCCGGCTCCGGCGCCGAGGCCGGCGGCGTCCCCGTCACAGCCGGCAGGCGTGGATGTTGGTCACGAGGATCGCCCGGGCGCCGAGCTCGTAGAGCTCGTCCATGATCCGGTGTACGTCGTCGCTGAGCACCATGGCCTGCACCGCCACCCAGCCCTTCCGGTGCAGGGGCGACACGGTCGGCGACTCGATGCCCGGGGTGAGGGCGCTGGCCCGGTCCAGCAGGCCGGCCGGCACGTCGTAGGCGAGCATCACGTAGCGGCGGGCCACCAGCACGCCGTGCAGCCGGCGCAGCAACTGCTCGGCCTGCGGGTGCGTGCCGGAGCCGGCCCGACGTACGAGCACCGCCGACGAGCGCAGCAGCGGCTCACCGAAGACGACGAGGCCGGCCTGACGCAGGGTCGCACCCGTCTCGACCACGTCCGCCACCACGTCGGCGACGCCCAGTCGTACGGCGTTCTCCACCGCGCCGTCGAGCCGGATCACGTCGGCCTTCACACCCAGCTCGGCGAGGTGCCGCTCGACCAGCCCCGGGTACGCGGTGGCGACCCGGTGCCCACCCAGCTCCTGCACGGAGTCGATGTCCTCGGGGCGGGCGGCGAAGCGGAAGGTGGCCCGCCCGAAGGCGAGATCCACGACCTCCTCGGCCGGTGCGCCCGAGTCGATGAGCAGGTCCCGGCCGGTGATGCCGAGGTCCAGGTCACCGGAGCCCACGTAGGTGGCGATGTCCTTCGGGCGCAGGTAGAAGAACTCGATGTCGTTGGGCTCGTCCCGGCAGACCAGGTCCTTCGGGTCGGTGCGCTGGCGGTAGCCCGCCTCGCGCAGCATCTGGGCGGCCGGCTCGGCCAGGGTGCCCTTGTTCGGAATGGCGACACGCAGCATGGCGGAGTGCTCCTAGCAGTCGGTTCGGATCGACGACGGGACGCACTCACAGATGTCGGTAGACGTCCTTCAGCTCGAGCCCGGTGGCGAGCATCAGCACCTGGGTCTGGTAGAGCAGCTGGGAGATCTCCTCGGCGGCACGCTCCCGGCCCTCGTGCTCGGCGGCCATCCACGACTCGGCCGCCTCCTCGACGACCTTCTTGCCGATGAAGTGCACGCCCCGCTCAAGGGCGGCGACCGTGCCCGAGCCGGGAGTGCCGGCCGCGGCCTTGGCCTGCAGCTCGGCGAACAACTCCTCGAACGTCTTCACGCCGCGATTCTTTCAGCTTCGCGGCCCGGTGGCGCGCCCCGGGTCGGGGTACGGCGTTTCCCGTCGCCCCCGGCTCCGTAGCCTGCGGCCTGGGCGGCGTCAGCCCGCCGTCGACGCGAGAAAGTCCCGCACCACCTGGGCGAACTCGGCCGGGCGGGCGGTGTGCACCGCGTGCCCGCCGTCGATCCGGGCCAGCCGGGCGGCGGCAATCCGCTCGGCCATCCGAGCCAGCTCACACTGCGGCAGATGGCTGGCCGCCCCGCCTGCGACCAGCAGCGTCGGCGACGTGATCTGCGTCAACCTCTCCCACCAGTCGGGAGGCGGGTCGTTCAACTCGGCCAGCACCGCCGTCCGGGCCGCCCAGTCGTACGGCGGGTCCACGGCGGGCGGGTCGGGCAGCCGCAGGCCCAGCGGCACCGGTGGCGGCGGCTCCGCCAGCACCAGCGCGGCGACCCGCTCCGGGTGCGCCTGCGCGAACAGGTAGGCCGAAACCGCGCCGGAAGAGTGCCCGAGCACCGTGACCCGGGGCAGGGCGAGGGCGTCGAGGAACGCCAGCAGGTCGTCGCGCATCAGCTCCAGCCCGTACCGGCCGGGGCGGTCGGTCGCCCCGAAACCGCGCAGGTCCGGGGCGTACGTCCGGACGCCGTCGAGCCCGCCGGCGAGCCCGGACCAGGTCGCGCCGGTCGCGCCACCACCGTGCAGCGCGACCAGCGCCCGCCCGCCGGCCGGGCCCCAGACCCGGTACGCCATCCGCAGGCCGGGCAGCCGCGCGTACTCGATCCGGCTCATCCCGCGAGTCTGGCAGAGCCGACCGGACGCGACGAGCGGCAGCCTCGGGGTGATCGTCCCCCCGAGGCCGCCGCTGCGATGGGCGGGCCGGTCAGCCCGCGAAGCCCACCCGGTGGCCGTTGGCGGTGTTGACCGACCGGATGGCCAGCGCCGCGTCGAGCGCGGCGACGGTCGACGCCCAGCCCTTGTCCTCCGCCGAACCGGGCAGGCCGGCCCGGTCCCGGGCCTGCTCCAGGTTGTCCACGGTGAGCACCCCGTGCGCCACCGGCTTGCCCTCGTCGAGCGCCACCCGGGTCAGCCCGTCGGTCACCGACCGGCAGACGTAGTCGAAGTGGGCGGTGGCGCCGCGCACCACCACGCCGAGCGCGACCACCACGTCGCAGCGCCGCGCCAGGGCCTGGGCCACCACCGGAATCTCCACCGAGCCGGCGACCCGGGCGACCACCGCGCGGGCGCCGGACGCCTCCGCGGCGGCGACCGCGCGTTCGAGCATGTGGTCGGTCAACTCGCCGTGCCACCGCGCGGCGACCACTCCCACGGTCATCCCGCTCGCGTCGACGGGCGCCGCCGTCGGCTCCCCGAATCCCGCCATGTCTATGCTCCGATCTCGTCACCGGCGGGCACCTTGCCGGCCGGTGCCTCCGTGACGTCGTCCAACTCCAACAGGTGTCCCATCCGGTCCCGCTTGGTCCGCAGGTACCGCACGTTCTCCGGGTGGGGACGCACCGGCAACGCCTCCCGGCCGGTGATCGTGAGGCCGTACCCCTCCAGCCCGGCCCGCTTCGCCGGGTTGTTGGTGAGCAGCCGCATGGAGCGCACCCCGAGGTCGTACAGGATCTGCGCGCCGGTGCCGTAGTCCCGCGCGTCGGCCGGCAGCCCGAGGTCCAGGTTGGCGTCCACGGTGTCCCGGCCCAGGTCCTGCAGCTGGTAGGCCTGCAGCTTGTGCAGCAGCCCGATGCCGCGCCCCTCGTGACCGCGCATGTAGAGCACCACCCCGCGCCCCTCCTGGGCGACGCGGGCCAGGGCGGCGTCGAGCTGCGGACCGCAGTCGCAGCGCAGCGAACCGAAGACGTCGCCGGTGAGGCACTCGGAGTGCACCCGGACCACGACGTCCTTTCCGTCGCCGATCTCGCCGTAGACCATGGCGACGTGCTCGGCCGTGTCGTGCGTGCTGCGGTACCCGATCGCCCGGAAGACCCCGTGCCGGGTCGGCATCCGCGCGTCGGCGACCTGCTCGACCTGCTTCTCCGTCCGCCGCCGGTACGCGATCAGGTCGGCGATCGTGATCATCGTGAGCGAGTGCTCGACGGAGAACTTCTCCAGGTCCGGCACCCGCATCATGGTGCCGTCGTCGTTGACCATCTCGCAGAGCACGCCGGCCGGGCGCAGGCCGGCCAGCCGGGTGAGGTCGATGGCCGCCTCGGTGTGCCCGGGGCGGCGCAGCACCCCGCCCTGCCGGGCCCGCAGCGGCACCACGTGCCCGGGTCGGGCCAGGTCGACCGGCCCGGTGGTCGGGTCGGCGAGCAGCCGGATGGTGTGCGCCCGGTCGGCCGCCGAGATGCCGGTGGAGATGCCCTCCCGGGCGTCCACGGTCACCGTGTACGCGGTGCCCCGCCGGTCCTGGTTGGTGTGGTGCATCGGCGGCAGGTCCAGCCGGTCGGCCTCGCTCTCGAGCAGCGGCACGCAGATGAAGCCGGAGGTGTGGCGGACCATGAACGCGACCAGCTCCGGGGTGGCCAGCTCGGCCGCGAAGATCAGGTCGCCCTCGTTCTCCCGGTCGGCGTCGTCGACCACGACGACGGGCCGCCCCGCGGCGATCTCCGCGATCGCCTGCTCAATAGTGCCGAAAGTGGTCATGCCACGGCCTCCGTGTAGGTGGACGGGATCGAGGAGCGGACCGGCCGCAGCCTCTGCGACGTACGCCACCAGCTGGCGAAGCCCCAGACGCAGAACGCGCCGTAGATCAGGTACATGGCCGCCGACGGGTAGAAGCCCCCGTTGAGCAGCAGGGGTACGCCGACCGCGTCCACGGCGACCCAGATCAGCCAGAACTCGACCCAGCCACGGGCCATGCCGTAGGTGGCGAGCAGGCTGCCGACGAGGATCCAGGCGTCCGGCAGCGGCCCCCAGGAGCCGAGCGCGGCGAGCGCCGGATAGGCGGCGGCGACCCCGAGCACGGCCGCGACGAGCAGGCCCACCCGCTCCCGGCCGCTCGCCCAGCGGGGCGCCACGGCACCCCCGTCGGGAACGGCGCCGAGCCGACGGGTGCGCGACCAGCGCCACCAGCCGTAGACGCTGACCGTGAAGAAGAAGACCTGCCGGCCTGCCTGCCCGTACAGGTCGTGCGCCTGCGGGGTGGCGAAGACCCCGCCGAGGAAGACGGTGAGGAGCAGCGCGTTGCCGATCATGCCGACCGGCCAGGCCCAGACCACCCGGCGCAGGCCGAGCAGCGCGGAGACCAGCCCGAAGGCGTTGCCGACGATCTCGCGGACCAGCACCGGGGAACCGGCCACCGTCACCTGCGCGTCGAGCAGCCAACCCAGCGTGCTCATCAGGCGACCTCGGTGGGTGATCCGGCCGCGCCGGGGCCGAGCGGAACCACCCCGTCGGGACCGGCGGGCCCGACGCCGTTGGCCGACCGGTCGCCGAGCAGCCGCTCGACGTACTTGGCCAGCACGTCCACCTCGAGGTTCACCGGGTCGCCCACGCCGCGTACGCCGAGGGTGGTGAGCTTCAGCGTGGTGGGGATCAGCCCGACCGAGAACCAGTCCGGCCCGACACCGGCCACGGTCAGCGACACGCCGTCGACGGTGATCGAGCCCTTCTCCACCACGTACCGGGACAGCTGGGCGGGCAGCCGGAAGCGCAGCGTCTCCCACTGCTCGGCCGGCTCCCGGGAGAGCAGCTCGCCGACCCCGTCGACGTGCCCCTGTACCAGGTGCCCGCCGAGCCGGCTGCCCAGCGTCGCGGCCCGCTCCAGGTTCACCGGGGCGCCGGGGCGGAGCGCGCCGAGCGCCGAGCGGCGCAGCGTCTCCCCCATCACGTCCGCGGTGAAGACGCCGGCGTCGACGTCGACCACCGTCAGGCAGACGCCGTTGACGGAAATCGAGTCTCCGTGCCGGGCGTCGGCGGTGACCAGCGGGCCGCGGAGGGCGACCAGCGCCGAGTCCGCGGCGGTCGCCGTCACGGCGAGCACCTCACCCAACTCCTCGACGATGCCGGTGAACATGTCAGCCCTCCCTCTTTCGGGGCAGCGCGGTGATCCGCAGATCCGGACCGATCTGCGTAACGTCGATCAACTCCAGATCGATGGCCTCGGCGATGGTCGTCACACCGGCGTCGACGAGCGCGGCCGGACCGGCGCCGAGCAGCCGGGGCGCGACGTACCCGACGATCTTGTCGACCAGCCCCGCGGCCAGGAACGCTCCGGCCAGCCGGGGGCCACCCTCCAGCAGGACCGCCCGCACGCCCCGCTGGTGCAGCGCGGCCAGCAACGCCGGCAGGTCGACCCGGCCGTCCTTGCCGGCACCGACCTCCGCCACGGTGGCGATCCAGGTCCGGGCGGCGCCGTCGCGGACCTGGGCGTCGGCGGGCGTACGCCCCTCGCTGTCCACGACCACCCGCAGCGGCTGGCGGATGGCGAGGCTGCCGTCGCGCAGGTTGCGGGCGGTGAGCCGGGGATCGTCGGCGAGCACGGTGCCCACCCCGGCGACGACCGCGTCGACGGTGCCGCGCAGCGCGTGCACGTCGATCCGGGCGGCCTCCGAGGTGATCCACATGCTGGTGCCGTCGGCCGCCGCCGACCGTCCGTCCAGCGTCGCGGCGTACTTCCAGATGACGTACGGCCAGCCCCGGCGCATCGAGGTCAGCCAGGCGATGTTGCCGGCCTCCGCCTCCTGGGTGCGTACCCCCAGGTCGACGCGGACGCCGGCGGCGCGCAGGGTGGCCGCCCCGCCGGAGGCAACCGGGTTCGGGTCGGGTACGGCGATCACCACCCGGGCCACCCCTGCCTGGACGAGCGCGAGACTGCAGGGGCCGGTGCGACCGGTGTGGTCGCAGGGTTCGAGAGTGACCACGGCGGTGCCGCCCCGGGCCCGTTCACCGGCCTGCGCGAGCGCGACGATCTCGGCGTGCGGCCCGCCCGCGTACGCGTGGAAGCCCTCGCCGACGACCTCGCCGTCGGCGTCCATCAGCACGCAGCCGACCACCGGATTGGGGCTGGTGGTGCCGAGTCCACGCGCACCGAGTTCGATCGCGCGACGCATCGCCTCGTCGACGGAGACGCTCGCCATTCGCCTTGTCCCTGCCTTCTCGCTCGCCGGTGGCGCGCGGGCGGGGTGGGAGGCGGCATCGGGCCGCGGGCGTGCGGCGGCGGAGATCCGGGTACGGCGGAGCCGACCCGCAGGGGCGACACGGCACGCCGACACCGGCGTCCGGGCACGACCCGTCCGTCCCGCGCGCTGTCTCCCATCCGGACTGTCTGGGTGCGGAATTCCCGCCCCCAACCGTCGGCCCCGGATTCACACCAGGTCCACCGGGCGGCAGAGCCGACCGGGTCGCGGGCTGACCACGGTCTCGCCGTGGATCACCGCCGGTTCGGAATTACACCGAGTCCCGCCAGCGCGTGGTGGGTACAGGGAAGTCTTACACGCCGAACGGGTGCCGCCGCCACCTGGGCGAGGTACTTCACACCGGGTCCCGCCCGCTCAGGTGACGCCGCGCCGCCGGTCGACCGCCACGTACGAGCCGGGTTGCCCCTTCGCCACCGACTTCATCTCGCTGGCGACGGCGATCGCCTCCAGCGGGTCGGTGAAGCGCTTACCGGCGTCGGAGAGGGAGACACCGATCGAGAGGGTGACCAGCGCGGCGCGGCGGATGTTGCCCCGCCGGTCCTTGAGCTCGACGTAGCCGCGCTCCCGGTCGATCGGGTCGTAGAGGGAGTCGGCCGCCTTCTCGAAGTCCACGACCGCCCGCGAGGTCAGCGGCCGGATCTGCTCCGGGGAGCAGACGATCACGAAGTCGTCGCCGCCGACGTGACCGAGGAACGCCGGGGGCAGCCCGATGGAGACCACCGCCCGGTGCACGCTGCGGGCCAGGGCGGAGATGAAGTCGTCGCCGCGGACGAAGCCGTACCGGTCGTTGACGCTCTTGAACCGGTCGATGTCGATGTAGGCGACCGCGTAGTCGGCGCCGCTGCGTACCCGGTCGGAGATCTCCCGCCGGATCCGGCTGTTCCCGGGCAGCCCGGTCAGCGGCGAGACCTCCCGGAACTCCTTGTTGCGGCGCAGCGTGGAGCTGACCCGGGCCACCAGCTCGGCGGTGTCGAACGGTTTGACCAGGTAGTCGTCGGCGCCGGCGCTGAGGCCGTGCACCTTGTCCACGGTCATTCCCTTGGCGGTCAGCATGATCACCGGCAGGGCCGAGGTCATCGGGTCGGCGCGCAGCCGCCGGGTCAGCTCCAGCCCGTCGATGCGGGGCATCATCAGATCGACCACCGCGAGGTCGGGCCGCTGGCGCTCGATCACCTCGAGGGCCTCCTGGCCGTCGCCGGCGTGGATCACCTCGAAACCGTGCAGCCGGAGGTTGAACTCGACGAAACGCGCGATGTCCTCGTCGTCGTCGACGACGAGGATGACGTCGGGGCGCTCCTCCGCCGCGTCCACCTCAGGCCCCGGAGATCGCGCGTTCCGCGAGCGCCCGCAGCCGGCGTACGGCCTCGGCGGGATCGTCGGCGCCGTAGACGGCGGTGCCGGCGACGAAGGCGTCGGCGCCCGCCGCGGCGGCCTGCTCGATGGTGTCGGCGGCGATCCCGCCGTCGACCTCGATGCGTAGCTCCAGGTGCCCGGCGGCGACGTGCCGGCGGGCGGCGCGGACCTTCTCCAGCAGCTGCGGGATGAAGCGCTGCCCGCCGAACCCGGCCTTGATCGTCATGATCAGGAGGGTGTCGAAGCTCGGCAGCAGCTCCAGGTAGGGCTCGATCGGGGTGTCCCGGTCGATCGCCAGCCCGGCCTTCGCCCCGGCCGAGCGCAGGTCCTTGGCGAGCGCCACCGGGTCGTCACACGCCTCCGCGTGGAAGGTGACGTTGTACGCCCCGGCGTCGGCGTAGCCGGGCGCCCAGCGGCGCGGATCCTCGATCATGAGATGCACGTCGAAGGGCAGTTGGGTGGCCGCCCGCAGGCTCTGCACCACCGGCAGCCCGATGGTGAGGTTCGGCACGAAGTGGTTGTCCATGACGTCGACGTGCAGCCAGTCGGCGGCACCCTCGACGGCACGGACCTCGTCGGCGAGGCGGGCGAAGTCGGCGGCGAGGATGCTCGGCGCGACGATCGTCGGCGGTACGGTCACGGGCCAAGTGTACGAACGTCGCGGCCGATCACCGCCGGCACGGCACCAACCGGGACGGGCCGTGACCCGACGGTGACCGCTGGTGCAGAATCAGCCGGTACGGGCGGGCGATTCCGGACGGGGAGGCATCGGCGACTGGCCGATCGGCGCGAACCCGGCAACACTCCAACCCAGACGGTGACGCACCGCCGGGGCCTCGCGACGCCCGCCACGGACAAGATCAACGCTCACCAGGTTCCCGGAAGGGGCGGACGATGCGACGGTGCCTCGGAGTCCTGGCGCTGGCCAGTGCCGTGGCGATGCTGCTGAGCGGGTGCCTGCGCGCGCACGGCCCCGACGGTGACCTGGTCGACGACTGGCCGGCGATGCGCGCCCCGACGATCTTCGTCCCGGCCACCGACACCTGCCAGGCCCGGATCTTCACAGTCGTGCAGGCGAGCACCTACCAGACGGTGCCCTGCTCCCGCACCCACCTGGCCGAGGCCATCCACGTCGGCACGTTCACCGCGGCGCCCTCCGCCGCCCGGCCGGAGCCCGGTCGCCCGTCGCTGCGCGCCGCCCGAACCGAGTGCGACCAGCGGGCCCGGGAGGTGCTCGGCGGCGACTGGCACGCCGCTCGGGTGGCGCTGAACATCGCGCTGCCCAGCAAGGCGGCCTGGGCGGGAGGCGCCCGCTGGTTCCGCTGCGACCTGAGCGAGACCGACAGCATCGACAACACCCGCCCGATCAACCGCACCGGCAGCCTGCGCGGCGCGATGGTCGGCGACTCGCCGCTGCTGCACCGCTGCTTCGACCCGAAGCTGATCGACGAGAACCTCAACTACATGGCGCCGGTGCTCTGCTCCGAGCCGCACCGCGCCGAGTTCGTCGGGGCGTACACCGAGCGCGACCTGAGCTGGGCGGCGTTCACCGCCGCGGCCGACCAGGTGCACCGGCGCTGCATGGCGCTGATCGCCACCTTCGCGGCGGTGCCCGACGACAGCGAACTGCCCTACCGGGCGGGATCCATCTTCTACCCGCCGTCACGGCGGGAGTGGGAGGAGGGCGACCGGGGGGTGCGCTGTTTCCTGTGGAGCGACGACCGGAAGCTCACCCGGTCGATGCGGGGGGCGGGGCCGCAGGGACTACCGGCGATCTGAGAGCCCGTGCCGTATGCTCCTGCGCCGTGGCGCAACCGGTCGATGATCGCCGGTCGGCGTGACCACGGTCGACGGGGAGGTCGGCGGGATGCGACGGTGGTGGACGGCGGCCGTGGTGGGCACGGTGGCGGTGCTGGGGCTCGCCGGCTGCGCGCCGGCCGGTCTCGACGCGGAACTCACCGACGACTGGCCGACGCTCGCCGCGGCCGAGGCGTTCGTCCCCGACGCCGGGGTCTGCCACCTCGCCATCGCCGACGTCGGCTACCTCAGCGCGTACAGCCCGGTCCAGTGCGGCGAGTCGCACCGGACGGAGACGCTGCACCTGGGCACGCTCAGCGGCGCGGCCGCGCAGCGCAGCACGCCCCCGCCGGCCGGCTCGGTGGGGCTGCGCGCCGCGCGCACCGAATGTGACCGGGAGGTCAACAAGGCCGTCGGCGCCGACTGGCGCACCGGCCGGCTCAGCGTCGACGTGGTCTTCCCGTCGCCCGCCGCGTGGACCGGCGGCGCCCGCTGGTTCCGCTGCGACGTCAGCGAGATCGCGAGCCTGGACGACCCCGCGATCAGCCTCCGGGAGGGGAGCCTGCGCGACGCCCTGAAGGGCACGTCCAAGCTGGCCTACGGCTGCTTCGATCCGAAGGTGGTCAAGGAGGACATCGAGGAGATGCTCCCCAAGGCCTGCACGGCGAAGCACCACGCCGAGTTCGTCGGGGTCTACCAGGCGCCGGACATCAGCTACGCCGAGTTCACCCGCACCACGCTGCGCGCCCACAAGGACTGCCGCAAGCTGATCGCCTCGTACGTCAAGGTGCCGAACAACTCCGACATGCAGTACCGGGCCGGCACGATCTTCTACCACCCGTTCGAGGAGGAGTGGAAGAGCGGCAACCGCGGCGTGCAGTGCTTCCTCTGGGTCAGCGACCGGTCCCTGACCCGCTCGCTCAAGGGCGCCGGCAGCAAGGGCCTCCCCGTCCGCTGACCCCCCGGCCTCGTTCACGATCGGCCTCGTTCACGGAAAGAGTGGCCTTCGCGGGTGCGAAGGCCACTCTTTCCGTGAAGGTGCGCTGGGGAGGGTGGGCGGTCAGCCGCGGCGGAGGACGGCGAGGAACATCGCGTCGGTGCCGTGCCGGTGCGGCCAGAGCTGCACGGTCGGGCCGTCGCCCAGCCCCGGCATACCGGCCGGCAGCAGCGGGCGGGCGTCGACGAAGTCGACCGGGACGCCGGAGCGGCGCGCCGCCTCGGTCACCGTCACGTGCGTCTCCACGATGTGCGGCGAACACGTGACGTAGGCGACGACGCCACCGGGGCGCACCGCGCGCAGCGCCGCGCCGAGCAGTTCCCGCTGCAGCCGGGTCAGCGACGAGAGGTCCGACGGCTGCCGCCGCCACCGCGACTCCGGGCGCCGCCGCAGCGAGCCCAGGCCGGTGCAGGGCGCGTCGACCAGCACCCGGTCGAAGTGCTGCTCGGGCAGCTTCGGATCCTCCCCGACGGTACGGCCGTCGACGTTCAGCACGGTCACCGGCAGGCCCCGGGTGGCCTGGGCCACCAACCGGGAGCGGTGCTCCGCCACCTCGACGGCGGTCAGCCGAGCGTCGCGCTCGGCGGCGATCGCGCCGAGCAGGCCGGCCTTGCCGCCCGGGCCGGCGCAGAGGTCGAGCCAACGACCGTCCGGGCCGTCCAACGGCGCGGCCGTCAACGCGGCCGCCACCAGCTGGGAGCCCTCGTCCTGCACGTGGGCCCGTCCCTCGGCCACCGCCGGTAGGTCACCGGGGGCGCCGCCGCCCAGGTAGACGGCGTACGGCGAGAAGGCGCCCGGCGCGCCACCGACCTCGTCGGCCAGCTCCACCGCGTCGACGCGCCCCGGACGGGCGCAGAGGTGCACCGGCGGCCGCTCATTGTCCTCGATCAGCAGCCGGGTCGTCTCCCCGAGGTCACCCCCGAGCGCCTCGGCGAACGCCCGCACCACCCACTGCGGATGGCTGTAGGCGAGCGCCAGGTGCCCGATCGGGTCGCTCTCCATGCTCGGCGCGAGCTGCGCCACCCAGGCGTCGACGTCCCGCTCCGCGACCTCCCGCAGCACCGCGTTGGCGAAGCCGGTGGCGCCCGGCCCGACCGCGCGGACCAGGTCGACGGTGGAGGAGACCGCCGCGTGCGCCGGTACCCGGGTGTGCAGCAGCTGGTACGCGCCGAGGCGCAGCGCGTCGCGCACCGGCGGGTCGATCCGTTGCACCTCCCGCCCGGCCGCGGCGGTCAGGATCGCGTCCAGGGTGCCGAGGTGGCGCAGAGTGCCGTACGTCAGTTCGGTGGCGAAGGCCGCGTCCCGGCCGAAGAGCCCCTCCTCGCGGAGGATGGCCGGCAGCACCAGGTTGGCGAACGCGTCGTCCCGGTGCACCGCGGCGATCGCCTCGTAGGCCGCGTACCGGGGCCGGTCCATCGCCGGCCGGCCACCACGTGCGCTGCCGCGCCCGCCCGCCGACCAGCGTCCACCGTTGCCCTGGTCGCCGCGCGGGCGGTCGTCGCGTCGGGTGCCGCCCCGGCGTGCGTCGGTGCGCTCCGGCGCCCTTCCCGGGCCGGTCGGGCGCTCGTCGGGCCGCCCCGAGGTCGCGGATCGGTCGGGCACCCCGGCGCCGGCCGCCCGGTGTTCGCGGTCCGCTGCTCCAGTGCCCGTCACGCGAGTTCCTCTCCGGCGGCGACCCGTGCGCCGCGTGCCCAGTCGGTCGCGGGCATGGCCCGCTTGCCCGCGGCCCGGATCTCGCCCAGCCGGACGGGGGTGGTGGCGGTGCCGACGAGCACCCGGGACTTCTCGACGAGCAGCTCACCCGCCTTGAGGTCGGGGCCGTCGGCCACCGGCGCGACCGGCCCCAGCTTGATCCGTTCGCCGCGGAAGGTGCTCCACGGGCCGGGGGCTGGCGTGCAGGCCCGGATCCGCCGGTCCACGGCGAAGGCCGGGTCCGTCCAGCGCACCCGGGCGTCCTCCACGGTCACCTTCGGGGCCAGTGACACCCCGTCGGCCGGCTGCGCCTGCGCCCGGGCGGTGCCGTCGGAGATCGCGTCGAGGACGGCGACCAGCAGGCCCGCGCCCGACTCGGCGAGCCGCTCCAGCAGGTCACCGGAGGTGTCCGTGGGGCGGATCTCGTCGGTCAGGGTGCCGTAGACCGGCCCGGTGTCCAGCCCCTGCTCCAGCTGGAAGACGCTGGCACCGGTCAGCTCGTCGCCGTGCAGCACGGCGTGCTGCACGGGTGCCGCGCCCCGCCATGCCGGCAGGAGGGAGAAGTGCAGGTTGACCCAGCCGTGCCGAGGGATCTCCAGGGCGGCCGGCGGCACGAGCGCCCCGTACGCGACCACCGGCACGCAGTCCGGTGCGAGGTCACGCAGCCGGTCCAGGAACTCCGGCTCGCGCGGGCGGGCCGGGGTGAGCACCTCGATTCCGTGCTCGTCGGCCCACGTTCCGACGGCGGAGCGGGAGACGCCCCGCCCCCGCCCGGCCGGCGCGTCGGGACGGGTCACCACGGCGACCAGCTCGTGCCGCGAGGCGGCGACGGCGGCCAGGGACGGTACGGCGACAGCCGGCGTACCCGCGAAGATCACACGCACCGGCCGGTCACCCACCCAGGCCGAAGGGGCTGGCGGCGGAGCCGTGCGGGTTCAGCTTGACCACCGGCGGGGCGGCGGCGTCGTACCACTCGGCCTGCCGGATCGCCTTCATCGCCTCCTTGCGCCCGGCCTGGTCGAGCCGGTCGATGAAGAGCACCCCGTCGAGGTGGTCGGTCTCGTGCTGCACGCAGCGCGCCATCAGCCCGGTGCCGACGATCTGCATCGGGTCGCCGTAACCGTTGAAGCCCTTGGCGATCACGTTCTGTCGGCGCTTCGTGTCGAAGTAGAGCCCGGGGATGGAGAGGCAACCCTCCGGGCCGTCCTGCTCCTCCTCGTCGGGGAACTCCAGGACCGGGTTGACCAGGTGGCCGAGGACGTCGTCGACGTCGAAGGTGAACACCCGCAGGCCCACCCCGAGCTGCGGGGCGGCCAGGCCGGCGCCGTTCTGCTCACGCATGGTGTCGGTCAGGTCGGCGACGAGCCGGCGCAGCTCGGTGTCGAAGTCGACCACCGGATCGGCCGGCGTGCGCAGCACCGGATCCCCGAACAGACGGATGGGCTGGACGGTCACGCGGGACGGCTCCTTCACGGGGTGGATGATCGGGGCCGTACCAGTCTACGGAGTGCCACGGCCGACCCCGGCCGGCGTACGGTGATCGACCGGGGTTGGTGTGCGGAGCGTCACGGCGGCAGCGCCGGACGGCTGTCGGCACCGATCCGGGCCGCCGCGACGGGCGGCCCGGCCGTGCCCGACCGGGGCACGCGTCTCGGCGCTGCGGTGTCGGCGCGGCAGCCGGACGGCGTCGGTCAGGCGCTGTGGCCCGGCTCGCCGGCCAGCACCGCGTCCCCGGCGAGCAGGGTGTGCTCGGGCAGCGGCAGCTGGATGCCGTGCGCGGCCTCCCAGTCGTAGACGACGCCGGGACGCACCTGGGCGGCGAAGTAGTCGACGGCGCTCATCCCGCCGACGACCGGCTCGTCGACCTCGGCGACGAGCTGGGCCGGCACCAGGTGGAAGCCGCTCTGCAGCGCGGCGCTGAGCCGGCGGTGCCCGTCGACCACGAAGAAGTACTCACCGGTGAAGCCGATCCGCAGCGGCTCGAGCGCCTCGTCGCCCGCACCGGCCACCTCGCCGACGAACTCGGAGTCCCAGAGCCCGCGCAGCGTGGCGATGTCCTCGGTGGGGTAGATCCGGGCCGGATCGAGCAGCAGCAGCGGCGGCTCGTCCCGCAGCACCTCGGCGCCGAGCGTCCCCTCGTACGCCGCGATCACGTGCTCGATCACCTCTTCGGGCGTGGCCCGGGTGGTGTCGCAGATCAGGTCGTAGTTGCGCAGCCGGGCCTTGTCCACCCCGTAGCGGATGATGAACCGGCTCCGCTCACTCTCGCTGCGCTCGCGGAGCTTGGCGGTCGCCTCCTCCAGCGAGGTGTAGCTCTCGGCCGGCCCGGACGGGCGGGCGAGCACCCGGCGGGCGGCCTCCCCCGGCTCGGTGATCATGTGCACCTTGAGCGCGTCGGTGAAGAAGTGCCAGGCCAGGCGGGAGTCCATGACGAGGCTCTCACCGGAGGCGGCGATGTTGCGCTGGAGCTGGTCGACGTAGCCGTCGACCGCCTGGTCGAGTTCGGCGTGCAGGTTGAGCTGGAGGGCGGTCATCTGCCGCTCCTGCGCCATCTGCCGGTAGAGGTCGCCGACGGCGACCCGGCGCAGGCCCAGTCGCTTGGCGATCTCGACCGAGACGGTGCTCTTGCCGCTGCCGAGGTCACCGTTGAAGACGATCGACTGACGAACGGTCACGACTGGTCCACCCCTGATCACCGGAGAATCGAACTCATCGTCCTGGCGTGGGCTCGACGCACTCCCCCAGCGTCGCGCCTTCGTCCGCCCGGCATGACGGGCGATGCTACCACCCCATAATCGGGCTCCCGCCGGACGCGGCGTGCGACATCACCCGGCTCACCTGCTGGAAGTCCAGGTCGGCGCTCAGAAGAGGTCGAGCGGGTCGACCTGGAGCCGGACCGGGTCGGCCGCCTTGCGGGCGCTGCGCGCCCCGGCGGCGGCGTGCAGCGCGCCGGCCAGCGCGGCGGCCCGCGCGCGGGGCACCCGCACCAGCATCCGCTCCCGCTCCCCGTCGGCGGGGACGGGACCGAGCACCTCGGCGCCGTCGGGCAGCCGCGCCTCGTCGAGCAGGTCCGCCACCGCCGCGGGCAGCCCGGTCACGCTCGCCATCCGGACCGCGGGCGGGAAGCCCAGCTCGCGCCGCTCGGCCAGCTCGCGCGCCGCGAACCAGCCGGCGTCCCAGCGCAGCAACGCCTGCACCGGCGCGAGCGCCCCGTCGGCGACCACCACCACCCGGCCGCCGGCCCCGGCCGGTCGGGCCAGCGCCGCCGCCGACAGCCAGCGCCGCAGCGCCTCCTCCCCGGCCCGCAGGTCGGCCCGGGTGAGCAGCGCCCACGAGTCGAGCAGCAGCACCGCCCCGTAGCCTCCCTCGGCCACCGGTTCGGCGCCCGGCGTGGCGATCACCAGGCCCGCCCCGCCGGGCACGCCGTCGAGCACCTCGTCCCGGCCGGACGTGCGCACCGACACACCCGGGAACGCCCGCCCCAGCTCCTCGGCGGTCCGCCGGGCGCCGGTGACCGCGGCCCGCAGCCGTCGGCCGCCGCACTCCGGGCACGCGTACGCGGCGGCCACCCGACCGCACCAGCGACAGGCGGGCGGCGCGGACGCGGAGGGCAGCGCGAGCGGACCCGCGCAGTGCGCGCAGCGGGCCGGCGTGCGGCACTGCGCGCAGGAGACCGACGGCAGGTAGCCCCGGCGGGGCACCTGCACCAGCACCGGCAGGTCGGCGCGGAGCGCCTCCCGGGCCGCCGTCCAGGCCAGGCTGGGCAGCCGCGCCGTGGCCGCTCCGGGATCGCGGGCCAGCTGCGGGTCGTCACCCACGGGGGCGATGGCGGGGGTACGCGCGCGCACGGTGGCCCGGTCGGCGACCACCTCCCGCGCCCATCCGGTCTCCAGCAGCAGCTGCGCCTCGGCCGTGCGGGCGTACCCGCCGACCAGCACGCCGGCCTCGGTCAGCTGGGCGCGGGTGAGCAGCACGTCGCGGGCGTGCGGGTAGGGGGCTCGCGGCTCGGCGTGCAGGTCGTCGCCGTCGTCCCAGATCGCGACGAGGCCCAGCCGCTCGACCGGGGCGAACATCGCGGCCCGGGTGCCGATCACCACCGGCACGTCGCCCCGCCGGGCGGCGAGGAAGGCCCGGTAGCGGCGGGCCGGGCCGAGCGCCGCCGAGAGGCAGACGTGCCGGCCGGGGCCGAGCGCGGCACCCACGGCGGCGTCGAGGCGGTCGAGGTCGCGGTTGTCGGCGACCACCACCACCGCGCCCCGGCCGCCGGCGACGGTCGCGGCGACCGCCTCGGCGTAGCGGACCGCCCAGTCCTCTCCCGCGAGCGCGGACCAGACCGCGCGGGGCGCCCGCCCGTCGGTGAGCGCCCGCAGGTAGGCGGGGCCGGCCGGGTAGTCGCGCCACCCGTCGGGTCCGGGCTCCGCCGGGGGTCGGCGCTGCTCCGGCAGCTCCGCCCCGGACTCCGGCGCGGTCGACGCGTCCGGTGCCGGCGGTGCGGCCGACGCGGTCGACGCAGGCGGCGCGTTCGGTGCGTTCGGTGCGGGCGGTTCCGCGCCGTCCGGGCGCGCCTCCTTCTCCACCCGGGCGTGCCGGGGCGGTACGGCGAGGCGGAGCACATCGGCGAGGCTGCCGGCGTACCGGTCGGCGACCGCCCGGGCCAGTCGGCTCACCTCGGGCGAGAGCACCGGCTCCGGTGAGACGACCTTCTCCAGGTAGGCCAGCCGGGGATGGTCGGAGCTCGCCACCCGCTCCAGCAGCCAGCCGTCCACCAGCTGCCCGGCGAACCGGACCTTCACCCGGGTGCCGGGCACCGCCTGCTCGTCGAGCGCGGCCGGAACCAGGTAGTCGAAGGGCCGGTCCAGGTGGGCCAGGGGGACGTCCACGCAGACACGAGCGACCGGCGACCCGTCCGCGGGTCGCCGGTCGCTGCGCGTGGCGCTGGTCAGGCTCCCGCAGCCGACTTGAGGTCGGCGGCCCGCTCGGTGCTCTCCCAGGTCAGGTCGGGCAACTCCCGGCCGAAGTGGCCGTACGCCGCCGTCTGCTGGTAGATCGGGCGGAGCAGGTTCAGGTCCCGGATGATGGCCGCCGGCCGCAGGTCGAAGACCTCGGAGACGGCCTTCTCGATCGACGCCACCGGCACGGTCTCGGTGCCGAACGTCTCGATGAAGAGACTGACCGGGTGCGCCTTGCCGATCGCGTACGCGACCTGCACCTCGCAGCGCTCGGCGAGGCCGGCGGCGACCACGTTCTTGGCCACCCAGCGCATCGCGTACGCGGCCGAGCGGTCCACCTTCGAGGGGTCCTTGCCGGAGAACGCCCCGCCACCGTGTCGGGCGTACCCGCCGTAGGTGTCGACGATAATCTTGCGGCCGGTCAGGCCCGCGTCGCCCATCGGTCCGCCGATCTCGAACCGGCCGGTCGGGTTGACCAGCAGCCGGTAACCCTCGGTGTCCAGCCCCAGGCTCTCCAGCTCCGGCGCGATCACGTGCTCGCGGATGTCCGGGGTGAGCAGCGACTCCAACGAGATGTCGGCGGCGTGCTGGCTGGAGACCACCACGGTGTTCAGCCGGACCGGTCGCAGCCCGTCGTACTCGATGGTGACCTGCGTCTTGCCGTCCGGCCGCAGGTACGGGATGGTGCCGTCCTTGCGCACGGCGGCCATCCGGCGGGCCAGCCGGTGGGCGAGGGCGATCGGCAGCGGCATCAGCTCCGGCGTCTCGGAGCAGGCGAAGCCGAACATCATGCCCTGGTCACCGGCGCCCTGGGCGTCCAGCGCGCTCTCCGATGCCCCGGTACGCAGCTCGAAGGCGTTGTCGACGCCCTGGGCGATGTCCTCCGACTGGGCTCCGATGGAGACGCTGACGCCGCACGACGCGCCGTCGAAGCCCTTCTTCGACGAGTCGTAACCGATGTCGAGGATGGTCTTGCGGACGATGGTCGGGATGTCCGCGTACGCCTTGGTGGTGACCTCACCGGCGATGTGCACCTGACCGGTGGTGATGAGGGTCTCCACCGCGACCCGGCTGCGCGGGTCCTCGGTGAGCAACGCGTCGAGGATGCCGTCGCTGATCTGGTCGGCGATCTTGTCCGGGTGGCCTTCCGTGACCGATTCGGACGTGAAGAGGCGGCGTGTCACGGCACTCCTAAGCGTGTGAAAGTCGTTCCGCGGAAGTCTAGTCACCACGGTCCGTGGCGGCGGAGGCGGTTACGTCCGGTTCCACCCTCACGGGCGACGGGCGAGCCGCGGCACCACGAGGTCCCAGACGCCGTCGGCGAGGTCCGCCTTGGACTGTTCGGGCATCCGGGTGACCGAACCGTCCGCGCCGATGACGGTCGCCGCGTTGGTGTCGGCGCCGAAGACCTTGTCCGTCCCCACCTCGTTGATGACGATGAGGTCGGCCCGCTTCCGGGCCAGCTTGGCCCGGCCGTTGGCCTCGGCGTCGCCGGTCTCCGCGGCGAAGACCACCAGCACCTGCTCCGGTCGGCGGCGTTCGCCCAGCTCGGCGGCGATGTCCGGGTTGGTGACGAGCTCGATGGTCGGCGCGCTGCCGTCGTCCGCCTTCTTGATTTTGCCAGGCGCGTAGACGGCCGGACGGAAATCGGCCGGAGCCGCCGCCATCACCACGGCGTCGGCGTCGGTGGCCGCCTTCAGCGTGGCCTCCCGCAGCTCGGCCGTCGTACCGACGCGGACCAGGTCGACGCCGGCCGGGTCGGTGAGGGAGACGTTGGCCGCGATCAGGGTGACCCGGGCGCCGCGGGCCACCGCCGCGCGGGCGAACGCGTAGCCCTGCTTGCCGGAGGAGCGGTTGCCGAGGAAGCGGACCGGGTCCAGCGGTTCGCGGGTGCCGCCGGCGGTGACCACCACCCGGCGGCCGGCCAGGTCGGCGGGGGCGTCGACGCCCCGCGCCAGGGCCCGGCGGGCGACCTCGAAGATCTCGGCCGGGTCCGGGAGGCGGCCCTTGCCGGTGTCCGCGCCGGTGAGCCGGCCCACCGCCGGTTCGATGACCCGGACGCCCCGGGCGCGCAGCGTGGCGATGTTCGCCACCGTGGCCGGGTGCTCCCACATCTCGGTGTGCATGGCCGGGGCCAGCACCACCGGGCAGCGGGCGGTGAGCAGCGTGTTGGTGAGCAGGTCGTCGGCGAGGCCGTGCGCCGCCTTGGCGAGCAGGTCGGCCGTGGCGGGCGCGACGACGACGAGGTCGGCCCCCTTACCGAGGCGGACGTGCGGCACCTCGTGCACGTCGGACCAGACGTCGTCGGCGACCGGCTGCCCGGAGAGCGCCGCCCAGGTCGGCGCCCCGACGAAGCGGAGCGCCGACGCGGTCGGCACGACCCGGACCCGATGGCCCGATTCGGTGAAGAGTCGCAGCAGCTCACACGCCTTGTAGGCGGCGATGCCGCCACCGACCCCGAGAATGATCTCGGCGGACATCGCGGTGTGCCGGGGTTACGGCTGGTCGGTCGGCTCGGCGGTGAGCAGGCCGGCGTTGATCTCGCGCATGGCGATGGAGAGCGGCTTCTCCTGCGGGGTGGTCTCGACCAGCGGGCCGACGTACTCCAGCAGGCCCTCACCGAGCTGGCTGTAGTAGGCGTTGACCTGGCGGGCCCGCTTGGCCGCGAAGATGACGAGGGAGTACTTCGACGACGTCTTCTCGAGTAGTTCGTCGATCGGCGGGTTGGTGATGCCCTCGGGGTTGGTGGCGATGGATCCCACGAATTACCTCTGCGTCTGTCGAACCGCGCGAGCGGTGCGGACTGGCGACCGCGGCTGACTCGCGTGAACCGCGGCCGACTCCGGGCCGTACGGGCGCGGGAGGCGGCTAGCCCCGCACGCGCGGGCCGGCCGGAGTCGGATATGAAGAACCGAGAAAGCCTACCAGCTCATCCGCGACCCGATCCGTCAGGTCGTGCGTCAGGGCGAGTTCGAAGGCGGCCGCGACGGCCGGATCGGGCCGGCGGCCCGGGGGGCGCAGCAGCACCAGCCGGGCGTCGGCGATCCGCTCCCGGACGGCGAGCGCGCCCGGGATGTCGAGCGGCAGCAGCGCCGGCTGCCCGGCGGCGAGCCGGGAGCGCAGGGGTTCGTACGGGGTGCCGCGCCGGTGCGGGCCGGCCCGGGACCACTCCAGCAGGCCACCCGCGGCGATCAGCCGGTCGAACCCGGCGGGGGTCAGGAAGACCCGGTCCACCCCGTCGACCTCGCCCTCGCGGCGGGATCGGGTGGTCGCCGTGACCGGCCGCCACACAGCGGGCGAGCGCGCCCGGACAAGCTCGACGACACTCTCCCGGCCCATGCCCGACGGGCCGGCCAGGACAGTGAGCCGAGCTGCCGGACGCGCCCCGCCTTCCGTGCTCACTGCTTGTTTCTACACGCTGCCGCGATCAGTTGGCGGCGAACTCACCAAGCAGTGCCTTGCGCTGCTGCTCGCCGAGGCCCCGCAGGCGGCGGCTGTCGGCGATCTTGAGCTTCTCCATGATCTGGGTGGCCCGGATCTTGCCGATGCCCGGCATCGCCTGCAGGACGGCCGAGACCTTCAACTTGCCGACGACGTCGTCGGCCTCGGCCTTCTCGAGAACACTCGCGAGGCTGGTCTTGCCCTGCTTGAGGTCCTCCTTCAGCTTGGCTCGGGCCTTGCGGATCTCCGCGGCCTTCTCCAGCGCGGCAGCGCGCTGCTCGGGGGTCAGTGACGGGAGCGGCACCAGTTCTCCTCAGGTCCCTATAGCGGCGGGCGGGACGCACCACCGCACTGTGAAACGTGGTGTCGCTGTGAACCAAGGGGTCCGTGGTTCCCAGCGCGGGGAAAACTAGCGGTCGCCGGACGTTTCGGCAACGTGGGCACGCGATGATCTTCGCAAAGTGACCGACCCGTCAGTCAGTTCATCGGGGGCACGACGGCCCGGCAATCGGCCAGCGCACGGTCCGCGGCGGCCCGCAACGCGGCCACGTCGGGGCCCGCGCCCAACACCTCACGGGAGTACGACGGGAGCACCGCGGGCAGGCTCGCGCCGAAGACCGTACGGAGATCGGCGGCCGTCGCGCCCTGCGCCCCGAGGCCCGGCGCGAGCAGTGGGCCGCCCACCCGGGACAGGTCGTGGCCGGTGTCGCCGATCGTCGCGCCGACCACGAGCCCGAAGCTGCCGAGCGGCTGCGCATCGGCGTTGAGCTGGGAAATCTCGTCGATCACGGTCTGCGCGACGCTCCGCCCGTCGGCGGCGCGGGCGTGCTGCACCGCGGGCCCCTCGGGGTTCGAGGTGAGCGCCAGCACGAAGACGCCACCGCCGTGCTCGGCGGCGAGTTCGAACATCGGGGCCAGTGAACCTACTCCCAGGTAGGGGCTCGCGGTCACCGCGTCGACATACAGCGGCCTGGATGGGTCGAGGTACGCCTCCGCGTACGCGCGGACCGTGGACCCGATGTCGCCGCGCTTGACGTCAAGCAGAACGAGCGCGCCACGATCCCGCAACTGTCGGATAGTTGACTCAAGAATCGCGACACCACGGGCACCAAATCGCTCGAAGAACGCCGACTGTGGCTTGACCACCGCAACCCGGTCACCGAGGGCGTCCACGACGGTCCGGGCGAACCGGTCGAGCCCCTCGGCGTCGTCGGACAGCCCCCAACGGGCCAGCAGCCCCGGGTGCGGGTCGATCCCCACGCAGAGCGGCCCCCGCTCGGCCACGGCCCGGTGCAACCGGGCGCCGAAGGTCTCCATCCGTTGCTCTCCCTCTCTCGTGGTCACCACGGACGGCCCCACGCCGCCCGCGTACGCCGCTGCGCCGGCTCGGCGGCTCCGGGGTACGCCCGGCCCGCCGCGCCGCTCCACCGACCGCACAGCGGTCGGCACGGCCCGTCGGCCGCCGCCGGGCCCGCGCCGACTCCGGTCGGTCTCCCGGCCGGCACACCCCGCGTCCCCGGCCGCCACGGTGGCCGCCGCGGCCCGCGCCACCCGGCGGCGTCGATCGGATCCCGGAACCGGCCCGGCCGGACTCCCCCGCCGGCCGCGGCCACGACGGCGCGGAGCGGGTCGACCGGGAACGGATCGGGCAACTCGGCCCGTCTCGGCGGGCGACTGCCCGGCGCGCGGCGCGCGGCGGTCGCGCCGCACGAGGCCCCCGGACGACACCTCCCCGTCCGCGCGCGGCCGCCGGCGTACTCCCCGACCCGCGCCCAGCCGCCGGGCACGGCAAGGATCGGGGCGTGGGACCGGCCACCGCCCGGTACGGGTCGACCTCGACCCGGCGCGACGCGCCCCCGGCCCGACGCGGGTCGACCCGGCCTGGCCCGAAGCGACCCCGGCTCGGCACGAGGCGGGTCGACCCGGCCTGGCCCGAAGCGACCCCGGCTCGGCACGAGGCGGGCTCGGTGCGGCGCGAGCCGACGCTCGCCCGGCCCGAGCCGGCACCCTCGCGGCACGGGTCGAGCGCGGGACGACGCGAGCCGGCGGCCGGGAATCACCCGGCGGGGCACCGGCGTCGCGCCCACGCTCATCGAACCGGCGGTCGCGCCGGTGTCGCCGCCCGTACGGCGGCGCGGACCAGGGCCGGGCCCCGGTAGATGAACCCGGTGTAGAGCTGCACCAGGCTGGCCCCGGCGTCGAACATCCGGGTCGAGTCGTCCGGGTCGACGATGCCGCCCACCCCGATCACGGGCAGCCGCCCCCCGGTCTCCCGATGCACGAACGAGACCACCTCACGGGCCCGCGCGGCGAGGGGCCGGCCGGAGAGACCACCGGTCTCGGCGCCCCGCGCCACGTCGGCCTCGGCCAGACCGCCGCGGGAGAGCGTCGTGTTGGTGGCGATCACCCCGGCCGCGCCCCGGTCGAGGCAGACCTCCAGCAGCTCGGCGATCGCCGGCTCGGAGAGGTCCGGGGCGATCTTCACGAGCACCGGCTTCTCCCCGACCAGCACGGCGAGCAGCGCGTCCAGATGAGACCGGTCCTGCAAGGACCGGAGACCCGGAGTGTTCGGTGAGGACACGTTGACCGCGAAGTAGTCGCCGTGCCCCTTCAGCGCCTGGTAGGAGGCGAGGTAGTCCTCGACGGCCTCCTCCAGTGGGGTCACTTTGGACTTTCCGAGCGAGATCCCCAACGGGACGCCGAGCGGCCGGGGCAGCGCCGCCAGCCGGGCGGCCAGCGCCTGCGCCCCGGAGTTGTTGAAGCCCATCCGGTTGACGATCGCCTCGCTGTCGCGCAGCCGGAACAGCCGGGGCCGGGGGTTGCCCGGCTGGGCGTGCGCGGTCACCGTGCCGACCTCGACGAAGCCGAACCCCAACGCCGGCCAGGCGGGCAGCGCCACACCGTTCTTGTCCATCCCGGCGGCCAGGCCGACCGGATTGGGGAACTCCACGCCGAAGACCGTGCGCGGGACCCGTGCCGCGTACCGGGCCCGCAGCGCGGCCAGCGCCGCCGGCCGCCGGGACACCGCGGCCAGCCGGTGCAGCGTCCACTCGTGCGCGGTCTCGGCGTCGCCGCCCCCGAGCCGGAACAGCACGGGTCGTACGACGCGCTCGAACATCACCACGCCGCGCCGCCCCGACCATGGTCGATCATGAGGTTGCCCCGGCGACACGCCGCGCCGGTCGACGGCAACCTCATGATCAACGCCGTGGTGCGCCCGGTCACTGGGCGGCCCGCAGGGCGGCGTGCAGCTCCTGGAGCGGCCGGACCCGCAGGTTGCCCTGGATCCGGGTCTCGATGCCCATGACCGCCGCCGCCGCACCGGGCACCGTGGTGATGCACGGGATGTCCGCGGTCACCGCCGCGCTGCGGATCTCGTAGCCGTCGGAGCGGGCACTCGCGCCCGAGCCCTGCGGGGTGTTCAGCACCAGGGCCACGTCACCGCCGAGGATCATCGAGACCGCGTCCTCGCCCTGACCCTCCTCGTAGTGCTTGCGGATCTGCTCGCACGCGATGCCGTGCCGGCGCAGCACCTCGGCCGTGCCCGCCGTCGCGACGATCTCGAAGCCCAGGTCGGCCAGGCGCTTGATCGGGAAGATCATGGCGCGCTTGTCCCGGTTCGCCACCGAGACGAAGATCCGGCCCCCGGTCGGCAGCGAGCCGTACGCGGCCGACTGCGACTTGGCGAAGGCGTGACCGAAGTTCGTGTCGATGCCCATCACCTCGCCGGTGGACTTCATCTCCGGGCCGAGCAGCGAGTCGATCCCCTTGCCGGCCGGCGTGCGGAACCGCTTGAACGGCAGCACCGCCTCCTTCACCGCGATCGGGGCGTCCGCCGGCATGGTGCCGCCGTCCCCGGTCGCCGGGAGCAGCCCCTCGGCCCGCAGCTCGGCGATCGTGGCGCCGAGCGCGATCCGGGCCGCCGCCTTCGCCAGCGGCACGGCGGTCGCCTTCGAGACGAACGGGACGGTACGCGAGGCCCGCGGGTTCGCCTCCAGCACGTAGAGCACGTCGTCCTTGAGCGCGTACTGCACGTTCAGCAGGCCGCGTACGCCGACGCCGCGGGCGATCGCCTCCGTGTACCGGCGGACCTCGGCCAGGTGCGAACCGGCCAGGGTGATCGGCGGCAGGGTGCAGGACGAGTCCCCGGAGTGGATCCCGGCCTCCTCGATGTGCTCCATGACGCCGCCGAGGTAGACGTCACCGTCGGCGTCGCAGAGCGCGTCCACGTCGATCTCGATGGCGTCGTCGAGGAACCGGTCCACCAGCACCGGGTGGTTCGGCGAGATGTCGGTGGCCCGCCCGATGTAGCCGCGCAGCGTCGCGTCGTCGTAGACGATCTCCATGCCGCGTCCGCCGAGCACGTAGGAGGGCCGCACCAGCACCGGGTAGCCGATCTCGTCGGCGATCGTCTTGGCCTCGTCGTACGAGGTCGCCATGCCGTACGCCGGGGCGCGCAGACCGGCCCGGGTCAGCAGGGCGCCGAACGCCCCCCGCTCCTCGGCGAGGTGGATCGACTCCGGGGAGGTGCCCACCACCGGAACCCCGGCGTCCTTGAGCCGCTGCGCCAGCCCCAGCGGGGTCTGCCCGCCGAGCTGCACGATCACCCCGACCACGCCCGGCCCGCCGGCCGCCTTGCCGGAGGTGTCCTCGGCGTGCCAGACCTCGAGCACGTCCTCGAAGGTGAGCGGCTCGAAGTAGAGCCGGTCGGCGGTGTCGTAGTCGGTCGAGACGGTCTCCGGGTTGCAGTTGACCATGACGGTCTCGTAGCCGCCGGTCCCGGCGCCACCCGCCGGGGCCGCGCGCAGCGCCTGGACCGCGTGCACGCACGAGTAGTCGAACTCGATGCCCTGCCCGATCCGGTTCGGCCCGGAGCCGAGGATCAGCACCTTCGGCCGCGCCGACCCGACCACCTCGGTCTCCTGGTCGTACGTGGAGTAGTGGTACGGGGTGGTCGCCTCGAACTCGGCCGCGCAGGTGTCCACGGTCTTGTACACCGGCCGGATGTCGAGCCGGTGCCGCAGCGTCCGTACGCCCTCCTCGGCGGCCAGCTCCGGACGGAGCGCGGCCAGCTGCCGGTCGGAGAGGCCGGCCCGCTTCGCGCGGCGCAGCAGCTCGGCGTCGAGCACCGGCGCGTCCACGATCTCCGCGCGCAGCTCGACGAGGCTGGCGATCTGGTCCAGGAACCACGGGTCGATCCCGCCGGAGGCGGCCGCCACCTCGGCGATGGAGGCGCCCAGCCGCAGCGCCCGCTCGACGGTGTAGAGCCGGCCATCGTGCGGCGTACGCAGCGCGGCGAGGGTGTTCTCCCTGGTCGCGCCCACCGGATCCGGCACGCTCCAGAAGCCGGCCGCCTTCGTCTCCATCGAGCGCATCGCCTTGTTCAGCGCCTCGGTGAAGTTGCGTCCGAGGCTCATCGCCTCACCCACCGACTTCATGGTGGTGGTCAGCTCGGCGTCCGCACCCGGGAACTTCTCGAAGGCGAACCGCGGGATCTTGACGACCACGTAGTCCAGCGTCGGCTCGAACGCCGCCGGAGTCTTCAGCGTGATGTCGTTGGGGATCTCGTCCAGGGTGTAGCCGATGGCGAGCTTCGCGGCGATCTTCGCGATCGGGAAGCCGGTCGCCTTCGACGCCAGCGCCGAGGAGCGCGACACCCGCGGGTTCATCTCGATGACCACGATGCGCCCGTCGGCCGGGTTCACCGCGAACTGGATGTTGCAGCCCCCGGTGTCCACCCCGACCTCGCGCAGCACGGCGATACCGAGGTCGCGCAGGCGCTGGTACTCCCGGTCGGTGAGCGTCATGGCCGGGGCCACGGTGACGCTGTCGCCGGTGTGCACGCCCATCGGGTCGAGGTTCTCGATCGAGCAGACCACCACCACGTTGTCG
Organism: Micromonospora musae; assembly: GCF_003626545.1. Lineage (NCBI taxonomy): Bacteria > Bacillati > Actinomycetota > Actinomycetes > Micromonosporales > Micromonosporaceae > Micromonospora > Micromonospora musae. The sequence continues at coordinate 59,882 of NZ_RAZS01000016.1, forward strand.
TGGCGGTCGCGCATCAGTTCGAGCTCGTACTCCTTCCAGCCGAGCACGCTCTCCTCGATGAGCACCTCGTGCACCGGGCTCGCGGCCAGGCCGTCACCGGCGATGCGCTCCAGGTCCTCCTGGGTGTGCGCCATGCCCGAGCCGAGGCCGCCCATCGTGAACGACGGCCGGATCACCACCGGCAGGCCCAGCTCGGCGACGGTCTCCCGGACCTCGTCCATCGAGTGGCAGACCCGCGAGCGCGGCACCAGCGCCGACGGGTCCTCGTAGTCGAGGCGCGCACCGGCCTTCGCCACGATCTCCTTGAACAGCTGCCGGTCCTCGCCGCGGTTGATCGCGTCGATGTTCGCCCCGATCAGCTCGACGCCGTACTTCTCCAGCACACCGGCCTCGTGCAGGGCGACCGCGGTGTTCAGCGCGGTCTGCCCGCCCAGGGTCGGCAGGATCGCGTCCGGGCGCTCCTTGGCGATGACCAGCTCGACGAACTCCGGGGTGATCGGCTCGACGTAGGTGGCGTCGGCGAACTCCGGGTCGGTCATGATCGTGGCCGGGTTCGAGTTGACCAGGCTGACCCGGATCCCCTCGCTGCGCAGCACCCGGCACGCCTGGGTGCCGGAGTAGTCGAACTCGCAGGCCTGCCCGATCACGATCGGCCCCGAGCCGATGACCAGGATGTGCTTCAGGTCGCTCCGCTTCGGCATCACTTTCCGCCTTCGCTGTGGTTCCGGTCGAGGCCGCGGCCCTCGCTGCGCCGCCGGTCGAGGCCGCGGCCCTCGATCAACTCCGCGAAGCGGTCGAAGAGGTAGTCCGCGTCGTGCGGACCGGCCGCCGCCTCCGGGTGGTACTGCACCGTGAACGCGGGCACGTCCTTGGCCCGCAGCCCCTCGACCACGTTGTCGTTGAGGCAGACGTGCGACACCTCGACGCCGCCGAACGCAGTGTCGATCACCTGGTTGGGGACGACAGCCCCCACCCCGGCGCCGGGCACCTGCACCGCGAAGCCGTGGTTGTGGCTGGTGACCTCGACCTTGCCGGTCGACCGGTCCAGCACCGGCTGGTTGATGCCGCGGTGGCCGTAGCCGAGCTTGTAGGTGCCGAAGCCGAGCGCCCGGCCGAGGATCTGGCTGCCGAAGCAGATGCCGAAGAGCGGGATCCGCCGCCCCAGCACCTCCCGGGCCAGCGCCACCGGACCGTCGGCGGTCGCCGGGTCACCCGGACCCGGCGAGAAGAAGACCGCGTCCGCGCCGGTGGCGAGCAGGTCGTCGATCGTGGACGAGGCCGGCAGCACGTGCGTGGTGACCCCACGGGCGGCCAGCCGCCGCGGCACGTTGCGCTTGATGCCCAGGTCCAGCGCGGCGACCGTGAACCGGTGCTCGCCCTGCGCCGGCACCACGTACGACTCGGCGGTGGTCACCTCGGCGGAGAGGTCCGCCCCGGCCATCTCCGGGGTCTGCCGGACCCGGGCCAGCAGCGCCCGCGGGTCCTCCTCGACGCTGGAGATGCCGACCCGCATGGCACCGCGCTCCCGCAGGTGCCGGGTCAGCGCCCGGGTGTCCACCCCGGCGATGCCGACGACACCCTCGGCGGCGAGCCGATCCTCCAGCCCGCCGCTGGCGCGCCAGTTGGAGCCGATCCGGGCCGGGTCACGCACCACGTACCCGGCCACCCAGATTCGGGACGACTCGTCGTCCTCGCCGTTGACGCCGGTGTTGCCGATGTGCGGCGCCGTCTGCACCACCACCTGCCGGTGGTAGGAGGGGTCGGTGAGGGTCTCCTGGTAGCCGGTCATGCCGGTGTTGAAGACCGCCTCGCCGAAGGTCTCCCCGACGCTGCCGTAGGCCTCGCCCTGGAAGGTGCGGCCGTCCTCGAGAACCAGGATCGCCGGCCTGCGCTTCACCATGCCGCATTCCCTTCGACCCGGACTGCGGGGCTCCGCTCCGCTGCACTCCTCGCTCGGATCATTTGACAGCCTTTCCGTCCAGAACCGTCGGCTCGCCGCGCAGGAAGGTCGCCACGACGCGACCCGGCAGCGTCATGCCGGCGTACGGGGTGTTGCGGCTCAGACTCGCCAGCTCACCGGGCTCGATCCGGCGCTGGGCGGCCGGGTCGACGAGGGTGAGGTTGGCCGGCACGCCCGGTGCCGGGTCGAGACCGTGGGACTCCAGCCCGGCGATCCGGGCCGGGGTGCGGGACATCCGCTCGGCGATCAGGTCCCAGCGGGGGCCGAGCACCTGCAGCGTGATCGAGAGCGCCGTCTCCAGGCCGAGCATGCCCGGCCGGGCGTACGCCCACTCGCACTCCTTGTCCTCCACGGCGTGCGGCGCGTGGTCGGTGGCCACGATGTCGATCACCCCGTCCGCCAGCGCGGCGCGCAGCGCGGTGACGTCGTCGTCGGTGCGCAGCGGCGGGTTGACCTTGTAGACCGGGTCGTACGTCTCGGCCCGCACGTCGGTGAGGAGCAGGTGGTGCGGGGTCACCTCGGCGGTGACCCGTACGCCACGGGCCTTGGCCTGGCGCAGCACCTCGACGCTGCCGGCGGTGGAGACGTGGCAGACGTGCAGGCGGCTGCCCACGTGCTCGGCGAGGAGCACGTCCCGGGCGATGATCGCCTCCTCGGCCACGGCCGGCCAGCCGGTGAGCCCGAGGCGCGTCGAGACCGCCCCCTCGTGCATCTGCGCGCCCTCGGTGAGGCGGGGCTCCTCGGCGTGCTGGGCGATGATCCCGTCGAAGGCCTTCACGTACTCCAGCGCGCGGCGCATCAGCCGCGGGTCGGCGACGCAGTGCCCGTCGTCGGAGAAGATCCGCACCCGGGCGGCGGAGTCGGCCATCGCGCCCAGTTCGGCCAGCCGCTCGCCGGCCAGCCCGACCGTGACCGCGCCGATCGGCTGCACGTCGACCAGGCCGGCTTCGCGGCCGAGGCGCCAGACCTGCTCGACGACGCCGGCGGTGTCGGCGACCGGTGAGGTGTTCGCCATGGCGCAGACCGCCGTGTACCCGCCGAGCGCCGCCGCGCGGGAGCCGGACTCCACCGTCTCCGCGTCCTCGCGGCCGGGTTCGCGCAGGTGGGTGTGGAGGTCGACGAGGCCGGGCAGGGCGACCAGCCCGGCGGCGTCGAGCACGGTGACGCCGTCGGCGGCCAGGTCGGCGCCGGTCTCGGCGACCACACCGTCGCGGATCAGCAGGTCGGTCGGCGCGGCGCCGAGCACGCTGACCCCCTTGACGAGGTACGCGGTCATGCGTTGTTCCCCCCGAGCAGCAGGTAGAGGACGGCCATCCGGACGGAGACCCCGTTGGTGACCTGTTCGACGATGGTGGAGCGGGCCGAGTCGGCCACCTCGGGTGTGATCTCCATGCCCCGGTTCATCGGGCCGGGGTGCATGACGATCGCGTGCTCGGGCAGCCGTCGCATCCGCTGCCCGTCGAGCCCGTAGCGGCGGGCGTACTCGCGGGCGGAGGGGAAGTAGGAGTCGCTCATCCGCTCCCGCTGCACCCGCAGCATCATCACCACGTCCGACGTCGGCAGCACCGCGTCGAGGTCGTAGCAGACGCTGATGTCGGGTGCCTGCCCCGCGGTGTTCGCGGTGGCCGCCCTGGTGGCCCAGTCGACCGGGATCAGCGTGGGCGGCCCGACCAGGGTCACCTTCGCGCCGAGGGTGGAGAGCAGCAGCACGTTGGAGCGGGCCACCCGGCTGTGCAGCACGTCGCCGACGACCGCCACCGACAGCCCGGCGAGCCGCCCCAGCCGGGAGCGCATGGTGTACGCGTCGAGCAGCGCCTGGGTGGGGTGCTCGTGGGTGCCGTCGCCGGCGTTGACCACCGAACCGTCCACCCACTCGGCCAGCCGGTTCGCCGCGCCGGAGGCGGGGTGGCGGACGACCACCGCGTCGGCGCCCATCGCCTGCAGGGTGAGCGCGGTGTCCTTCAGGCTCTCGCCCTTCGCGACGCTGGAGCCCTTGGCGGAAAAGTTGATCACGTCGGCGCTGAGTCGCTTCGCCGCCGCCTCGAACGAGATGCGGGTCCGGGTGGAGTCCTCGTAGAAGAGGTTCACCACGGTGCGCCCGCGCAGCGCGGGCAGCTTCTTGACCTCGCGACCGGCGACCGTGGCCATCTCGGCCGCGGTGTCCAGGATCCGGGTGGCGGTGGCGGCGTCCAGGTCGGCGCCGGAGAGCAGGTGCCGGATCATGAGGCGATCCCTCCGTAGAGCTTGACCCCGTCCGCGCCGTCGGTCTCGGCGAGCGTGACCTTGACGCTCTCGGCGAGCGAGGTCGGAATGTTCTTGCCCACGTAGTCGGCGCGGATGGGCAGCTCCCGGTGCCCCCGGTCGACGAGGACCGCGAGCTGCACCGAGGCCGGGCGGCCGACGTCGTTGAGCGCGTCGAGCGCGGCCCGGACCGTCCGCCCGGAGAAGAGCACGTCGTCGACGAGGATGACCCGCTTCCCGTCGATGCCGCCGGGCGGCAGCTGGGTGGGGCCGATCGCGCGGGTGGCGTTGCGGCGCAGATCGTCGCGGTAGAGAGTGATGTCGAGCACACCGACCGGTACGGCCACGTCCTCGAAGGTGCTGATCCGGGCGGCGAGCCGCCGCGCCAGGGGCGCGCCCCGGGTGGGGATGCCGAGCAGAACGGTCTCGGCGGCGCCCTGGGTCTTCTCCAGGATCTGGTGGGCGATGCGATCGACCACGCGCTGAACGTCGGCGCTGGCGAGGATCACCTTCACCGAGGGTTGCCGCGCGGGTGGTGATTCGGCAGCCGGTGGGCAGGCCACGGCGGACCTCCTTCCCCGCCTCACGGGACGGGTCGTTAAAGGATGTCGGGCGCCTCCGCCGCTGGCCGCGGGCGGCCCACGCGAAGGCTTCACGCCACGTTACCAGTGGTCACCGGGTCGGCCGCCGCCGGCTACTGACCACCGGATCAGCGTCACGAAATGGGGATAACTCCCCCCGCGCTCCCCAACGGTAAGGTCACGAACACTTGACCAGGTTGCTCAATCCCCGTACCGTCACGCTCCGTAGCGAAATCGCTGGGAGAACCCCCGCAGCACTGGGAGTGTCCGAATGCCCTCTGAATACGCCAAGTCTCTGGGTGCCCGCCTGCGCTCGATCCGCCAGCAGCAGGGGCTGTCCCTGCAGGGGGTGGAGGAGAAGTCGAACGGGCGCTGGAAGGCCGTCGTGGTCGGGTCGTACGAGCGCGGTGACCGGGCCGTCACGGTGTCCCGCCTGGCCGAGCTCGCCGACTTCTACCGCGTGCCGGTCTCGGAGCTGCTGCCCGACGGCAGTGGGGTCCGTCACGAGCCCACCAGCAAGATCGTGCTGGACCTGGAGCGGCTCTACGACGAGGCCTCCGAGGACCTGGCCTACGTCGCCCGCTACGCGCGCGCCATCCAGCAGCAGCGCGGCGACTACAACGGGCGGGTGCTCTCGATCCGCGCCGACGACCTGCGCGCGCTGGCGATCGTCTACGACGCCTCGCCGTCGGGTCTCATCGAGCGGCTCACCGAGCACGGCGTGCTCGTCGCCGACCCGCGGGCGTTCTTCGCCTCCTGACCGGCTGATCAGCGCAGAGGGCCCGTGCCGTACGGCACGGGCCCTCTCTGCGTCGCGCTATCTCTGCGTCGCCGTCTCCGCGTCGCGCTGTCGCTGCGTCGCGGTCTCCGCGTCGCCGTCTCCGCGGCGTGCGGAGCCGTTCAGCGGGTGGCGTACTCGGCGATCCGGCCGAGCACCCCGTTGAGGAAACGGGGCGAGTCGTCGGTCGACATCTGCCGGGCCAGCTCGACCGCCTCGCTGATCGCCACCGCGTCGTCGATCTCGTCGAGGAAGAGCAGCTCGTAGACGGCGATCCGAGCGAGGTTGCGGTCGACCGCGGGCATCCGATCCAGCGTCCACCCCTCGGCGTAGCTGGCGATCAGCTCGTCGATCCGGTCGAGGTGGTCGGCGACCCCCTCGACCAGCCGCACCGCGTAGCCCAGGTGCTCCGGGTGGGGTCGCTCGATGCGCTCCAGGTAGCCGGCCAGCACCTCCACCGGGGGGTGGTCGCGCAGGTCCGCCTCGAAGAGCACATCGAGCGCTCGCTTGCGCGCCTTGCGGCGCGCCGGCATCTGCTGTTTGGGACCCTCAGCCATCAGGAGCGGCCGAGGTAACGGCCGTCGCGGGTGTCGACCTTGATCTTCTCGCCGGTGGTGATGAAGAGCGGCACCTGCACGGTCGCGCCGGTCTCGACCGTCGCCGGCTTGTTGCCGCCCGTGGAGCGGTCGCCCTGCAGACCCGGCTCGGTGTACGTGACCTCGAGCACGACGCTGGTCGGCAGCTCGATGTAGAGCGGCACGCCCTCGTGGGTGGCGACGGTCGCCTCCGCCTCGGGCAGCAGGTAGTTCGCCGCCTCGCCGACGGTGCCGCCGGGCACGGTGATCTGGTCGAAGGTCTCCAGATCCATGAAGACGTAGTCCTCGCCGTCGGCGTAGAGGTACTGCATCGTGCGCTTGTCGACGGTCGCCGTCTCGACCTTGGTGCCCGCGTTGAAGGTCTTGTCGACCACCTTGCCGGAGAGCACGTTCTTCAACGTGGTGCGCACGAACGCACCACCCTTACCGGGCTTGACGTGCTGGAACTCGACTACGGCCCAGAGCTCCTTGTCGAGGTTGAGTACCAGGCCGTTCTTCAGGTCGTTGGTGGTGGCCATTTCCTGCCTTGATCATCAATTGGCGGACAGACCTGGAAAGTCTACTAGCCCCGCCAGGCTCTGGCCCGGCTCCACCCGGCCCGCAGCTCCGACCCGCCGCCGTCGGCCCCGGCCGGACCCCGTCCGCCCCCCGCACCCGCCCACCGCGGCACCCCCGGCGCCGCCTTCCCCGCTGCGGTCGACCGCGTGATCAACGTCACTCTCCGCAGCCCAGCGCGCATCGGCCGGCGACTCCCCGGCTCCCTGCTCTGCCCCCTCAACGCGCCAGCTCCGCGCCTTCCGACGCGCTGGCTCTGCACCCCTATGCGCGCCAACTCTCCACCGGGTGGCCCGCATGCTCTGCACCAGCCAACGCGCCAGCGCTCCACCAGGCGGCCTGCTCGCCCTGCACCCCTGAACGCGCCGGTAACGGAAGGTGACTGGGGCCTGAACGGCAGGAGTCGGGGCGGTCCGCTGGAAGTGCAGTTCAACGGGGTGGTGCGTATAGGGCAGCAGAGCAAAGGATGCGGAGTGGTGAGGTGACCCGAGCAGTTGGGCATTACTCAGCGTGAGGAAGCCAGGGGTTGCGGGCCTGACCAACCCGATGGCTCGGCCGGACACTCGGGCGCCGAGGGCCGGGGCGGAGCGGACCGGGGCGGGCCGGGGCGGACCGGGCCGGGCCGGGTTATGGGTAGCGGCCAGGGAACCGGACCGGGGCCGGGTTGGGGTCAGCGAGAAGGGCGCGGCCGGGGCCGGACACGCGAGGGGGGTGATCGACTCGAGTTCCTTGAAATCGGGGTGTCGCGGCGGTGCGGACACCCCGATATCTCGGCAAGTCGAGTTGATCATCGTCGCCGGGCCCCGCACCGGGCCCCGCACCAGGCCCGCGCCGGGCGGCGCGCGGGCGGGCTAGGCGGGGCGGGGGCGGGCGAGCCTAGTCGGGCAGGGTCAGCGCGCGCCCTGGCCGGCGGCTAGGTGGTGCAGGGCGAGGCGGTAGCCGCTGAGGCCCAGCCCGCAGATCACCCCGGTGGCCACCGGGGAGACCACCGAGTGGTGCCGGAACTCCTCGCGGGTGTGGATGTTCGAGATGTGCACCTCGATCAACGGCCCGCGCAGCATCGCGCAGGCGTCGCGGACCGCGTAGGAGTAGTGCGACCAGGCAGCGGGGTTGAGCACAACGGCCGCACCCTCGTCCGCGGCGGCGTGCAGCCAGCCGAGCAGCTCGTGCTCGGCGTCGGTCTGCCGCACCGTGACGTCCAGGCCGAGGTCCCGGCCGGTCGACTCACAGAGCGCCACGAGGTCGGCGTAGGTGCTCGCCCCGTAGACCTCGGGCTCGCGGGTGCCGAGCCGGCCGAGGTTAGGCCCGTTCAACACGTGGACCTTCACGGCTGCGCCACCTGCTCGTACGCGGCGCGCAGCAGGGCGTCGTCCGGGCCTTCGAGGATCGCCGGACGGGCCAGCCCGTCCAGCACCACGAAGCGCAGCCGGTTGCCCCGGGCCTTCTTGTCCACCCGCATGGCGGCCAGCAGCTGCGGCCAGGCGTCGGCCGGGTAGCTGGTGGGCAGGCCGAGAGCGGCCATCGCCGTACGATGCCGACGCGCCGTCGCCTCGTCGAGCCGGCCGGTGAGCCGGCCCAGCGCGCCCGCGTAGACGACGCCCACGGCGACCGCGTCGCCGTGCCGCCAGCGGTAGCCCTCGACCTTCTCGATCGCATGCCCGAGGGTGTGGCCGTAGTTGAGCACCTCACGAACGCCGGACTCGCGCAGGTCGCCGGAGACCACGTCGGCCTTCACCCGGATCGCCCGCTCGATCAGTTCGCGGGTCACCGGTCCGGTCGGGTCGACGGCGGCCGCCGGGTCCGCCTCGACCAGGTCGAGGATCGCCGGGTCCGCGATGAAACCGCACTTGACGACCTCGGCGAGCCCCGCCGCCAGGTCTGCCGGGGGGAGGCTGTCCAGGGTGGCCAGGTCGCAGACCACCCCCGCCGGCGGGTGGAACGCGCCGACCAGGTTCTTGCCGGCGGCGGTGTTGACCCCGGTCTTGCCGCCCACCGCGGCGTCGACCATGCCGAGCAGCGACGTGGCCACCGGCACCCAACGCACCCCGCGCAGCCAGCAGGCGGCGACGAAACCGGCCAGGTCGGTGACGGCGCCGCCGCCCACCCCGACCACCGCATCGGTACGGGTGAAGCCGGCCTCGCCCAGCCGGTCCCAGCAGGCCGCGGCGACGTCGATCCGCTTGCCCGCCTCGGCGTCCGGTACCTCGATCGGCAGCGGTTCGACGCCGGCGGCGCGCAGCCGCTCGCCGAGCGAGTCGGTCAACGCCTTGAGCGGCGGGGCGTGCAGCAGCGCCACCCGGGTCGCCCCGGGCAGCAGACCGGGCACCGTGTCGAGCAGGTCACGTCCCACCAGCACGTCGTACGACTGCTCACCGCCGCCGACCGGGATCCGGGTCACCTCGTCCATCGCGGGCAGCCTAGTCGAGCGAACCGGGACCGGGCGACGTCAGCGCTTCAGCAGGGCGTGGATCTCGGCCGCGATCTCCTCCGGGAGGCGCCCGTCGGTGGACACCGTCGCGGTGGCGACCTCCTCGTAGAGGGGGCGACGCTGGTCCATCAGGTGCTTGAGGGTCGCCCGCGGATTGATCGCCAGCAGCGGGCGGCCGGCCCCGAGCCCCACCCGCTTGACCGCGTCCGGCAGCTCGACGGAGAGGTGCACCACCGGGTGCCCGACCAGGGCCGCGCGGGTCTCCTCGGCGAGCACCGCGCCGCCGCCCAGCGCCAACACCCCCGGGCAGGAGGCGAGCGCCGCGGCGACCGCGGCCCGTTCGAGCGCCCGGAAGTGCGCCTCACCCTCGTCGATGAAGATCTCCGGGATCGGCTTACCGGCCATCCGCTCGATGTCCAGGTCGGTGTCGCGGAACTCCACCCCCAGCCCGGCGGCGAGCGCCTGCCCGACCGTGGTCTTGCCGGAGCCGGGCGCGCCGACCAGTACACAGACCGGCCGGGTCACCCCGGCTGCCGCCGCGCCGGTCACCGGATCACCAGCGCGTCCAGGTAACCGGCGAGGTTACGGCGGATCTCCGCGACCGAGTCGCCGCCGAACTTCTCCATGGTCGCCTCGGCGAGCACCAGGGCGACCATCGCCTCGGCCACCACGGCGGCGGCCGGTACGGCGCAGACGTCCGACCGCTGGTTGATCGCGGTGGCCGGCTCGCCGGTGGTCACGTCGACGGTGGCCAGGGCCCGGTTCAGCGACGAGATCGGCTTCATCGCGGCCCGGACCCGCAGCGGCTCCCCGGTGGTGATGCCACCCTCCAGCCCGCCGGCCCGGTCGGTGACCCGCCGGACGCCGGTGGCGGTGGGGACGATCTCGTCGTGTGCCGCGGAGCCCCGCGAGCGGGCCTGCTGCCAGCCGTCGCCGATCTCCACGCCCTTGATCGCCTGGATGGACATCAGCGCGGTGGCGAGCCGGGCGTCGAGCTTGCGGTCCCACTGCACGTGGCTGCCCAGGCCCGGCGGCACCCCGTACGCCAGGACCTCGACCACGCCCCCGAGGGTGTCGGCGTCCTTCTTCGCGGCGTCGACCTCGGCGACCATCCGCGCGCTCGCCTCCGGGTCGACGCAGCGCAGCGGGTCGGCGTCGATCCGCTCGGCGTCCTCGGGCCGCGGCCGGAGCCCCGGCTTCACGCTCACCGGACCCAGCTCCACCACGTGCGAGACGATCTCGATGCCGAGGGTCTGCTTCACCAGCGCCTTGCCGACGGCGCCGACGGCGACCCGAGCCGCGGTCTCCCGGGCGCTGGCCCGCTCCAGGATGGGTCGGGCGTCGAGGTGCCCGTACTTCTGCATGCCGGCGAGGTCCGCGTGCCCGGGGCGGGGGCGGGTGAGCGGGGCGTTGCGCGCCTGCCCGGCCAGCTCCTCCGGATCGACCGGATCGGCGGCCATGACGGTGCGCCACTTCGGCCACTCGGAGTTGCCGACCCGGATGGCCACCGGGCTGCCGAGGGTGACGCCGTGCCGCAGGCCGCCGATGACCTCGACCTCGTCCTGCTCGAACGACATCCGGGCGCCCCGGCCGTAGCCGAGCCGACGGCGGGCCAGCTCGGCGGAGATGTCGCCGGTGGTCACCTCGACTCCGGCGGGCACCCCCTCGAGCAGCGCGACGAGGGCGGGTCCGTGCGATTCACCTGCGGTCAGCCAGCGCAACACAGGCGCAAGTTTGTCACGCCGTGTGGTCGGACCGGTGCGGCGGCCACCCCGTCCCGCCCTGCGGACGGTGATGTCCGCCGACCGGCCGGGACGCGCCGACCCGCCCCGACCGGTCAGGCTCAGATCCCCCGGCCGCGCCGGTGCAGGGTGCGCAGGACCGCGTCGGCGCGGACCACCCGACCGGCCACGGCCAGCGCCAGGTAGGCCCGGGGCTCGCGGGGGTTGCGGCGCAGGGTGCGGCGGGCCCAGTGCAGCGCTCCGCGCCGGTCCCCGGAGGCGGCCCGGGCGAAGGCGATCTGCCCGGCCACCCGGGCCTCGCCGGCGGGCTGACCGGCGAACTCGGGGTAGCGTTCCAGCAGCCACTGCAGCGCCGCGGAGATGGTGTCCCACCGCTGGGCGAAGTACGACCGCTTGTGCCAGCGCACCAGCACGTACGGGGTGCGCAGGTTGACCAGCGGGGCGCTGCGGGCGGCCCGGAGCAGGAACTCGTAGTCCTCGGCGTAGCTGCCCGGGATCTCCTCGTCGACCAGCCCGAACCCGTCGCGCAGGGCGGTGGCGCGGATCAGGAACGTGGACGGGTGCAGCTCGGTCATCCGGTCCCGCAGCAGGTCGGCGAGGGCGACCCGGTCCCGGTCGAGCACCCGGTCGACGGTGTGTCCGTCGTAGCTGACCCGGATGCCGCAGCTCACGAACTCGGCGTCCGGCACGGCGACGAGCGCCTCGACCTGGGCGGCGAGCTTGCCGGGCAGCCACTCGTCGTCGTCGTCGCAGAACGCGACCAACTCCCCCACGGCAGCGAGGGTGCCGGTGTTCCGCGCGCCGGCCAGCCCCGGTGTCCGCTCGTTGCGGAGCACCCGGACCCGCCGGTCGGGCCGCGACAGCTCCTCCAGCGACCGGTCCGGGTCGGACTGGTCGTAGACCACCACCACCTCGATCGGGCCGGGGTGCTCCTGGTCGAGGATGGCCCGGATCGCGGCCCGGAGCAGCTCCGGCCGGTCCCGGGTGGGTACCACGACGCTGACCGAGGGGAAGGTCGTCACCTGTCACGCTCCGCACCTTGGGTCGACCGGCTCCACAGCCGCCACCTGGGGCGGCGTCGGGACGCGGCGGCGACCAGCTCGTCCACGATCTGACCCACCCGGGTCACGGCCGCCTGCTGGGCGTGCTGCGCGGCGGCGTCGGTGGCGACCGCGAACCGGGTCGGATCGGCCAGCCCGGCGGCGAGGGCGTCCCGGAGCTCCTCGCGGGACTCGCAGAGCGCGACCATGCCGGCCGCGCCGAGCCGGCGGGCGAAGAGCTGCTGGTGGTCGTCGACGTGCTCGCCCAGCGTCGGGTTCCGGGGGACCACGATCGGCAGGTGACCGTGGCGGCGCGCCTCCAGGATGGTCGCCGGCCCGCCGTGGCAGACCACGAGGTCGGCGTCGGCCATCGCGGCTTGCAGCGCGTCGTGGCCGAGGAAGGGCACCGCGCCGGGCACGGCCGGCGGGCGGGTGTGTCCGTGCTGGACGGTGAGACCGACCTCGTCGGCCGTCTCGACGTGCCACTCCTCCAGCCAGCTCACCAGGCGGTCGAAGGGGTGCTTGTCGGTGCCGACGGCGACGAGCAGCTGCAGTCGCGCGGAGTCGGCGCGCTCGCGTTGCCGGGGCACCCGCGACGGGTCGGGACGGCCGACCGGGCGGGTGACGTGCGGCGCGGACCGGCCGGGGGCCGGCCGGTGCGTCGGGGCGGTGCCCGTGCTCGCGTCCCCGCTCACAGCAGTGTTCCCACGACTGTCGCCTCCGGGTACTGCCGCCGCTGCTCGTCCCACTGCACGAGCATCGCGGAGAGGAACGGCCGGCAGAGCCGCGCCGTCAGCGTCGGCGTGTCGATCCGGTCGTACACCTCGATGTAGACGGTCGGCACGCGCCGCAGCCGGGCCAGCACGACGAACGGCACGGCCACCCCGGCGCCCGTGGTCACCACCGCGGCGACCCGCCGGCTGCGCAGCACCCGCCAGGCGAGCACGGCGTTGCGCAGCAGGTTCGGCACGTGCCGGGTGGTGGGGTGGTGCGCGGGCACCAGCTCCTCACCGGCGAGCAGCGACACCGCCTCGGGCGTGTCGAAGGTGACCCAGCACCGTCGCCACTTCTCGTACCACGGTCGCAGGGCCAGCAGTTGGGCCAGATGTCCGCCGCTGGACCCGACCAGCAGCAGGACCCGGGGCCCTCCGTCCTCGATGTTCACGTCCACGCGACTCCCCACAGATTCGCTTGGAATTCCGGCCGGCGCCAGGCAGAAGCAGATCACAGGTCATCCGGCTGGTGTATAGGGCGACTGGGTGATCGATCGGTGTTCCGCCGGTGACCTCGGGGGACAACGGCCGCGGCAGTCCATCGACCGCCATCACGACGAGCAATTCTTCCGTCACGCTACGCCAACGGTCAACGCCCCTCGGCGCGGCGAACCGCCAGGATCAGACGTTATGTCGTTTCTCGATGACGTCCAGCAGGGCGGGATGCAGGGCAGCGTTCCAGCCCGCCCCGGCATCGGCCAGCCGGAAGGTCCGCAGCCACATCTCCACCAGGTACGCGTCGGCCACCGCCTGGCGCCGCGCGGGATCGAGCCCGAGCTGGTCGCCGTAGCGGGCGAGTCGGGTGTCGACCGCCCCGGCGGCGGCCGCGGCCGGCTCGCCCCGCAGCACCAGGGCCCGCTGGAACGCGTCGTGCGCCAGGTCGAACCCGAGCGGCACGTCGGGCGCGCTGTGCTCCCAGTCCCAGGCGACCAGCTCACCGGCGTGCCGGCCGAGGTTCCACGGCACCCAGTCACCGTGCCAGTGCCCGAACTCGAGCGCCGTGCCGCCGTGCCGCCGGGCCAGGGCCGCCACGGCGGCGACCGCGCGCCGCCCGGACGCGTCGGCGGCGCCCGCCCGGGCCGCCTCGGCGGTGAGCCGGTCGAGGAAGGACGAACCCGCCAACGGCCGGGGCGGCGACGCGGGACGGCCCCGACGGGCCACCGCGAGCAGCGCGGCGATCTGGGGCGGCTCGGTGAGCGGCACCGCGCGTACCCGGGGTGGCAGCGGCTCGACCACCGCGACGACCTGCCCGGCCCACTCGACCTGGGCGAGCAGCCGGGGCGTGGCCGGATGGTCCGGCACCCCGGTCAGCTCGGCCAGCTCACGCAGCGCGGCGGCCTCGGCGGTGACCAGGGCCCGGGTCGCGCCGTTCCAGCCGATCTTCGCGTACCCCCGGGGGCGACCGTCCCCGGTGAAGAGCGCCAGCGTGGGCTTGTGGTTCGGGTCCGGCGGGCGCACCCCGCAGCCGGCGTGCAGCGGACCGGCGGCCAGCGTCTCGCCGAGCCGTTCGGCCAGCAGCAGCTCCGCCGGGGTGACGCCGCCCGGCACCGACACGGTGAGGGTGGGGAAGGCCGGGCCCGCCGCGCCGACCCGGGACAGCCCGCCGAGCGCGGCCCGTACGGCGCGTACCCGGGGCGGCCGCAGCGCGTTGTACGCCAGCAGCGCCGCCGCGGTGGCCCGGGGCGCCCCGAGGGGCAGCAGGAACCGGGCCCGGGACACCGACGGGACGACCGCGTACCGGGCCGCCACCCGGTGACCGGCCGGCGGGGCGGCGCCGACGGTCAGCGTGACCCGCTCGTCGCCGAAGACGGCACGGGTCACCCAGCCCAGTCCGTCGCCACGGGACCGGGGATCGCGGGAGGTGCCGACGGCGCTCGTCACGCGGCCCGGTCCGGCCAGTCGAGGTCCAGGTCGAGCCGTCGCCGCAGCGCGTCGTTGTGCGGCTGGTAGTACGCCGTCAGCTCCTCCCGTACGCCCGGGTCCAGTGGGGCGGAGCGCCGGTCGTTGTAGACCTTGAACTCCGGCAGGTCGTGGTGGGGCAGGCCGAGGAAGTCGAGCGTTCGGCGGTAGGTCGCTCGGGCGTCCCGGTAGAGGTTCTCGCTGGGCAGGAAGAGGAACTGCTCCGGGTCGAACCGGGCCAGCCACGGCTCCAGGTGCTCCAGGTAGCGCCCCCGGGCCCGGTAGGTGTACCAGTCGTACCGCTCGCTGTGGTGTTCCGGCTCGGCGATCAGCCGTTCCCGCTCCCCCGCGGTGCGCTCGTCCTCGGCGGCGAGGGCGTCGGCGAAGTCCAGCGGCTCGATGCCGTGGGTGCGCCGCTCCTTCCAGTGCGAGTACGCCCGCTCGACCGGGTCGCGCAGCAGGACGATGAGCCGGACCGACGGCATGAGCGCGGCGACGCGCTGCGCGGCCAGCGGGTGGAACATGTACAGCGGCGCGGCCTCGCCGACCCGCACCGGCCCGCCGTGCCGGCTCGCCAGCGCCTCCCGCTGCCGCTGGGTCGGGAAGTGCGACCGGTACCAGGCCTCACCCCGGCGCCAGTTCTCCTCGAAGTAGTGCGACGCCTTCGTGTTCCACGCCGGGAAGAGACGCGGCACCAGCGGGTGCTGGATGAGGTAGTTCCAGAGCGAGGTGGTGCCACCCCGCTTCGTGCCGATGATCAGGAAGTCCGGTAGCGGACGCCGGTCGCTGGTCCGCACCCCGTAGTCGACCAGGGACTCCTTCACCCGGTTGGTCACCTGGGTCGGCACGAGCTGCTTGACCCGGTCACGGATGGACGGCACGAGTTACCTCACCTGCCCTTCGTCGCCGCAGCGGGGCCGGCGTCGTCCGACGCCCCCTCCCGCCCGCGGATCTGTCCCATGGTCGCCCGGAGACGCCGTCGCACCCGGGGCATCGTCAACATGCCGACGCAGCCGGCCGCCAGCACGGCCAGCGCCACCGCCAGTCCCGGGATGCCCCGCCCGGCGGCGAGCACGCCGACCAGCGCGGCCGCGCCCACCCCGGCGAGCGTCCCGACCGCCGCCCGCAGCAGCCCGACGTCGACCAGCCGCCGGCCGACGACGGCCCGGGCGAACCCGGCCGCCGCGAGGTTCTCGGTGGCGATCCCCGTCGCCCAGGCCAGCGCGGCCCCGGTGGCGCCGTGCGCCGGGATGAGCCACAGCCCCAGCGAGACGGTGACGAGGAGGCCGGCGAGCGCGGCGCTCAGGTGCAGGCCGCTGCGTCCACCCATCAGCAGCAGGCTCTGCACGTTGCCCACCCCGGTATTGATCAGCATGGCGAGGGCGAGCACGGTCATCGCGGGCGCGCCGGCGGCGAACTCGGGGCCGAAGAGCTGCAGGAAGGCCGGCCCGAAGACGGCCAGCAGCAGGTAGACCGGCCAGGAGAGCACCAGCGCCCAGGTGGTGAGCCGCCGGTGCACCGCCGCCGCAGCGGCCCGCTCACCGCGGCCGAGCAGCCGCGACAGCTGCGGCGACACCGCCACCCGCAGGCCCTGCATGGCCAACTGCCCGGCGAGGATGTAACGGCCGACCGCCCCGAAGACACCCGCGTCGGCCTGCCCGGCGAGCACCGAGGTGAGCAGCACCCCGACCCACATGCTGCCCGCGTCGATCGCCGCCGAGGCCGCCCGGGGCAGCGCGAAGCCCCAGAACCACGTCCAGTCCGCCCGCTGCGGCCGCAGCGTCGCCCCGCGCCCGAGGCCGAGGGGGCCGGCGACGAGCGCGAGGCAGACCAGCAGGGCGATGGCGGCCGGCACCAGCCAGCCGCCCACGCCGATGACGAGGCCACCACCGGCCAGGGCCGCCGCGCCGACCAGCACCGGCCGGGCGACCGGCAGCAGCAGGAACTGCACGCCGACGTACGCGCGGATGGGGCGTACGCAGCGCAGCGCCGCGAGCAGCAGGGTCGTCCCGACCACCACCGGCACCGCCACGAAGGCGAGCGCCAGCAGCGGAGTGCCCTCGGCCCCGGAGCCGCCCAGCAACCGGGGCGCCAACGCTCCGGCGCTCAGCACCCCGACGACGGCCACCACAAGCGCGACGACCAACGGCGGAATCAGCGCGACCGGCAGCACCCGGGCGGCGTCCCCGCGCGTGCCGGTCCGCCGCCGGGGCAGCGCCCACATCAGCCCGGTCTCCGCGCCCAGCGTGCAGACGGCGGTGGCGACGGTGACCACCCCGATCGCGGCGAAGAACGCGCCCGAGCCGACGGTGCCGTAGCCGCGGGTGATCACCACGGCGAGCACGAAGCCGAAGAGTCCGCTGGTCGCCGCGCCGATCAGCCCGGCCGCGCCGCTGCGCACGCTGCGCCGCGCCTCCGCCTCGCTGTCGGCCCCACCGCCGGGGGTGGGCTCCCGACCGGTGTCGACGGCCGTCACGCGGGCACCGCCGCAAGACGCGCGACGGGGCGCGCCGGACCGCGCGGTCGCTCCCGCACGCTCAGCGCCATGGCGAACGCGACCGCGAAGAAGGCGACCGCGAGGTTCTGGTTGGCCATGCCGTAGAACGGGATCTGCACGAGGCAGACCACCGGCACCACGGCCAGCCACTGGCCGGCCGCCGACGTGGCCCGGCCGCAGATCAGCGCCGCGGTGACGAACCAGGCCAGGAAGCAGAGCAGCGCGGGCACGCCGTGGCTGAACAGCACCATCCAGAACTGCCCCTGCGTGCCGATCGGGGCGTCCGCCGAGACGGTGTCCACGTTGACCGGGGCGCCGTAGCCGAGCCAGGGGGAATCCCGTACCCGACGCAGCACCTCCAGGTAGAGGGAGAGCCGGTCCGCGTTGGTGTCACTCGACTCGACCCTCCGGTTGATCAGGTCGGCGATCGGAATGAAGAGCGCGGCGATCGCGCCGATCACCACCACGCCGACGAGCGACGCGGCGACCCGGACGTTGCCGCGGAGGCTGGCCCGGACGCCGAGCACGGCCAGGCCGACGCCGAGGCTGAGGAACATCGCCCGGTTCAGAGTGAGGAACGCCGGCGGCAGCGACAACGGCAGCGAGACGAGCAGCGCCACCCGCAGCAGGCCGCGCCGGCGCAGCATGGTGAAGGCGACCACGCAGGGCAGCGTCATCGCGTACGCGCTGCCGTAGTTGTTCGTGTACGCGAACGGCGCCGCCGGCCGGTAGATCGGGTTGAGCGAACGCGCGCTGTACTCCGCCGTGCTCAGGTGCACCATGTCCTGGATGAACGGTGTGTTCGCGACACCACCGGGGAGCAGCACCTCCACCGGGGTGGTCATCGCCAGCCGTGGCGCCAGCACCGCGAGCCACCCCAGCACGACGAGGGCGAACCAGAACGCGGTCAACGGGGTGAGTACGCGCACCAGGTCGGCCCGTTCCCGGGCGGCGGCGTAGACGTACACCCCGACGACCAGCGCGGTGACGTAGAACGCGAGCCGCAGGCCGAAGGTGAGCACCGACCCGGCCGACTGGAGCTGGGTGGCGCTCGCCGTGACGAGGGCGAGGAAGAGCAGCCAACTCCCCGACGCCGGGGGCAGCGGCACCCTTCCCCGGGTCAGCAGGAGCGCGAGCAGCAGCGCGCCGAAGAGCGGCCAGCCGAGGTAGAAGAACCCTGTCAGCCACCAGAGCGGCACCAGCCCGAACATCATCGCCAGCGGCCAGAGCGGCAGCAGCGGGGCCGGGAGCGGCGGCGACGGGTCGAGCGATCCGATCGGGCGCGGCGCCTCCCCGCCCGGTTCGCTGGTCGCCGGGGCGCGGGTGGCCACGTCTCAGCCCCAGCCGCTGCGGGTGAGCACGAACCCGAGCGGGCTGACACCGGCGGCCCGCAGCCGCTCGACGAGGCGGCGCAGGTCGCCCTGCCGGGTCCGGTCCCGCTCCACCACCACCACGGCGGTGCCCTGCCGGGCGATCGCCACCCCGCGTTCGTCCGACTCGGCCGGTGGAGCGTTGTAGAGCACCAGACCGTGGTCGGCGCCCTGGTGCCAGCTGCCGAACCGCACGCTGCCGATGCCCACCGTCACCTCGTCCGCGCCGATCAGCCGACCGTTGCGGGCGGCCGGCGCGGACCCCACCCGGGGCAGCGTGAGGGTGGCGTCCGGGTCGCTCGACGGGCGGGCCGCGGGCGGGTGCGGCGACGGCCGCCGGGCCGCGCCGGACTCCGCCGCCGGGCCGGTCACCACCGGCGTACCGGCCACCCGGGGCTTCGGCACGATCGACCGGGCCGCGTCGGCGACCGCCGGCAGCCGCCCCCGGTCGGCGAGCACGGCGTCGCGCAACCGCTCGACCCGCCCGTGGTCGTCGGCGACGTAGACCTCCCGCCCCTCGGCGGACAACGCCACGGCCAGGCTGGCGGTGAGCGCGGTCGGGTCCTCCCGGGCGGCGAGCAGGGCGACCCGGGCGGGCTGGCGGACCCGCTCGGCGATCGCCATCGCCACGTACCGCACGTCGGCGTCGACCGCGCGCCGCCGGCCACGGAAGCGCTGCCGCCGCACCGTACCCAGCATCGGCAGGCCGGTGGCGTCCCGGGCGTCCCGCACCGACCGGACCCGCCGGTCCACCGACTCCCAGGCGTACGCCAGCACCACCCCGAGGAGGGCTCCGCCGAGCAGGCCGGCGATCACGAAGAGCGGCCGGTGCCCGGCGGAGGAGGCCAGCGCCCGCTCGGCCGTCTGGGTGACCCAGCCGGGATTCACGTCGACGGCGGCGATCTCGGTGCGCGCGGCGTTGAGCTGGGTCAGCTGGTTGTTGATCCCGGCGAGCTCGGCCACCGCGGCGTCCGCGGCAGCGGTGCCCCGGGCGCTGTTGGCCCGCCGCTGCACCGCGCCCTGCTGGGCGACCACCTTGGCGATGCTCTCGTCGTAGGAGCGCAGCATCTCGGCGCGTTGCTTCTCGTACATGGCGCGCCGCACGTCCAGGTAGGCCTGGGCGGCGAGGTTGACGGCCTGTACGGCGCGGTCGGCGTCGGGCGCCTGGTAGACGAAGCGGAGGATCTGCCCACCGGTGGGGACCTCCACCTCGAGCGCGGCGCGGATGTCACGAGGATCGCCGCCGACCGAGTCGGCGAGCCGCTGCACCACCTCGGTGCCGGTGGCGATGCCGCTCTCCACGTTCATGTTCACCGCGCGGTCGGCGGCCGCGCCGCTGGGGGTGAACGCGTCGGTGACCACCGGCCGTACCGCCACCACCGCGCTCGCGGTCACCTGCGGCGGCACCAGCATCAGGTAACCGAGCGCGGCGAGCAGGCCGAGCGCCGCCGCGCCCGCGACCAGTCGTGCCCGGTGCAGCGGTACGCGGAGCAGGTCGGTCAGCGTGACGGTTCGCGCCGACCCGTCGCCGGGCGTTCCGCCGGCGGGCCAGGAACCGGAGGTGGTATCAGTCATTGAACTTCTTCACCGTCTGTTGGGGATTGCCGACCACCACGACGCCGGGCGGTACGTCACCGCGCACCACCGTCGCAGCGCCGACCACCGAATCGCGGCCGACCCGTACTCCCTTGAGCACCAACGCGTGCGCCCCGATCCAGACGTTGTCCTCGACGACGATGGGCGCCCGGGTGGCCGGCGTGGGCGGGGCGTGCCGCTGCGCCGGCGGCAGGTTGTGGAAGTCGTTGTCCAGCAGCTCGCAGTCGGACAGCAGGCAGCGGTCGCCGACGGTCACCGAGGTCCAGGTGCCGATCCAGGTGGCGTTCAGCAGACAGTCGGACCCCACCCGGACCTCGCCGGGACCGGCGAAGCGGACCAGCTTGTTCACCCGGGTCCGGTCGCCGATGCTCACCCGCACACCACGGCGCAGGCGGATCCGACCTCGGATCTCGACGTCCCGGCCGAGGGTGAGCCGCCGGTAGCGGAGCCGGTACCAGGAACGTTTGACCGCGAACACCGCGCGCACGAGGCGTCCACCACGCAAGCCACCGGCGCCGACCAACGACCCCTCCCCACGTCCGCGGAGCCGGCGACGGTCGCCCGCCGCCGGCCCGGAGTGAACAATCTATCGATGTTTGGTCACGAACGGTTGATCCTCACTGCACGGAGAAGAATGTCGACGGTGTGGACCAGCTGAGTCCCGGCGCCGCCGGGGCGATCACCGTGACCGCCGTGCCGTCCACCGCCGGCGCGACAGTCGGGTCGAACGGCACGCCGCGCAGCGTCCCGTCGGTGGCGCCGTAGACGATCCGGTCGCCGACCCGGGCCATCCCGCGCACCGTGGACCAGGTGATCCCCGTGGTGGGCAGGGTGAACTCGGTGGCACCGAGGTAGTTGCCGTC
The DNA here is from genome assembly GCF_003626545.1 of Micromonospora musae. Lineage (NCBI taxonomy): Bacteria > Bacillati > Actinomycetota > Actinomycetes > Micromonosporales > Micromonosporaceae > Micromonospora > Micromonospora musae. Next base: position 80,801 of record NZ_RAZS01000016.1, read on the forward strand.
GATCTCGAAGTAGCGGTAGTAGAGGGCGTTGGCGCCGGTACGCGTGTAGTAGAGCCGACCGTCCAGGTAGAACGCGCCCGTCATCGCCGCCGGGTTGAACCAGTCGTTGTAGCCGGAGGCCTCCCACGGCGCGCCGATCGCACCGCCGTTGAAGAGCGAGATGTCGATCCGGCTGCCGGTGGGGCTGCCGGCGACCGCACGCGACCAGTAGATCCGGTCGGCGACCCGCCAGGTCGCGCCCGCGCCGACGTAGTTCGGCTGGCTGACCGTCGCGGGCGTGCCGAGCCCGGCGCTGTCGAACGGCACCTTCGCCAGCGTCGCCGACCCGGTGCCGACGTAGAGGTTGCCGGTGGTCTCGGTGGGCGCGTTCTTCGGGGTGATGGTGCGCCCGCCGGAGAGCGGGAACATGCCGAGCCGGCCGTGGTACTCCTCACCCATGCCGTCGGAGTTGTGCCCGAAGTAGAGCCCGTCGGAGCCGCGCCAGAGCACCGGCACGGCAGAGCCCCAGGAGGAGGCGCCGGAGGGCAGCGCCGAGCCGCCGCTGCGCCGCGGGTTCCAGTTCACCGGCAACCCGGTGGCCGGGGTGACCGCGGCGATGCCGAGCCGGTCGATCGCCCCGGCCCCGGCGGCGTCGCTGCGGTTCGGGTTGTTCAGCCAGCGGAAGTGTCCGCCGAGGTAGATGACGTTGTCGGCGACCTCGACCGAGGTGATGGTGTCGTTGCCGGTGAAGTCGACCCAGGTGGCGAGCTGGCCGGTGCCGCGGGCGGCGGTCTCGAACCGGACCAGCGCGTCGCAGTACGCGGCCGGCCAGCCACCACCTCCGTTGCTGCCGACCACGAACCAGCTGCCGTCGCCGCCGAACTTGACGTCCTGCACGTAGTGCACGAACGTCTCGGGAGCGGCGCACGGCGGCACGAACTTCTCCGTGCTCCAGTCGATCACGCTCGGCGTGCCGGTCAGTGCGACGAGGCCGATCTGGTTACGGGGCAGCCCGTCGAGGTAGAGGAAGTTGCCGCCGACGACCAGCGTCGCGCCGTCGGGTGAGACGTCGATCGTCCAGACGTACGGCGAGGTGCCGTGCCGGCCGGTGGTGGCGTCGACGGTGAAGCTCGGATCGATCGCGCCGGTGCTGGCGTTCAGCCGGGCGAGACCCGTGTGCGCCGTGCCGTTCAACCAGTTGAAGGCGCCGGCCACGTAGAGCTGGTTGCCGTGCAACGCCAGGTCCCGGACGTTGCCGCCGTCGGAGCGGCCGACCCAGCTGTCGAGGATCTCGCCGGTGCTCGGGTCGAGGGCCACCAGGTTCTTGCGCGAGACGCCGTTGACGTTCTTGAAGGCGCCGCCGACGATGAGCGTCCCGCCCGGACCGGCGACCAGCGTGTTGACCGCGCCGTCCAGCACCGGCAGGAAGGTGGTGGAGATCGTCCCGGTGCTCCGGTCGTACGCGAAGAGGTAACGCCGGGCGGTCCACGCGGCGGTGGCGGTCTGCCGGATCTGCGTGAAGCTCCCTCCGACGTAGACCAGGTTGCCGACCTGGGCGAAGGCGCGGGTCTCGCCGTCGCGGGCGTGCGGGGTGCTGTTGGCGGGGTTCGCCGCCACGAGGGTCGCGGTTTCCGGGGCGGGTACGACGGCCGCCGCGGACGCGGTCGGCACTACCACCAACGCGGCGACGGTGGTCAGCGCGACCGCCCCCGCCCAGATGCGTAGTCTTCCGGCGGGCTGCCGGCGAATCGGGAGCTCGGGCACGCTGCGCCTCCAAGGTGGATGACAACGCGCGTAGCGTGCCTCGCCGACCGTGGCAGACGGCATCCGCCGATTGGGCGGTCGGTGGATCCGTTACCTGACAGAACTTGCGAGGTGGCGGGTCCGGCCCCACCGGCCGGCTGGGGGCTACGGTCGTCAGCGGCCTCCCGGAGTGGGCTGGCGCAGGTAGGCGTCCTGCCCGGCCCGCGCGAACCCGGCCAGCGCCGCGGCGTCGTGGTTCATCGTCATGTTGCAGCTGGCCGTGCTGGTCGTCATGCCGGGCGAGTTGAAGTAGACCGCCGCCTTGATCTTCGGGTGCGCCTTCAGCGCGGCCGGGAACTCCTCGAACCACCGTCGCTTGGCGGCCGGGTCGGCGGTGTCGAAGTTGGTACCGAACTCGGCGAGCATCCGCGGCTTGCCGGCGCCGATGCCGTGCTCGTCCAGCCACCGGTAGAAGTTGCCGATGGTGGTGCTGGGGCTCTTCCACACCTTGCTGCCGTTGCAGACGTGGAAGTTGTACGGGTCGTACGCCACCCAGTCGACGTACCGGTCGCCGGGGTAGAGGCCGGCGTACCGGTCGTAGTGCCCGGACCAGCCCATCATCGTCCACACCCAGACCGCGTTCTGCGCCCCGGCGGCGGCGAACCGGTCGTGCACGTACCGCCAGGCGCGGACGAACTCGGCGTCGGTGCCCTTCTCCGGCTCGTCCTCCGGCTCGTGGTCGAAGCCCATGAAGACCGGCACACCGGTGTCCCTGATCCGGCCGGCCACCGCGTCGATCGTCGCGTCGTACCGGCCGCTGTAGACGTCCGCCCAGGTCAGCACCTTGCCGCTGGAGAAGATCCGCGACTCCCAGGCGAAGAACATCATCCGCCCCTCGCGCATCTGCTCGCGCTGGTACGGGTCGGGGAAGGCGCCGTTGCTGCCGGTGCCGGAGAAGTCGTGGTAGCGGTGCACGATGTCGAACTGCCGCCCGACCTGCTCCTCCACCTCGGCGACCGCCCGACCGTGGTCCCAGCCGTCGGCGGCGCTGGTCGGCGAGTACATGCCCCACCAGGCGCCGCAGGCGGGCACGAGTTCGGGCGACACCTCTCCGCAGCGTCCGGAACCGGTGGAGGCGCTCGGCGTGGGGCGCGGCGAGGGCCGGCTCGGGCTCGCCGTCGGTGTCGGTGTCGGTCGCGTCGAGGCGCTCGGTGACGCGCTCGGCGTCGGCGGCGTCGCCGCGGCGGTGGTCGGGTTGGGCGCCGGCCGGTCGCCGAGGTCGTAGCTGAGCATCAGGCGGGGGCGCAGCTCGGGGTCGCGGTTCTCGGTGGAGGCCCAGTAGATCCGCGTCTCCAGACCGGTCTGCGCCAACGCGAGCGTGACGGTGCCGTTGCCGGTCACCAGCGGGGACACGTCCCACTCGTTGAAGCCGGGTCGTACGCCGGTCACGGTGTCCACCGCGGGGCCCGGGGTCACCGGCGCCGGCCGGGGCACCGCCGCGTCGACCGGGGAGGCGTGCGCGGTCACCGTGGCGGCGAACGCCCGCCAGGAGTGCACCCGCAGCGTCGCCCGGATGTTGACCGCCGTCGCGGGGAGCGTGGTCACCGCGAACCGGATGACCGCGTCGCGGGCGCCGCGCGGGTTGCCGTCGCAGCGGGTCGCGCAGGTGGCGAGGGTGGTCTTCGCCGCGTTGTCGCCGTCCTGCGACACCCGGGTGGCCGTGGTGTCGGCGACCGCCTGGATCGACGTGTCGTCCGCGGCCAGCAACGGCATCATCGTCGCCACGATGCCGGTCACCACCGACGCGCCGATCACGCCGAGCGCGAGGGCCTTGCGCCGGGGACGGCCGCTACGGGGAAGGCGGTGCAGTCCGTGCCTGCTCACGGGAAACTCCCTGTGTCTGCTTCGGTAACGGAGTGCAGCGTATCGATGACAGCGACAGTCCGTGAGCAAGTCGGCGGGACCTAAGAGCTTCTTAACCGTCGGATAAGGGAGGCAACAGCGCCTCGCCGGCCGTCGACAGCCCTCACTGCCGCCGGGCGTCGGCGAGCGCGGCGGCCATCGCCTCGCGCGGCGCCGACACGCCGGTGAACTGCTCGAACTGGCCGATCGCCTGGGCCAGCAACAGCTCCAGCCCGGAGACGACACGGCAGCCGGACGCCGCGGCGGCGGCAGCCAGCGGGGTCGGCCACGGATCGTAGAGCGCGTCGAAGAACACGGTCCGTGGCCGCCAGGCGACCGTCGCGGCGAGCGGGTCGGCGACGCCCTTCGGCACCGTCGAGAGCACCACGTCGGCGTCCAGCCGCGCGGCGGCGTCCACCCAGGCCGCACCGACCATCGGGATGCCGAGGGCGTCGGCCACCGGACGCAGCTCGTCGACGGCGGCCGCTCGGCGGGCCACCACTGTCACCTCGCGGGCGTCGAGGCGGGCCGCCGCGGCGAGCGCCGCCCGCGCGGTCCCGCCGGCGCCGAGCACGGTCACCGTCGCGCCGCGTCGTACGCCCGCCCCGGCGAGCACCTCGACCATGCCGGTCACGTCGGTGTTGTCGGCGTACCAGGCGCCGTCCGGGCGGCGTACCAGCGTGTTCGCCGCGCCGACCGCGACCGCGACCGGCGAGGCGGTGTCGGCCACCGCGAGCGCCGCCTCCTTGCCGGGCATGGTCACCGACAACCCGGCCCACTCGGGGCCGAGGCCGGCGACGAGGCCCGGCAGTTCGGATTCCGCGCACTCGATCCGGGTGTACGACCACCCGGCCAGCCCGGCCGCCGCGTAGCCGGCGTTGTGGATCACCGGGGAGAGGGAGTGCGTGATCGGTTTGCCGAGCACCGCCGCCCGCCGTCGCACCGTCATCAGATGATCCCGGCCTCCCGGGCCTTCTCCATGTTGCGCTCGTGCTGCTCGAAGGTCTCCGCGAACTCGGAGTGCCCCGCCTTGTCGATCGCCACGAAATAGAACCACTTGCCCGGCGGTGGGCTCATCGCCCCCGCCATGGCCTCCTTGCCCGGGTTGTTGATCGGGCTCGGCGGCAGGCCGCGCAGCTTCCGGTTGTACGGGTTCTTCGGGTCGTCGAGCTCGGCGGCGGTCATGTCGCCCGACCGCTTGGTCGGCTTGCCGATCGACTCCAGGTAGTAGTTGACCGTGACGTCCATCTCCAGGCAGTTGCACGGGAAGTCGCCGTAGACCCGGTTGTAGGCGACCCTGGCGACCTTGCCCAGGTCGTCCTTGTTGCCCGCCTCCGCCTGCGCCAGCGACGCGACGATCAACGCCTCGTACGGGGCGATCTTCCGGTCGCTCTGCACCCGGTCGGCGAACTCCATCTGCCCGGTGACGGTCAGGAAGTTCTGCACCATCAGCGAGAGGATGCCCTCCGCGGTGGCCTTCGGCGGGATCTCGTACGTGTCCGGGTAGAGGAAGCCCTCGACCGTCGGCGTGATCTTCTTCTTGTCGCTGCGCGTGAACCACCAGTCCGGCACACCGAGCCCGATCGGGTCCTTCGCCGCGGTCTCGAACTCCTTCACCGGGATCTTGGTCTTCTCGGAGAGCAGCTTGTAGATGTTCTTTGCGGTACGGCCCTCCGGGATCGTGATCCCGTTGACGATCTTGTTCTTGAGGTCGAGCATCGCGGTGACCGCGTGCGCCCCGCTCATCTCCTTGCGCAGCTTGTAGAAGCCGGGCTGGATGTTCTTGCTGCGCGAGTTGTCGGCCGCCGCCTCGATGAACGCCTTCGGGCTCTTCACCACCCCGGCGGTGAAGAGCGCGTCGGCCATGTCGGCGAGCAGGGCGCCCTGCTTGATCTCGACCTGGACCTCACCGCTGCCGCCACCGTCGTAGTCGGGGGTGACGAAGTAGTTCTGGATCCGGTCGAAACCGTAGAACGCCCCGCCGCCGATCCCGCCCAGCAGGACCATGGCCAGCAGCAACGCCAGGACTGTCTTGCCCCGGCCACCACCCTTGCCGTTGCGTTTACGGACGAAGCTGCGCCGGTGTCGGCCCTTCTCCCCCCGCTCCGCCTCGTCAAAGCCCAGATCGAGATCGTCGATCATTACGTCCGCCTCCGCTGCGCATCCAGCCAGCTCTGCAGAATCTCCACCGCGGCGGCCTGGTCGACCACCGCGCGTTGGCGCTTGCCTCGGACGCCACGCTCGGCCAGCCTACGAGAAGCCACGACCGTTGACATCCTCTCGTCGGTGAGCGTTACCGGCACCGGCGCTATTACATCGGCCAGCCGGTCAGCGTACGCCTTCACCTGCACCGCGGCCGGTCCGTGCCGGCCGGCGAGATCGACCGGAAGCCCGACCACCACCTCCACCGCCTCGTGCTCGGCGACCAGCGCGGCGAGCTCCACCAGGTCGGTGGGGGTCGCGTCCGGCGCGGCCGTCCGATCGCGGGCGACGGTGAGCAGCGGGGTCGCCAGCACCCCGTGCGGGTCGGAACGAGCCACCCCGATGCGTACCTGCCCGACGTCCACCCCGAGCCGGACTCCCCGCGACAACTCGGTCACGGACGATCACCACCCCGATCACGACGAACCGGGATGGACCCGCTGGTCCACCCCGGTTCCCGACGGTCGCCGATCACGCCTCGGCGATCGCCTTCTCGACAGTGAGCAACAGGTTCGGCGCCTCGGCCGCCGGCAGGCCACCGCCCTGGGCCAGGTCGGGGCTTCCGCCGCCGCGGCCCGAGAACGCCGCCTTCACCAGATCGGACGCGGCCAGACCCCGCGAGCGGGCCGCCTGGTTCACCGCGACCACCAGCGACGCCTTGCCGTTGCTGCGGGCCGCCACCGCGACCACCGCCGGACGAGCCGGATCGATCTTGCCGCGGATCTCCTGGGCCAGGGTCCGCACGTCGTTGCCGCCCGCGCCCTCCGGCGCCTCGGTGCCCACGTAGGCGACCCCGTGCACGTCCTTCGCCTGCGCGGCCAGCGCGCTCGCGCCCCCCAGCACCAGTTGGGCGCGGAGCTTCTCCAGCTCCTTCTCCGCGTCCCGCAGCTGCGTGACGGTCTGCTCCACCCGGTCGGCGACCTGCTCCGACGGCACCCGGTAGAGCTCGGCGAGGCGGGAGACCAGCAGGTGCTCCCGGGCCAGGAAGTTGAACGCGTCCATCCCGACCAGAGCCTCGACCCGGCGTACGCCCGAACCGATCGACGACTCGGAGAGGATCTTCACGAGGCCGAGCTGCGCGGAGCGGGCCACGTGCGTGCCGCCGCACAGCTCCCGGGCGTAGTCGCCCACCTCGACGACCCGCACCTGCTCGCCGTACTTCTCGCCGAAGAGGGCCATCGCCCCGATCCGGCGCGCCTCGTCCAGCGAGGTGATGAAGGCGTGCACCTCCATGTCGGCCAGCAGCACCTCGTTGACCTGCTGCTCCACATCCCGCAGCACGCTCGGCGACACCCCGGTGGGGGTGTTGAAGTCGAACCGCAGCCGGCCCGGGGCGTTCAGCGACCCGGCCTGGGTCGCCGACTCGCCGAGGAAGTTACGCATCGTCTGGTGCACGAGGTGGGTCGCGGTGTGCGAGCGGGAGATGGCCCGCCGCCGGCTCGTGTCGATCTCGGCGTAGGCGCTCTCGCCCGGACGCACCTCGCCGCGGATGACCCGCGCCCGGTGCACGATCAGGCCGGGCACCGGCTGCTGAACGTCGAGCACCTCGAGCTGACCGCCGCCGACGGTGATCAGGCCGTGGTCCGGCTGCTGGCCGCCGCCCTCCGCGTAGAACGGGGTGGTGTCGAGCACCAGCTCGACCAGCTCACCCTCGACCGCCGCGCCGAGCGGGCCGGTCCCGCCGAGCAGCGCCCGCACCCGGGACTCACGGGACACCTCGCTGTAACCGGTGAACTCCACCGGCCCCTCCGCGTCGAGCACCGACCGGTACGCCGACAGGTCGGTGTGCCCGGTCTTGCGGGCCTGCGCGTCGGCCTTCGCCCGGGCCCGCTGGTCGGCCATCAACCGGCGGAAGCCCTCCGCGTCGACCTGCAGACCCTGCTCCGCCGCGATCTCCAACGTCAGATCGATCGGGAAACCGTACGTGTCATGCAGCTGGAACGCCTTCTCACCGGTGAGCGCCGCCCGCCCCGCGCTACGAGTCTCAGCGATCGCCGTGTCCAGGATCGTGGTACCCGCCCGCAGCGTGGACAGGAACGCGTCCTCCTCCGCGTACGCATAGTCGGCGATCCGCTCGAAATCGGTCGCCAACTCCGGATACGACGGCGCCATGCAGTCCCGCGCCACCGGCAGCAACTCCGGCAACGCCCGCTCCTGCCAGCCGAGCAGCCGCACCGCCCGGATCGCCCGCCGCATGATCCGGCGCAGCACATAGCCCCGCCCCTCATTCGACGGGGTGACACCGTCGCCGATCAGCATCAACGCGGTACGCACGTGATCCGCGATCACCCGCAACCGCACGTCGTCCGGATGCGACTCACTGGCCACGTGGCTGGAGCCCGCGCCGTAACGCTTGCCGGTCAGCTCCGCCGCGCGGTCCAGGATCGGCCGCACCTCGTCGATCTCGTACAGGTTGTCGACACCCTGCAGGATCGAGGCCATCCGCTCCAGGCCCATGCCGGTGTCGATGTTCTTCGCCGGCAGCTCACCCAGGATCGGGTAGTCCTCCTTGCCGACGCCCGGACCCCGCTCGAACTGCATGAAGACCAGGTTCCAGAACTCCATGTAGCGGTCCTCGTCGACCGCCGGGCCGCCCTCCCGGCCGTACTGCGGACCACGGTCGTAGAACAACTCCGACGACGGACCGCACGGGCCGGGGATACCCATCGACCAGAAATTGTCCGCCTTGCCACGACGCACGATCCGCTCCGCCGGCACCCCCACCGAACGCCAGATCTCGAACGCCTCGTCATCGTCCAGGTAGATCGTCGGCCAGATCCGCTCCGGATCCAGACCGAAACCGCCCTGCTCCTGCGACGTGGTCACCAGATCCCAGGCCAGCGGAATCGCCCCGGCCTTGAAGTAGTCACCGAAGGAGAAGTTGCCGTTCATCTGGAAGAACGTGCCATGCCGACTGGTCTTACCGACCTCGTCGATGTCCGGCGTACGAATGCACTTCTGCACACTCACCGCCCGCCGATACGGCGCAGCCTGCTGCCCCAGGAAATACGGAACGAACTGCACCATGCCGGCGTTGACGAACAACAAGTTCGGATCGCTGATGGCGGGCAGCGGAGCGGACGGCACCACGGCGTGACCGTTCGCCTCGAAGTGCGCGAGGTACCGCCGCTTGATCTCCGCCGTCTTCATCGCTGGTGTTCCTCCGGAAAGATCTCTCGATCGCCGATCCGCGGGTCCTCCCGCAGTTCGGCGAAGTTGTCGTCGAACGCCTCGCCGTGCGCGAACGCCTCGTGAATCTCCTGCTCGCGCTCGGCCATCCCGACCCGGACGTCCGCCACGAAGCTACGCAACGACCCGGTCAGGTCGCCAGCAGATTGTGACAGCGTGCTCGCGATGCCGGCCGGGGTGTACGACTGTGCGGTGCGGGTCACCTTGCGGACCACCACCACGCCGACGGCCAGCCCGATGCCCAGCCAGAACAAACGTCTCATGTTCCTCCGCGCCCTCCGCTCGCGCCGACGGTCAGTGCTCGACCTTGCGGGCGGTCCGCCGCCGCTGCTGCTTGATGGTGTCGCGCACCTCACGCTCGGTCTCCGCGTGCCGGCGCGCAGCAGCCGCCTTGCGTACGCCGTAGCCGAAGGCGGCGACCTTCACCAGCGGGTTCGCCGCGGCCGCGGAGACCACGGCGACAAGGTTGGCGACGTTGGCGGTGACGTTCTGGGCGTGCCCGGTCATCGTGTCGACCTTGGCCAGCTGGAGGTTGACCCCGTCGAGGGAGGTCTGCACCTGCTCCAGAGTGGCGTTGACGTTCCTCACCGTGGTGTTCACGTCACCGAGCAGCGGACCGGTCCGGTCGCTCAGGTCGTTGATCATCCGGGTGGTGGCGTCCACGGTGTGCCGCAGCCGCAGGATGGGCAGGGTCAGGATCAACACCAGCATCGCGAACGCGATCGCCGCGATCAGCGCCGCGATCTCCAAAATGCCCACGCCTGTCCTCCTCGAGCAGAACTACACCGAACCGGACGTCCCCGGAAACGCGCGACCGTTACGCCCGCACCGCCGCTCCACGACCGTTGCCGGTCAGCGGGCGCGGGCGGGCCTGCCAGCCCCAGACCCTACCGTCCGTGATGGAATTCGGCTCACGACGGTGAGGGAGTCAGCTCGCCGAGCGGATCCCCGCTCAGCGTCGGTAGCGGCTCATCCCCGGTCAGGGACGGGTCGGTGCTGGGCAGCGGCCGGGTCCGCTCGTCGTCGATCGCGTTACGGACCTTCACCGACACCAACGATCCGGTACACGTCTGCGCATCGGTCGACGGGTCGGGAGAGGGCACGATCGCCGGCTCCCCGTCGACCGGTGGCGGTACGCAGGCCGGCGCGCGCACCCAGAGGTCGAGGGTGAGCTCGTCCCTGCGCCAGCAGGTGTAACTGCCCTTCTCCTGCTGCTGGGCCGGGCACATGGCCACCTTCCACGGGCGCCAGCCGTCCTGCCGCAGCGCCTGCTCGTACACCTGCACCGTCTCCTCGGGAGACCGCTCGGACGTGACGGTGCGTTCCCGCAACCGGCACTCGATGAGGCACCAACGGCTGCCGCTGACGTCGTCGTCCGTCTTCGCCGTCGCCCAACCCGGCACGTCCAGCGCGTCGAGGGTGTCGAAGACCGGGTCGCGGCTGATCGTGCGGAACCCGAAGAAGAGCGGCACCGCTCCGAGCAGCACCAGGCTGATCAGCGCCAGCGCGGCCATCCGCAGCCGCCGGCGTTCGCGCATCTGTCGGCGCAGCTCCGAGCGGGCGCCGCTCAGCCCGCCGGAGGACGCACCGGCCACGTCGGAGTCGGCGGCGTCGCGCAGCGCCGGCACGTCCACCGGCTGGGGGTGCGCGACCTCCGGCTCCGGGCCGGGCGGCGGCACGACGGCCGCAGCCCGGGCGGTCACCGGCGACTCCGCCGGGTGAGCGGAGACCGGCGACACACCCGACGGTTCGGGCCGACCCGGGTCCCGCTGCGGCGGCAGGGCGCGGCCGGCGGCCCGATCGTCCGACTCCGGCCGCCCCACGGCGGCGGAGCGTCGGACCATGGGACGGCCGTGCTCGTCCACACCGCCGGCCGGCCGGGCCGGACCGTCCGGACCGGACCGTCCGGCCACATCGGGCCGGGGCGGACCGTCGGGGCGGGCCGCGCCACGGGCCGGACCGTCGGCTCCGGTGCGGGCCCCGCCCCGTGCCGGGGCGGGCGGGACTTCCTGGCCGGGTACGACCTCCGGGCCGGGAACGGGTCGGGCCGCGCCGGGAACGGGTCGGGCCGGGCCGTCCGGCCCCGGACCGCGGGGCGGGCCGTCCGGCCCTGGGCGCGGAGCCGGCTCGGGCGTCGGTGCGGGACGAGCCGCCCCACGGGCCGGTGCGTCGGGACCCGGCCGCGGACCGGGTTCGGGGCCGGGGCGAGCCGCGCCACGGGGCGGAGCCTGCCGGCCGGGCTCGGAACCGGGACCCGGACCGGGGCGAGCTGCCCCACGGGGCGGACCATCCGGTCCCGGCTCCACAGCGGGGCCGGAGCGGGCGGCCCCACGGGGCGGACCGTCCGGGCCGGGCGCGGGGCGGGCCGGGGCACGGCCCGGCGTCGAGGGGCCGGCGGGGGCGCCGGAGGTGGGTTCCCCGGTCGCCGAGCGACCGGCGGCCGGTCGGCCGGGTCGGGCAGCGCCACGCGGGTCGTCGCCCGGACGGGGCGGCACGGCGGAGCGGCCGAGCGGCTCGTCCCGCGTCGGCTCCTCCGACGCGCCGTGCCGGGCACCGGCGGGGCCGTCGGCGGGCTTGGCACCGCGCGCCGCGCTCGGCCGTTCACCGGTCGGCTCGTCGGCCGGCGGTACCGCGGCGCGAGCGCCACGACGCCCGCTCGCGCGACCAGGCGCGCGATCCTGACCGGGCGGGACGAGACCGGGAGCCGGTCGCCTGCCGGTGGACCGGTCCGAGGCCGGCGGCGCGGGCGGCGTCGCCGCGCCGGCTTCGATCACCGGATGCTGGTCGGTGTGCGGTGTCCGGCCGGCCTGCCGGAGCCAGTCGGCGGGACGCTCGGGGCGCTCGCCGCGGGTGGCCTCGGCGTCCGGCTCCGGACGACGGCCGCTGGCCGGATCCTTCTCCTCCGCGGCCCTGCGGCGACCCGGAGCGCGGCCGGCCTCGTCGGCCGGGCGGCGGCCGACCGCGACGTCGGACTCCTCCGGCACCGGAACGTGGTGTGCGCCGGTCTCCGTCTCCTCCGGAGCCGCCCGCCGGCGGCGCCCGCCGCGACCGGAGGCCGGCTCGGCTGCGCGGGGTTCTCCCGGGACCGTTCGGTTGTCGCTCGTCGGCTCGTCGGGCTCGGGCGCCCGGCGGCGGCCGCCCGGGGCGGACGCCTCACCGACTACCGGCACGGCGCCTGACGGCCCCGACGTCGATGCGGCCCCCCGGCGGCGCGGGTTGGCCCGCCGCTCGGGCGCCGCGGCCGGGCCGGACGCCGGCTCCGCGCTGAGCGACGGATTCGTCGCCGTCGAGCGGTCGGCGGGGCCGGGGGGCGCGGCGGCCCGGGCCGGGTCGGTCGGGTCGGCGGCCGCGCGCCGTCCCACGGGCGCGCCTTCGCCGGTCCGGGTGTGTTCCGCACCGGCGCGCCGTCGGGGCGGTGTCGTCTCGGGTCGCTGCCCGAACGGCGCACCGGAGGTCGGGTGCCCGGGTGCCCCCGGCGCGCCGGGGACGGGGTGTGCGGGGGGTGCGGCGGGGCCGCCGGGGGGCGGCACCGCGGCGGCAGCGCGGCCGGCGGACGGGCCGGTGGGCCCGGCCGGGTCGCCGCCGGGCCGTGCCGGGCCGAACGGGGCCGGCGGGCTGCCTGGGACCGGGCCCGGCGGCGGGCCGATCGGCTCACCCGAGCCCGGCCGGGGACCCGCCGTGCGGGGCTGCGGACCGGTCGGCCCACCCACGTTCGGACGAGCTTGCGGACCCGTCGGCCCACCCACGTTCGGACGAGCCTGCGGACCCGTCGGCCCACCGACGTTCGGACGAGCCTGCGGGCCAGTCGACCCACCCGCGCTCGGACGAGCCTGCGGACCCGTCGGCCCACCGACGTTCGGGTGCGGGCCGGTGCCCGCTACCGGTACGGCGCCACGGCCGGGCTGGCCGGGGGCGCCCGGCCCGGCAATGGGTGGTTGCGGCGCGGCTGCGCCGGGGCGGGCCTGCTGCGGCGCGGCCGGTGCGGGACCGGGCACGTCGGACGGGGGCGCGGAGGGTCGCTGCTCCGGCCGACGGGCAGCCGGCTGTGGCTCCGGCGCGCCGGGCCACGGCCCGTCCACCGGGCGCGGCCGCGGGCCGGGGGTCTCCGGGCCGCCACGACGCACGGGCGGCGCGGCCGGCGGCACCGGCGCTCCGGCGGGCGGTGGGCCCTCCGGTCCGGGCCGGCCGGCCGGCGCTCGACCAGCACCCCGGGGTGCGGCCGGCGCGGATCCGTCCGGCGCGTCGGGCCCCAGCTCGGCCCGCTGCTGCTTGGCCGACCGCAGGTCGTCGATCCAGCCGAACTCCTCGCCGCTGACCGGCTCCTCCGGTTCGGCCTCGGCCCGGTTCCGTCCCCAGCGGCGGCCCTTGGCGCGGGGATCGCGCCGCTCGTCGGGGCCGTCCTCCGGTCGCTCCGCACCACGCGATCTCACTGCTGACCCTCTCCGACGGCTGGCCTGCCGCCATCTTTCTCCGCGTCGGCGTCGCGCGCCCCCATCGTCCGGCCGCCGTTGGCCGCCGTAGCGGTCGGCGCGGGTCGGACCGCCTGGGTCGCCGCCGGCGAAGCCACCGCCGGATCGTCCGAAGCTTGCTCCGGCCCGCTCCCCCGGCCGTCCGCCGGGTCCGGCGCCGACGCGGCAGGGGCATCGGAGCGCATCGTGGGCGCATCCGTCGCCTCGGGGCGGGTGACCGGGGTGGGCAGGCCGCGCACGATACGGCGCAGCAGCGGCAGCCGCCCGGCCACCGCCCGCTCCGCGCCGTGCTGGGTCGGCCGGTAGTAGTCGGTGCCGACGAGGTCGTCCGGCACGTACTGCTGGGTGAGCACGCCCCGCTGATCGTCGTGCGGGTAGCGGTAGCCGGTGCCGTGGCCGAGACCGCGGGCGCCGGCGTAGTGGGCGTCGCGCAGGCCGCGGGGCACCGGGCCACCCCGCCCGGCCCGTACGTCGGCCATCGCCGCACCGATCGCGCTGGTCGCCGAGTTCGACTTCGGCGCCGTGGCCATGTGGATCACGGCCTGGGCGAGGTTGAGCTGCACCTCCGGCAGACCCACGTACTCCACGGCGTGCGCGGCGGCGGTCGCCACGCTCAACGCGCTGGGGTCGGCCATGCCGACGTCCTCGCTCGCGAAGATCACCAGGCGGCGGGCGATGAACCGGGCGTCCTCACCGGCCACCAGCATCCGCGCGAGCCAGTGCAGCGCGGCGTCGACGTCCGAACCGCGCATGCTCTTGATGAACGCGCTGATCACGTCGTAGTGCGCGTCGCCGTCCCGGTCGTAGCGGACGGCCGCCACGTCGACCGCCTGTTCGGCGGTGCCGAGGTCGATCCGTCCGGTGCCCAGGGCTCCGGCCGAGGCCGCCGCGGCCTCCAGGGCGGTCAGCGCCTTGCGTACGTCGCCGGCGGCGAGCCGGACGAGGTGGTCCTCGGCGGCCGGCTCCAGGACCAGCGCACCGGCGAGGCCCCGTTCGTCGGTGACCGCCCGGCGCAGCAGCCCGCGGACCGCGTCGTCGTCCAGCGGTTGCAGGGTGAGCAGCACGCACCGCGACAGCAGCGGCGAGATGACCGAGAAGTACGGGTTCTCGGTGGTGGCCGCGAGCAGCGTGACGGTGCGGTCCTCGACGGCGGCGAGCAGTGAGTCCTGCTGGGTCTTGCTGAACCGGTGCACCTCGTCGATGAAGAGCACGGTCTGCGGGCCGCCGCTGCGGCGCTGCCGGCGAGCCGAGTCGATCACCGCCCGGACGTCCTTGACCCCGGCCGAGAGCGCCGACATGGCGACGAACCGGCGGTCGGTGGCCCGGGCGACCAGGTGCGCGATGGTGGTCTTGCCGCTGCCCGGCGGTCCCCAGAGGATGACCGACATGGGAGCACCACCGGAGACCAGCTGCCGCAGCGGCGCACCGGGCGCGAGCAGGTGCTCCTGCCCCACCAACTCATCGAGGCTCGCCGGGCGCATCCGGACGGGTAGGGGCGAATCCGGCCCCACGTCGGTGAATCCGTCGGCACCACCGGAACCCGCGGGGGCGCTGGGCGCTCCGGCGGGCTCGCCGAGGGAGAACAGGGCGTCGGACTGCATCACGAGAACAGTACCGGGCCGGGCCGGTGACGCCGGAATCGCGCCACGGACCCGACCCGTACTGATCGGTTCCGGTCAGAGACTGTCGTGAAACCCTGGACTCGCCGCAGCCGCCGCGGGGTTTCTCGACAGTCTCCTAACCACGGCCCGGTCGACGGCCCCGGTACCAGCGTCCGCCGCCGCCACCGGGGCCGCGGCCGACACCGGCCAGGTAGAGCGAGAGCAGCAGCAGCCCGACGAGCACCAGGGTGTTCCAGTTGAACAGGTCCGGCGCTCCGAAGTTGGTGTCCATCAGGTCGAGCAGCAGGGCGAAGCCGAATACGATCGCCGCGAGAATGGCGAGCATGACGTCCTCCGGTGGGGGTTCCCAGTAGGTTGTCGCCGGATGTACCCGATCGGACCGCTCGTCAATCTCCACCGTGGACAACCCGACCCGGTTCGGGCACCGACGGCAGCGCCTCCCCCGTCGCCTCCTAGGCTGAGTGCATGATCATCGCCGACCAGATCCTCGACGGTCGGGCCGCCGTCCTGGCCGCCACCGGCCACCACCCGTACGCCCGGCACTCGCTCGGGCGCGACAGCGAGCCGCGGGGCTGGCAGCGCGACGGCGCCGTGGTGTGGGTGCTGCCGGCGGGGCACGGGCCGGCGGTGGCGGCCCTGGGCGCGGCCGGGCCGGCCCTGGACGTCTGCGCCGACCTGATCGCCGAGGGCGTACTCGGGACGGGCCAGTGGCTGAACCTGCCCCGGATCGACCCGGCGGGCCTCACCGACCGGCTGCCGGTGGCGCAACGCGACGAGTGGCACTTCCTCTGGACCACGCAGGCGCCCCCGCCCCAGCCCGGCGAGGAGGAGGTCGTCCGCCTCACCGAGTCGGACTACCCGGCGCTCACCGCCCTGATCGACGAGGCGTTCCCGAGCACCACCTCCCGGCCCGGCGCGCCGGGGGTTGTCGGCTGGTACGGCATCCGCGACGGCGACCGCCTCGTCGCCTGCGGGGCGGACCGCAGCCGGGGTGACATCGGCTTCCTCGCCGGGTTGACCGTCGCCCCGCAGCAGCGCGGCCGTGGCCTCGGCGCGGCGCTCACCGCCGCGATGACCCGGGCGCTGATCGCCCGGTACGACCAGGCCGCGCTCGGCGTCTACCTGGTCAACGTCGGCGCGATCCGGCTCTACCGCCGCCTCGGCTTCACCAACACGGCGACCCGCACCTCCCTGCGTCTCGCCTGAGCCCGCCGGACGGCCCGGCACGGCCCGGCACGGCCCGGCACGGCCCGGCACGGCCCGGCACGGCCCGGCACGGCCCGGCGGCCCGGCCCGGAACGGCGCGGCGCGGCCCGGCGCGGCGCGGCGGCGCGGCGCGGCGCGGCCCGGCGCGGCGGCGCGGCGGCAAGGTGATCGACTCGAGTTCCCTGATGTCGGGGCATCCCCGTCGAGGGACACCGCGACTTCAATGAACCCGAGTCGATCACCCCGGCCTGCCGGACTTCAACCCGCCGACCCGACCACCGGGGCCCCGTCGCTCGCCGACGATCGGACGTCGACCGGACCGCCGGACGACGGCGGCGTAGGACCAGGCACCGGCGGCGTGGGGTCGGACGACGGCGGCGTGGGGTCGGCCGGGGCCGGCGGGCCCGTCTCCTCGACGGGCCGCCGGCCGGAGCGCCAGGCGGGTAGGTAGAGCGGCGCGGCCACGGCGAGCACCACCGCGCCGACCAGCATCGCGGTCGTGACGCTCGACCGGTCGGCGAGCGCGGTGAGCAGCACGGCGCCGACCGCGAAGCCGGGCTGGCCCATCATCGAGTTCAGCGAGATGACACTGGTCCGGTAGGGGCCGTCGACCTGCCGGTGCAGCAGGCCCACGTGCAGCGGGTTCGACGCGCCGTGCACGGTGTAGCAGGCCAGGTACGCGACGAGCACCCCGACGGGGCCGGCGAGGAACCCCATGCCGACGACCGTCACCCCCTGGGCGATCCGCAGCAGCGCGGCACCGGGCGCCGCGCCCGGCCAGCGCA
Source organism: Micromonospora musae (assembly GCF_003626545.1). Lineage (NCBI taxonomy): Bacteria > Bacillati > Actinomycetota > Actinomycetes > Micromonosporales > Micromonosporaceae > Micromonospora > Micromonospora musae. The sequence continues at coordinate 97,898 of NZ_RAZS01000016.1, forward strand.
GCAGGAGCGGGGTCAGCGCCGCGCCGGCCGCCGAGGCCAGCCAGGCCGCCGAGTTCGCCGGCCCGAGCAGCGCCGCCGCCCGGTCCGCGTCGCCGACCACCTCGGAGAGGCGTACGGGCAGCAGCGACTCGAACGTGACCATGCCGAAGCCCCAGAAGAGTTCGACGGCGACCAGGGCGAGCAGCACCCGGGAGCGGCGCAGCAGGCCGGCCGCCTGCCCGATCATCCGGGGGGCCTCGACGATCGACGCCCGCAGCGCGCCGCGGCCCTTGGCGGGACCCACCTCTTTCAGCAGCACGAGCAGGAACCCGATCGCGACCGCCTGCAGCGCGGCGGCGACCAGGACGGGCACGGTGAGCGCGCTGACCGGCCCCATCGGGCCGAGGGCGATCAGACCGCCGCTGAGCAGCGCTCCGGCGCTGATCGCCACGCCGATGACGGTGCCGGCGTAGCCGAGGCCGGGCTCGTAGACGGCGTCGGGGTCGGCGGCGAGGGTGGCGTCGACGTACCACGACTCGAGTGGGCCGCTGTCCAGTGCTCGGAAGACGCCCTGCATCGCCCAGACCAGGAAGAAGAGCGCGAACGAGTCGGCCACCGCGAAGACCAGCAGCGAGACGAGGCCCAGCAGCCAGGCCACCAGCAGGACGGGGCGCCGGCCGAGGGCGTCGGCGAGCCCGCCGGTGGGCAGCTCCAGCACCAGTACGACCACCCCCTGGGCAACGGTGACCAGGCCGATCTGGGAGAGCGAGAGCCCACGCTCCTGCATCAGCAGGATCATCACCGGGATGGTCAGACCGGTGGGCAGCCAGCGCAGCCCGTGCAGCAGCAGGAAGCGGAACCGCACCTGGCGTACGGACAACGCGCTCATCGCGCACCCTCCGTCCAGGGGAAGGCGGCCAGGTAGACCTGCACCTGCCGAGCGTCCGGCGCGTCGGTCACCGACTCGTCGTGGTAGCGCATGATGACCTGCCACAGCTCGTCGTTGAGGGCCCGCAGCCGGGCCGGCGGGAGCGTCAGCACCATGTCGCTCATGCCGACGGCGTCCCGCCACTCCTTCGGGTGCTCCTCCGCGACCGCCATCCACCGCTCGGCCTGCTCGGCCATCAGCCGGACGTGGTTGGCCTCGATCCACCGCACCGCCGCCCGGGCGTCCGGGTCGTCGTCGAAGTCGGTGGGCTCGAAGTTGCTGATGTCGTGCACGGCCCGCCACCACCGTTGCCGGCCGGTGCCGAGGTCGGGGTCCTCGGCGACCAGCCCGACGTCGGCGAGTTGCCGCAGGTGGTAGCTGGTCGCTCCGGTGTTGGTGTCGAGCTTGTCGGCCAGGGCGGTCGCCGTTGCCGGCCCGTCGACGCGCAGCGTGCCGAGCAGGCGCATGCGCAGCGGGTGGGCGAGGACGCGGATCTGCCGGGCGTCGAGCTGTACCTCGCGCGGCGCGGGCCGATCGGTGCGGGGAGCGTCGGACATGCATGCACAATATCTGTGCATAAGATGTGTGCACAAGTCTTGTGCAGAAGATTTGTGCACACGCCGGGCGGTCGATTGCACGGAGTGCGGGTCGGGCGAAGTACGGGCCGCCGCGCGGAGTACCGGCCGCGCGGTCCGGCGGGGGTCAGACGGCGAGGAGTTCGCGTACGCCGCGCAGCCGCGTACGCAGCAGGGCGGTGGCGCGGGTGAAGTCGAGGCGTACCTCGGTGGGGCGCACCACGCCGACCTCGACGCCGGTGGTGGTCTTCAACAGGGTCGGGTCGAGGCCCTCCCGGCGGGCCACCAGCAGGCCGAGTTCGGCGCGGCTGACGGCGTCCGCCCCGGCCACGTTGAGTGTGCCGGCGTAGTCGCTGCCGGCCAGTTCCAGCACCGCGCCGGCGAGGTCGTCGACGTCGATCGGGCAGCGGAGTTCGTCGGTGAAGAGGGCGGCCCGCCCGGCGAGCGCGTCCCGGCAGAGCTGGATCTGCTTGCTCCGCTCCCCCAGGATCAGCGACGTCCGGACCAGCGCCGCGGCCGGATCGATCACCCGTACCGCGGTCTCGGCCGCCGCCTTCGCGGCCCCGTACGCGAAGATCGGGGTGGGTGGCTCGTCGTCCCCGTACGGCTCGGAGCGGCCGGCGTGCAGCGCGTCGCTGGAGATGTGCACGAGCCGGGCACCCACCTCGGCGGCGGCGTACGCGATGTGCGCCGCCCCGTCGGCGGTCACCGCCCAGTCCCCGTAGCGGTAGGGCGTGCCGATGACCACCGTGGGCCGGATCCGCGCGACCAGGTCCCGGACCGCGGCCCGGTCGGTGACGTCGAGCCGGTGCGCCTCGACGCCGGCGATCTCGACGACGCCCGAGTGGTACGTCCCCACCACCCGTTCACCCGCGGCAACCGCCTGCCGGCAGACCTCCGCCCCCAGGAACCCACTCGCCCCCGCCACCAGAACCGTCACGCCACGCCCTCCTCAACCCAGGTGATCAAGAGGTTTGCGTCATCCTGACACGCGATCATGACGCAAACCTCTTGATCGCCAAGCCGCTCCGCCAGCGTGGGGATCAGGTCGGGTCGGCGACGGGGGCGGCCGGGCCGGCGGTGCCGACCTGCGGCGCCGCCTGCGGCTTCGGCTTGGCGTCGATGCCCGCCTCGGTGCGCTGCTGCGCGGTGATCGGCGTCGGCGCGCCGGTGAGCGGGTCGAAGCCACCCCGGGTCTTCGGGAAGGCGATCACCTCGCGGATGGAGTCCGCGCCGGCGAGCAGCATGCAGACCCGGTCCCAGCCGAAGGCGATGCCGCCGTGCGGCGGGGCGCCGTACTTGAACGCCTCCAGCAGGAAGCCGAACTTGTCCTGCGCCTCCTCCGGGGTGATGCCGAGCAGGTCGAAGACGCGCTGCTGCACGTCGCCCCGGTGGATACGGATCGAGCCGCCGCCGATCTCGTTGCCGTTGCAGACGATGTCGTACGCGTACGCCAGCGCCCGGTCCGGCGCCTCCTCGAAGCGGTCCACCCACTCGCCGTTCGGCGAGGTGAACGGGTGGTGCACGGCCGTCCAGCCGCACTCCTCCGTCTTCTCGAACATCGGCGCGTCGACCACCCAGCAGAACGCCCAGGCGCTCTCGTCGATGAGCCCGGACCGCTTGGCGATCTCGATCCGGGCCGCGCCGAGCAGCTCCTGTGCCTCGCGGGTGTTGGTGCTGGCGGCGAAGAAGACCGCGTCGCCCGGCTTCGCGCCGACGGCGTCGGCCAGCCCGGCCAGGTGCGCCTCGGAGAGGTTCTTCGCCACCGGGCCGCGCGCCTCACCGGTCTCGGCGTCGAGCACCACGTACGCGAGGCCACGCGCGCCGCGCGCCTTCGCCCAGTCCTGCCAGCCGTCCAGCTCCTTGCGGGTCTGGCTCGCGCCGCCCGGCATGACCACCGCGCCGACGTAGCCGCCGGCGTCGATCGCCCCGGCGAAGACGCGGAACTCGGTGCCGCGCAGGTAGTCGGTCAGCTCGGTCAGCTCGACGCCGTAGCGCAGGTCCGGCTTGTCGGAGCCGTAGCGGGCCATCGCGTCGTGCCAGGTGATCCGCGGGATGGGCCGGGAGATCTCGTAGCCGGCGAGGTCGGACCAGAGCTCGGAGACGATCGCCTCACCGAGGTCGATCACGTCGTCCTCGGTGACGAAGGACATCTCGATGTCGAGCTGGGTGAACTCGGGCTGCCGGTCGGCGCGGAAGTCCTCGTCCCGGTAGCAGCGGGCGATCTGGTAGTAGCGCTCCATGCCGCCCACCATGAGCAGCTGCTTGAACAGCTGGGGCGACTGCGGCAGCGCGTACCAGCTGCCCGGCTGCAGCCGGACCGGCACCAGGAAATCGCGGGCACCCTCGGGCGTCGAGCGGGTCAGCGTCGGAGTCTCGATCTCCAGGAAGTCCCGCTCGTGCAGCACCTTGCGGGCCAGCTGGTTGGCCCGCGAGCGCAGCCGCATGGCCTTCGCCGGGCCACCGCGCCGCAGGTCCAGGTAGCGGTACTTGAGCCGGATGTCGTCGCCCGCCTCGACCTGGTCGTCCACCGGCAGCGGCAGCGGCGCAGCCTCGGAGAGCACCTCCAGCTCGACGGCGGTGACCTCGACCTCACCGGTGGGCAGCTCCGGGTTCTCGTTGCCCTCCGGGCGGCGGGTCACCTCGCCGGTGACCTTCACGCAGAACTCGTTGCGCAGCGCGTGCGCGTCCTCCTCGCGGAACACCACCTGGACCACGCCGGAGCCGTCGCGCAGGTCGACGAAGATGACACCGCCGTGGTCGCGCCGGCGGGCCACCCAGCCGGCGAGCGTCACCGTGGTGCCGGCGTCCGTGGCGCGCAGGCTTCCGGCGTTGTGGGTACGGATCACGGCTTGCGTCTCCTCGTCACTGATCGGGCTGCCCCCGCATTCTGTCAGCTCGTCGGAGTGCGCTCCGCGCCACCCGGCAACCCGGTGTGGGAGATCATTCGCCGCATGTTGGTGTGCCACCGGCCCGCCCGGGCTCAGGCGTCCGGGATGTCCCAGGCGGTCACCTGGACCGTCGTCGCCCCGTCGTTGGCCACGCCCATCACCTCGATCAGCACCATCCGCCATTCGTCCCCGCTCGCCCGAGCCCTGCCGTAGTCGGTCGTGATACAGAGCGCGGCGCCTTTGCGTACCGGCACCGGCGCTCCTTCCCCGACGGGCGCGATGCGGATCTTGTCCGCGCAGTCCTGCGGGCCCATTCCGGACTCGGCCGCGTCGCTGCCCTCGACTCCGTCGCCGAGCCGGAACACCGTCGGGTCACCCCCGCACCCCATGACAAGGCGCAGGTCCGCGCCGGTGTCCTCGTTCTGCGCCCGCGGCTCGTCCAGGTCGGCGTACATCGAGTAGCCGCACCTCGTTTTCAGAATGAGCGTCTGCTTGTCGTACTTCGGCCGGTAGACGGTCCGCTCGTTGAGCAACGGCGCCTCGCCAGGGCTCCGAGGGTTGGCCGGGGTGGGTGCGTCAACGGTGGCGGACTCCTCAGGCGTTGCCGTCTCGCCGCCGGACGCCGACGACGGTGTGGGATCCTGAGCCGGTTGGCCGAGCGCGGTCGTCTTCGCGTCCTCGGCTCGGTCGACGGCCCGCCACGCGAAGCCGAACGCACCGAACGCCACGAGCAACGCCAGCGTCGCGACGCCGACCGCGAGCAGGGCTATCCGGTGGCCGGCCGGACGAGCCACGCGAGGTGGTTGGGGCCCGGCGGGCTCGGTCGAACCCGGAACCGATTGGCCGGCAAAGTTGTGCGATCCGCGCGGCTCGCTCACGAGCACACCTCCGAGAAGACGTAGCTATTGATCTCGCCCGACAGGCGCGCCTTTATCTCACAAACGCGTACTCGCCGCTATCACATTGGCGACAGTGATCACCGCTGCGTCCACTGGCCGTCCCGTGATGATAGAAACACCGTCGCGATGCGCCGGCCGACGACGAGCGGGGAGAGACGTGGCAACCGTCGACGAGGGACAGCCCACCGGCACCGACCCGGCTCCGGGCACGGGCCGCCCGCGCTGGGGAATTCTCCTGACAGCTGCGGCGACCGTCATCGGCCTCCTGATCGGCGGCGGCAGCTTGCTCCGGGATTACTTCGGCTGGGAAAGTTCGCCCGATGCGGTTGCGGCAAGCCCGACCGCCCACTTGAGCACGCCGACCGGCAGCACCGGCCCGGAGAACGGAGCGTCGAGCGGCACCGTGCCGCCCACCCGAACGGCGGGCACGCAACTTGCCGGCCTGCCGGCACAGGGCGGCGCGAGCAACCTGGTCGCCCTTCCCCGCGCGCTGGCCGGACGGCCCGGATACGAACGTTCCATCGTCGTGACCTGTCCGGAGAACACTCCCCGAGACCCGCACCACGAGGTGACATACGCGCTGCACCAGCGCTATCTGAACTTGACCGCCACGATCAGGCCGTACTCCCCCGAGGACCCGATGGCAAAGGTGTACGTCTCTGTCATCGTCGCCCAGAAACAGGACGACGGCACGGTCAACCGGATAACGCGCGGGGGCTCGGAGGCCCGGCAGGACTCGACGAATACCCTGTCGGCGAGTGTGGAGGGCGCCGACGAGGTCACCCTGCGCATCGACTGTGAACTCCCCACCACGCTGGTGGTGCTCTCCGACGCCATGATGACGGCGGCCTGAGCGCAGGCGGCGGCCCGGTCCCCGGCTGCTTTTCGCGATGTCACCGAGCTGGTGGGACAGCGGGACGCAACGACAGTACGAGCCATCGGGGGGCGAACCGGCGAACCCGAGCCGACGGAGCGCCGGGCCGATTACCGTGGCCGGATGCGGGCCGTACCCACGTGGGCCGTCGCCACCGCGGCGGCGGCGCCCGTGCTGCTCGCGACGGGCTGGACGGTGGCGGGCGCGCGGCAGCCCGCGGGGTACGACCCGGTCCGGGACACCATCAGCGAGCTGGCCGGGCCGGACGCCACCGATCCCTGGATCATGACTGGCGCGCTGCTGCTCTTCGGCTGCTGCTATCTGGCGATCGCCGCGGCGCTGCACTCGGCCGGCCTGCCCAGCCGCTTCCTGCTCGCCCTCGGCGGGGTGGCCACCATCGCGCTGATCGCCTTCCCCCGGCCGTCGGTCGGCGGTTCCCTCGGTCACGGCACCGTGGCGACCGTGGCGGTCCTCGCGCTGGCACTCTGGCCGGCCGGTACGGCGCTGTGGCTGCCGCGCGGGCCGGTCGTCGGACACCTGGCTCCCCCCGAGCCGCCCTGGGCGTTCCGCCGGGCGGTCGGGCTGAGCGTCACCGCGCTGCTGCTGGGCCTCGTCGGCTGGTTCGCGCTGGAGGTGAACGTCGGCTCCCGGACCGGGCTGGCCGAGCGGGTGACCGCGCTGGCCGTCGCGCTCTGGCCGTTGCTGGCGGTGCTCTCCGCCCGGCGGGCGCAGCTCGCCGCCAGGTCCAGCGCCCGCTGAGAGCACTCCGGCCCGCTGCTCGGGCCGCGCGCCCGACACCGCCGCTCGGGCCGCGCGCCGTGCGCCGCGCACCGCCGCTCGGGCCGCGCGCCGTGCGCCGCGCACCGCCGCTCGGGCCGGGCGCCGTGCGCCGCGCAGCGCCGCTCGGGCCGCGTGCCGTGCGCCGCGCAGCGCCGCTCGGGCCGCGGGCCGGAGACGCGACGCGGGCCGCCGGACGACTCCGGCGGCCCGCTGGCGAGATGACGGTCAGATGATGCTGACGCCGTAGACGCTCAGCGCCTCGGTGACCGGCTGGAAGTAGGTGGTGCCGCCGGTGCGGCAGTTACCGCTGCCGCCGGAGGTCAGGCCCAGCGCGGTGCTGCCGCTGAAGAGCGAGCCGCCGCTGTCGCCCGGCTCGGCGCAGACCGTGGTGCGGATCAGGCCGCGGACGGTGCCCTCCGGGTAGTTGACGGTGGCGTTGAGCGCGGTCACGGAGCCGCTGCGCAGGCCAGTGGTGCTGCCGGAGCGCTGCACGGACTGGCCGACGGAGGCGTTGCCCGCGCCGGTGACGTCCCGGTAGCTGCCGTTGTAGAGGTAGACGTTGCCGGTCGCGTTCGCCGAGTTGTTGTGCCGGACGATGCCGTAGTCGTTGCCCGGGAAGCTGGTCCCGGCGCGGGTGCCGAGCAGGCTGGTCTGGCTGGAGTTCGAGTACCAGCTCGCGGAGATGTTGGTGCAGTGTCCCGCGGTGAGGAAGTAGTAGGTGCTGCCGCTACGGACGTTGAAGCCCAGCGAGCAGCGGCCACCGCCACCGGCGTAGATGGCCTGGCCACCGGAGATGCGGGTGCTCAGCACGCCGGCCTCGGACTCGATCCGCAGCGCGCCGTTGGCCCGCGCCACGGCGGCCTTGACCCGGTCCAGCTTGGCGCCGGTCACGGTGGGGTCGACAGAGACGACGACCTGGTTGCTCACCGGGTCGTTCCACCAGGCGGTGCCCGGGATGCTCACACTGCGCTCCAGGTCGGAGGTGACCCGGGCCAGCTCGGCCGCGCCGCGCTCGACGAACTTCGGGGTCGCGCCGGCGGAGCGGACCTCGCGGGCGGCGGCCTCGTCGGTCACGGTGACGACCATCTTGCCGCTGGCGTCGGCGTACGCGCCGGCGGAGCGGGCGCCGAGCCGCTCGGAGAGGGTGGTGGCGGCGTCGGGGGAGGCGGCGGGGGCTGCCTGGGCCGGTGCGCCGATGAGCGAGCCGACGACCAGGGTTCCGGCCACGGCAATGGTGGCGGCGTGGCGGAGTGTGGACCTCGTGGGTCGCATTAACAACCTCCAAAGAGGGGGCGACGGCCCTCGCCGGGGGCGGCGGGGCCCGGAAGGGTCCGGCCGAACTGGGGGAACCGGCCGAACGCAATGAAGTATTCACATGCTTAAGATCCTTAACAAGAGCGCTCTCCGCCCATCTCCGCGGACCCGGGCGGCCGCCGACCGGCAGCATTGTGGACACAGATGGACATCTATACGATCTGGTCAGCGCACCGATACCCGTCGGCTACCGCGATCCGGAGGCCCCCATGTCCCCCTTCCGGCGCCTACTCGCCCCACTCGCCGCGCTCACCGCCCTCACCCTGCTTCCCGCCGCCCCGGCGGTCGCCGATCCCGGTCCGCCGCCGGGCTCGATGGCGAGCCTCGGCGACTCGATCACCCGTGGGTTCAACGCCTGCGGGTGGTACGTCGACTGCACCTCACGGTCGTTCAGCACCGGCGACAACTCCGCCGTCAACAGCCACTACCTGCGCGTGCGGGCGGTCGACCCGGCCATCAACGGCCACAACCACAACGACGCCCGCACCGGCGCGAAGTCCGCCGACATGTACGGACAGGCCGGCACCGCGGTCGGCCAGGGCGTCGACTACGTCACCATGTTGATCGGCGCCAACGACGCGTGCACCGGCTCGGAGTCGAGCATGACCCCGGTGAGCACGTTCCGAGCCAACATCGACTCGGCGCTGAACCGCCTCCGCACCGGGCTGCCCGACGCCCGGGTATTCGTGATCAGCATCCCGGACGTGCACCGGCTCTGGTCGGTCGGCAAGGGCAGCGGCAGCGCCCGTACGGCCTGGTCGCTCTTCGGCATCTGCCAGTCGCTGCTGGCCAACCCGACCTCCACCGCCCAGGCGGACGTCGACCGGCGCAACCGCGTACGCCAGCGGGTCGTCGACTACAACACGCAGCTCGCCCAGGCCTGCGCGGCGTACGGCCCGAACTGCGACTTCGACGGGAACGCCGTGTTCGGCTACCCGTTCACGCTGAACCAGCTCTCCGGCTGGGACTACTTCCACCCGAACGCCAGCGGCCAGCAGGTGCTGGCCACCATCTCCTACCCCGCCGGCTTCAACTGGTAGCCCACCCCACCCCACCCCACCCGTTGATCATGAAGTTAGCGGCGCAATCTGCCCGATTTGTCGCCGCTAACTTCATGATCAACGCAGCGGGACCGGGCGTGAGGGGCCCGGGACCGGGTGGGGTGGGGGTGGGTCAGGTGGATTGGGGGCGGGCGGCGGGGCCGGGGCGGGGGATCACGTCGCGGGGCTGATCCACCAGATGCCCCTGGTCGCAGCGCAGCTCGACGCGGACTTCGCCGCCGCAGTCCCGGTGCCCGACGCTCAGCGGCGCGCCGTCCGGGTCGGCGAGGTAGCGGTCTCCCCAGCCGAGCACCGCGACGAGCACCGGCCAGAGGTCCAGGCCCATCTCGGTGAGCCGGTACTCGTGTCGCACCCGGCTGCCCGGCTCCCGGTACGGCTCCCGGCGCAGGACCCCCCGTTCGACCAGGACCGCCAGGCGGTTGGTGAGGACCTGGCGCGGGATCTGGGTGCGTACCCGCATGTCGTCGAAGCGGCGGATGCCGCTGAACACCTCGCGGAGCACCACCAGGGTCCACTTCTCGCCGAGGATCTCCATCGCCCGGCCGATGGTGCAGTTCTCCACCGACCAGTCGAGCGCCGCGGGTCTCATGACGCCAGGCTAGGTCTCGTTGACAGACTCAGCAAGGCGCTGCCACCCTGAGTCCATGACGCAGACGCAGGACTCGACGCGCAGCCGCACCTTCTCCTGGTCCGACCCGGCGGTGAACGCCGCCGAGCTCGGCCGCCGCAGTGGTCTCGAGACGCTCCGCGCGACGTTCTCCGGCGAGCTGCCCCCGCCGCCGGTGAGCCGGCTGCTCGACATGTCCCGGATGACCGTCGACGAGGGACTCGTCACCGTCGAGATGGTGCCCCAGGAGTTCCACTACAACCCGCTCGGCAGCATCCACGGCGGAATCCTCTCCACCCTGCTGGACACGGCCGCCGGATGTGCCGTGCACAGCACCCTGCCGGCCGGCGTCGCCTACACCTCGCTGGATCTCAACGTGAAGTTCCTCCGCCCGGCCACCGTCGACTCCGGCACCCTCGTCTGCGTGGGCACCGTGCTGCAGCGCGGCCGGCGTACGGCGCTCGCCGAGGCGCGGATCACCGACGCCGACTCGCGCCTGATCGCCCACGCCACGAGCACCTGCCTGATCTTCCCGGTCACCCCCGCGCCCTGAGCCGGGCACGGCGATCTGGCCGGGCAGGACCGGGCCGGGCAGGACCGGGCCGGGCAGGACCGGGCCGGGCCGGGCGCGGCAGCGCGGACCGAGCCCGCGATCACGGCGGCCAGGCAGCCCGGCCAGCTGCGGACCACGGCCGCGTCCGGGCCCACGAGCGGCCCGCACGCGGCCATCACCGCTTTGCCGGTCAGCTCACCAGCGGCTTCAGGTCGACCGCCGGCGGCGTCCAGGCCTCGGCCGTCGCCGCCACCTGGTCGCCCGAGCGGATGTCCTTCACCTCGTCGCCGGCGCCGTCCGTGCCCGGGAACCAGACGTACGGGATCCGCCGCCGCTCGGCGTACCGGATCTGCTTGCCGAACTTCGCGGCGCTCGGCGACACCTCGGTCGGGATCCCCCGCCGACGCAGCGCCTCGGCGACCCGGTTGCTGGTCGCCCGCTGCTCCTCGTTGGTCACCGCGACCAGGACGGCGGTCGGCACGTCCCGCGAGATCTCCAGCGCGTCGGTGCCGAAGAGCAGGCCGAGCAGCCGGGTGACCCCGATCGAGATGCCCACGCCGGGGAAGCGGACCGCCCCGGAGCTGGCCAGGTTGTCGTACCGGCCGCCGGAGCAGATCGAGCCGTACCGCTCGTAGCCGCGCAGCTGGGTCTCGTAGACCGTCCCGGTGTAGTAGTCGAGGCCCCGGGCGATGCGCAGGTCGGCCACGCAGAGCCCCGGCGAGTGCTCGGCCGCGGTCTCCACCACCCGGACCAGCTCCTCGATTCCCTCGTCCAGCAGCGGGTCAGTGACCCCGAGGGCGCGCACCGCGTCGGCGAAGGACGCGTCCGGGGCGGAGATCTCGGCCAGCGCCAGGCACGCCTTCGCCTGCGCCTCGCTCGCCCCGGCGGTCTGGGCCAGCAGCTCCGCGACCTTCGCCGGGCCGATCTTGTCGAGCTTGTCGACCGCGCGCAGCGCCGCCTCCGGATCGGTCAACCCGATACCCCGGTAGAAGCCCTCGCAGATCTTGCGGTTGTTGACCTGGATCCGGACCTCGGGGATCGGCAGCGACCGCAGGGCGTCCCCGATCACCAGCGGCATCTCCGCCTCGTGGTGCGGAGCGAGGGTGTCCCGGTCGACGATGTCGATGTCGGCCTGGACGAACTCGCGGTAGCGCCCCTCCTGCGGCCGCTCCCCCCGCCACACCTTCTGGATCTGGTAGCGCCGGAACGGGAACTGCAGCTTGCCGGCGTTCTCCAGCACGTACCGGGCGAACGGCACGGTCAGATCGAAGTGCAGGCCGAGCGCGTCGTCGCCGGCCGGGCCCGCCTCGTCGTCGTGCAGCCGCCGGATCACGTAGACCTCCTTGGAGGTCTCCCCCTTGCGCAACAGCTGGTCGAGCGGCTCGACGGCACGGGTCTCCAGCGGGGCGAAGCCGTACAGCTCGAACGTGGCGCGGATCCGGTCGAGCACGTACTGCTCGATCATCCGCTGCGACGGCGACCACTCCGGGAAGCCGGAGATGGGCGTGGGCTTGCTCATGACGTACTCCTTGACTTCCGCGCGCCGCGCGGTCGGTCGGTGCCCGCGCCGGGCGCGGGGGCGGATCAGAGGCCTCGGGTGGGTACGGCCGGGCGCGCGTCGCCGGACCCCGCCGCCTCGATGAGGTACGGGTTGGTCGCGCGCTCGCGGCCGATCGTGGTGGTGGGGCCGTGGCCGGGCAGGACGACGGTCTCGTCGGCCAGCGGGAGGATCTTGTCCCGCAGGCTGGTGAGCATCGCCGGCATGCTGCCGCCCGGCAGGTCGGTGCGACCGATCGAGCCCGCGAAGAGCACGTCGCCGGAGAGGCAGATCTCCTCCGCCTCCCAGCGCGAGCCGGCGCCGGGCATCCGGAACAGCACCGACCCGCCGGTATGGCCCGGTGCGTGGTCGACAGTGATCTCCACGCCGGCCAGCGTCAGGGTGGCGCCGTCGGTCAGCTCGGCGACGTCCTCCGGCTCGGAGTAGGTCAACCGACCGCCGAAGAGCGCGGCGAGATCAGGGGAGAGACCCTTGGCCGGATCGGCGAGCAGCTCCCGGTCGCTCGGATGGACGTAGGCGGTGATGCCCCGCGCCCCGCAGACCGGCGCCACCGAGAAGGTGTGGTCGAGGTGGCCGTGGGTGAGCAGCACGGCGGCCGGGTGCAGGCGGTGCTCGGCGAGCACGGCGTCGAGCCGGTCGAGTACGCCGATGCCGGGGTCGACGACCACGCACTGCTCCCCCGGCGCCGTGGCCACCACGTAGCAGTTGGTGCCGAAGGCGTCGGCGGGAAAGCCGGCCACGAGCACGTCCGCTCCCCTTCCGTCGACATGAGGTCCGTCCCTGATCAGCCTAACCGGCGCCGCGCGGCATATTCGCCGGACCATCCGCCCCGCCGGTCCCGCCAGACACAGTGACGCGCTCCGATAAGCACAGCAAGGACCTCGTACACCACACACACAGCTCGTAGCCGTACACTCTGGCGAGCGTGTGGCGTGGCGCACTGCCCCACACGGGCGTGCAACGTCCACGGCGCCGGCGACGACCAGGGTAGAGGAAGGGGAGCACGGGTGGCTTCCAGCAGGGACCGGCAGCGCAAACTGGCACGGGCCAAGCTCGATCGCCAGATGGTCCGCCGGGCGGCGCGGGTCAAGCGACGGCGACAGATCCAGGCCGGTGTGGGCGCCGCCGTGGTGCTCGCGCTGATCGTGGTCGGTTCGGCCTGGGCGCTCGGAGCCTTCGACTCCGAGCCGAAGGAGAACACCGCCGCCGAAGAGGTCTGCCTCTGGACGCCTCAGGACGGCACCGCCAACGCCAGCCTCAAGGACGTCGGCACCCCGGAGACCACCGGCCTGCCCACCGACGGCACCCGGGCGATGACGGTCACCACCAACCAGGGTGCGCCGATCACCGCCGAACTCGACCTGGCCTCGGCCCCGTGCGCCGCGGCGAGCATCGCCCACCTGTCGAGCCGGTCGTTCTTCGACAACACCAAGTGCCACGAGATCATGGCCGAGGGCGCGCTGCGCTGCGGTGACCCGAGCGGCACCGGCCTGGGCGGCCCCACCTACTCGTTCTACAACGAGAACGTGCCGGACGTGCCGGAGCCGAGCCCGTCGGCCAGCCCGACCGAGAAGCGACCGCCGGCGTACCCGAAGGGCACGGTCGCGATGATCGCCAACCCGCCGGGCTCCAACGGCAGCCAGTTCCTGCTCTTCTTCAAGGACTACGCCCCCGACGAGGCGACCTACCCGATCATTGGCAAGGTCACCGGCGGCCTGGACGTCCTGGAGAAGATCGGCAAGCTCCCGACCGTGGACAATGGGGCCGGGGCCAAGGTCAAGCCCCAGACCGACGTGGTGATCCAGAGCCTCACCGTCGGCGAGCCGGCGACCGGCGCGCCGGTGGCGACGCCGTCCGGTTCGGTCGCCCCGCCCAGCCCGAACGCCGGCTGAGCGACCCCAGACCTCGCAACGGCACCCCACCGCGCCCCGACAGACAGTCCAGGAGGATCAGGCGTGACGTCCACCAGAGAGCGGCAGCGCGCGGCGGCACGCGCCCGGCTCGAGAAGGAGATGGCCGAGCGCGGGGCCCGGGCCCGCAGGCGCCGGCAGACCCAGGCGATCGTGGGGGCGAGTCTCGCCCTGCTGCTGGTGGTGGCCGGCACCGTCTGGCTCGCCACCAGCCTGGGCGGGGACGACGACGCCGCCGGCACCGACACGGCGGCACAGGACCTCGTCCAGTGTCCCTACGTCGAGATCCCCGCCGACCAGCGGACCAAGGAGATCAAGGACGTCGGGGTGCCGTCCAACCAGCAGTCGAACGTCGGCGTCCAGACGTTGACCCTCGACACGAACCTGGGCCCGATCACCGCCAAGGTCGACCGGTCCCTGGTGCCGTGCACCGCGGGCAGCTTCACCCACCTGGCGGAGAAGAACTTCTTCGACAACACCAAGTGCCACCGGCTCGTCACCGAGGGCATCCAGGTGCTCCAGTGCGGCGACCCGAGCGCGACCGGCACCGGGTGGCGGGAGACCGACGGCACCGGCGGGCCGAGCTACCGGATGGCCGAGGAGAATTTGCCGACCGACAAGCGGCCCCCGTACCCGGAGGGCGTGATCGCGATGGCGAAATCGCAACAGCCGGGCAGCACGGGCAGCCAGTTCTTCATCGTCTTCGGCGACTCGCCGCTGGACCCGGACTACACCGTGCTCGGCACCATCACCAGCGGGATGGACCTCGTCAAGGACGTGGCCAAGACCGGCGACGACGGTGCCTTCGCACAGCAGGCCGGTGGCGGTCACCCGAAGAAGGAGGTCGTCATCAAGAAGCTGACGATGAGCGCCCCGCAGAGCTGACCCGTACCCGTACCGCGAAGCGCCCGCCGGTTTCCCCGGCGGGCGCTTTCGTCTCCTGCCCCGCCCGGACACGGACGGGCAGCCGGGCCGGACGGGCGGCCGCGGCAGGCGGCGGGCGCCTTGATCGACTCGGGTTCCATGAAATCGGGGTGTCCTGACACGCGGACACCCCGACTTCCTTGAGGTCGAGTCGATCAAGGCGCCCGAAGGCCGGCCCACCGACCCAGCACTGGGCCGGACGCACTCACGGGCCCAGGACGGGGCCGGGTCAGGCGCCGGAGGTGACCCGGTAGGCGTCGAAGACGCCGTCGACCTTGCGAACCGTGGCCAGCAGGTGGCCGAGGTGCTTCGGGTCCGCCATCTCGAAGCTGAACCGGCTGACCGCCACCCGATCCCGGGTGGTGGTGACGGTGGCGGAGAGGATGTTGACCCGCTCGTCGGAGAGGACCCGGGTGACGTCGGCGAGCAGCTTGTGCCGGTCCAGCGCCTCGACCTGGATGGCCACCAGGAACGTCGAGGCGGAGGTGAGCTTCCAGCTGACCTCGACCACCCGCTCGCTCTGGGCCTTCAGGTCCTCGGCGTTCGCGCAGTCGTCCCGGTGCACGCTCACCCCGCCGGAGCGGGTGACGAAACCGAAGACCGCGTCCGGCGGCACCGGGGTGCAGCACCGGGCCAGCTTGATCCAGACGTCGCTGACGCCCCGGACGACCACGCCCGGGTCGTGGCTGCTCGCGCGGCTGCGCGGCGGGCGGGTCGCGACGGCGGTCTCGGCGATGTCCTCCGCCGCGCCCTCCTCGCCGCCGTACGAGGCCATCAGCTTCTGCACGACGGACTGGGCGCTGACCTGACTGTCACCGACCGCGGCGTAGAGCGAGGCGACGTCGGCCAGGTGCAGGTCCCGGGCGATCCCCATCAACGCGTCCGAGGTCAGCATCCGCTGCAACGGCATGCCCTGCTTACGCATCGCCTTGACGATCGCGTCCTTGCCGGCCTCGATCGCCTCCTCGCGCCGCTCCTTGTTGAAGTACTGGCGGATCTTCGTACGGGCCCGCGGGCTCTTGACGAAGCCGAGCCAGTCCTGCGTCGGGCCGGCGGTGTCGGACTTCGAGGTGAAGATCTCGATGACGTCGCCGTTGGAGAGCGTCGACTCCAGCGGCACCAGCTTGCCGTTGACCCGCGCCCCGATGCACTTGTGCCCGACCTCGGTGTGCACCGCGTACGCGAAGTCCACCGGCGTCGACCCCGTCGGCAGCGGGATGACGTCACCCTTCGGGGTGAAGACGTACACCTCCTGGCTGGACAGGTCGAAGCGCAGCGCGTCGAGGAACTCGCTCGGGTCGGCCGCCTCCCGCTGCCAGTCCAGCAGCTGACGCAGCCAGGTCATCTCGTCGATGTGCGCCGGCGGGCCGACCACCGGGACGCCCTTGTGCTCCTTGTACTTCCAGTGCGCGGCGATACCGAACTCGGCCGTGCGGTGCATCGCGTAGGTGCGGATCTGCATCTCCACCGGCTTGCCGGTGGGCCCGATGACCGTCGTGTGCAACGACTGGTACATGTTGAACTTGGGCATGGCGATGTAGTCCTTGAACCGGCCCGGCACCGGCTGCCAGTTCGCGTGGATGACGCCCAACGCCGCGTAGCAGTCGCGCACCGTGTCGACCAGGATCCGCACGCCGACCAGGTCGTAGATGTCGTTGAAGTCGCGACCCCGCACGATCATCTTCTGGTAGATCGAGTAGAGGTGCTTCGGCCGGCCGGTGGTCTCCGCCTTGATCTTGGCGGCCTTGAGGTCGGTGGAGACCTTCTGGGTGACCTGGCGCAGCAGCGCCTCCCGCTGCGGCTGGTGCTCCCCGATCAGCCGGTTGATCTCCTCGAACCGCTTCGGGAAGAGCGTGCCGAAGGCCAGATCCTCCAGCTCCCACTTGATCGTGTTCATACCCAGCCGGTGGGCCAGCGGGGCGAGGATCTCCAGCGTCTCCTTCGCCTTCTGCTCCTGCTTCGGGCGGGGCAGGAAGGTCAGGGTCCGCATGTTGTGCAGCCGGTCGGCCAGCTTGATCACCAGGACGCGCGGGTCCTTGGCCATCGCCACGACCATCTTGCGGATGGTCTCGGCCTTCGCCGCGTCACCCAACTTGACCTTGTCGAGCTTGGTGACGCCGTCGACGAGCAGCGCGACCTCGCCGCCGAAGTCGGCGCGCATCTGGTCGAGCGTGTACTCGGTGTCCTCGATCGTGTCGTGCAGCAGCGCGGCGACCAGCGTGGTCGTGTCCATCCCGAGGTTGGCCAGGATGGTGGAGACCGCCAGCGGGTGGGTGATGTACGGGTCGCCGGACTTGCGGTACTGCCCGGAGTGCCAGCGCGCCGCGGTGTCGAAGGCGCGCTGGAGCAGCCGCGCGTCGGCCTTCGGGTGGTTCTCCCGATGCATCGCGATGAGCGGCTCGAGCACCTCGCTGACCTGGGAGGTCTGCCAGGGCGCGTTGAACCGGGCCAACCGCGCCCGCACCCGACGCCCGGTGGGCGCGCTGGCCAGCGCGAACCCGGCGCTCGGCACCGGCTCCCCGTCGCCGCGGGCGGCGCTCAGGAGATCGGGACGGACCGCACCCGGGCCGTGCCCCTCGTCGGGGCCGGCCACGCCGGTGTCGGAACTCGTCACCCGGGCCGTCGCGTCACCGTTGCGGTCGGCAACCGAGCCGTCCGCGTCGCCTGTCGGGTGCACCGTGCCCTCCATCGGAGGGACGACATCGTGGGACACCGGCCTCCTCACCGCTCGCCGGGATCACGCCGACCGTACGGCCGGCCTGGTCGCGTACCGCCGGACGGATCACCGTCGGCGTCAGCAAAGGGCAATGCTACTCGCACAGACGGTGTCGTGCCGCTCCCGTCGGGCCGGCCGCGCCGCGTCACACCGGCGGCTGGAGCCGTCAAACGGTCAGCAGGGCATGGACCGGACGCGGGGCGAGCCGCCGCCGTCCACCCAATGCGGCGAGCTCCAGCAGCACGGTGAAGCCGGCGACCGTGCCGCCGGCCCGCTCCACCAGGTCGAGGGTCGCCGCCGCGGTGCCGCCCGTGGCGAGCACGTCGTCGACCACGAGCACCCGGTGCCCGGCCGTGAACGCGTCCTGGTGCACCTCGAGGGTCGCCTCGCCGTACTCCAGCGCGTACGAGGCCGAGTAGGCGGCTCGGGGCAGCTTGCCGGCCTTGCGTACCGGCACCACACCGACCCCGGTCGCGTACGCGATCGCCGCCGCCACCACGAACCCGCGCGCCTCGATGCCGACCACGGCGTCGAACGAGCCCCGCCCGTGGTGGGCCACGATCCCGTCGATCACCTGACGGAACACCGGACCGTCGGCGAAGAGCGGCATCAGGTCCTTGAAGACGATTCCGGGCTTGGGGAAGTCCGGCACGTCCAGCACCCGGCTGGCCACCAGGCGGGCGACGTCCGCGCCGCTGTCCCCGCGCGCCTCGATGTGGTGGGTCTCCGTCACGACAGGTCCCGTATCCCTTCCGACGACGACGGCGTCCTGCTTGCTGCTCGCACAGCATGCAGGACGCCGTCAGGTCGTTTCCTACCGGGTCGGCCCCGGCACGCCGGTCAGCGCCGCTTCGCGCCGCCCGGCCGGTTTCCGCCGCCGCCGGTCGGCCGCCCGCTCCGGGCGCCGGTCGGCCGCTTGCCCGCCGGACGCGCACCCACCTTCGGGGCGGCGCCGGCCAGCGCCGCGTCCTCCGCCTCGGTGGACTCGCCGCGACCCGCCGGACGCGGAGCGCCCTTCGGGCTCAGCTCGCCGCGGGCGATCGCGCCGCGCCGGGCCAGGACGCGCTTGTTGTGCGCCTGGATCCGCGGCTCGAAGTCCTTCAGCGTGCTCAGCACCGGGGTGGCGAAGAAGATCGACGAGTAGACCGCGATGAACATACCGACGAAGAGCACCAGGCCGAGGTCCTTCAGGGTGACCGCGCCGAGCGGAACACCGATGAAGAGCAGACCACCGACGGGCAGCAGCGCGACCAGACCGGTGTTGATCGACCGCATCAGGGTCTGGTTGATCGCGAGGTTCGCCGCCTCGCCGTACGTCTGGTTGTTGTTCGCCGTGATGCCTCGGGTGTTCTCCTGGACCTTGTCGAAGACCACGACGACGTCGTAGAGCGCGAAGCCCAGGATGGTGAGGAACCCGATGATCGTCGACGGCGTGACCTCGAACCCGACCACCGAGTAGACGCCGGCGGTGAGGACGAGGTTGAGCAGCAGCGAGGAGACCGCGCCGACCGCCATCCGCCACTCGAACCGGATGATCAGGTAGAGCATCACCAGCGCGATGAAGATGACCAGACCGAGCATGGCGCGCTCGGTGTACTGGCCGCCCCAGGCCGCGCTGACCTGGTTCGCGCTGATCTGGTCCTCGTTGAGGTTGAACTCCTGCGCCATCGCGACCTTGGCGGCGTTGGCCTCGTCGGAGCTCAGCACCGCGGTGCGGAACTCGTAGAACTCGCCGCCCGCGCCGCCGACGGTCTGGGCCGACTCGACCTCGGCGCCGCTGGCCTCGTTGCCGAGGATCCCGTTGACCCGGTCCTCGGTCTGGGTCAGCGTGCCGACGCTCGCCGGCACCTGGAAGGAGTTGCCGCCCTCGAACTCGATACCGAGGGTGAAGCCCCGGACGAAGAAGCTCAGCACCGCGGCGAGCACCAGCAGCCCGGCGATGGAGAACCAGAGCTTGCGCTTGCCGATGATGTCGAGACCGGCCTCGCCCCGGTAGAGGCGGGTGGCCAGACCGCTGTGGGCCATGTCAGGCCTCCTTCACACGGGACGGGCGGGTGGTGTTGCCCTCGGTCTCGGCGGTCCGCAGGACGCGGCCCAGACCGCTGACCCGCGGCGACAGGAATGCCTGCGTCCGCGCGAACATCGTCATGATCGGGTGCCGGAAGAGGAACACGACCACCAGGTCGAGCACCGTGGCCAGGCCGAGCGCGAAGGCGAAGCCCTTCACCGTGCCGACCGACACGATGTAGAGCACGACCGCCGCGAGGATCGAGATGGCGTTGGCCGAGATGATCGTCCGGCGGGCTCGGGCCCAGGCGCGCGGCACCGCGCTACGCGGGCTGCGCCCCTCTCGGATCTCGTCCTTCAATCGTTCGAAGTAGATGACGAACGAGTCCGCGGCGACACCTAGCGAGACGATGAAGCCGGCGATACCGGCGAGCGTCACGGTGAAGCCGATCGTCCGCCCGAGCACGATCAACGCGCCGAAGACCAGCAGCGCGGAGAGGAGCAGGCTCAGGAAGATGACCGAGCCGAGCAGGCGGTAGTAGAAGAACGCGTAGATGATGACCAGCAGCATGCCGATGCCGGCCGCGAGCAGACCGGCCCGCAGGTGGCTGGCGCCCAGGGTGGCGGAGACGTTCTGCTGCTCCTGCTGCTCGAAGGTCGCGGGCAGCGCGCCGTAGCGGAGCTGACCGGCCAGCGTGCTGGCGTCCTGCTGGGTGAAGCTGCCGGTGATCTGCGAGTCGCCGGTGAGGACGCCCTGGATCTCCGGCGAGGAGACGATCTCGTTGTCCAGCACCACGGCGACCCGGCACTTGCCGTCCTGCCCGAGGGCGGACGCGTCACAGGCGTTTCCGTCGTTGTTGAACGCCTCGCGGGTCAGGCCGGTCCACTTGTCCTGGCCGCCGCCGGTGAAGTTGAGGCTCACCACCCAGGCGTTGGTCTGGTCCATGACGGCGCTGGCGTCCTCGACGTCGGTGCCGAGCACCTTGGCCTGGTCGAGCAGGTACTTCGCGGCGCCACCCTCGCAGGCCACGGTCTGCTGCTTCGGGTCGGTGATCGAGCCCGGCGGACGCTTGTCGAGCTGCTCGCAGCTGATCGTCGGCACGTTGAACTGCGTCTGCGCCGGCAGGACGGCGATCTCCTGCGGGCTCAGCGTGCTGAACGGCTTGAGCTTGTCGGCCAGCGACGGGTCGGTGCTGAGGTCCGCCGGGGCCTGCAGGCCGCTGGCGGCCGCCCAGGCGGCGGCGCCGACCTTCTGCTCGACCGCCTTGCGCTGCTCCTCGACGCTCGCCGGGACCGGCTCCTCGGTGGCGCTCGCCGAGGGCGAGGCGGTCGGGGAGGCCGACGTCGACGGGGTGGGGCTCGCGCTGGTGCTCGGCGTGGGCGCCATGCCGCCCTGGCCGCCGGAGGACGAGGCGGTCACCTTCGGCGAGGCGCTCGTCGAGGGGGACGCGCTGCCCGACGGCGACGCGCTCCCCGACGGGTTCGGGCTGGCGCTGCCGGACGGGGTCGGCGCCGGCACCGGGGCCGTCACCACACCGCTGCCGTCGGCCGCCTTGAGCACCTTGCGGAAGCGCAGCTCGGCGGGGGTGCCCACGTCGGTCAGGTCGCGGTTCTCGCCGGGCAGGGAGATCACGATGTTCCGGTTGCCCTCGGTGACCACCTCGGCCTCGGCCACGCCGAACGCGTTGACCCGGTTCTCGATGATCTGGCGGGCCTCCTCGAGGTTCTCGGCCGTCGGCGCTCGGCCGTCGACGCTGTTCTTGGCCTCGAGTGTCAGCCGGGTACCGCCGACCAGGTCCAGGCCGAGCCGAGGCTCGAGCCGGTCCATGACGCTGCCCTTGGCGCCTCCCGCGAAGAACACCAGAAGATAGAGGACCACGAAGATGCCCGCCAGCACGGCCAACTGCCGGCCGGGGCGCATCTGTCCCTGAGGTGGTGCCACGGCTGTCCTGTCTCCCTGTAACGGTCGCGCCGCCGCACGGCGGCGACGGGGTCGGCCGGGGTCACCGGCCGACGGGTCCACCCGGGCCGCCTACAGGGCAGGCGGCACCGCGCTCCGGCGGACGGCGCGGGGCGCCGACCGGTCCGGAGCCGTGCCGACGCCCGGCGTCGACCCGACTATCCAGTTATCACGTCGTGATCCGCTGGCCCCGCCCTGGGCGGCCCCAGCCGCCCGGACGAGGGGCGGCTCACTCCTTGACCGTGTCCGCGTCCTCGGTGACCGGCGTCGCCGGAAGCTCGGCCCGGGTGACCACCCGGGCGATGGCCGGCCGGGCGTACCGGGTCTGCACGCCGGGGGCGACCTCGAGCAGGACCGTCTCGTCGTCGACTCCGGTGACCGTGCCGTAGAGACCGCCGATGGTGACCACCTCGTCGCCGGCGGAGAGCCCGGACTGCATGGACTGGGCTTCCTTACGGCGCCGCTGCTGCGGACGGATCATCATGAAGTACATGACGCCGAAGAGCAGAACGATCATCAGGATCGGCATCAGACTGCCGGACCCGCCTGCCGCTTGTGCGTAAAGCACGATGTTGACCTTCCCATTGGCCCCCACACCGAGCGCGAACGCCGGAGCGGAAGCGGATTCTCACATCCTGTACAGACCGCGGCGAGTCTAATCCCTGCACCTGGGAACGCCGAATGCGGCACAGATCACGTTCGGATCACGGCTGATCGGGCGCGCTCGAGAACAGATCGGGCACGGGAGGGGTATCGGCACCAAATGTACCATTCGGTGGCGTACGGCCCAGATGGCGCCAGGCGGCCTCGGTGGCCACCCGGCCCCGGGGCGTACGGGCCAGCAGACCGGCCCTGACCAGGAACGGCTCGCAGACCTCCTCGACCGTGTCCGGCTGCTCGCCCACCGCCACGGCCAGCGTGGAGAGGCCGACCGGGCCACCCCGGAACGAATCGACGAGCGCGGAGAGCACGGCCCGGTCCAGCCGGTCCAGACCGAGCGCGTCCACGTCGTAGACCGTCAGGGCCGCCCGAGCGGTCTCCAGGTTGACCACACCGTCGGCTCGTACCTCGGCGAAGTCCCGCACCCGGCGCAGCAGCCGGTTCGCGATCCGGGGCGTGCCCCGGGACCGCCCGGCGATCTCCACCGCGCCGTCGTCGGTGATCGGCACGCCGATGATCCGCGCGGAGCGGTGCAGCAGCGCCTCCAGGTCGGCCGGGGAGTAGAAGTCGAGATGCGCGACGAAGCCGAACCGGTCCCGCATCGGGCCGGTCAGCAGGCCCGACCGGGTGGTCGCGCCGACCAGCGTGAACGGCTCGACGTCGAGCGGGATCGCGGTGGCCCCCGGCCCCTTGCCGACCACCACGTCGACCCGGAAGTCCTCCATGGCGCTGTAGAGCAGCTCCTCGGCCGGCTTCGCGATCCGGTGGATCTCGTCGATGAAGAGCACGTCGCCCTCGGCGAGGCTGGTGAGGATCGCCGCCAGGTCGCCGGAGCGCTCGATCGCGGGGCCGCTGGTGACCCGGATGCCCGAGCCCAGCTCGGCGGCGACGATGTTGGCCAACGTGGTCTTACCCAAGCCAGGCGGTCCCGACAAGAGGATGTGGTCCGGCGGGCTGCCGCGCCGCATCGCGCCCTTGAGCAGCAGGTCGAGCTGGTCGCGGACCCGATGCTGGGCGATGAACTCCGCCAGCCGCTTCGGCCGTACGCTGGCCTCGGCGTCGAGCTCCGCCTCGTCGACGTAGGCCGAGACCAGGCCGTCGCCCGTCATCGGGTCCGGCCCAGCAGCCGGATGGCCTGCTTGAGCAGGACCGGCACGGGCGGGGTCGGACCGTCGATCGTCTCGGCGACCGCCGCCACGGCCTGGTCGGCCTGCGGGGCGGTCCAGCCGAGCCCGACGAGCGCCTGACGCACCTGGTCGGGCCAGGCGCCGCCGGTGACCCCGGCGGCGCCGTCCACGCCCACCGGCACCGGGCCGATCCGGTCGCGCAGCTCCAGCACCAGCCGCTCGGCGCCCTTCTTGCCGATGCCGGGCACCCGGGTCAGAGCCGCCGTGTCGGCGTTGGCGATCGCCTTGCGTACGGCGTCGGGGGTGTGCACCGCGAGCACCGCCTGGGCCAGCCGGGGCCCGACCCCGCTGGCGGTCTGCAGCAGCTCGAAGAGCTGCTTGGCGTCGTCGTCGGCGAAGCCGTAGAGGGTGAGCGAGTCCTCCCGGACGACGAGGCTGGTGGCGAGCCGGGCCGGCTCACCGACCCGCAGCTCGGCCAGGGTGGCCGGCGCACAGTGCACCGCCAGCCCCACCCCGCCGACCTCGATGACGGCCTGGTCGGGCCCGGTCGCGGTCACCACGCCGCGCACGCTGGCGATCATCTGACTCCTCCTCGTCTGGCCCGGTCGGCCGCGGCGGCCAGCTTCGAGCGCGTACCGCCGCGCCAGATGTGGCAGATGGCCAGCGCCAGCGCGTCGGCGGCGTCGGCCGGTCGGGGCGGCTCGGGCAGCCGCAGCAGCCGGGTGACCATGGCGGTGATCTGCGCCTTGTCGGCCTGACCGGAGCCGGTCACGGCCGCCTTCACCTCGCTCGGGGTGTACGTCTGCACGGGCAGCCCGGCGCGCGCCCCGGCGAGCACGGCGATCCCGCTGGCCTGGGCGGTGCCCATCACCGTGCGGACGTTGTGCTGGCTGAACACCCGCTCCACCGCCACACTCTCCGGCCGGTGCTCGGCCACCAGGTCGGTGAGGGAGCGGTCCAGGTGCAGCAGGCGGATCGGCAGGTCGTCGGCCGGGTCGGTGTAGACCACGTAGTAGGCGACCAGGGTGCACTGGCGCCCCGGCATCCCCTCGACCACGCCGACCCCGCACCGGGTCAGCCCCGGGTCGACGCCGAGCACCCGCACGCCGCCTCCTCCCCCAAACCGCCAGCAGTACGTGTGTTCGACACCCTACCGATGGGCGGTAACAGCAGCCCCACCGGACACGCCGGCACCGGAGGTCGCCCCCGTCACGCGCGGACCGGGGTGGCCCGCGGCGGTGTCCCGTCCCTGGGAGACCCCGACTTCACGAAGTTCGAGTGCACCCTCTCCCCACACACCTTGGGGACCGAGTATGTGTCGCCGCCCCATGTGCGCCCGACCACACAGCTCGTAACTTTGTGCGCCATGACGGCAGAACCCGTGGCGGTCCCCCACGTCGTGAACGTCGACCTGACCGGTCGGACCGCCCTGGTCACCGGGGGCGGCAGCGGCATCGGCCGGGCCTGCGCCCTCCGGTTGGCGGCGGCCGGGGCGGCCGTGCTGGTGGTGGACCGCAACGTCGAGGCCGCGAAGGCGGTGGCCGCGGAGGCCGGCGGCCGGGCCGAGGGGATCGACCTGGCGGACGCCGAGGCGGTGGACCGGCTCGACACCGATGTGGACATCGTGCTGAACAACGCCGGGCTGCAACACGTCGCCCCGCTGCCGGACTTCCCCGCCGAACGCTTCGCGTACCTGCACCGGGTCATGGTGGAGGCGCCGTTCCTGATCATCCGGCGGGCCCTGCCGCACATGTACGACCGGGGCTGGGGACGGATCATCAACATCTCCTCGGTGCACGGTCTGCGTGCCTCGCCGTACAAGGCCGCGTACGTCTCCGCCAAGCACGCCCTGGAGGGGCTGTCGAAGGTGGTCGCGCTGGAGGGGGCCGCGCACGGGGTCACCGCCAACTGCATCAACCCGTCGTACGTACGCACCGCCCTCGTGGAGAGCCAGATCGCCGACCAGGCGGCCACCCACGGCATCCCCGAGTCCGAGGTGATCGAGAAGATCATGCTGGCCCGCGCGGCGATCAAGCGGCTGATCGAGCCGGAGGAGGTCGCCGAACTGGTCGCGTACCTCTGCACCGCGCCCGCGGCCTTCATCACCGGCGCGTCGATCGCCCTCGACGGGGGCTGGACGGCGAACTAGTGGTGCGCAGCACAATGGGCGTCATGTCCTCGCCGGTGGAGTTCCTCGAACTGCTCGCCCGGGAAGCGGCGGCTGTCGAGTTCGAGGGACCGCTGGTGGCGGCCCGCGCCGCCGGTCTCCCCGCCGACCAGCTCGCCGAGCTGGAGCAGGCGAAGACCGTGGCGCTGCGGGTACGCGCGCTGCTGGAGCGGCGGCGTCGCCGCGAGACCGAGCTCTCCGGCCTGTACGACACGGCCAGCGACCTGGCCGGCCTGCGCGACCTGGACGACGTGCTGCGGGCCATCGTGCACCGGGCGCGGAACCTGCTCGGCGCCGACGTCGCGTACATGACGCTCAACGACGACGAGCGCGGCGACACCTACATGCGGGTCACCGACGGCTCGGTCTCCGCCCGGTTCCAGCGGCTGCGGCTGCCGATGGGCGCGGGCCTCGGCGGGCTGGTGGCCCAGTCCGGCGCGCCGTACGTCACCGCGAACTACGCCGAGGACGAGCGCTTCCACCACACCGGTGAGATCGACGCCGGTGTACGCGAGGAGGGGCTGGTCGCCATCCTCGGTGTGCCGCTGCGCCTCGGCTCGACCTCGATCGGCGTGCTCTACTCGGCCAACCGCTCGGCCCGGCCGTTCGCCCGGGAGGAGGTCGCCCTGCTGGTCTCCCTCGCGGCGCACGCGGCGGTGGCGATCGACACCGCGCGGCTGCTCACCGAGACCCGCTCGGCGCTGGCCGAGCTCTCCGCGGCGAACACCACCATCCGGGCGCACAGCAGCTCCGTGGAGCGGGCGGCCGCCGCGCACGACCGGATGACCGCGCTGGTGTTGCGTGGCGGCGGCGTGGAGGACGTCGCGGCGGCCGTGACGGAGGTGCTCGGCGGGGCGCTGCTGGCGCTGGACGCCGAGGGCCGGCTGCTGGCCCGGGTCGGCGAGATCGACGAACCCGAACGGTCGGACATCGTGGAGGCCGTCGCCGCGTCCCGCACGGAGGGGCGCAGCGTACGCCGGGGTTCGCTCTGGTACGCCGCAGTGGTCGCCGGGGCGGAGAACCTCGGTGCGCTGGTGCTACGCCCCGACGAGGAGCTGGTCGACGCCGATCAGCGGATCCTGGAGCGGGCGGCGCTGGTGACCGCGCTGCTGCTGCTGTTCCGGCGTACCGCCGCCGAGGCGGAGGGCCGGGTCCGGGGCGAGTTGCTCGACGATCTGATCGCCCGGCCGCTGCGGGACACCGACGCCCTGCGCAGCCGCGCCCGCCGACTCAACGTGGACCTGGACGCGCCGCACGTGCTCGTGGCCGTCGGCGACGACGCGATCGCCGCCACCGGCTCGGCGCGGCAGCGGGTGCTCTCCTGGGCCACCACGTACGCCTCGACCCGGGGCGGCCTGGCCGCGGCGCGCGACGGTCGGGTGGTGCTGATGCTCCCCGGCCAGGACGCCGGCGGCGCGGCCCGGGCGGTGGCCCGCGACCTGTCCCGGGTGACCGGCCGGCCGATCACCGCCGGAGCGAGCGGCCCGACCACCGGGCCGGCCGCGCTCGCCACCGCGTTCCGGGAGGCCGACCGCTGCCTCACGGCGCTCGTCGCGCTGGGCCGGGCCGGTCAGGGCGCGAGCACTGCCGAGCTGGGCTTCGTGGGCCTGCTGCTGGGCGCGGTCGGGAACGGCGGCGACCGGGACGTGGAGGGCTTCCTCACCGCGACCGTGGGTCCGGTGGTCGACTACGACGCGCGGCGCGGCACAGCGCTCATCCGGACGCTGGAGGCGTACTTCGGGGTGGGCGGCAGCCTGGCCCGCGCCGCCGAGCAGCTGCACGTGCACGTGAACACGGTGACCCAGCGGTTGGAGCGGGTCGGGCAGCTGCTCGGCGGGGACTGGCAGCGGCCCGACCGGGCGTTGGAGGTGCAGCTCGCGCTCCGCCTGCACCGGCTGCGCTCCCCCGGCCGCTGAGGCCGACCCCGCACCGGTCGCCAGACGCGGGTGTGCCAGGCGCGGTGCGCCGGGCACGGCCCGGCTCAGCGGGCCCGGATGCCCTCCAGCACTCCGTCGACCACCCGCTCGGGCAGCGCGTCGTCGTCCAGCTCGGGATGCCAGCGCAGCACGCGCTGGATCAGCA
Source organism: Micromonospora musae (assembly GCF_003626545.1). Taxonomy (NCBI): domain Bacteria; kingdom Bacillati; phylum Actinomycetota; class Actinomycetes; order Micromonosporales; family Micromonosporaceae; genus Micromonospora; species Micromonospora musae. The sequence goes on from NZ_RAZS01000016.1 coordinate 125,470, forward strand.
TCGGCCCGGTCAGTAGCGCCAGCGCCAGCTCGACGTCGAGGTCGGCGCGGAGCTCGCCGGTCCGTATGCCGCGCTCCAGTACCTCACGCAGCCGGGCCCGCCGCGGCTCGACGATGCCCTGGTAGAGCTCGTAGCGGTCCTGGTTGCGGTTCACCTCGGGCAGCAGGCAGGACATGATCTTCTCGCTCCGCGGGTCGGTGTTGCGGCCGACGGCGCCGAGCAGCAGCACGAGGTCCTCCCGGACCGAGCGGCCGATCGGCGTCGGCGGGGTGCCCTTGAGAATGACCAGGGCGTCGCGCAGCAGCGCGTCCTTGCCCGACCAGCGGCGGTAGATCGTCGCCTTGCCCACGCCCGCACGGCTGGCGATCGCCTCGATCGAGAGCGTTTCGATCTTGGCGCCCTCGGCGAGCAGGTCGAGGGTGGCCTCGATGATCGCCTCGTCGGCGCGGGTGCTCCGCGGTCGCCCGGGCGACCGCGGAGCCTCGGCTTGCGACGTCATGTCGGACATTGTCGCCGAACCTATGCGGTGCCGGCCAACTCCGGTTCGGTGGTGGTGACCTCCCGAACCGGGGCCGAGGCCGATCGACCCGGCAGCCAACGCGCCGCGACGACGATGCCGAGCGCGGCGATCAGCGCGGAGAGCGCCGCCGCCCAGTGCATGGCGGTGATGAAGGAGTCGTTCGCCGCCGCGAGCACCTTCGGCGCCACCGGCCCGAGCTCACCCGCCGCCGCGTACGCCCCGGAGATGGACTCCGTCGCGGCGTCCCGGGCCTGGGCCGGCAGGCCGTTCAGGGCCGGCTCGACGTCGCCGCGGTAGACGGCCGACAGCACCGAACCCAGCACCGCCACGCCGAGCGCGCCACCCACCTGCCGGATCGTGTTGCTGATCGCCGAACCGACACCGGCCTTCTCCCGGGGCAGCGACGACATGATCGACTCGGTGGCGGGCGGCATGATGTTGGCCATCCCGACGCCCTGGATGAAGTAGAAGATCAGCACGATCCAGATCGGGGTCTTCGCGTCGATGAAGGCGAACGCCGCCAGCGAGATCACGGTCAGCGTCAGACCGACCACCGCGACCGCCTTGCCGCCGTACCGGCGGACCATCGCCGCGCTACGCGGGGCGAAGATCAGCTGGGCGCCGGCGAAGGGCAGGAAGAGCAGGCCGGTCTCCAGCGGGGTGTAGCCCCGTACCAACTGCAGGTAGAACGAGCCGAAGAACATCACGCCCATCGCGGCGAAGAAGATCAGGCCGATGATGGCGACCGGCCCCGCGAACTGCGGCACCTTGAAGAGCCGGACGTCCAGCGACGGGTGGCTGCTGCGCCGCTCGACCGCGATGAACCAGGCGAGCACCGCCACGCCGCCCAGGATCGCCACCCACACCAGCGGCCGGCCGAAGCCGTGCTCGCCGCCGTCGATGATGCCGTACGTCAGCCCGACGAGACCGACGACGGACAGCAGCACGCCGAAGACGTCGATCCGGCCCGGCTTCGGGTCCCGCGACTCGGGCACCAGGAGTGCCACGAGGATCACGCCGACCACGATGACCGGGACGTTGATCAGGAAGACCGAGCCCCACCAAAAGTTCTCCAGCAGCGCTCCGCCGAGCACCGGGCCGATCGCCACGGCGAGACCGACGGCGCCGGCCCAGACGCCGATCGCCCGGCCCCGCTCCCGCGGGTCGAAGACGTTCGAGATGATCGAGAGCGTCGCGGGCATGATCGCCGCGCCACCGATACCCATCAGGGCGCGGGCCGCGACCAGCTGTCCGGGGCTCTGCGCGTACGCCGAAGCCAGCGACGACAGACCGAAGACCACCAGCCCGATCAGCAGGAAGCGCTTCCGGCCGGCGCGGTCCCCCAGCACGCCGAAGGTGAAGAGCAGCCCGGCGAAGACCAGGGTGTACGAGTTGATCGCCCACTCCAGCTGGCCCTGACTGGCGCCCAGACCGTGCACCGGGTCGGCAAGCGTACGCAGCGCGACGTTGAGAATCGTGTTGTCGAGGACCACCACGAGGAGGCTGATCACCAGCACCCCGAGGATCGCCCACCTCCTCGGGTGGCCCGTGTTGTCGCGGATCTCCATGTCCGTCATTCCCCCCGGTTAGTTCCCGCACAAATACGATACGGGCCATACTCGAAACGCCCGTCAGCCTACGACGCCGATTAACGATACGGAACCGATCCGTATCGTTAGTGTCCCGCGTCACGGCCCGCACCGGGTTTCCAATCCCGGCAACTCTCGACCCCGGAACGCCACCACCCGCCCAGCGAGGGCCCACAGAACCGACATCTGACACTGATCGCCCGCTGGGCCGGTGATCGACTCGGCTTCCTCGATGTCGGGGTGTCCTGGCCGCGTAATGCCCCGACTTCATGGAACCCGAGTCGATCACCGGCATTGCCTGGGCTGATTGGCGAACGGTGTCCGGTTTGCGGCCCGCACGGGCCCTCGAATGGACCTTCGCGCGGACTCAGGCCGGCATCCCCGCGCAGAGCCCGGTCGCTGGGCAACTACCCGCCGCCCCCAGGCGCGCAACCCGGACACATCGCGTTCATCGCCCCGTGTGTACCGATGATCGACTCGGTTTTCTTGATGTCGGGCTGTCCCGTCCGCGTGATGCCCCGACTTCGTCCGCACCGGCCCTCGAACGGACCTTCGCGCGGATCGGGCGGCACCCCCGGGCAGGGCCCGGCGCTCGGCACTACCCGCCGCACCCAGGCACGCAAACCGGACACATCGCGATCATCGCCCCGTGCGCGCCATGATCGACTCGGCTTCCTTGATGTCGGGCTGTCCCGGCCGCGCGATGCCCCGACTTCAAGGACCCCGAGTCGACCTTGAAGCCGACCGCTCGGCCCGCGACCGAACCGCGGCGAGCCAACTTGAGGGGGCGGGCCGGCGTCCCGGGCAGAATTGGTCGCCGCGCTGGAGCACCGCCCCGGCGGCCCCCAAACCGGATAAATCGCCCCGATCACCCAAGTGCGCCAATGATCGACTCGGTTTCCTTGATGTCGGGCTGTCCCGGTCGCGTGATGCCCCGACTTCAAGGACCCCGAGTCGATCACGGGTCGCGCCTAGGGTGAATGGCGCGCAATGTCCGGTCCTCGGCCAGCGCGGTCTGGGACGCGGCCACCCACGCTGGGCGGTTCCGGGCGGTTTGGGGTGTGACCGGCGGCATCCTCAGGCCGGAATCGTGGCCGGGCCGCGGGCGTTGAACACCCCCGACGGCCGAGGTAGCAGCCCCGCCCGATGGCCCGTCCGCCCGGACTGAGCCGCGAGGCTCCCCGGGAATGACAGTGGCCGGCCGGTCGTTGAACCCGGTCCCGCCGCACAACCCCTCAGGTCGCAGCGGACCACGGTCACCAAGCCCCCCGGGCACGTCGCCGGGAATGATGGCGGGCCGTCGACCGTTGAACACCGTCCCGGCGCGGTGAAGCCCCCCGCTTCGCCCCGGGACACCGGGCCCCGCGAACCCCCTCTCGCGGAAGCGCCCACTCAGACTTTCCCCCCTTTCTGTGAAGCGCCCGAGCGTGGCGCTGACCTGCACACCCCCCCCGGGTGTGGGTCATCACCCC
>NZ_RAZS01000017.1:0-105104 GCF_003626545.1 Micromonospora musae
GGTGCATTAGCGTGGGTCACGAGGACCTCCTGGGTGGTGCGGAACCTTCGACAAGCTCCACCTCACCCGGAGGTCCTCACCCATTTCAAGATCTAAGTCCTGTCACCAACGTCCGTGGACAGAACACTTAGGGCCTGGGTCAAAGTCCCTGGCCGGCCTGCGGCGGGCCCAGACGACGACCGGCGGCGTCGGGGCTTCGTCCGGATACAACACCGGTATCCCAACGAAGCCCCGCCTTGCCGGATCGCCGCCTGAACTCCGCCTCGGCTCGACCGAGGACTTTGACCCAGGCCCGAGGCCCGGTGGGCCGGCTGCGTGACCCAGGTCACCGCCGGCCCGCCGGGCCGCCCCCGCTTCCGGCCGAGGTGATGTGCTCGCCACACGGTGACCGGCGGCGGTGGGAACGACGTGCGGGGCGGCGGGGTGGCATCCCCGAACCGCGCCGGACGCCTGCGCGGGCCCGTCGAATTCGTCGGGCGCGCCGACGAGCTGGCCCTGCTGCGCCGGCTCGTCGGTACCCCGCCGTGCCTGGTCCTGATCGAGGGCGAGCCCGGCATCGGCAAGAGCCGGTTCGTCCGCGAACTGCTCGCCTCGCTGCCCGGGCAGCTCCTGATCGGCGAGTGCGACGACGTTCCCGAACCCTTCCCGCTCGGTGTCCTGCTGGACGCCGTCCGGGCCCACGCCGACCGGCTCGGCCCGCTCAACCCGGTGGCCGGCGCCCTCGCCCCGCTGCTGCCCGAACTCGCCGAGGTGCTGCCGGCCGCGCCGCCGCCGCTGGCCGACCCGGCGGCGGAGCGACACCGGCTGCTGCGTGCCGTCAGCGCGGTGCTCGCCGGGCTGGCCCCCGCCGTACTGGTCTTGGAGGACCTGCACTGGGCGGACCCGGCGACCTGCGACTTCCTCGCCTACCTCAGCGGTCACCCGGTGGCCGGGCTGGCCGTGGTGCTCACCGCCCGGCCCCCGGCGCCGGACGGCAGCACGCCGATCCACGACGCGTTGGCGCGTACGCCACCCGGGTCGGTCACCCGCGTTCCGCTGGGTCCGCTCGGGGCCGAGGACGTACGCCGGCTGGCCGCTGGGGCGCTGCGCCTCGGTGAGCCGCCGCGACAGCTCACCACCACTCTGCTCGACCGCACGGCCGGCATTCCGTTCGTGGTGGAGGAGGTGCTGCGGACTCTCGCCGAGCGGGGCGGCGACCCGCTCGCGGACGACAGCGTCCCGTTCGTCCTGCGCGACGTGCTGCTGTGGCGGCTGCGCCCGCTCGACGAGCTCACCCGGGAGGTGCTCGGTGCGGCCGCCGTGCTCGGCCGGGCACCCGACCCGCGCATCCTGGCGGCGGTGCTGGGCCGGGAGCGCGCCGCCGTCGCCGCGGCGTTGACCGGGGCGCACCGGGCCGGGCTGCTGCACGACGCCGGGGACGGGCTGCGGTTCCGGCACGACCTCGCCCGGCAGGTCGTCTACGACCTGGTACCCCGGCAGACCCGCGAGTGGCTGCACCTGCGCATCGCCCGGGTGCTGGAGCAGAAGCTGCCCCGGCCGGTCGCCCAGTTGGCGCACCACTACCGGCTGGCCGGCAGTGACGCGGACTTCGTCCGCAACGCGGAGGCCGCCGCCGACCTGGCCACCGAGCGCGGCGACGACGCGACCGCCGCCGGCTTCCTCCTCCAGACGATGGACGTCGCGGAGCTGCCCCGGCCGGTGCGGGTCCGGCTCGCCGGCAAGCTGGGCCGGTCGGCCATCGACGGGCTCAGCCAGGCCACCGCCATCCCGGTGCTGGAACGGCTGCTCGCCGACCGGCGGCTGCCGCCGGGCGCCCGGGGTGAACTGGGGCTGGTGCTCGGGCGGCTGCTGCGCCAGCAGGGGGAGGCGCTGCGCGGGTACACCGAGATCGAACGGGCGGTGCCGTACCTGCGGGCCCTGCGCCGGCGGGCTCCGGCGCTCGCCGTGCTGGCGGCTCCGGACACCGTGGTCGGTCGGCACGTCGACGACCACCTCGCCCGTTGTGCGGAGGCCGAGGCCGCCGCCGAGGCCAGCGGCGACCCGGCGGCGCATCTCGCGGTACGCATCGCCCGGGCCTCGCTCCTGCTGGAGCTGGGTGACCCGGCGGCCTGGGCGGTCATCTCGGAGCTGCGCGCCTCCACGGCGCTCGCCGACCGCCCCCGCGAACACGCGCGGGCCTGCCTGAACTGGGCGCAGGGCGCGCTGCACGCGGGGCACCTGGAGCAGGCGGCGGCGCTGCTCACGGCCGGCCGGGAGCTGGTGGCGGAGACCGGGTACGAGCGGTTGACGACCCTGGTGGAGGCGACCGAGCTGTCGCTTCGTCGGGCCGCCGGGCGGTGGGACGGGTTGGCGGAGCGGACCGAGCGGCTGATCGTCGCGGCGGAGCGGATGCCGGTAACCCTGCTCGACGCGCGGGCGGAGCTGGCCACGGTGCTCGCGCGTACGGCCACCGGCGCGGAGGTGCGGCGGGCCGAGCGGACGCTGCGGGAGGTCGTCGTGGCCGCCGAGCGGGTCGGGGCGATCTGGCCGTTGGTGCAGGCACGCTCGGCGTGGGCCCGGCTGATCCTCGACGAGCGGCCCGAGGAGGCGGTCGGCCACGCGACCGGCGCGTTGGCGTTGGTGCGCGGTAAGGGCATCTGGGCCTGGGCCGCCGAGGCGGTCCTGGTGCTGACCGAGGCGGCCGTGGCGGCGGGCGCGCCGGCCCGCGCGATGGCTGCCGTGCGCGAGCTGGCGACCGGCATCGAGGGGCGCGACGCTCCCATCGCCCTGGCCGCCCTGCGCCGCTGCCGCCGACTGCTCGACGGCTGAGGTTCTGCTGTCGGCAGATACGCCCACCGTGAACAACGTCGATTCCCGACCGGGGACCGGGCACGGTGGGGACATGCGGCTTCTGGTGTTGGGTGGTACGGGATTCGTCGGCGCGGCGACGGTCGCGGAGGGGGTGCGGCGGGGCTGGTCGGTGACGGTGTTCAACCGGGGGCTGCACGGTGCCGTGCCGCCGGGTGTGCACCGGCTGCGGGGCGACCGGACGCAACCCGGCGGGTTGACCGCGCTCGCCGGCGGTGAGTGGGACGTGGTGGTGGACACCTGGGACGGCGCGCCCCGGGTGGCCCTCGACGCGGCTCGCGCGCTGGTCGACTCGGTCGGGCACTACGTCTACGTCTCCAGCGGCTCGGTCTACGCCGAACCGGTCGAACCGGGATCGGGTGAGGACGCGCCGGTGGTCGAGGCCGCGCCGGAGGCCGAGGAGGGCGACTACCCGCAGAACAAGGCCGGCGCCGAGCGGGCGGTGCGTGAGGTCTTCGGTGAGCGCGCCCTGCTCGCCCGGGCCGGGCTGATCCTCGGTCCGGGCGAGGACATCGGCCGGCTGCCGTGGTGGTTGGGGCGCGTCGACCGGGGCGGTGACGTGCTGGCCCCCGGCCCGGCCGAGCTGCCGCTGCAGTACGTCGACGTACGCGACCTCGCCGGCTGGATGCTCGACCAGGGCGCGCGGGGGCGCGGCGGGGCGTACAACGTGGTCGGCCGCACCGGGCACGCCACGATGGGTGAGCTGCTCGACGCCTGCGTGCGGGTCACCGGGGCGGCGGCGCGGCTGCGCTGGACGCCGCCCGAGCCGATCCTGGCCGCGGGGATCACGCCCTGGATCGACCTGCCGATCTGGGTGCCGCGCGGTCACGAGTACCGGTGGTTGCAGGAGCGCGGCGTCGAGCGGGCTCACTCGGCCGGGTTGACCTGCCGTCCGCTGTTCGAGACGGTCGCGGACACCTGGCGGTGGCTGTCCGCGGTGGGTACGGTGCCGCCGCGGGCGGGGCGTCCGGCGCGGGCGCCGGTCGGCCTGGATCCGGCACGGGAAGCGGCCCTGCTGGCTTCGGTCGGCGGCGTCCAGAGCGTCTGATCGGCCGCGTTCCTCCGATCGGCGAGCACGACGACGGTCCGGGAACGCTGACCCGGACGCCCGACCCGGGTCAGCGTTCCCGGACGACCGCGACCGGGCACCGGGCGTGCTGGATGAGCTGCTGGCTCACCGAGCCGAGCAGCATCCCGCGCAGCCCACCCCGCCCGCGGGTGCCGACGGCGACCAGCTGTGCCCCGTCGCTCGCCCCGACCAGCAGGGACGCGGGAGCGCCGGCGGTCACCTCGACGGTGGCGTCCAGCTCCGGGAAGGTGCGCCGCCAGGGCGCGAGGGACTCCGCCAGCGCGGCGCGTTCGGCCGCCACCGCGTCGTCGACCTTCCCACCGGCGTCGCCCGCCCCCTGCGGCGACCAGGCCCGGAGCACCCGTAGCCGTACCCGTCGTGCGGCGGCCCGTTCGGCGGCGAGGCCGAGGGCCACGAGTGACTGCTCGGAGCCGTCCACACCTACCACCACCGGCCCGCCGGGCGACCCGACCGGCACGTCCCCGGCGGGGGAGCGGACCACCACCACCGGGCAGTGCGCGTGGGCGGTGACCGTGACGGTGGTGGAGCCGACGAGGAGGCCGGCGAAGCCGCCGTGCCCCCGGCTGCCGAGCACCAGCAGCGCGGCCTCCGCCGAGCGCTCCTGGAGCAGGAGCGCGGCGGGGCCGTCGAGCACCTCACCGGTGACGTCCAGGCCCGGGTGCGCGCCGGCCGCGTCGGCCGCTGCCCGGTGCACCAGCTGGTCGACCTCGTTGCGGGCGGTCTCGTCCGGCCAGAAGCCGGGGGCGACGCCGGGGCCGAGCCAGCCGACCACCGTCGACCATTCGAAGACGTACGCGAGGCGGACCGGTCGGCCGGTGAGCCGCGCCTCGTCCAGGGCCCAGCCCAGCGCCACCGCCGCGTCCGGGGAGCCGTCGTAGCCGACCAGGATCTCGTTGCCGCTCACGAGCCGCTCCGCAGCTGCGGATCGGTCTCCCGGATCCAGCGCCACTCGGCGACCCGGGGGTCGTCCTCACCGTGCCGGCGGGTGTAGTCCCGGCAGGCCTGACGGCTGTCGACCATGTACTGGCGCAGGTGGGCGGCGCGGGCGGCCAGTCCGGGCACCCGGTCGATGACGTCGATGACCAGGTGGTAGCGGTCCAGGTCGTTGAGCATCACCATGTCGAACGGGGTGGTGGTGGTGCCCTCCTCCTTGTAGCCGCGTACGTGCAGGTTGTCGTGGTTGGTACGGCGGTAGGTGAGGCGGTGGATCAGCCACGGGTAGCCGTGGTAGGCGAAGATGATCGGCCGGTCGGCGGTGAAGATGGTGTCGAACTCGTTGTCCGGCAGGCCGTGCGGGTGTTCGGTGGGCGGCTGGAGCCGCATCAGGTCGACCACGTTGACCAGCCGCACCTTCAGCTCGGGCAGGTGCTGGCGGAGCAGGTCCGCGGCGGCCAGCGTCTCCAGCGTCGGTACGTCGCCGCAGCAGGCGAGCACCACGTCCGGTTCGCTGCCGGTGTCGTTGCTCGCCCAGTCCCAGATGCCCAGACCGCGTCGGGTGTGCTGGATCGCCTCGGACATGGTCAGCCAGTTCGGGGCGGGCTGCTTCCCGGCCACCACCACGTTGATGTAGTGCCGGCTGCGCAGGCAGTGGTCCATGGTGGAGAGCAGGGTGTTGCCGTCCGGCGGCAGGTAGACGCGGACCACTTCGGCCTTCTTGTTCACCACGTGGTCGATGAAGCCGGGGTCCTGGTGCGAGAACCCGTTGTGGTCCTGCCGCCAGACGTGGCTGGAGAGCAGGTAGTTCAGCGAGGCGAGCGGGCGTCGCCACGATATGCCCCGGGTGACCTTGAGCCACTTCGCGTGCTGGTTGACCATCGAATCGACGATGTGGATGAAGGCCTCGTAGCTGGTGAAGAGTCCGTGCCGTCCGGTCAGCAGGTAGCCCTCCAGCCAGCCCTGGCACAGGTGCTCGGAGAGCACCTCCATCACCCGCCCGTCGGGGGAGAGATGGTCGTCGCTGGGGAGCGTCTCGGCGACCCAGGCCCGTCCGGTGACCTCGAACGCCGCGCCGAGCCGGTTGGAGGCGACCTCGTCCGGCCCGAAGAGCCGGAACGTCTCCGGGTTGGCGGCGATGACGTCGCGGATCCAGTTGCCGAGCAGCCCGGTGGCCCCGGCCATCGGCTCACCCGGGCTGGGTACGTCGACGGCGTACTCACGGAAGTCGGGGAGGGTGAGTTCGCGCAGCAGGAGCCCGCCGTTGGTCACCGGGTTGGCGCTCATCCGCCGGTCTCCGCCGGGTGGGAGCGCAACCAGCTCGGCGACGGGCGCGCCGTTGGTGTCGAAGAGCTCCTCCGGCCGGTAGCTGCGCAGCCAGCGCTCCAGCTCGGCGAGGTGCGCCGGATTGGTGCGGACCTCGGAGAGCGGTACCTGGTGGGCGCGGAAGGTGCCCTCCACGGGTGCGCCGTCGACCTCGCGCGGGCCGGTCCAGCCCTTCGGTGTCCGCATGATGATCATCGGCCAGCGGGGGCGTTCGATGGGCCCGCCGGAGCGGGCCAGCTGCTGGATGGTCGCGATCTCGTCGAGCGCCCGGTCCAGCGTGGCGGCGAGCGTCCGGTGCACCCGTGCCGGGTCGTCGCCGGCGACCACGTACGGCTGGTAGCCGTTGCCGCGCATGAGTTCGAGCAGGTCCTGCTCGGGGATCCGGGCCAGTACGGTGGGGCCGGCGATCTTGTAGCCGTTGAGGTGCAGGATCGGCAGGACCGCCCCGTCGCGGGCCGGGTTGAGGAAGACGTTGGAGAGCCAACTGCCGGCCAGTGGCCCGGTCTCCGCCTCGCCGTCGCCGATCACGCAGGCGACCACCAGGTCGGGGTGGTCGAAGGCGGCGCCGTACGCGTGGCTGAGCGCGTACCCCAGCTCGCCGCCCTCGTGGATCGAGCCCGGCACCTCCGCGGCTACATGGCTGGGGATGCCGCCGGGGAAGGAGAACTGCCGGAACAGTCGGCGCATGCCGGCCTCGTCGCGGCCGACGGCGGGGTAGCGCTCGGTCCAGCTCCCCTCGAGCCAGGTGTTCGCCACGATCGCCGGGCCGCCGTGACCCGGTCCGGTGATGAACATGGCGTTCAGGTCGCGCTCGACGATGACGCGGTTGAGGTGGGCGTAGAGCAGGTTCAGGCCGGGGCTGGTGCCCCAGTGGCCGAGCAGCCGGGGCTTGAGGTGCTCGGCGGTGAGCGGCTCCCGCAGCAGGGGATTGTCCAGCAGGTAGATCTGCCCGACGGTGAGGTAGTTGGCCGCCCGCCAGTACGCGTCCAGCCGGCGCAGCTCGTCCTCGGTCAGCGGGCTCTGCGTGTCGAGAGCGGTGTCCATGGTGACTGAGCCTCTCGCGGTTCGGGGAGTGCTGCATCCGGAAGCGCATCTCCTGGTGGCGGCACGACCGGCGCGCGGGGCGGCCGTCGGTTCCGCCGGGCGGACGTCATGCCCCCTGGGGGGCGGTGTCGGTCATGCCGCGGACGATGATCACCGGCGACGGCGCGTGGTAGAGCAGGGCCTGCGCGACCGCACCGAGCATGCCCCGGCCCGGCTCGTCGCCGCGCGGCGCGACCACCGTCACCTGCGCCGAGCGTGACTGTTCGACGAGTACGGTCTCCGGGGCGCCGCGGATGGTGTGGCATTCGACGGGCACCTCGCGGTACCGGCTCGCGTACCGGTCGACGGCCTCGACGAGCTGCCGGGAGATCTCCTCGTCCTCCTCGTCGGGTTCCACCACCCGCAGGGCGAGCAGCCGGCTGCCGCGCCGTTTCGTGCACTCGAACGCCCACTCCAGGGCCTGGTAGGAGCTGGGTGAGCCGTCCACGCCGATCAGTACGGGGCCCTGCGGCGGCGGTTCGCGGCGGGTCACCAGCACCGGGCAGCTGGCCTGGGCGGCGAACTGCACGGCGGGCGCCTCGGACGGTACGCAGTCGCCGCAGGTGCCCATGCCGCCGTCGCCGACGACGAGGAGGAACGCCTGCTGGGAGCGGCGCAGCAGGATGGGGATCCGGGGCCCCTCGACGATCTCGCCGGTGACCGTGAGCTCCGGCTCGACGTCGCGGGCCAGGTCGTTGGCCCGGGCGAGCAGGTCCTCGGCCTCGTCGCGTGGCGCGGCCACGGTCTCCGCCTCGAAGGCGGTGCGCCAGTCGAAGGCGTGCACCAGGTGCAGCGGCCGGCCGTGCGTGACGGCTTCCTGGGCGGCGAGCGGCACCATCGCGAGGTTGCGGTCCGAGCCGAGGCCGACCAGTACCGGCCGTTCGGTGGCTGCGGTCATCGGACATCACCTCCCGGGCGTCGCGCCCGGCACGACCACGCTCCCTCGTCCCCGAGGGTAGTCGCGCGACGGTGGGTGGCGGGTCGGTTCGCCGCCGGAATGTCAACATGGGTTGACAGCGTTGCCCTGTCAACGTACGTTGACAGCATGACTCAGGCGACGGAACTCGCGGCGGCCGCCGGCAGCCCCGACCCCCGGGTCGGGCTGCGCGCCGTCCGCGCGCTGCGCCGGCTGCTCGAGCGGCTGGAGGTGGTCCAGGTGGACAACGCCCGCCGACAGGGCTGGTCCTGGCAGGAGATCGCCGACGCGCTCGAGGTCAGCCGGCAGGCGGTCCACAAGAAGCACGCCGGACGACCGGCGGTCCCCACCTCCTGGGAGGCGTGATGTTCGAACGGTTCACCGACCGCGCCCGCGACATCGTCCGCCGGGCGCGGGACGAGGCCCGAGCCGAGGGGCAACGGCCGGTAGGCACCGAGCACCTGCTGCTCGCCCTGCTCGCCGACGAGGCGAGCCTCGCCGGCCGGATCCTGGCCGAGGTCGGCCTCGACGCCGGCGACCTGCGGGCCCGCATCCGCCGGCACGTCGAGACCGGCGGTGTCGGCCTCGGCGACGCCGACGCGGCGGCGCTGCGCGAGATCGGCATCGACCTGGCCGCCATCGTGGCCCGGGTCGAGCAGACCTTCGGCCCCGACGCGCTGCGCGAGGCGATGCCGGAGCCGCGCCGCCGCTGGGGCCGGCGCCGCTACTCCGGCGGCCCGTTCTCGCCGCGGTCGAAGAAGGTTCTGGAGCTGTCGTTGCGGGAGGCGATCCGGCTGCGGCACAACCACATCGGCAGCGAACACATCCTGCTCGGCCTGCTCCGCGAGGGTCACGGACTGGCGGCGCTGGTGCTCACCGAGGCCGGCGCCGACCTCGACGACCTGCGCCGCCGGGTGGAGCAGGCGCTGCGTACCGCCGCCTGAAACGGCGTCCCGGACGGCCGACCCGCCGGCCCGACCCGAGTCCGAGCCGCTCCGGCGGTTCGGCCGCGGGCCGGCGGGGCGCTCGGGCGGCGGTGGGCCGTCGCAAACCTCTCTGTGGCGCTTGCGACGCGGACGCCGACACGGCTCGCCGAACGACGCCGGTTGCTGCAAACTGACGCCGTGAATGCTGGACGGCGTGCGCGGCCCGCGCGTGACGACGGCGGGCTGCGCTCCGCCGTCGTGGTCAACCCGGTCAAGGTGGCCGACCTGGCGAGGCTGCGCCGTACGGTGAACGACGCCCTCGCCGCCGCCGGCTGGCCCGAGCCGCTCTGGTACGAGACCAGCGTCGAGGACCCGGGCCGGGGCCAGACCGAGGCGGCCGTCGAGGCCGGCGTCGAGGTGGTCTTCGCCTGCGGCGGCGACGGCACCGTCATGTCCTGCGTCAGCGCGCTGGTCGGCACCGACGTGGCCCTCGCCGTCCTGCCCCAGGGCACCGGCAACCTCCTCGCCGCCAACCTCGGACTCTCCACCGACCTCGCCGCCGGGCTGCAGGTCGCCGTCGAACGCGGCCGCCGACGGCTCGACGTGGGTGAGGTCGACGGGCGCTACTTCACCGTGATGGCCGGCATGGGTTTCGACGCCCAGATGCTCGCCGCCACCAGCGAGGCGACCAAGGCGCGGATCGGCTGGCCCGCGTACGTCGTGGGCGCCGCGCGGCACCTGCGGGACCGCCCGATGCGGGTGTCGATCCGGGTCGACGACCGACCCCCGGTGCGCCGCCGCGCCCGCTCGGTGCTGGTCGCCAACGTCGGCCGGCTGCAGGGCGGCATCCGGCTGCTCAGCGAGGCCGAACCGGACGACGGCTGGCTCGACGTCGCCGTGCTCACCCCGCGCTCCCTGCGGGACTGGCTCTCCCTCGGCTGGGCCGTGATGAGACGCCGGGGGAGGGTGCCGAGGATGGAGGTCTTCCGCGGCCGGCGGGTGCTGGTCACCGCCAGCCGGGCCCAGCCTCGGGAACTCGACGGTGACCTCATCGCCCCCGGTCGGCGGCTGCGCGCGGTGATCCGGCCGAAGGCGCTCTGGTTGTGCGTACCGCAGCCCGAACGGGCGCGGGACCTCGCCGTCGACGCGGACCGTGCCGCCGAGCGGGGTGAGCAGTTGGTCGAGGAGGCGCGCCGTGAGTAGTACCCGGATCGTGCCGGAGACCCGCCTCATGGCCGACGAGGAGCTCTCCGCCGACGACGCCTGGCACACGCTGCGCCGGCAGGGCGGCTGGCACCTGCTGCGGGACGCCTTCATCCGGTTCCGTTACGGCGACGGGTTCAGCCACTCCCGCGCCTTCGCGCTCCAGCTCTGCCTCGCGGTGGTGCCGTTCCTGATCGCGCTCACCGGTCTGATCAGCGAGCTGGGCGTGGAGGAGGGCGGGCGGGTGGTCGCCGACACGGTGCTGGCGGTGACCCCCGGGGCGAGCGAGCCGGTCGTGGCCGAGCTGCTCGGCGAGGGGGAGAGCACCGAGGACGCCGGCGAACTGGCACTCACCCTCGGCCTGCTCACCGGGTTGGTCACGCTCACCACCACCATGGCGCAGATCGAGCGTGGCGCAAACCGGATCTACGGCGTGGAGCGGGACCGGCCGGCCCTGCGGAAGTACCTGCGGGCCGCGGTCCTCGCGGTGACCGCCGGCGTCCCGGCGCTGGCCGGGTTCCTGATCCTGGTGGGCGGCGGCCCGATGGGCGACTCGGTGCAGCGGCACTACGCCTGGGGCGAGTGGGTGCACGGCGGCTGGGACGTGATCCGCTGGCCGCTCAGTCTCGCGCTGACCGTGCTCGCGGTGGCCGTGCTCTTCCGTCACGCGCCCCGACGCCGGCAACCCGGACTCTCCTGGCTCTTCTTCGGCGCCGGCATCGCGACCGCGCTCTGGTGGCTGGCCAGCCTGCTGCTGGCCGCGTACGTCAACTTCAGCGACGCGTTCGGCCAGACGTACGGCGCGTTGACCGGGATGATGGCGCTGCTGCTCTGGGCCAACCTCACCGGCATGGCGCTCTTCGGCGGGCTCGCGTTCGCCGCGCAGCTGGAGGCGCTGCGCATCGGTGTGCGGGAGCCGGCCGAGCCGGACCTGTGGGAGCCGGAGACGGTACGCGCCGAGACGTCCGACCCGGGAACCCCGTCGCGGCCCGCCGCCGCTGCGCCCCCGTCCGCGCCTCGACCTCGGGCGCCCCGCCGCCCGCGCAAACCCGCGGTGTAAGCGTCGCGCGAACCGGGTAAAGCCGCCTCCCAGAGCGACCAGGGAGGTGCGGGGTGACGGCGGTCAGATCGGTGCTGCGGCGACCTGTCGGACATTTCGCCGAGCGGAGCGTCGCCGGGCTGGCGCTGGTCACCGGCGCCGGCGTCGCGTTCGGACTGCTGCTCATGCTGGTCCGGTTCCGGTGGAGCCCGCTCTACAGCGCGGACCGTGCGGTAGCGGAGTGGTTCAACGACCTCGTCACGCCGCACGGCCCCGTCGTCACGGTGCTCCAGGCGGTCACCGACCTCGGTGGACGACCGGTCCTGATCTGGCTGGTCACCATCGCCGTGGTCGGGTTGCTCATCCGCCGGCAGCCCCGGTTGGCCGTCTACCTGATCGTCACCGGGGTGGGCGGGCTGATCCTCGACCCGTCGCTGAAGACGCTGGTCGGCCGGCTCCGGCCGATCGTCGACGTGCCGGTGGCCAGCGCACCCGGCAACAGCTTCCCCAGCGGGCACGCCCTGGGATCGTTCGTGGCGTACGGCGCGCTGCTGCTGGTCTTCCTCCCGGCGCTGGCGCCCCGCTGGCGTCGGCCCGCCATCGCCGTGGTCGCCGCGCTGGTGGCCCTCATCGGGCTGACCCGCATCGCGCTCGGCGTGCACTTCGTCTCCGACGTGCTCGCCGGGTGGCTGCTCGGCGCGGCCTGGCTCGGCGTGACCGCGTACGCCTTCCGGCTGTGGCGGCGCGAGCGGGGCCGGCCGGCGCCACCGCTGGCGGAGGGGCTGGAGCCCGAGGTGGGGCACGACATCGCCCCCGCCCCGGCCGAGGAGCACGTGCTGGAGCACCCCCGCTCGGCCGTGGCCGAACTCCTCGTCGGGTGGGTGCTGGTCTTCGGGGCGCTCTACGGCTTCGGCATGTACGTCAGCTACCACGCCGGCGGGTCGTTCCTGGCCACCCTCGACGCCGAGGTGCCGCGCTGGTTCGCACAGCGGCACACCCCGGCGCTGACCGAGCTGAGCTGGTGGTGGAGCAAGTTCGGCGACACCCACGCGGTCCTGCTCGTCTCGCTGGTGTTCTGCCCGCTGGTGCTCGCCGTGTGGCGACGGTGGCGGCCCGTGCTCTTCGTGGCGCTGGCCATGTTCGGCGAGCTGAGCCTCTTCCTGGCGAGCGCCCACGCGGTCGACCGGCCCCGCCCGCCGGTGGAGAACCTGGACGGGCCGATGCCGACGTCGTCGTTCCCGTCCGGTCACATCGCCGCCACGATCTGCCTCTACGCGGCGATCGCCGTGCTGGTCATGGCCCGCACCGACCGGTGGTGGCGGTGGCTGACCGTGGCGCTCGCCGTTGTCATGCCGCTCGGGGTGGCCACCTCCCGGATCTACCGGGGCATGCACCACCCCACCGACTTCATGGGCGCCATCCTGCTCAGCGCGCTCTGGATCGGCCTGCTGTACTGGGTCATCCGGCCCAACGCCGACGTGCACGAGGGCAACCGGCCGAGCATCGAGGCGGAGGACGTGCACACCCTCGACGACGAGCTGGTCAGGGCCGTCCGAACGGAGTGAATCGTGCTGCGCGTGATGACCTGGAACATCCGCACCGGTGGTCGGGACGGCGACGGCTCCGACCGGCGGGACGAGATCGTCGAGCTGATCGACGCGCAGCGGCCGGACGTGCTGCTCCTGCAGGAGCTGCGCGGCTTCGACGACCGGGTGTTGGCCGGCTTCGCCGACCGGCTGGGCCTGCGCCCGCACCGGGCGCCCAGCTGCCTGGGACAGCCGGTGGCGGTGCTCGTCCGCCCACCGCTGCGTACGCTCGCGGCGGCCCCGCTGCGTCGACCGTTCCACCACGCGACGGGCCGGGTCGTGCTCGGCACCGACGCGGGGCCGCTCACCGTGCTCGGTGCGCACCTGACTCCGTACTCGGGCGGCTGGCGGCGGGTCGAGGTGGACTGGCTGGTACGCGCCGTCCGGCGGGCGCTCGGTGAGCTGACCGTGGTCGGTGGCGACCTGAACGCGCTGGATCCGGCGACGGACCACACCGAGCAGCTGAGCCGGCTCCAGCCGAGGTACCGCCGCCGGCACCTGCGCCGCGACGGGCGCACGGCGGACACCCGGGCGGTGGGCGTGCTGCTCGACGCGGGCCTGGTCGACCTGCAACGGGCCTTCGGCGGGCCGGACGACGGGCACACCGTGCCGACCTGGCACGGTGGGGCGGAGTTCGTCGCGATGCGGCTGGACTACCTGCTCGGCTCCCCTGCGCTGGCCGCTCGGGTGCGGGAGGTCCGGGTGGTCCGGGGTGGCGTCGCGGAGCACGCCTCGGACCACTACCCGCTGGTCGCCGAGGTGGAGCTGAAGCCCGCCTGACCGCCTGCCGGCCCGCGCCCCGCCGTGGCGCGTCACGGACCGACCCGGCCGACCGCACGGGTCAGAGCACTACGTTGACCAGGACGGTGAGCAGCACCGAGGCGAGCACCGAGAAGAGGATCATCAGCAGGCAGCCGAGCCCACCGCCGAGCGGGCGGACCTCCACATTGCCGATTCGCACCGCAATCCCTCCGTCGGGCGCTTCGTCGTCGACCGGTTCACAGTTCGCGCAGGCGGGGCAGGAGCTGTTCCTGAGCCCAGTCCAGGAACATCGGCTGGCGGTCGCCACCCACCTGGACGAGGGCCACGTGGGTGTAGCCGGCCTCGACGAAGGCCCGGAACGCCTCGACGTGCCGGTCGACGTCCGGACCGCAGGTGATCCCCTGCGCCACGTCCTCCTCGCGGACGAACTGGGTGGCGGCGGCGAACGACCCCGGGTTGGGCAGGTCGGGCATCACCCGCCATCCCATCCCGAACCAGCGGAACTGCTCGTGCGCGAGCTTGCGGCACTCGGCCTCGTCCGGGCCGTAGCAGACCATCAGCTGGCCGTAGCGGTTGCGCCCGCCGCCGCCCGCGTCCTCGTAGAGCTGGATGATCTGCGGATCCGGCTCGGTGGCGATGAGGCCGTCGCCGTACTCGGCGGCGAGGCTGGCCGACTGCGGGCCGGAGGCGGCGACCGCCATCGGCACCGGGGTCTCCGGGCGGTCCCAGACGTACGCGTCGGGCACCTCGAAGTGGTTGCCGGTGAAGGTCAGCGTCTCGCCGTTGAGCAGCGGGCGGATGATCTGCAGCGCCTCCTCGAACATCTCGTGCCGCTGCTGCACGTGTGGCCACTCGCCGACCACGTGTTCGTTGAGGTTCTCGCCCGCGCCGAGGCCGAGGGTGAACCGGCCGTCGGAGAGCAGCCCGACGGTGCTGGCCTTCTGGGCTACCACGGCCGGGTGGTAGCGGCGGAGCGGGCAGGTGACGAACGACATCAGCTCGACCCGACTGGTGGCGTGCGCCACCGCGCCCAGCACCGACCAGGCGTACGGGGAGTGGCCCTGCGAGTCCAGCCAGGGGTAGTAGTGGTCGGAGATCACCAGCTGGTCGAAGCCGGCCGCCTCCGCCCGTATCGCGTGGTCGACCAGCTCCTTCGGCCCGGCCTGCTCGCACAACAGGGTGTAGCCAACGCTGACCATGTGGCAGCCCTCCTTACCCACCGGCGGATCATCCCCGGATACCCGGTCGGGCCGGGATCAACCCTACGTTCCGGTTTGGGGTGAATCGCCGATCCGGGTCAGTGAGCGCCGTTCAGGTTCACGATCACCACCCCCGCGATGATCAATGCGATGCCGACAAGCTTCACCGCACCGACCGGTTCACCGAGGAAGACCGCGCCGATCGCGACGATCGTGGCGGTCCCCAACCCCGACCAGAGGGCGTACGCGACGCCGACCGGGATCTGCTTCACCGCCTGCGACAGCAGCACGAACGCCAGCCCGTAGCCGCCGAGGCAGGCCAGGGTCGGCCAGAGCCGGGTGAACCCCTCGGTGGCCTTGAGCAGGCTGGTGGCCATCACCTCGGCCGCGATCGCGATGCCCAGCAGGACGTACGCCATGTCGTACCTCGTCACTCGTCGTTCGGTGCGGTCTCCACCGTGGCCAGCCGGGCGGCCCGCATGGTCAGGTACCGCTGCTCGGGCAGGCTGTTCGTCCGGCCCGCCGCCGCCCGGTAGTCGGCGACCGCGCGGTCGCGCTCGCCCGCCATCTCGTACAGGTGGGCGCGGGCGGCGTGCAACCGGTGGTGCCCGGCCAGCCGGGGATCGTCCGCGAGCCCGGCCAGGGCGGCCAGGCCGGCTTCCGGCCCGTGCACCATGGCGGTCGCCACCGCGCGGTTGAGCGCCACCACCGGGCTGCCCGACTGCCGTTCGAGCACCTCGTACAGGGCGAGGATCTGCGGCCAGTCGGTGCGCTCGGCCGAGGGCGCCTCGTCGTGCAGCGCGGCGATGGCGGCCTGGAGCTGGTACGGCCCGACGGGCCCGCGGGGCAGCGCGTGGGTGACCAGCGCGACGCCCTCGGCGATGGCCGTCGCGTCCCACCGGCTGCGGTCCTGCTCGGCCAGGGAGATCAGCTCACCCGACGGCCCGGTACGCGCCGGGCTGCGCGCCTCGGTGAGCAGCATCAGCGCCAGCAGCCCGGCCGTCTCGCTGTCGTCGGGCAGCCGCTCGTGCAGCGCCCGGGTCAGCCGGATCGCCTCCGCCGAGAGGTCCACCCGACGCAGCTCCGGCCCGGCGCTGCTGGTGTGCCCCTCGGTGAGGATCAGGTAGAGCACGTGCCGGACGGCGGCCAGCCGCTGACCGCGGTCGGCGTCGTCGGGCATCCGGAACGGCAGGCCGGAGTCCCTGATCCGCTGCTTGGCGCGGCTGATGCGCTGCGCCATCGTGGCCTCCGGGACCAGGAACGCGTGGGCGATCTCGGCGGTGCTCAGGCCGCCGACCGCACGCAGCGTGAGCGCGATGGCCGAGGTGGCGGAGAGCGCCGGATGGCAGCAGAGGAAGAGCAGGATCAGGGTGTCGTCCCGCTCGGCGAGCAGCTGCTCGTCCGCGGCCGGGGCCGCCCGCCGGTCGTCCGGCTCGCGCCGCGCCACCAGCTCCTCCCGGCCGCGCCGGGCCGTCTCCGCGCGGACCAGCTCGATCATCCGCCGGTACCCGACCTGGATCAGCCAGCCACGCGGGTTCGTCGGCACCCCCTCGTCCGGCCACTGGGCGGTCGCGGCGAGCAGCGCCTCCTGGACGGCGTCCTCGGCGGCGGCGAAGTCACCGAAGCGCCGGGCGAGCACGCCGAGGACCTGCGGCGCCAGCTCGCGCAGCAGGTCCTCGGTGCGTCGGTCGATGGTGGCCAGCCGTCACAGCTCCTGCGGCGGGGCGGACATCACCGGGTGCACCTCGATCGGCATGTTCAGCGGGCGGCCACCCGGGCCGGGGGCGGTGGAGATGAACGCGGCGATCTCCGCGGCCCGCCGTGGGGTCTCACAGTCGACGATCCACCAGCCGGCGAGGAACTCCTTCGTCTCCGGGAACGGCCCCTCGGTCACCACCGGCACGCCGCCCTCACCGGCCCGGACGATCCGGGCCTGCTCCGGGCCGCCGAGCCCCTCACCCTGCACCCACTCCCCGTCCGCCATCAGCTTGGCGTTGACGTCGCCCATGAAGGCGATGTGCGCCTGGATCTCCTCCGGCGTCCACGTCCCGATCGGGGGAAACTCGGTCCCGGCGGCGCTGAACTGCATCAGCAACATGTACTTCACGGTCGGCTCCTCACGCCTGCGCACCTCATTCTCGGTGCTCTCACCCTGAGGTAGAAGCAGCGGCCCGCCGTCTCGACATGCCCGGCCGAGATTCTTCGAAAAAAATCAGTCGACCGCGCTGACCTCCAGCAACAGCGCCTGCTCGGGGTGCAGGGCCGGCAGTTGCACGCCCACGCTGCCCAGCGCGGCCCCGGTGAGCGTCACCCCGGTCGGCAGCCAGCCCGGCTCGGTCCGCTGCATCGTCGCCGGCGCCGGTACGCCCTCGGCCGGCCGCACCGTGTAGCGGCGCCGCCGGTCCAGGCCGGGCAGCCGGAGCGCGCCCGGAACCTGGGCCACGGAGGTGGTCAGCCGGCTGACCGCGTACACCGCCCGGGAGCCGTCGGGGGCGACCACGCCGTGCGCCCAGACCGCCGGATCGGGGTGGTCCACCCGGACCGTACGGCCGGTGTGCAGCAGCGGACGCAGCCGCTTGTGCAGCGCCACCCAGGCGGCCAGCTCGGCGCGCTGCGCCGGGCTGATCGAGGCGATGTCCCACTCGATGCCGTAGTGGCCGAAGAACGCCACCGCGGCCCGGAAACCGAGATCGTGCACCCGGTTGGTGGTGTGCGAGCGCTCCGGGCCGATGTGGCTGCCGACCAGCTCCGGCGGGAGCAGCAGCCCCGTCCAGCGCTGGATGGCCAGCCGCTCCAGGGCGTCGTTGCAGTCGCTGGCCCAGACCCGGTCCGTACGGGCGAGGATCTCCAGGTCGACCCGGGCACCGCCGGAGGCGCAGCTCTCGATCTCCACGCTCCGGTGGCGGCGGCGCAGCTCGTCGAGGAGGCGGTAGACCGCCTCGGTCTGCGCGTGCACCCCGGGCCGGCCGTGGTGGCCCGCCTCGGCGAGGTCCCGGTTGTGGTCCCACTTCAGGTAGCTGATCCCGGGATGCTCGGTGAGCAGCGCGTCCAGCCGCTCCAGCAGGTACGCGTACGCCCCGGGCTGGGCCAGGTCGAGCACCTGCTGGTTGCGCCACGACAGGGGCAGCCGTCCGGGGGTGGCGAGCACCCACTCGGGGTGGTCGCGGAACAGGTCCGAGTCCGGATTGACCATCTCCGGCTCGACCCAGAGACCGAACTGGAGCCCGAGCTTGGTGACGTGCTCGATCAGCGGGTGCAGGCCGTCGGGCCAGACGCCCTCGTCGACGTACCAGTCGCCGAGCCCGGCGGTGTCGGCGCGCCGGCCCCGGAACCAGCCGTCGTCCAGCACGAACCGTTCGACGCCGACCTCGGCCGCCTGGTCGGCGAGCGCGCGCAGCCGGTCCAGGTCGTGGTCGAAGTAGACCGCCTCCCAGACGTTGAGGGTGACCGGTCGCGGGGTGCGGGGGTGCCGCGGGCGGGCCCGCAGGTGGGTGTGCAGGACGTCGCTGAGCCCGTCCAACCCGGTGTCGGACCAGGCCGCGTAGAGCAGCGGCGTGGCGTACGACTCGCCGGGGCCGAGCACCACCTCGCCCGGGGTGAGCAGTTCGCCGCCACCGAGCGTCGCCGTGCCGGTGGGGCGCCGCTCGGCGAAGGTCACGTGGTCGCCGCTCCACGCGGTGTGCACCGCCCACAGCTCGCCGCTGCCGAAGCCGAAGCCGGCCGTACCGGCGACCAGGAGCAGCGTGGCGTCGTGGCCGGTACGCCCGTGCCGGCCCTCCCGGACCCAGGTGCCCACCGGCCACGGGTGCCGCTGCGGTGACCGCTCCCGGCACCACCGGCCGGTCAGGTCGAGCAGTTCGGTGGCGACCGCCGGCACCGGCAGCACCGGCGTCAGCTCGCGCAGCTCGTACGGGCCCGCGCCGTCGTTGCGCAGCCGGTGTCGCAGCAGCACCAGCCCGGTCGGGTCCAGGGTGAGCTCGACGGTCAGCGACAGCCCCGCGTCGGGGTCGCCGGCGTGCACGTCGACCCGGGCGGGCGCCGCGACGTCCGACGGGTCGTCGACGTCCAGCCGGTCCAACCGGAACGCGGTGGACCAGTCGGCGCGGTCGCGGTGCCCGGCCAGCGCCGGCCGGCCGCTCCAACCGGCGCTCGCCTCGGGCAGCAGGGAGAGCACCGTCGGGGCGTCGAAGCTGCTGGGCACCACCGGCGGCACCGTGGCGTCGGCGAGCTGGCGCAGGCCGTCGTCGTCGAGGTCGCCGACGTCGCCGCCCCAGTGCACGAGCCGGGGCAGCCCCGGACCGCGCGCGTCGAGCACCAGGCTGGTCCGCGCGCGGCGCAGGTGGAGAACGCTCATCCCTTGCTGGCCCCCAAGGTCAGGCCCCGGACGAAGTGCCGCTGGAGCAGGAAGAAGATCACCAGAGTAGGGATCGCGACCAGCACGCTGCCGGCCGAGACCAGGTTGTTGTCGGTGAAGAACTCGCCGCGCAGGTTGTTCAGCGAGCTGGTCACGGGGAACTTGTCGCCGGTGCGCATGAGCACCGTGGCCCAGAAGAACTCGTTGTAGATCCAGGTGACCTCGAGCGTGGCGAGCGCGGCCAGGGCCGGCCGGCACAACGGCATGGTCACCTGCCAGTACTGCCGCCAGATGCTCGCACCGTCGACCATCGCGGCCTCGTACAGATCGCGTGGCAGCGCCTTCATGTAGTTGCTGAGCACGAAGACGCAGAAGCCGCACTGGAACGCGACGTTGATCAGGATCAGGCCCCAGTAGCTGTCGTAGAGCAGCTCCGAGTCGCTCATGAACTCCGGCAGCGGCACCTGCGTGAAGAGCCGGAACAGCGGGATGAGCAGGGCCTGCTGGGGGAGCAGGTTGGCCGCGGTGAAGAGCCCGAGCAGCACCAGGTTGATCTTCCAGCTGAACCGGGCGATGACGAAGGCCACGCAGGAGGCGAGGAAGAGGGTCAGCAGCACCGCGGGGACGGTGATGTAGACCGAGTTGAGGAAGTGCTTGCCGAACTCGGCGGTCTGCCACGCCGTGACGTAGTTGTCGATGGTCCAGCCGCCGAACGAGACGTACCCGTGGCTGGCGGTGTACTCGTACGACCGCAGCGAGGTGAGCACGGCCCAGAGGACCGGGAAGAGCCAGCCGATCGCCACCGCGGCGAGGAAGACGTGCAGCACCACCCGCTGTGGGGTGGGGCGGCGGCGTGTCGGTCGGGCCTGTTCGGCGGCCGGTGGCCGCGTCAGGGTACCCGTGCTCATCGGTCCTCCCCCCGCATCACGGTGACCAGGTAGATGGTGATGAAGACCAGCGACACGACCAGCATGATCGTCGCCAGCGCGGAGCCGAAGCCGATTCGGCTCGCCTCGCCCACCACGTTCTGGGTGACCAGGGCGGAGAGCAGCTCCAGTCCGTTGCGTCCCTTGTTGACGACCCAGACCAGGTCGAACGCGCGCAGCGACTCGATCACGGTGACCACCAGGACGATGATGTTGATGGGGCGCAGCACCGGGAAGATCACCCGGAAGAAGCTCTTCGCCTCCGAGGCGCCGTCGACGGCCGCGGCCTCGCGCAGCGACGGGTCCACGCCCTTCAGCCCGGCCAGGTAGAGCAGCATGATGTAGCCGACGTGTCGCCAGCCGGAGGCGAGCATGACCGCCCAGATGTTCACCCCCGGGTCGCCGTACCAGTCGACGTCGGTGCCGAGCACCGCGTTGAGCAGGCCCTGGTCGCGGGAGTAGATGAGCTGCCAGACGAAGCCGATGAGCGCCAGTGAGAGCACCACCGGCAGGTAGAGCGCGGTCTGGTAGAAGCGGCTGCCGCGCAGCTCCTTGTCGAGCAGTACGGCCAGGAACATGCCGAACGGGGTGGCCACCAGGAAGAGCGCCGCGAGCCAGAGCAGGTTGTGCTGCACGGCCGGGACGAAGGGCGGGTAGATGGTCAGCACGTCGCCGTAGTTGCGTCCGCCGACGAAGTCGATGTCGGCCAGCGGGCCGATGCCATCCCAGTCGGTGCCGGAGAGCACCACGGTGGCCAGCGCCGGCAGCCATACCAGGGCGGTGACCAGCAGCAGTGGAATGAGCACCATCAGCGTGATCACCACGCGGTCGGTGCCGGACAGGAGCCGTAGCCGGCGGCCGCGACCACGGTTGGTGGTCGCGGCCGGCGGTTCCACGGCGCGATCCGCTTGGATCAGGGGCAGGTCGGACACGATGTCCTCCCCCTCTCGCCGTCAGCTCGTGAAGATCGACTTCTTCTGGTTCTCGATGCTGTTCGTCAGCCCGTCGATGTCCTTCGGGTCCTTGATGAACTGCTGGAGCGCGGGAATGATCACCGTCGAGGCGAAGTCGGGACGGGTGTCCCGGTCGAGGAACTGGGCGATCTCGGTGGCCGAGCCGACCAGTTCGGCCGCCTTCTTCTGCAGCGCGCTGTAGCCGCTGGTGTCCGCGGCGGTGTTGGCGACCAGGGTGCCGGGGTCCGTCTTCACGGCGATGTTCGCCGCGTCCACGCCGCCGATGTACTCCAGCAGCTTCTTGGCGTTCGCCTCGGACTTCGGCTTGCGCGCCATCATGTAGCCGTCGATCGGGGCGTCCAGCGCCTTGGCGCCGATCGCCGGGTCGATCTCCGGGAAGGTGAAGAAGTCGATGTCGTCCTGCTCGTCGGCGTTGAACTGCTGGGCGACGAAGAGGCCGAGCAGGTACATGCCGCTCTTCTTCTGCTGCAGCGACTGGGCGGCCTCCTGCCAGGTGCGGCCCAGGGCGTCCGGCTGGTGCAGCGGCAGCAGCCCGGCCCAGGTGTCGAAGACCTTCTTCACCTTGTCGGAGGTCCAGGACTCCTTGCCGGCCATCAGGTCGATGTGGAACTGGTAGCCGTTGATCCGCAGGTTCAGGATGTCGAAGGTGCCCATCGCCGGCCAGCCGTCCTTGTCGGCGAAGGCGATCGGTACGAGGCCGTCCCGCTTCATCTGGTTCGAGAGCGTGGTCAGCTCGTCGAGGCTCTTCGGCACCTGGTAGCCGTGCTGCTGCCAGACCGACTTGCGGTAGAAGACCGCCCACGGGTAGTAGGAGAACGGCACGAAGTACTGGTTGCCGTCGTCGCCGGTGGAGGCCTTCTTGAAGGCGTCGGAGAAGCCGGAGAGCTTGCCCCAGACGTCGGAGACGTCGCCGGCCAGGCCGCGCTCGGCGAAGAAGCGCATGCGGTACCCGGCGAACCAGGTGAAGGTGTCGTCCGGCTTGCCCTGCAGGTAGTTGTTGATGTTCTCCTGGAACGTGTTGTGGTCGACGGTGTTGATCGCGACCTCGACGCCCGAGGCGGTCTTGAAGGCGCCCGAGAGCTTGGCGAGCACGTCCTTCGGCGTCGGGTCGGACGCGTTGGAGCCCATCGACACCGTCTTGGCGTCGGACCCGCCGGAGTCGGAGCCGCCGCAGCCGGCGAGCAGCCCCGTGCCGAGCAGGGAGCCCGCGCCGGCCGCCCCGGCCAGCAGCGTGCGGCGGTTGACGCCGGCGACGGAGGACGGTACGAGTCTGGCCAGGTATTCGGCCTGGGTACGGGGACGGGACATGGTTCCTCCTGCGGATGAAGAGGTGCGCTGCGCCCTTGGGTCGGGGGTGGGGTGGGTGCTCGTGATCGCACACTGGATCCACCGCGAATCCACATTGGTGAACACGAACTGCCAGTGGCGCCTCAAGCTACCCGCCCCGCCGCCGCTGTCAAGAGGGCAGCAAGGGATCGATAACTCAGTCGTGACGGGGCTGTTATCAGGTAAACGTTGGAAATGTTTCTATGTTGGAATCTGTTGACTTGACCGATCGATAAGGGCACGCTCTGCTGCCATGCGGCGATGGCAGGGCGACCGGATCTTCTTCGGCGGCGACTACAACCCCGAGCAGTGGCCGGAGGAGACCTGGGCCGAGGACGTCCAACTGATGCGCCGGGCCGGGGTCAACCTGGTCTCGGTCGGGATCTTCTCCTGGGCCCTGCTCGAACCGACCCCCGGGCGGTACGAGTTCGGCTGGCTCGACCGCGTCCTCGACCTGCTGCACGACGGCGGTGTCGACGTCGACCTGGCCACCGCCACCGCGAGCCCACCCCCGTGGCTGGCCCACGCGCACCCGGAGACGCTGCCCCGCCGGGCCGACGGCGCCATTCTCTGGCCGGGTGGGCGGCAGGCGTACTGCCCCAGCTCCCCGATTTTCCGCGAGCGCTCACTCGCGCTGGTGGAGGCCGTCGCCACCCGGTACGCGGAGCACCCCGCCGTGGTCATGTGGCACGTCTCGAACGAGCTCGGCTGCCACAACGTGCACTGCTACTGCGACGTCAGCGCCGAGGCGTTCCGGAGCTGGCTGCGGGAGCGCTACGGCGACCTGGACGGGCTCAACGCCGCCTGGGGCACCGCCTTCTGGAGCCAGCGGTACGGCGACTGGGCCGAGATCAATCCGCCGCGCACCGCGCCGACCTTCGCCAACCCCACCCAGCAGCTGGACTTCCTGCGCTTCTCCTCCGACGAGCAGCGCGCCCAACTGCGCGCCGAGCGGGAAGTGCTCGGCCGACTGGTCCAGCGGCCGGTCACGACGAACTTCATGATCGGCACGGGCGTCAAGTACCTCGACTACCACTCGTGGGCCGCCGACGTGGACCTCGTCGCCAACGACCACTACCTGACCGCCGCCGACCCGCGGGCGCACGTCGGGCTGGCGCTCGCCGCCGACCACACCCGCGGTGTCGCCGGGGGAGACCCCTGGCTGCTCATGGAGCACTCCACCAGCGCGGTGAACTGGCAGCCGCGCAACATCGCCAAGACCCCCGGCCAGCTGCGCCGCAACAGCCTGGCGCACGTGGCCCGGGGCGCCGACGGGGTGCTCTTCTTCCAGTGGCGGGCCTCCCGGGCGGGCGCGGAGAAGTTCCACTCCGCGTTGGTGCCGCACGCCGGACCGGAGACCAAGGTGTTCCGCGAGGTCTGCCGGCTCGGCGCCGACCTCGGGGCGCTCGCCGAGATCCGGGGCAGCCGGGTCGACGCCGAGGTGGCGATCCTCTTCGATTACGAGGCGTGGTGGGGCGTCGAGCTCGATTCGCACCCCAGCGTCGACGTCACGTACGCCGACCGGATGACCGCCCTCTACGACTCGCTCTGGCGGGCCGGGATCACGGCCGACGTCGTACCCCCCTCGGCCGACCTGGACCGCTACCGGCTGGTCCTGGTGCCCACGCTCTACCTGACCCGGGACGCCGACACCGCCGCGCTGCGCCGGTTCGTCGAGTCCGGCGGCACCGCCCTGGTCACCTACTTCAGCGGCATCGTCGACGAGAACGACCACATCCGGCTGGGCGGCTACCCGGGGGCGTTCCGCGAGCTGCTCGGCGTACGGACCGAGGAGTTCTTCCCGCTGCGCGAGGGGGAGCGGGTCCGGCTCGACGACGGCAGCACCGCCGACGTGTGGACGGAGTGGCTGCACCCGGAGGGTGCCGAGGTGCTCTCCTCGTACGCCGACGGGCCGCTGCCCGGCGTGGCCGCGGTGACCCGGCACCCGGTCGGCGCGGGCGCCGCCTGGTACGTCGGCACCCGGCTCGATCAGCCGGCCACCGACCGGCTGGTCGCCCGACTGGTGGCCGAGTCCGGCGTCCGGCCGGCCGCCGCGGCGCCGGCCGGTGTCGAGGTGGTCCGCCGCCGCGACGGCGAGCGCAGCTGGCTCTTCGTCCTCAACCACACTGACGACGCGGCACGGCTCTCCGTCACCGGCGTGGACCTGCTGACCGGGCTACGGTGCGACGGTGCGCTGGTGGTGCCGGCCGGCGAGGTCGCGGTGGTCCGGGAGGACAGCGCCGCCACGACGGACTGAACCACGGCTGGCCGAAGGAGGTTGACCATGCTCGCCCAGCAACGGCAGAGCGCCATCCTCGATCTGATCCGGCAGTCCGGCGGCGTGCGGGTGAGCCAGCTGGTGAGCCGGTTCGGCGTGTCGGACATGACCATCCGGCGGGACCTGGAGGTGCTGGCCGAACGCGGCCTGGTGGACAAGGTGCACGGCGGCGCGACGCTGGCCGGCCCGGGCTCGGCCGACGAGCCGGGGTTCGCCGCGAAGTCGATCCGCCAGCAGGCGGAGAAGCGGGCCATCGCCCGGCGGGCGGCCACCCTCGTCGAGCCGGGCATGGCCGTCGCCCTCTCCGCCGGTACGACCACCGCCGCGCTGGCCCGGCTGCTCGCCGAGGTACGCGGCCTCACCGTGGTGACCAACTCGATCCCGGTGGCCGACGCGCTCTACCAGGAGCCCCGCCCCGACCAGACGGTGGTGCTGACCGGCGGGATCCGTACGCCGTCCGACGCGCTCACCGGTCCGGTGGCCGAGTCGGCGATCGCCTCGCTCAACGTCGACCTGCTCTTCCTCGGTGTGCACGGGATGAGCCCGCGGACCGGCTTCACCACGCCGAACCTCCTCGAGGCGGGGGTGAACCGGTGCCTCGTCGGCTCGGCCCGCCGGCTGGTGGTGCTCGCCGACCACACCAAGTGGGAGACGATCGGGATCGCCACCATCGCCCCGCTGGAGGCGGCGGACATCCTGGTGACCGACTCCGGCCTGCCCGCCGACGCCCGCGCCGCCATCGGCGAGCAGGTCGGGGAGCTGGTCGTGGTCGACGCGGATTAGACGCGCCGACCTCGCTTCACAGGGACCTCACAGGGCTTCTGGATAGGGTGCGATCGAGCTACGTCCGGCTCCACGGTGGAGCCCTCGACGGTCGCACGGGAGTTCCGATGGTCTTCAAGAAGATGATGAGCGCGTTCGGTGTGGGCGGCCCCAGCGTCGACACGGTGCTGACCAACCCGAACACCCGCCCCGGTCTGAGCCTGGACGGGCAGGTCAACCTGGTCGGCGGGGAGACGCAGGCGAACATCGAGCAGGTGGTGCTCAGCCTCGTCACCCGGGTCGAGGTCGAGGGGCACGACACCGAGTACGCGGGCACCGTCGAGTTCCACCGCATGGTGGTCAGCGGCCCGCTGGAGTTGGCGCCGAAGCAGCAGCTGGCGATCCCGTTCCAGCTGCCGGTGCCGTGGGAGACGCCGATCACCGACGTCTACGGCCAGCGGCTGCGCGGCATGACGATGGGCCTGCGTACCGAGCTGGCGATCGCCCGCGCGGTGGACAAGAGCGACCTGGACCACGTCGCGGTGCACCCGCTGCCGGTGCACGAGCGGATCCTCGACGCGTTCCAGCGCCTCGGTTTCCAGTTCAAGAACGCCGACCTGGAGCGCGGCCAGATCTACGGCGTGCAGCAGACGCTGCCGTTCTACCAGGAGATCGAGTTCTTCGCCTCCCCGCAGTACGCGCAGACGGTCCGCGAGGTCGAGCTGACCTTCGTGACCAACCAGTACGGCGTCGACGTGGTGCTGGAGTGTGACAAGCGGGGCGGCTTCCTCAGCTCCGGGCAGGACAGCTACGGCCGCTACCAGGTCGCGCACGCCGACGCCGACCGGCTCGACTGGCAGCAGGTCGTCGACGGCTGGCTGCGTGAGACGACCTCGCGCTACGGCAGCATGCACGCCGGTGGCTTCGGGCCCGGCCCGGTCGGTCACCACGGGCACGGCCGCGGGCGCGGACCCGGCATGGGCGGGATGCTCGCCGCCGGTGCGCTCGGCGTCGCCGGCGGGATGATCGCGGGGGAGATGATCGAGGACGCGTTCGAGGGCGACCTCGGCGAGGACTTCGGCTTCGACGAGTAACCGCGCCCGCTCGACCGCGACGCGCGAAACGGCGGCCTCCGGGACCAGGTCCTGGAGGCCGCCGTCCGTAGGAGGCGTCAGCGCCTACCGGTGCGCCGCTCGCTCAGCGACCGCTTCGGCGACCCGGCCTTCGACAGGCCGCGGCTCACCAGGTAAGCGGCGGTCAGAACGGCGAGGATCCACCACGACTGGACGGGGTTGTTGAGGTTCAGCCCGTTGGTGTCCGAACCACCCCAGAACGCGGCGATCACCACACCCGCCATCACCACGGCGTAGATCCAGAACTCGGTGGTCAGGAACGCCTGCTTGGTCTCGGTGCCGGTCTGCGGCATCGGCTCCCGATGTCCGTCGCTGACCATCGGCATCGGACGGGTCGGCGTCTCCTGCATGGCCTGGCGGTTCTGGATGTCCGAAGCCGGCCGGTTCATCGGCCTCGTGGATGCAGCCTGCGTGCTCATCTTGTCCTCCTCAGGATGCGATGAGTCGTGCGCTCCCCCGCCCCGCTACCGCGTTTCGGCCACGGCACGGTTTCGGTCTCGTGGCGGGGACCCAACCGACTACCCGAGGCCCGGGGAGAGGTAACGCCGACGGCCGGAATCCGTGGGACCGGCGCCGGTGGTGCCCGGGTGGGCACCACCGGCGGGGTACTCAGCGCAGGCCGTTGCGGACCGCGACGCCGACCAGCAGCTGCGGGTCGTCGGTGATGATGCCGTCCACGCCGAGCTCGATGACGCGCTGCATCACCGAGGCGTCGTCGATGGTGTACGGGATCACCTTCAGCCCGTCGCGGTTCTGCAGGGTCCGCACGTCCGGTCCGTGGAAGTACGCCGGGTTCTCGCGCAGGTACCAGTCGGCCGAGGCCACGGTGCCCTGGGCCGGGTCGTGCACCTGCCAGTTGGCCGACACCGTGCCGGCGCCGACGGCCCGGGTCAGCTCGCCCAGGTCCTGGTACTTCCACCAGTCCAGCCCCGCGGTCCACGGGCTCTTGACCTTCGGGTTGCCGTACACCGCCTGCAGCGAGCACTCGTCGGCGAGGCTGGTGCACTCGGCGGGGCCGTACTGCCAGACCAGCGCGACCGTCTCGACGCGCTTGTTCAGCTGCCGGGCGTAGGTGATGGTCCGCCAGTCGAAGGACTGGATGGTGACGCGGTCGACGAACCGGGCCTGCTCGATCGCCGTCACCAGCTTGCGGGTGAAGCTGCGGTACGGCTCGGTGTCGTCCACCACCGGGCTGATCTTGGTCTCGATGTTCATCCGGACGTCGTCCCGGCCGCTCCGCCTCACCAGCGTGAAGACCTCGTCGAGGGTGGGGATGCGGGCACCCGGGGCGGGCACCTGCTCCGGCAGCTCGGGCAGGGTCTTCGTGCCGCAGTCGATCGTCTTGATCTGCGCGAGGGTCAGCTCGTGCACCAGCTTGCCGACGTACGGGAACTTCGGGTCGCCCGGGCGGGTCGGGGCGGTGTCGACGCAGTGCGAGCCGTTGATGGCGCGGTCGTGCAGCACGACGAGCTTGCCGTCGGAGGTGACGCCGGTGTCGAGCTCCAGCGTCGAGATCGCCTTGTTCGCCAGGGCGTTGGCGAAGGCCGGCAGGGTGTTCTCCGGTCGGGTGGCCCGGCCGCCCCGGTGCGCCTGGATGTCGAACGGCGAGGCGTACGCCTCCGGCAGCCGGTAGCCGCGCTGCGCGAGCAGGCCGCGCAGCCGGTCCGGGTAGTCGGTGATGAGGCCGTCCACACCGTCGTCGATGAGCTTCGCCATGGTCGGCACGTCGTCCACCGTCCACGGGATCACCTTGATGCCGTAGCGGTGGGCCCGCGCCACCATCTCCTTCGTGACGTACGGCTTGTAGTCGGGGTCGGTGACCATGCCGTTCTGCGGGAAGCCGTGCACGGGCGAGAACGCCGTCGCGCCGAAGCTGCGGATCGCCTTGATCGGGTCGCCGCCGAAGGTGTCGATGTCGAGGCCGCCCAGCCACGGCGAGGCGCCCGGCTGACCGGTCTGGAGGAAGTCGTAGTTGGTGAGCGCCACCAGCGGCAGCCGCGGCTCGACCTGACGCATCCGCATCAGCGCGCCCCAGTCGAAGCTCTGGATCGTCACCTGCTTGAGCAGGCCGGCGCGGCGGATCTCGGCCGCGGTGACCTGCACGAACTGCTCCCGAGGCGCGGTCTCGGTCGGCGCGCCGGCCTCCACCTTGGTCTCCACGTTGAGCTTCACGTCGTCAGCGTCGTACCGCTTGACCAGGTCGAAGACCTCGCGTAGCAGCGGCATCCGGGCGCCCGGCACGGCGAGCTGGCCGGGCTTGTCGGCCAGCGTCTTCGAGCCGCAGTCGAGGGTGCGCACCTGGGCCAGGGTGAGCGTGTTGACGTACTTGCCGGCGTAGGGGAAATCCGGGTCGCCGGGCGTCACCGGGGCGGTGTCGACGCACTTCGCGCCGCTGATCTTCCGGTCGTGGGTCACCACGGCCTGCCCGTCCTCGGTGATCTGCACGTCCAGTTCGAGGGTGCTGACCCCGAGCTGGAGGGCGTTGCCGAACGAGGCGAGCGTGTTCTCCACCCGCAGCCCGAGGCCGCCCCGGTGAGCCTGCAGGTCGAACGTCCGGTCCGGACGCGGCTTCGCTGCGGCGGGCGCCGCGAGCCCGGTCGTCACGGTCGCCACCGCAAGGGCCGCGATCGCGATACGGCGTACTGTGCGCACGCTGTCACTCCTCCTCCAGCGGGTCCCTCCCGCCGGTCGCCGGTCAGCATGGGCAGCGGTGGCGGCGCGAAGGCGGACGGCGGGAAACGCACGGGTTAACCGGTAGGGACGGTGTATGTCCACGTCGTCGATGGCTGGGTGGTTCCGCGTGACGTCTCCCCGGTCGACGCCGACCGGGGCGGGTGTCCGGCGCGGCTGCTGCCCGGTCCGCCCGTGGCGTTTGACGTGGCCGGCGAGGGGCACGCAGGGAGACCGACGTTTCTGCGAGGTGGTTGACGTGCGTGAGGACGACATGCGGCAGGAGGCCGCCCGGCGGGCCGAGGAGCGCATCGCCGGCGGGATCTACGGCAAGGGCGCCGTCGACGAGGTGACGGTGCCCCGCACCGACGTGCAGCGGGAGATCCAGGAGGTCGACCCGGACGACCCGGCGCACGCGCACTCCGATCCGAGGATGCTCCACGACGGCGGCCCGGTCGCCGGGCAGGGCGCGGTCACCACGACGGGCGGCACCGCCGGCCCGGCCAGTGCGCGGCGGGTGGCCCGGCAGCCGGAGCGGCACCGCGGCAAGGTGGCGCCGACCACGACGGGCGACGCGACCACGGGCGGCATGAGCACCCCGGAGGGCGGCTCCACCAGCGACCAGTCCACCGTCGCGAGCGGCCCCGCCAAGTCCGTAAGGGACCGGGGCGGGTTGTGACAGAACCATGACATGACGCGGACGGTCTCCGGACCCGGCGCGGCGACGCTGGTCGGATGCGACCGCCATCACCGTCCGTCTCCGCGACGCCGCTGCATCCTCCGGTGCGGCCGGTGCCCGTCCGGGGGTCCGTACCCGCCGGACGGGCGCCGGCCGCCCGGTTTTTCCGGGCCGGGCTCGGGTTCCTGCTCGTCTTCGCACTGACCGCCGTGGCCTTCGTGTGGACCGCGCCGGGGCAGTGGCTCGACGGCGGGTTGCTGCCCCGGGCGGAGCGGGGCGGCGGCTACGAGCAGCCGACCGGGCTGGTCGATCCGGCGAAGGACGTGCTGGCCTGGTTCGGTGACCCCCTGGTGCTGGGTCTCCTGCTCGGCGGGGTGCTGCTGGTGAGTGCGTTCACCGGTCGGATCCGGGCGGGGCTGGCCGGTACGGCGGTGTTCGGCGTCGCGGTGCTCGGGGCCGGGCTGGCCAAGCAGGTGATCGTCCGGCCGGACCTCGCGGTGGCGACCTCGACGACGCACAACAGCTTCCCCAGCGGGCACGTCGCCGCGGCGATGGCGCTGCTGCTCGCCGTGCTGCTCGTCCTCCCCGCCAGGGCCCGCTGGTGGGTCGCGCTGCCGGGGGCGGTGGGCGTCTCCATCGTCGCCGCGGCGACGATGGTGGCGGGCTGGCACCGGTTCAGCGACGTCGTCGGCGCCGTCCTGCTGGCGGCGGCGCTCTTCTGTCCGGTCGCCGCCGCGCTGGCCCGGCCCCGGATCCGGGCCGGTAGCGGTGTGGTCGGCCCGGTCGATGTCGCACTCGGGCTGGTCGGCCTGCTGGCGGCGCTGCCCCGGCTCTTCCGGGACGCCGGCGGGCTCTTCGTCGCGATCGCGGGTGCCGGCGGGCTCGTCCTCCTGGTCGTCGTCACCGTCCTGGTTGTGGTGGATCCGGTGGAATTCGGCGGATCCGGCGCGACCGCACCTGAGGCGGACGGCTACGGACCGGATCGACGATCGGAGCCAGCGAGAATGATCAACAGAGCAACTTCGGCGGGAATGCCATAGTTGAGGCCATGTCCCGGGTGTTGCTGATCGAGGACCACCAGACCGTACGCGACGGCCTCCAGTTGGCGCTCTCCCGCCAGGGCCACACGGTGGACGCCGTGGCGACCGGCGAGCAGGGCCTGGCCCGCCTGCGTACGACCACCGCCGACGTCGTCGTACTCGACCTCATGCTGCCCGGAATGGACGGGTTCGAGGTCTGTCGGCGGATCCGGTCCACCGGTGACCTGCCGATCATCATGCTCACCGCCCGCAGCGACGACATGGACGTGGTGGCGGGGCTCGAGGCCGGTGCCGACGACTACGTGGTCAAGCCCGTCCAGCCCCGGGTGCTCGAAGCGCGGATCCGGGCGGTGCTGCGCCGGACCGGTGGTGAACCCGGGCCGTCCGGCACGGAACCGGCGGTCGAGCGGCACGGCGGGTTGACGATCGACCGGGCGGCGCTGGTCGTCACCAAGAACGGGGCACCCGTCGGCCTCGCCCCGACCGAACTCCGCCTCCTGCTCGAACTCTCCGGCACGCCCGGGCGCGTACTGAGCCGACAGCAGCTGCTCGAAGCAGTCTGGGAACACGCCTACCTCGGTGACTCGCGGCTCGTCGACGCCTGCGTGCAGCGGCTGCGCGCCAAGCTCGAGGACGACTCCGCGGCGCCGGTGTACGTGCAGACCGTGCGCGGCTTCGGCTACCGGTTCGGTCCGCTGTGATCCGGCCGGGTGCGGGAGCCGTCGCAGGGGAGGCCCGGTGAAGGGGCTGTGGCGACCGACGGGTCTGCGGCTGCGGCTGCTGCTCGCCTTCGCCTCGCTCGGCCTGACCACCACGGCGGTGGTCGCGGGCGTCAGCTACGTCCAGGCCCGCAAGGTCATCCTCCAGCAGGCCCAGGACTCGGCCGTGATCAGGCTGAAGGAGCAGGTCGCCCAGGTCACGCCGCTCCGGAGCCTGCCACCGACCCAGGGCGACCTCAGAAAGATCGCCGCGGACCTCTCCGACGGCGACGAGAGCGCGCTTGTCACATACCACGGCAGCAACGCCGGCGACGAGCAGCTCTCCGCCGCGCTCACGCCGCAGCTGCGGGCGGCGGTGAGCAGCGGCCAGGTCGTCTGGCAGCGACGCGCGACGGACGGGCACCCCTACCTCTTGATCGGCACGCAGCTCATGCGGACCAGCGACGAGGGCGATCGGTACCCCTCCGGCCTGGAGGTCTACCGCCTGCACAGCCTGGACGCCGAACAGGCCAGCGTCGACCGGCTCGCCAGCCTGGCCTGGCTCACCGGTGGGCTGTCGCTGGTGCTCGCCGTCCTGCTCGCGCTGATCGCCGCCCAGGGCGTGCTACGGCCGGTCCGGGAACTCGGCCGGGCCGCCCGCCGCCTCGGTGACGGCGACCTCAGCACCCGGCTCGCCGTGCGCGGCACGGACGAGCTGGCCGGCGTCGCGCGTACCTTCAACCACACCGCCGAGCGGCTGCAACGGCAGGTCGACGAGCTGCGCCGGTTGGAGGCGGACGCCCGGCGCTTCGTCGCCGACGTCTCGCACGAGCTGCGTACGCCCCTCACGGCGATGACCGCGGTGACCGACGTGCTCGACGAGGAGGCGCCCCGACTGCCCGGGGACGCCGGACGGGCCGCCCGACTGGTCAGTCAGGAGACGCACAATTTGACCCGGCTGGTGAACGACCTCATCGAGGTCACCCGGTTCGACTCCGGCACGGCGGCGCTCGCCCTGGACGAGGTCGACGTGGCCGAGGCGGTACGGGCCACGCTGCGTGCCCGGGGCTGGACCGATCAGGTGAGCACCGACCTGCCGCCGGGCACGCTGGCCCGACTCGATCCGCGCCGGCTGGACGTGATCGTGGCCAACCTGGTCGGCAACGCGCTGCGACACGGCGCCCCGCCGGTGTCGGTGTGGTTGCGCGCCGACCCGGACTGGATCGTCCTGACCGTCGGCGACCGCGGCCCGGGCCTCGACCCGCAGGTGCTGCCGCACGTCTTCGACCGGTTCTACAAGGCGGACAGTGCGCGGAGCCGGTCCGAGGGCAGCGGGCTCGGCCTCGCCATCGCCTGGGAGAACGCCCGCCTGCACCGGGCCGGCGCCGCTCGCGGCAGCCTGGCGGCCGGCAACGATCCGGCCGGGGGCGCGGTGTTCACGCTCCGACTGCCACGGAACCCGCTGGACCCGCAGTGGCCCGACGCCGCCCGCGCCGGGGTGACCGGGGGACGGCCGTGACGGGCGTCCGGCGGCGCGCGCTGCTGGTCGCCCTCTCGCTGCTGGCGCTCGTCGCGGGCTGCGGCGTACGCCCGAGCGACGTCATCACCGGCGGCCCGGCTCCGATGGGCCCGGCCCGGGGGACGGGCCTCTTCTTCGTGACGAAGCAGGGGCTCACGCTGGTGCTGCGCCCGGAGACGCCACCCGGCTCGGTCGACGCCGCCCTCGCCCTGCTGCTCGCCGGACCGGTTCCCGCCGAGCGGTCGCAGGGCTACCGGAGCGAGATCCCGGTCGAGGTCGGAATCCGGACGACGACGACCATCGCGCCGTCGGGTACGACGGTGTGGCTCAAGAGCGCCATCGGGGCGCTGCCGGAGACGGCGGTCGACCAGATCGTCTGCACGGCGCGGTACGCCGCCCCGGACGGCGCACCGGCGACGGTCACGCTCGCCGGCCTGGACGGCAGCCGCGGGCCGCTGACCTGCGCTCACCCCGCTGTCGTCGCGCTCGACCGCTGACCGGGCTCACGACGCGGGGACGGTGCCGCGGGCACCGGCGATCAGGATGTCGAGCAGGTCCGGGAAGGCGATGCCGGCCTGTGCCCAGATCCGCGGGAACTGCGAGGCGCTGGTGAAGCCGGGGAAGGTGTTGACCTCGTTGACCACCGGCTCCGCCGGATCGCCGACCCAGCCGTCCCCGTCCCCGCCCGCGCCGCCGCCGTTGCCGTTCGGGCCGTTGCCGTTCTGGTCGCCCCCGTCCGCGCCGTCGCCGGTCGCGGAGCCCTGGGCCGGTCCGGGGTCGGGGAGGAAGAGGTCCACCCGGAGCAGCCCACGGCAACCGAGCGCGTGGAACGCCCGGATCGCGCGATCCTGCACCAGCCGGGTGGTGGCCGGGTCCAGCTCGGCGGGGATCTGGAAGACCGCCCCGCCGTCGTACTTGGCCGAGTAGTCGAAGAACGCGGACGTCGGCGGCACGGTGATCTCCAGGGGCGGGCCGGCCTCGATCCGCCCGTCCGGATGCTCGAGGACGGCGACGTCGACCTCGCGTCCGGGTACCGCCCGTTCGACGAGGACCTTCGGGTCGGCGCCGCGGGCCAGCAGGAGCGCGGTCGGCAGCTGCCACCACTCGTCGACGCGGGAGACCCCGATGCTGGACCCGGCCCGGGCGGGCTTGACGAAGACCGGCAGGCCCAGCCGGCGCTGGTCGGCCCGGGAGAGGAACTCGCCGGGGCCCAGCGTGACCCCGGCCGCCACCCGCAACCCCGCGGCGCTGAGCAGCTTCTTGGTCACCGCCTTGTCCATGCCGGCCGCGCCCGCGAAGACCCCGTTGCCGACGTACCGGACGCCCAGCCACTCCAACATCGACTGGACGCTGCCGTCCTCGCCGTAAGGGCCGTGCAGCGCCGGGAAGACCACGTCCTGGGCGGCGAGCACGGCCAGGGCGGCCGGCAGCGTGACGGGTTCGCGATCGACCTGCCACTGGCCGTCCCGGCCGATGAGGACCTCGGTGACCTGGTACGCCTCCCGGTCGAGGTGGGCGAGGATGCTCGCCGCCGAGCGGCGGGAGACCTCGTGCTCGCTGCTGCGTCCGCCGTACAGCACCGCCAGCCGGATGCTCATGCCCTCGCTCCGTCTCTCTTCACGAGGGCGAAGCTGCCAGCGCCATGTCCGGGCCCGGTCCGCAGACTGTCACGACCGGGTAACAGCCGTCCTACGCCGCTACCGCGCCCTCACCCTCACCTCCGACATCCGCTGCGGGGCGCAGGACGCCGAGGCGTTGGGTGGCGCGGGTGAGGGCGACGTAGAGGTCGCTGCGCCCGCGCGGCGACTCCGCCACGATCCGGTCGGGGTCGACCACCAGCACCGAGTCGAACTCGAGCCCCTTGGCCTGCGCCACGGTGAGCACCACGACGCGGCTCTCCAGCTCCGGATGCTCGCCCAGGGCCGCCTCGGGCAGCGCCGTGGTGAGCGCCGCTCCCAGGCCGTCGACGAGGCCGGCCGGCACGATCACGCCGAGGCGACCCTCGTCCAGCGCGGCGGACTCCCGGGCCGCGGCGTCGACCAGCTCCATGGCCAGCCGGTCCGCGTCCACCCTCCGGTCCCACGGGGGTACGCCGCTCTCCCGTACGGAGCGAGGTGGCCGGAGCGTCGGGTCGATCTCGGTCAGCAGGTCGGCGGCGACGGCCATGATCTCGGCGGGGGTGCGGTAGCTGACGGTCAGCTCGGTCAGCCGCCACCGGCCGGCCACGTACGGCTCCAGCGCCTCCCCCCAGGATCGGGTGCCGGCGAGCGCGCCGGTCTGCGCCACGTCGCCGACGATCGTCATCGACCGGCTCGGGCAGCGGCGCATCAGCAGGCGCCAGGCCATCGGGGAGAGCTCCTGCGCCTCGTCCACGATGACGTGTCCGAAGGCCCACTTCCGGTCGGCCGCCGCACGCTGCGCGGTGGTCAGCCGGTCCTCCTCCTCCTGCCGCTCCAGCAGCCGCTCGGCGTCGATGAGGTCGGTCACGCCGAGGATCTCGCCGCCGTCCGCCTCGTCCTCCACATCGATCGAGCGGGAGCCCCGGGCGATCTCCAGCACGCCCTCGGCGTACTCCCGCTGGAACGAGCGGATGCGTTCGCGCAGCGCTGCCGCCTCGCGCTCGTCCTCGCCGAGCAGCTCGGCGGCCTCGTCGAGCAGCGGCACGTCGGCCGGAGTCCAGCCGCCCGGCTCCCGGTGCAGCAGGGTCCGCTCGTCCGCGGTCAGCATCGGGGCGGCGGTGGCGATCCGGTCCGGGTCGGAGTACAGGTCGGCGAGGAGACGCTCCGGGCTGAGCACCGGCCACAGCTCGTCCAGCGCGGCCTGGATGCCCGACTCCTCCCGCAGCTCGCGGCGGATCTCGGCGCGGTCCGCCTCGTCGAGCAGGTTCTCGCCGCCCAGCGGGTCCGCGCCGATGCGCTCGGCCACCTGCTCGGCGAGGGCGTGCACGATCTCGAGGTCGAAGAGCCCCCGGGCCAGGTTGTGCGGACGGCCGGAGCGGCGGGCGCGTTCCCGCGCCGCCCGTACGGTCTCCGGGTGCAGGGTCAGCGTCTCCCGCTCCACCTCGATCTCCATCGGCTCGTCGGGTACCCGCTGCCGGTCCCGCACCGCGGCGGCCAGCACCTCGACCATCGCCGCGCGGCCCTTGAGGGCGGCGGCCGCGGCGGGCTCGGCCCGGCGGGCCTGCACGCCGGGGAAGAGATCTGCCTGGGTACGCAGCAGCACACCGGTCTCGGCCAGCGCCGGGAGCACGTGGGAGATGTACCGCAGGAACGTGGCGTTCGGGCCGACCAGCAGCACGCCCCGGGTGGAGAGTTCGCGGCGGTGCGTGTAGAGCAGGTACGCGGCCCGGTGCAGCGCGACAGCCGTCTTGCCGGTGCCCGGCCCACCCTGGACGACGAGCACGCCGGGCAGGTCGGCACGGATGATCTTGTCCTGCTCGACCTGGATGGTCTCGACGATGTCCCGCATCCGACCGCTGCGCCCGGCGTTCAGGGCCGCCAGCAGCGACGCCTCGCCGGTCAGCTCCTCGTGCGCGTCGGGGGAGGCGCTGTCGATGTCCAGTACCTCGTCGTTGAGGCCGGTCACCTTCCGCTGCCGGGTACGCAGGTGCCGTCGGCGCAGCACGCCCTGCGGGTTGGCGGCGGTGGCGAGGTAGAACGGGCGGGCCGCCGGGGCGCGCCAGTCCATCAGCAACGGGTCGTAGTCGCCGCTGGTGTCGAAGATGCCGATCCGGCCGACGTAGCGGCGGGAACCGTCCTCGCCGTCCAGCCGGCCGAAACAGAGCCCGTTCTCGACGGCGGAGAGCTGCTCGACCTGTTCGGCGTACATGCGCACCGAACTGTCGCGCTGGGAGCGGGCCTGGAGGGTGCCGCCGGTTGTCCGCAGCTCGTCGGTGAGCCGGTTGGCGGCCTGCTCACGAAGCTCGTCGAGGCGCTGGTAGAGAGCGGAGACGTACTCCTGCTCCCGGCCGATCTCGTCGTCGAGCGGCAATTCACCGGTACCGCCGGAGTGCCTTGACAAGCCGTCTCCCTAAGAATTAGAATGACTGCAGGAACGGCATTTTTCAGCCGTTCTTTTTTTGTGCCTGAATTCTGAAAGATAGCGTGCCGCGGCCGGCTCGCCAACTGAACGAGCCGGCGGCCACCGCCACCGGCCCAGCTTCACACGACGGCGCCGCCGGCGTTGTGCCGGCGGCGCCGAACTATCTCGATTGTCGCCCCACGGGGCGGGCGTGGCTCAGCTCAGCCGCGGGCCGCCTCGTAGAGCCGCTCCGGCGTCACCGCGCCGGCCAGCACCCGGCCGTCGTCGGTGAGCAGCACGGTGAACAACTTCGAGGTGAAGAGCCGTCCGCTGCCCCACTC
Organism: Micromonospora musae; assembly: GCF_003626545.1. NCBI lineage: Bacteria > Bacillati > Actinomycetota > Actinomycetes > Micromonosporales > Micromonosporaceae > Micromonospora > Micromonospora musae. Next base: position 37,631 of record NZ_RAZS01000017.1, read on the forward strand.
GCCGCTGACCGCGGGGAGCGAGCCCAGCACACCGGCGAGCTCGGCGCCGCCCGGCTTCTCGGCCCCGGCCTTCGCGCCGGCCGCGTCGATGCGCGCCACGAGCACCGTGGTCCAGCCCGTCCCGACGGTGCGCACCTGCGGGTGCTCCGCCGTCGCCGGCCGGCGGGCCGGCAGGTCCGCCCGGTCCGCCCGGTCGGCCTTCTCCTCGCGCACCGTCACGCCCGGCGGCGGGTTGAAGCGGAACTGGTCGGCGTCCGGACGGCGGAAGTCGACCTGGGTGAAGGCGACCTCGAAGGCCGGCTGGTCGCTGCCGGTGGCGAAGAGCTCGAACCGCAGCGGTACGTGTTCCTGCGAGTCGATGGCGATGCGCACCTGGTGGACGAGCGAAGCCTCGTCACGCGGCTCCAGCACCAGCTCGTACGCGTCCCGGCCGGCGACCGTGGCGGCCCGCCCGACGCTGACCGCCGTGCTCGGCTCCATGGCCGCCAGGGCCTGGTCGGCGGCTTGCGCGGGGGTGACCGGCAGCTCCGGCGCGCCGTCGCCGCTCGGCTTGCCGGCGGCGTCGCCACCCAGGGTGCGGTGCGTCGCCGTGTTGCTGCGGCTGTCCCAGCTCCACAGATCCCGGCCGTTGCGGATCAGGTCCCGCTCGCCGAGCGTGTCCAGCAGCGCGATCCGCTGCCGGTCCGGGCCCGAGTGCCAGACCCGCAGGGTGTGCGTGCCACTGGCCAGCGCGGCCAGCTCGTTGCTGCCGGCGGCGAGGCCCGCGACCGGCGGCAGGCCCAGGTCGGCCCGCTGCACGACCGTGCCGGAGAGCCCTTCCAGCTGGGCGGTCTGCAGGTCCACCAGCAGTTGCGCGGCAGTGCGGGGCGGCAGGCTCGGCTCGGCCTCGGCGGCGAACGTGCCGACCGCGGCGCCACCACCGATCACGGTGATCGCGGCGGCCACCGGGACCAGCCAGCGCAGAACTGGGCGGCTCTTCACGACGGACATGTGACACCTCCTGGGTACATCCTGCCTGGTGCCCGCTGTGACGGCGCTGAGAGCGGCGGATCCGCGCCTCCGCGCCGCTCCGGGTGTGCTGCGCGTCACGCGCGGCGGCTGCGGCGAAAGCCGTCGGGTCCGCTGCTCCCGTCGCTTCGGCTCAGCCTGTTCGGGCGCCCGTCGGCGCGGCTCGGCGGTGGATGCTCAGGGACCGGTCGGTCGACCGGCCCCGCTGAGCAACCGGTCGCCGAGGTCGGTCCGTGAGTAGAGGACCTGCCGCCCGGTCCGGCGGGAGGTGAGCAGCCCGGCGTCGCGCAGCGCCTGCAGGTGCACGCTGAGCGTCGGGGCGGAGAGCGCCATCTGGGTGGCGGCCTGGCTGGTCGACATCGGCAGGTCGAGCTGGGCCAGCAGGGCGGCGCGGGTCTGCCCGAGGACGCCGGCGAGCGCCGAGCCGGCCTGCTCGGCGCGCTTCTCCCAGAGGCGGCCGAGGCCGCGCGGGGAGTAGGAGACGCTGGGCGACTCGGGCTGCGCGGTGCGCACCAGGACGTCCGGCCAGGCGAAGGCGCACGGTACGAGGATCAGGCCGCGCCCGTCGCAGTCCGCGTGCCCGTCGTAGTACTTGGCGATCCGCAGCGTCTGGTCGGCGAACGTCACCGACGGGTGCAGGTTGCTCATCATCCGGTCGACGCCACCGTCGGCGAGGGCGTCGAGCCGGTAGGCGATGTCGTCGTTGAGCAGCGCGTCGATGCGCGGCCAGTCCGGGGCGATCGCGACCCGGTGGTACGCCTCGATCGCCTCGGTGACGGGGCCGAGGCCCGCGTCGGGCCGACGCACCAGCGCCTGGAGCAGGGCTTGCCGCGCCTCGTGGCCGGCGCCCTGCTGAGCGACCCGGTGGGTGGCCAGGTGCGCCAACTCCTGCGCCACGACCGCCGGATCGGCGTCGGCGAGCTGTGCGAGCGCGTCCGCGAAGGTCGACGACCGGCGGCCGGGCGCCAGCAGCAGGAAGTCGGGAATGTAGCCCTGCGGGCGTACCAGCGCGCGCAGCAGGTCGAGGTCGCGTTCGCGCAGCCGGCCCGCCCGGTCGGCGAAGCGGTCGATCCAGGGCCCGTGCAGGTGTCGTCCCCGACTACCGGCCGCCAGCGCACGTAGGCTGGCGACGGTCTCCGTGAGCGGTGACGCGGCGAAGCGTACGCGGGTCAGGTCGGCGGCCGTGAAGTGCAGCTGGATCACGCAGGTGCCTCCCCTGATTAGGGCTGAGCCTAATCGTGGCCGGGCGCGACGCACCACTACAGACTGAGCACAGCCAATCGGACAACGGATAGGACATCGAGGATGCGCACGCTGATCTACACCGCCTTCGTCTCGCTCGACGGCGTCGTCGACTCTCCCGGCGGCGGCAGCGAATCGGAGAACCACCGCAGCGGCGGCTGGACCTTCAAGGACATCGAGTTCCTCCCCGAGGCGTACGAGATCAAGGGCCGGGAGACCGAGGAGGCGACCGCGCTGATGTTCGGCCGGGCCAGCTACGAAATCTTCTCGCCGGTCTGGCCGGACATGGAGGACTTCGCCGCCCTCAAGGACCTGCCGAAGTACGTCGTCTCGACGACCCTCGGCGAGGACGCCCTCGTCGACAACTGGGGTGACATCACGATCCTGCGTTCGCTCGACGACGTCGCGAAGCTCAAGGAGACCGACGGCGGCCCGATCATCATCCACGGCAGCGCCACCCTCGCCCGCAACCTCTCCGACGCCGGGCTGATCGACCGCTACCACCTGCTGGTCTACCCGCTGCTGCTCGGGGCCGGCAAGCGGATGTTCAGCGGCACCGACAAGCCCAAGCAGATGCTCAAGCTGCTCGAGTCGGAGACGTACTCCAACGGCATCACGAAGTTCGTCTACGACGTCGTCCGCTGAGGCGGCCGCGGCTGCGGCCGCGGCCGGCCGGTCGCGGCCGAGTGGCACCCTTGACCCGTGCGGCTGCTGGTGGTGGAGGACGAGGCGCGGCTCGCCGCCTCGCTGCAGCGGGGTCTGCAGGCGGAGGGCTTCGCGGTCGACGTGACGTCGACCGGCCCGGCCGGGCTGGACGCGGCGCGGGGCGGCGGCTACGACGCCATGATCCTCGACGTGATGCTGCCGGGCTTCTCCGGTTACGAGGTGGTTCGTCGGCTGCGCGCCGAGGAGCACTGGCTTCCGGTGCTGATGCTCTCGGCCAAGGACGGCGAGTACGACCAGGCCGACGGACTCGACTGCGGAGCCGACGACTACCTCACCAAGCCCTTCTCGTACGTGGTGCTGCTGGCCCGGCTGCGCGCGCTGCTGCGCCGGGGCGCGCCCGAACGCCCGACCGTCCTGGCGGTGGGCGATCTGCGGCTCGACCCGGCGCGGCGGCGGGTGACCCGCTCCGGCGCGGAGGTGGCGCTGACCGCCCGTGAGTTCGCGCTGCTCGACTACCTGATGCGCCGCCCCGGTGAGGTGGTCTCCAAGACGGAGTTGCTGGACCACGTCTGGGACGCCAGCGTGGAGACCGCACCCAACGCCGTCGAGGTCTACGTCGGCTACCTACGCCGCAAGATCGGTCGGGAGCGGCTGGAGACCGTCCGCGGCGCCGGCTACCGGCTCGCCACGTGAGTGCGCTGCCGCGTCCGTGGCCGTCCACGCTCGGGCTGCGCGGTCGGCTCATGGCGATCGGCGTCTTCGGCCTCTCGATCGGGCTGGCCCTCGGCGGGGTGGTGCTGCTCGGCGTCCTCGGCTTCGTGTTGCAGCGCAGCGTCGACAACGAGGCGTTCCGTACCGCCGACGCGGTCGCCCTGCTCGCCGCCGAGGACGCGCTGCCCGATCCGCTGCCGGTGGCCGGCGGTCAACTCCGGGTCCAGGTGATCGACGGTCAGGGGCGGGTCCGCGCCGCGTCGATCGACGCCGACCGCCTGGTGCCGATGGTCGGCCCGGAGCGCCTCGAAGCGCACCAGCGGCAGCGCCTGTCGATGTCGGGGGAGCGGGCCGGGCTCGTCGGCCCGGTCCGGGTCGTGACGGTGCCCGCCGGCACGGCCGCCGACCCGCTCACCGTCCTGGTGGCGAAGTCGATGACGGACGTACGGCACAGCACCCAGGTGGTCGGCACCAGCCTGCTGATCAGCTTCCCGCTGCTGGTGGCGGCGCTCGCCGTGGTCGCCTGGCGGGTGGTCGGGGCGACCCTGCGGCCGGTGGAGTCGCTGCGCCGCGGGGCAGAGGAGATCACCGGACGAGCCGGGCCGGACCGGCTCCCGGTGCCCGCCTCGCACGACGAGGTGCACCGGCTCGCGGTCACCCTCAACGGCATGCTGGACCGGCTGGAGTCGGCCCGGCGGCGGCAGCGGGCCTTCCTCTCCGACGCGGCCCACGAGCTGCGCAGCCCGGTCACGAACATCCGCACCGAGCTGGAGGTGGCGCGCCGGCTCGGCGAGCGTACGGACTGGGCGGCGGTGACCGACAACCTGCTCGCCGACACCGAGCGGCTGGGTCGGCTGGTGAACGACCTGTTGCTGCTGGCCCGGCTCGACGAGTCCGGCGGCCCGGATGCGCCCGGCGGCGTGACCGGGGCGGGCCGGAGCACCGGCGGCGGCCCGGACGGGCCCGACGGTGTCGGCCCGGTCGAGTTGGGTGAGCTGCTCGCCACGGTCGCCGCCCGCTACCCGTCGCCGCCGGTCCGGGTGCTGCCGCCGGACGAGCCGCTGTGGACCGTGGGGCACGCGGACGAGCTGCACCGGATCTTGACCAACCTGGTGGAGAACGCCGTTCGGCACGCGCGTGCCCGGGTGGTGCTGGCCGCCGCGCCGGTGGGCGCGTACCACCTGGTGACGGTGACCGACGACGGACCCGGCGTTCCCGTCGCGGACCGGGACCGGGTCTTCGACCGGTTCACCCGGCTGGACGACGCGCGGGCCCGCGACGCCGGCGGGGCGGGGCTGGGCCTGTCGATCGTCCGCGAGCTGGTGCGCCGAGCCGGCGGAACCGTAACCCTCGCCGACGCCAACGCCGACGACCCCGGGCTACGGGTGTCGCTGCGCCTCCCGACCCTGCCCCCCGACACCCCCTGACCCCCCCCGCCCCCCGCGCAGCGCCCCTCCGCACTTTCACGGAAAGAGTGGCTATTCCGGAGCGGATAGCCACTCTTTCCGTGAAAGTGCGCGGATCTTGGGTGGGGGGTGAGGGCGCGGGTGGGGTCGGGGTCAGCGGCGCTGGGTGCAGACCTCGTCGGCGGCGGCGACCGTGTCGGTGGACCAGACGACCGCCACCGTGAAGCAGTAGTCGTTGCTGGGGGAGAGCCCGTAGACGATGAAGCCGGTGGTGCCGGCGGGCAGGTCGGTGAGGGCGCTCTTGGGCTGGCCGGTCCGGCCGCCCGAGATGACCACCGGCCCCTCGCCGCCGGCCGGGTAGGTCCAGCGCAGCGCCACGTTGTCCCGGTTGTCGCGCAGGTTGACCCCGGTCGGGGGTGCGCCGACCGGAGCGACGGCGCTCACCGTCGGGCTCGGCGCGCCGCTCTGCGTCGTGGCCGTCGCCGTGGTGCCGGCCGGGGCGGAGGCGCTCTCGGAGGGTGGGTCGTCGCCGCCGCCGACCCGGGACACTCCGGCGATCACCGCCGCCGCACCGAGCAGCACCACGACCACTCCGGCCACCACGAGCGGGGCGAGTCGCCGTCCCGGGGGCGCGGGCGTCCGGTGCACCGGCACCGGCAGCAGGCGCGACGGCCGGTACGGCTCGACGTCGCGCCGGACCCGGTGCACACCGTCGGCCTCGTCCTGCCCACCGCCGAGCGCCATCACCGCCGGTGGCACGGCGCTCCCGGCGGGCGCGACGGCGTCGTCGACCGGTGGCGCCTGACCGGCCGACGGCGCATAACCCGTCGGTGGCGTGTGGTCGGCCGGTGGCGCATCACCGGTCGGTGGCGCGTGACCGGCCGGTGGCGGGTAGCCGGTCGGTGGCGGATAGCCGCCGGTTCCCGCTCCGGCGAAGGGCGGTGTTCCGTCTCCGGCTGGGGTCGTCCACCCCGCCCGCTGCGGTCCGTCGTCGTGGAACGGCGGCGTCCCAGTGCCGCCCCCGGGCCCACCCCACGGCCCGGTGCCACGGTCCGGGGCCGGATCCTCGGAGTGTTCCGGCGGCCACCACTGCTGCTCGGGTGCGGTCGGGTCGTCCACCGGCTGGCGTGGCACGGGGACGGTCCGCCCCTCCGGCTCCGGCGGGGCGTACGCGGGGGCCTCCCCGTAGGACGGGGTGCGGGCGGCGGGGACCACCGGCGCGTCGGGCACCTCCGGACAGCTGTGCTCGGGGTTGGCGGGAGCCCGGGCCAGTGTCGCGACCTGGGCGGCGAGCGGATCTTCGGCGGGGAGGTGCTGCCGGCAGAGCTCCCGGGCCAGGGCCAGGTTGTCGTGGGCCTCGGCGAACTGCCCGCAGTCGCGCTGCATCGCGCCGAGCCGCGCGAGCATCTTGATGCCGCTGGGGTGCCCGTCGCCGTACACCTCGCGGTGCAGCTCCCAGGCGTCCTGGAGGCGGTCCCGCGCGGTCCGGCACTGCCCGCGGGCGTACTCGACGGTGGCCAGGTCGGCGTGGGCGGCGAGCACCCGCAGGGACTCCGGCCCGTCCTGCGCGGTCAGCTCGATGATCACGTCCTGGTAGAGCCGGGCGGCTCGCGAGTGGCTGCCCACCCGGTGCAGCACCGCGGCCAGGGTCGCGGCGGCGGCCACCGTACGCGGGTCGGAGTGGCCGTGCAGCCGGGTGTGCGCGGCGTACGCGAACGCGGCCCAGCCTCGGGCGGAGTGCGGTTCGCCGAGGGCGACGAGCACCCGCGCCTGCAGGCTCGCCGCGTCGGCCAGTTCGATGGTGGCGTTCGCCGGGCGCGGGTCGGCGTCGCTCAGCGCGTCAGAGAGCAGCCGTTGGGCGCCGGCCAGGTCGCCGGTGGACACCAGGTGGTGCGCCTGGTCAGTCAGGTCGCCGAAGCCGGAGGGCACGCCCCATCGTGCTCATCCGACAACGGTAAGTACAAGACCCGCGCCGGTGTGGATGCGTCTGGATTAGGTCAGGTGAGCGGCGATCGTCTCGCTGATCCGGCGCAGCTGGTCCACCTGGGCGGGGGAGAGGACGTCGAACAGGTGCCGGCGTACGCCCTCGACGTGGCCGGGCGCGGCGGCGGCGAGCGTCTCGAAGCCGGCCTGGGTGAGGTGTGCGTTCTGGCCGCGCCGGTCGGTGGGGCAGTCCTCACGGCGTACCCACCCGGCGGCCTCCAGGCGGGCGACGGCGTGCGAGAGGCGGCTGCGTGACGAGCCGGTCGTCTCGGCCAGGTCACTCATCCGCATCCGGCGCTGCGGCGCCTCGGAGAGGCGGACGAGGATCTCGTAGTACGCGTGCGGCATGCCCGCGTCCCGTTGCAGCTCACGGTCGAGGGCGTCCATCACGCCACGGGAGGCGGTGAGGAAGGCGCGCCAGGTGTGTTGCTCGTCCGGGTTCAGCCACCGCGTCATGACAACCATCATAACCCCGATAGTTGAACGCTCAACTAAATCGGGCTACGGTTGGGGCCATGGGAATCCACCGGCTCAACCACGCGGTCCTCTACGTCAGTGACCTCGCCCGCAGCGTCGCCTTCTACCGCGACGTGCTGGGCTTCCGTCCGGTCGAGATGACCCCGGACGGCTTCCGCGGCGCCACCTTCCTCCAGGCGCCCGACTCCACGAACGACCACGACCTCGGCCTCTTCGAGATCGGCGCCGCCGCCGGCCGCTCGACCGCCGGGCGGGGCACCGTCGGCCTCTACCACCTGGCCTGGGAGGTCGACACCCTCGACGAGCTGGCGGCCACCGCCGAGCGGCTCGCCGCAGCCGGCGCGCTGGTCGGCACCTCCGACCACGGCACCACGAAGAGCCTCTACGGGCAGGACCCGGATGGGCTGGAGTTCGAGGTGGTCTGGCTGATCCCGGCCGACCTGCTGGACGACGCCGCCCTGTCGGCGCGGAAGCGGATCGGCCGCCTCGACCTCGACCGCGAGCGGCAGCGCTACGGCGGCCAGACCCGGGGCGGGGTGGGCATCTCCGTGCCCGCCTGACCGACTCGTGCGGTAGAACGTCAGGATGCCGAGCGATCCGACCACCACCGCCCTACGAGAACTGCTCGTCCGCCAGCTGGAGAGCTGGCTGCCGGCGGCCCGGCAGCGTTCCCGGCGGGCCACCGTGGCCCTGGCGTACGCGCACCGCGACGTCGACTCCGCCGAGGCCGCGCTGCGACTCGTCGCCGGGCAGGCCGACCGGCTGCGCGGGCTCCGGCTCACCGTGCTGGTGCTCGCCGACGCGGCGGCGGACCTGCCGGCCCGGCTCGGCCCGGTCGAGGCGGGCCTGCCGGCCGACGTCGCCGTCCACGTCGTGCCGGGTGACCCGAGCCGGCTGCCGGTCGCGTTGAAGGCGGCCGGCGCCGCGGGCGCCCCGCTCTTCTCCTTCCTGGACGCCGATGCCGGGACGGCAGGTGTCCCCGACGCGGCGGTGCTGCGCGCGGCGGCCGGCGGCCGGCCCGCCGAGGTCCTGCTCCGCGCCGGCCGAGCCGCCCGCGTCGAGCTGGACGCGGTGGGCTTCCCGCTGGTGACCCAGGTGGAGCTGGCCGCCGTCGACGGCCCGACCGAGTCGGTCACCTTCGGCACCGGTTCGGACCGGAGCTTGGAGGCGTTCAAGGAGGCGCTCTGGACGGCCGGGGACCTCGCCGGCGTACGGCTGGGCGACCCGGGCGGGCAGCTGCACGACGTCGCCGGCGACCCGGATCTCGACCCGCTCGGCCGGGAGCTGCTCGCGGAGCTGGCCCGCACCGGCCCGCGTACGATCACCGAGCTGCGTCGCCACGCCCTGCTCGCCACCGTCCACCGTTCGTCGGACGCGCAGCGGGTGCTCACCGACCTGCTCGCGGCGGGCGTGGTCACCCGCGACCCGGCCGAGGGACGGCTCGGCGGCGACGTGATCATCAGCCCTTCGGCCGGAGCACCTGCCTGATCAGCACCGACAAGCCGGCCGGTTCCGGGGAAACCGATCCGACGAAAAGGGGCGGGGTGCCGGCGTTCCCGCCGGCACCCCGCCCCTGTCCTCACCGGATCAGCGCCGGGACTTGTCCTGCTTCCAGGAGAGCGGACCGGGAAGGTCGACCCGGTGCGCCCGGGCTCGGGAATTCCAGGACCACCGGCCGATCTTCACACTCCACGAGGAGAAGCCGTTCTCGGTGAAGTTGAGGATCAGCGGTCCGATCTTCTGCCGCTTGCGGAACATCACACCCATCGCCGGGCTCCCTTCCCCGCCGTACCTGCCGTCGGCGGGAAAGATGCCCGCATCGGCGGTTCGGGAAACGCCCTTCCCGTCCACCATGGAGTCGACAAGGTCGGCGCGGGGCGCGACCGGCTCAGCGCGGCGGAGCGGACGGCTGTGGGTGGACCCGGCGCGGTTCGGTGACCGTACGGGGCCGAACAGCCCCGTCCGGCAGGGGCTGCTCGCGGGCGGCCCGGAACGCGCCGGGGCTCTGCCCCGTCTCACGGGTGAAGAACCGCCCGAAGTTCGTCGGTTCGGTGAAGCCGAGCCCCCGGCCGATCCGCGCGATCGGTTCGTCGGTCGCCGCGAGCAGCCGGCTGGCCTGCAACGCCACCCGCTCGTCGATCAGCTGCTTGGCGCTGCGCCCGGTCACCGCCAGGCAGGCCCGGGTGAGCGTACGCACCGAGCAGCCCAACCGGTCGGCGTAGTCCTCGACGCGGCGGGTGTGCCGGTAACCGCGTTCGACCTCGCGGCAGAGGCGACGGAAGGTGACCTCCTCGGGGCGGGACGTCGACCCGGTGACGCCGGCCAACGTGAGCCGCAGCAGCAGCACGGCGAGCTGGTGACGCAGCAGCCCACGCGCGGCGGGAATCGTCCGGTGCCGGACGGAGTCCACAGCGAGCTGACTCACCTCGCTGATCACCGCGTCCTCGTCCTCACCGGCGAGCTGCCACCAGGTCGGTACGGCGTCCGGGTCGACGTCGAGCCCCCGCAGAGCGTTGGCGTCCCAGCGCACCACTGTGGCGTCGAGCTGCGGGCAGGGGCAGCGCAGCACCTGCCCGGCGCGCACCCGCAGGAGGGTGCCGGGGCGGCAGGGCAGCGACTCGAAGTCCAGCTCGATGTCGCCGTGCCCGCCGGTGGCCAGCACCAGCAGGTCCCGGTCGACGAGCACCGGTCGGCGCCAGCCCGGATCGCCGGCCAGACCGGCCAGCGCGAGGGTGTCGATCTCGGTGGCGACGGTGAGGCTCGTGGCGACCGTTGCCGGGGGGTACTGACCGGAGAAGACCATCGGAACCGACGTTAGCCCGCGTCGCAGGTAGTCGCACCCCTCGCCCCGCCCCGGCCGTCGTAGCACCTGAGCGGCGCGGGTGGGCTCGGGGCGGCGGGCTCTTGTCCCGGTCCGTCGGGCCGGGCTACGTTACCCGGCGGTAGCGCCGGTGGGTTGCGACGGCAGCGCCACGTCGCGACCGGCCGTCGCCGGGCGGGTCGGCCGGCGACGAACCGGTCACTCGCGAGGGGATGAGCATGACGGAGCTGTTCTCGGTCGAAGGCAAGACGGTCCTGGTCACCGGGGGATCCCGGGGCATCGGTCTGATGATCGCCCAGGGCTTCGTCCAGGCCGGCGCCCACGTGATCATCTCGTCGCGCAAGGCGGACGTCTGCGCCGCCGTCGCCGAGAAGCTCTCGGCCGAGGGGAGCTGCGAGGCGATCCCCGCCGACCTCTCCAGCGACGCCGGCGCCGAAGGGCTCGCCGCCACCATCCGGCAGCGGTACGACCGGCTCGACGTGCTGGTCAACAACGCGGGCGCGACCTGGGGCGCGCCACTGGAGGCGTACCCGGAGAGCGCGTTCGACAAGCTCTGGGCGGTGAACGTCAAGGCCGTGTTCCGGCTCACCAACGCGCTGCTGCCGGCCCTGCGCGCCGCGGCCCGCGCGGACGACCCAGCCCGCGTGATCAACATCGGCTCGATCGACGGCATCCGGGTGCCGTCGATGGAGGTGTACGCCTACTCGGCGACGAAGGCGGCCGTGCACATGCTCACCCGCAGCCTCGCCCACCAGCTCGCCGGCGAGCAGATCACCGTCAACGCGATCGCGCCCGGCCCGTTCGAGAGCAAGATGATGGCGTTCGCGCTCGACGATCCGGCGTCCCGGGCCGCCATCGAGCAGCAGGTGCCGCTGGGGAGGATCGGGCGGCCGGAGGACATGGCCGGCACGGCCATCTACCTCTCGTCACGAGCCGGGGCATACCTCACCGGAGCGGTCATTCCGGTCGACGGCGGCATCACCACCCACGGCTGAGCGCCGACCGGCCCCGGGGGTGGTGGGACGGTCGGCGTACACCTGGGCGTGCCGGAGCCGCGCGGACTCGGCAGATCCGCGCGGCCCCTGTGGCCGGATGGCCGGTGTTACCCGGTGTGGCGGTCAGCGGCCGGCGAGCAGCCGGGTCACCGCCGTGTCGACGTCCAGGTGTTCGGCCTCCCGGCCGCGCGGGACGACGACGTACGTCCGCCGCAGGAAGCGCACCAGGACGCTCCGCGGCACCTCGAAGAGAGCGTTGCCGTCGGGTGACGACAGCGCGAGCGCGACGAAGTCGCCGCGCGGAGTGGCCCACGGCCACACCCGGACGTCCCCGATCCCAGCCGGCTCGTCGAGCCCGGTGACCAGCAGTTCGCGGGCGAAGGACCAGCTCACCGCCTCGCCACCGGCCGACTCGGCATGGAACAGGACATGGACCGCATACGGGTCAGCAGGGTCGTAACGCAAGCTGGCACGCACCGGCAAGGCGGTGGCGTCAGGCGCGACGAGCCTTAGCGACGTCTCGACCTCTACGGTCGTCGGTCGGATGACACTCATGGACGTTCTCCCCCCGGCACCGCTGCGGAACGCGCGTGTCCCGCTTTTCCCATACTCAGGTGCTACTCCTGGCTACGCTCCGCCATACGCTGACTTCACCCAGTGGTGGGAAGCGGTTCGGAAAGGCCTCCTGAATGTGAAAATTCATGTAGGATTTCCGGTTCCGCCCAGTGCGTGGTCACGCTCGGCGTCGGGTGGCTCAGTCGTCGACTTACTCCGGTAACGTCCAGTCGTCGGAAGGGGTGACGGTCCCGAGCGACACTAGGGGGTGAAATGGTCACGAACCGATCCTCAGTGGATCCGATCGCGGCGCCTCGCCCACCGAAAGTCGCGGTCCGAAGAGCCAAAAAGCGGGGGTATGCAGTGCCGATGGATCAGCACGACCGGACCGGTCGGCGAGACTCCGGTGGAGGGGCGCCGGAGCCCGTCGAGGGGGCCGTCGCCCTCGCGGACCGGAAGCGCCCCGGCTGGCGCAGGCGCGCCTCGATCGGCCTCGAACTGATCCGCGCCAATCCCACCGGCCGGATCACCCTCAAGATCCTCATCACGATCGCGGGCGCGCTCGTGGTCACCGTCGGCATCGCCCTGATTCCGCTGCCCGGGCCGGGCTGGCTGCTGGTGATCGCCGGCCTCGGCATCTGGGCCATCGAGTACCACTGGGCCCGAAGGCTGCTCGCCTTCACCCGCCGGCATGTGCAGGGCTGGACCAGGTGGGTGACGCGACAGTCACTCGGCGTGCGCTTCCTGCTCGGCCTGGTCGGCCTCGTCTTCGTGGCGGTGGTGCTCTGGCTCTCCCTGAAGTACAGCCTCGGCATCGACGTGATCGCCCGCGTCATGCACTACCTCGCCACGAACTGACCCCGGATTCGCGGACGAGGCGGCGGATCAGGTACAGTCATGCGCGCTGAGGGCGATTAGCTCAGCGGGAGAGCGCTTCGTTCACACCGAAGAGGTCACTGGTTCGATCCCAGTATCGCCCACGCAGGTAGAAGGCCATTCCCATTCATTGGGGGTGGCCTTTTTGCCGTCCGTACAGCAATCGAGATCGATGTGCGGGTGCATTGTCGGGAGGACGGCGGCCGTGACGGACGTGCTGAGGGTCCAGGATCTCCGCCGGGTGTGCGGAGTGCTGCTGACCGCGGTTGAGGAACGATTCGGCGCGGAGATCGATCTGTCGGGCGTCGGTGTCGACTACTACTGGAACGTCGACCTGCGGTCCGCGTTCGAGCTGGCGAATGACCCGGCGTCGGAGATCGACGTCGGGCAGGGCAGTGATGATGTGGCCGAGCTGCTTGCGCTGCTGGGCCGTCCGGCGGACGACCTGCCGGTGCTCTGGCACGACCTGCAGCACCTCGCCGGTGTTCTGCGGCTGCTGGCCTACCTCGACCTGCCCGCCGTCAACGCTGGCGACCGCTGACGGAGCAACCGGCGTTACCTGTGCCGCCAGTTGCCGCAGGTCGCCCCACCCGTGGGCGGGTGCGAATCTGGGCCATCGTGGACGGCCGGAAGGCCGTGCCGGGCTGCTCAGCGGATTCGGGAGACCAGCACAGCAGCCGGTGCGATCGAGAGTTGGCAGGACTTGGTCCGCACCAACGGCAGGAAGGCCGCGTGTCTAGAGAGCGATGTGGTGCTCGACCAAGCGTGCGACCGACCCGCTGTACTCGGTGAGCGCGAAGCGCCGATATTCGTCGGTGGGGTGCACGGTTACATCGACAGTGCTCCCGTCCTCGGAACGCAGCATGAAGACGGGATCGAGATCGCACAGGAATGCGAAGCCGTCGCGGTCCTCGTCGTCTTTGCTGACGAGGCGACCACGCGCATCCCAACCGGCGCCGGCCGTGGCAATCACGACGGACACCTCGATGCTGCCGAGCAGGGTGGAGGAGTTCGCCCACCAGTCCAGCCAACAGCGGCCCTCGAAACGGTCCATGCCGCGCATCCTTCCAGGCCACGCCCGGCCGTCTGCGTGTCTACTCCCACCGGATGCTTGACAGATCCGTCCCAGGTTGCGGTCAACGGTCTAGGACCCGCTGAGGACGGCCTCTATGTCCGCTCCGCGCTGCACAACGACGGCGTTGGTGCGAAGATCCTCGGGAAGGTGTTCGCGCTGCCCTTCATTGGTCAGCATTGCTGGGCAATCCGGCGGCACGACGACGGCGTCGGCCAGGCCCATGAACGTGACGAGCATGTCGAGGACCATGCCGTTGGAGAACCGGTTGATCAAGAATCCGTGGAGCACATCGTCGGTGAGCGCGGCGTAGAGGCTCGCATCGCCACCGTCCGGCGCAGTGACATGCCAGTAGTCGAACTCCGGCTCTGTCCGGTCGATGTACGGCTGGAACGCTGCCCGGAACGCGCTTCCCGGCATTGACGCCGGCTCGCCGCGTTCGAACCGCAGGATGAACATGTCATAGCTCACGCGCAGCAAGCTACCGCCCCAGCTGAACCTGATCATGTTCAAGCGTCTGGTGGGACGCTACTGGCAAGCGGGTCCCGTGACTGCTGACTGAAGGAGGGGCTACTCACGAAGACGCCTACGCCTGGCAGGGCCTCATTCATGCCCTTGATCCGTAGCACCTGCATGGCGCGGTCGATCACGGGCTCGGTAACGGCGTATCGCTCGATCAGCTCTCGGCGGCCGCGCAGCTCGTCGGCGTGCTGCTCGCTCAGGACCCGGCCAGTGTCACGGTCGACGGCGGCGGTAGTGCTCGTGAGGCGGATCGGGCGGGAGCAGCCGCCAGCGGGACTGGTGTGCTCCAGCCGGCCGAAGAATTCCTGCGTGGCGGCGCGGTGCAGGGCTTGGGCGTCGCGGCCGGCGGCGAGAGCGGGCCGGTACCGTAACCAGGCCAATGTCGAATCGGGGCCGCCGTCGGGCAGCTGTGTCGGGGCTCAAGTCCTGCGTGACAGACCAGTCTCGGGACGCGGGTGACACGTCCGGCTAGATCGCTGCACGAAGGATGGCAACGAGGCCGTCGGTGGTCCGTTGTGCGTCGAGTCTGTCCGCTTCGGCAGTCCACCCCTGATGCCACGGCCCCCCGGGGCCGGCGACGAAGAGCAACGCCTCCAGCGCGGGCGCAGCCAGACCCGACGCCGACGTGGGCAGCGGTGGCATGCCTGCCCCGTCCGACAGTTCCGCCAGGTGACGTTGTAGGTGCTCCCCGCCGGGAAGGGCGGCGGCTACGAGTGCCGCCGCCGCGACTACCTCGTCAGGGAAGAACTCCCGCCAGAGAAGGCCGCGGTTGGCCAGGACGTAGGTGAACATGTGCTGGAGCGCGTCGAGGTGCTGCTCCAGCGGCTTTCGGCGAGTTCTTCAAGGAAGTCCAGGGCGCCGTCGCTGCTGAACGGACCGGTTCCGAACGTGCCCACCTCGCCCCTCTCGTCCGAGGACAGCCACCGTTGCAATCGGCGAGCGCTACAAGATCGTGCGTAGCGTAGCGCCCTATTACATAGGTCCTAAGATTCGGCAGCCGGCAGCCGGCTGTCTAGTCCCACCAGATGCTTGACAGCCAGCCTTGGTCTGCGGCGAAACTTCGCAGGGCACGAAGACTGGGAGGGTGCCTTGATCTCGACGGAGCTGGAGCTCTTCGCGGACTACTGCCAGATCCACCTGTTCGATGACGGGTCCATGACCGATCTTGGGGATGCCTGGACGGAAGAGGCTGTGCTCGACCACCTTGCCGTCGACACGGACGCCATGGCGGTCGGCACCACCGTCAACGTCAACGTGGCCGTGACCGTGGAGATGTTGGAGGCAGCGCCAGAAGACGACAGCGCGGAGTTCGACCATGTCGTGGAGGGAAGCCTGCAAGTTCGCTCGGGCCGACTCGTCGTCATGGGCTGCACCGACTACGAGCCGGAGGCAGCGCGGTTCGGGGTAGCGGCGGGACTGGTTCGTGTACGAGCCGCGAGGAGCAACCTGGCCGAAGCAGACCGTGCCGGCATCGATTCCGACGATGATCCGGCGACCACGGAGCGACTTCGACTGCAGGTATGGCCTGGCCCGCATGCTGACCCAGTTGTCATCAAGCGCTGGGAGCCGCTGGAGGCTTAAGGTCACCCGCCGACAAATGCTGCCCAGATTGAGTATGGCAAGCATCTGGTGGGACGCTGCGGGAAAGGCCGTGCTGGGCCGCTCAGCGGATTCGGGAGACCGGCGCGCTGGCCGGCGAGATTGAGAGCCGGCGGGATGTGGTCCACATCAGCGGCAGGAAGGCCGCTCGGCATCTCCGATGTCGAGTCCAGCGACCCGGTAGGAAGGCCGCGTTGGCGTGCTCGACGATCGCCAGAGTGGCACCGGGTACCGACAGGTCAATCCGCCGTCGCCTCCGAGGCTGCGGCGGGACGGCAGGCTGGCGGCCGTGCCGAGTCTAGGACCTGCGTTACAGATCAGTCTCGGGACGTGGTGAAACATCCCGGTGGGCGCCCTCGTCTCTGTCGCTCGACGGGGCCGGCGTAGACCCACCCGTCGAACACAGTGGCACGGAAGCGGCGACGGCCGCTTCCATTACTCCCGTCTCGGCCACGTATCCGGGAGATCGGACCGCCGGTCCAAGCCAGCCCCTGACGGTGGCTGCCACTGCGGCACGTGGCGGTTTGGCCGGCACCATGTGGTGGCCTCTCGACCAGACGAGCAGCATTCCCTTAGTGGTGCTGATCCTGGTCGTGACCATGGTGATTCGTCGGCCCTTCTGGTCCCAGGTGTGCCACAGCGCCCACCCTTGAGGCCGTGCCTCAACGCCCAGCCGCTCGCAGATGTCGACGTACTCCTGCTTGCTCAGGGCGGTCGTGGGACGAACCAGCAGGGCCCCGGCTAGGCCGACAAGCGGGGTGTCCGGGTCAACGCAGCCATCATCCTCGAAGTGGTGGTGCCGTAGCTGGCGTGCCAGCGCGTTCACGGCACGCTGCAGAGGCGTCGCATCGTCAGGATCGGGATCAAAGCTCAGCCAGCCCTCGTCCAGCGCCCGATTGGCGACGTCATTGGCAAGCAGCTCTATCTGGCGGAGGTACTCCGCCTCGGTGGGGTCGCTATCCGGCACCAGTTCACCCTGCCAGGCAGGCTTACGGTCATCCACTCCGTTACGGGCTCGTCTGCCGCCTGTCTAGCCCCACCACATGCTTGACGGATCCGTCCCAACTGATGCACGACGGTTGACCTAGGTTCTATGGGCGGGCCGAGCGTGGTCGTTGGGCTCGGAGGGCACGGGAGGATGGCGATGGACTATCGGGAGCTGTTCGACAAGCTTCACCGGAGGCCGGGCATGTTCGGGCTAGACGGCTCGTTTGGGCAGTTCACAGCGTTCTTGCAGGGCTACCGGATGGCTGACGCTCGACTGTTAGACGGGTGGCGCGAGTGGCTGGTCATCCAATTTGACGCCGGTAACAACCTGACGTGGCAGGCACTCGCCAGACGGCTCGCTACTCCCGAGGAGTACTCCCCGCTCCTGCCGCTCGATGACGTTCAGAACCGTGCCGCAAGCGACACCCTGTTCAGGCTGTTGGATCGCTTCCTGGCAGAGCGCGAAAGCAGCGGAGGCGCTTCGGCGATCAAGGCCGCTCACCAGGCGTGGATGGAGCGCCAGAGCTGGTACCGGCCCGATGGATCGGCGTAAACGAGGCGCGACGATCATGTCAAGCGTCTGGTGGGACGCGACTGTCAAGTATGTGCCGTGACGGGACAAGCCAGGTGACGGAGGACAGCCAGGTGACGGCCGGTGTGGGAGGACTTTCTGTACGTCCATCAAGGCGGCCCTTGACGGGCCGCACGCGCCGCCGCCTGGGCGCGCGCCGGCCGCTGCCGCTGTCGCTGTCGCTCTGCGGCGGTCGCTCCTGATGCCCGGCGGCTGGCGCGGATAGCGGGGAGCCCGGAGGGCCGCCGCAGCACGACAGACCGTTGACCGGAGAAGGGTGGGCCGGCATCCGGCCGGGCCGCGCGGCCACGAGCACTCGCGGCGTAGGGGAGCGCACGCCGGCTGCGTCGGCGAGCTGGGGGCGGTCGCGGGGTGGCGGTTAGGGCGCCTCCGGCGGGGGTGCTCCGGCTTCAGGATGGCCGGGGCTCCGCCGGCAGCTCGCGGTCCGTGGGTGGTTGCGGAAGGGGAGCTATCCCGCCTGCCGCGGTGTCACGAGGCGCGCGGCAGCGCGAGCCAGTCCTGCCAGGTGATGTCGCGGCCCAGATAGCGGGGCTGCTGAAAGGGCCAGTCGGCGGCGATCCATTGCGGCACCAGCGCGTCGAGCGCGCGCTCCACCTCGCCGCCGACGAGGTCGTCCACCACCCACCAGGAGATCTCTCCGTCCGAGCCGGTGCGCTCAGGCGGGTCGATGTAGACGCAGCCAAAGATGGCCGTCTCCTCCTCGTCCAGCAGCGCGTAGTTGAACGACTGGTGCGCGGCTATCTCTTTCTCGTGCCGCAGCAAGTCGATGCGGTCCTCTTCATAGGTCATCGTCTCCAGGGGCCAACCCCAGGCCGGGCCGAAGACCTCCCACAAGCGCTCTCGGGAGCCCATCACGGCGGGGTAGTCGATCGCGGTGTCCGCCTCCCGGATAGGCCGCAGGTGAAGCGCGGTGTTCGGCACGGGCACGTAGACGGGGTGGACGAAGTCCTCAGGCAGCCAACTCATAACGGGCGAGGCTACAACCAGGCGGCGCGGGATGATCCAGGCGGCGCGACCGCTCACCGGCGTGATCAATCCGATTCCCAAGCTGACAGTGCAGCTTCAATTCCAGTTACCTCCTTCCGGCGGAGGCCCAGACCAGCGCGTTAGTCCCCGTCGAGGCCCCGGTACGTGCCGGAGTTGTCGGCGGCGTCAGCGCGCTCGTCAAAGTCCAGGTTCGCGATGGTGAAATTGGCCGAGACGTCCGCGAACCAGCGGGGCGGCACCCGGAAGGTGCGGCCGGGTTCATGGGCCAGATCGACGGCGAGCAGCGGGCGTTCGACATCGGTCATCGTGGTCGCATCGGCGAGGAAGAGGTAGATCAGCTTATCTTCGTGGCTCGCAGCGTCTTCCGCGTCGACTAGCTCTTGGACGCTGAGGTTCGCGTAGTTCGGGTCGTCAACGAAGGTTGCGCTGTCGTGGCCCTCCCAGGCGTGCAAGGCCGCCTTCAGGGCCTCCCACGCAGCGTCGTCGGTGAAGTCCGTACGGAGAACCAGAGACGTGAGGTCGTCGGGCTGAGGTAGAGATATCACGACGAGGATGCTCTCAGCCCTCCGCCCGGCTGACGGCGCTCTGAGGCACACATGGGGCACAAGACACCGTGAAACGACGTCAAGTAACCCTGGACGATGGCAGCCTGAGATGCCGTGCGAGCAGGCGCTGCCCGCCGTCCCCGCTGGTTGCGGGACAGCCGCCCTAAGTTCCGCTTCAACTCACCTACGTCAGATCGTCGCCGGGCGTCGGTGCCGTGGTCGGTCGTCAGGTGGAGAGCGGTTAGCTTCTAAGTTGTGAAGACGACGGGTTGGTTCCGGGCGTTGTTTGACAGGGCTACTAGGGATCGTCTCAGGGAGCCCGCTGACGCAGAGCCCTTCGCGCCGGAGTGCATGTCGCTGCTTGAGTTGGCCAGGTTGCTTAGTCAGCGGCATAGCGCCAGGGTTGCCAGCGCATTCGTCGAGGTGGTGACCTTCGCATCGGCTGACGAGATCGTGGCGATGCTGGAGGTGATGCTGGAGGAGGACTGGATGGGTCTGCCTGTCTGGGCGCGGAACCTCGCGTTCCGGTTGGCCTGCCTCCAACGGCCGAAGGATGCCGAGCTGTTGCATTGGGCGGCCAACGACCTGCGTGCCTTCGGCCCGGACTGGAACACCATCGCTGCAGAACTTCACCACCGAGCAGACCAATTAGAGGCGGGGCACGAGGAGAACCGTCCCTGACTCCTTCGCTGCGTATAACCCAGGCCGGGGCCAGAGAGGCAGCGAGGAGGTATCGAAACGCTCAGCAACCGCCAGTAGAAGACGGCATTGAGCAGCAGATGAGGCTTGCCCTGCAGCCCAAGACGGCGACGGATGACACCCAACGATGTCCCGCATCTGCGTTCACACCGAAGCGGTCATGGTCAGAGACAATGCCTCGGTGGGCTGGGAAGAGTTCCTTTGGCATGTGGATCACAGGCTGGGTCTGTACGTCGGGCGGCCAAGGTACGACCGAGCGTTCTCGGCGCTGACCGGATTTGACCTTGCGCGTGGCCGGGGCGAGCTGGCGGTGTTCCAGGAGTGGATGACCGCCCGCCACCGTGGCAGCAGCCTCGCCTTCTGGTCTCTGGCGCTAGCGGAGACCTTCGGTGACAATGCCACCGAGGACCGCCTTGTCAGCGATGACGACCACAAGCGGGCCATCTCGACCCTCTGCCGGCTCCTCCGCGAGTTCTTCGGGCAGCAAGCGCCGATGGCCGACCAGCACTAAGCGGTGATGGCCCCGATGCTCTCGACAGCAACGCTGACAGCAACGGGCCGGGACGCGGGCAGCCACTGGCGGCCGGGCGGGGACAGCCGCCCGAGGTCGGGGATGCGGACGGACTCCACCGGACGGCGCCCAGTGTCGGCGACGCGTGAAGACTGACCCTCTGGCGGCGGGCGAATCTGGACCCCCCTTCCAGTATGGGGAGGGTGTTGAGCGTGGAGGACTGGGCGGAGATCCGTCGTCTGCATCGGTCTGAAGGGATGCCGATCAAGGCGATCGCTCGCAAGTTGGGTGTCGGCCGGAACACGGTGCGGCGGGCGTTGGCGGCGGAGGGCCCGCCGCGGTATTCGCGGCCGGCGAAGCCGTCAATCGTGGATGCGGTAGAGCCGCAGATCCGGGAGTTGTTGCGGCAGTGGCCGCAGATGCCGGCGACGGTGATCGCGGAGCGGATCGGCTGGACGCGGTCGTTGACGGTGCTGAAAGACCGGGTGCGGCTGTTGCGGCCGTTGTTCGTGCCGCCGGATCCGGTGCAGCGCACGGACTATCTGCCGGGTGAGTTGGCGCAGTGTGATCTGTGGTTCCCGCCGGCGGACGTGCCGTTGGGGTTCGGGCAGGCGGGCCGGCCACCGGTGCTGGTCATGGTCTGCGGGTATTCACGGTGGCTGTCGGCGGTGATGATTGCGACGCGGCAGGCACCGGATTTGCTGGCCGGGCACTGGGAGCTGCTGAGCCGGCTGGGGGCGGCGCCAAGGGCTCTGGTCTGGGACAACGAGTCCGCGGTCGGGCAGTGGCGGGGCGGCTGGCCGCAGTTGACCGAGGCGATGAACGCCTTCCGCGGCAGCCTGGGGATTCGGGTGGTGCAGTGCCGGCCTGCGGATCCGGAGGCCAAGGGCCTGGTCGAGCGGGCCAACGGCTATCTGGAGACCTCGTTTCTGCCCGGACGGGTCTTCACCTCACCGCAGGACTTCAACGCCCAGTTGCAGGGATGGCTGGTGCGGGCCAACAGCCGGCACCACCGCACGCTGCATGCCCGGCCCGTCGACCGGGTCGACGTTGACCGGGCCGCGATGGTGCCCCTGCCACCGGTGGCTCCGGTGACCGGATGGCGGCTGTCGACCCGGCTTCCCCGCGATCACTACGTGCGCTTGGACGCCAATGACTACTCCGTGCACCCCTCGTCCATCGGCCGTCGGGTGGACGTCACCGCCGACTGCGACCAGGTCGAAGTGTTCTGCGAGGGCCGCCAAGTCGCCCGGCATGACCGGTGTTGGGCAGGTGGGCAGACCATCACCGACCCGAACCACCGGCAAGCGGCCGATCAGCTGCGGGCCGCCCGACGCCTGGCCACGGTCCCGCCCGTCGCCACCGACGTCGAATACCGGGCTCTGACCGACTACGACCGCCTGTTCGGCCTGGACGCCGAGGAGGTGGCCTGATGGCCAGCATGACCAGCCGCAACGTCGCCTCGGAGATCGCGTTCCTCACCCGCGCACTGAAAGCGCCGTCCCTCGCCGCCTCAGTCGAACGCCTGGCGGAACGGGCCCGGACCGAGTCGTGGACGCATGAGGAGTTCCTCGCCGCCTGCCTGCAACGCGAGGTCGCCGCCCGCGAAGCCCACGGCGGTGAGGGACGCATCCGCGCAGCCAGGTTCCCAGCCCGCAAAAGCCTGGAGGAGTTCGACTTCGACCACCAACGCTCTCTGAAACGGGAAACCATCGCCCACCTCGGCACCCTCGACTTCGTCGCGTCGAAGGAGAACGTCGTCTTCCTCGGCCCGCCCGGCACCGGAAAAACCCACCTGTCCATCGGCCTCGGCATCCGCGCCTGCCAAGCCGGGCACCGGGTCGCGTTCGCCACTGCCGCCCAGTGGGTGTCCCGCCTCGCTGATGCCCACCACGCCGGCCGCCTGCAGGACGAGCTCGTGAAGCTCGGCCGGATCCCACTGCTGATCGTCGACGAAGTCGGCTACATCCCCTTCGAAGCCGAAGCCGCGAACCTGTTCTTCCAGCTCGTCTCCAACCGCTACGAACGAGCCTCGCTGATCGTCACCAGCAACAAACCCTTCGGCCGCTGGGGCGAAGTCTTCGGCGACGACGTCGTCGCCGCAGCCATGATCGACCGCCTCGTCCACCACGCCGAAGTCATCTCCATGAAAGGCGACAGCTACCGACTCAAAGACCGCGACCTCGGCCGCGTCCCCGCGGCCACCAAGACCAACGACTAGCAAAGATCAACCAGCAGAGGGGGTACGTTTTCGGCCGTCGCCAGTGGGTCCGTTCTTAGCCGTCGTTGACAGCCGACGGCTTCTCGTGGCCCTCACCGCCTGGACGTCGTTGTCCGGCACGCCCCGCGACACCAGCCCCGTGGCGTAGGAGTGCCGCAGGTCGTGGAATCGCAGCCCGCCCGGCGCCATCTTCACCACGTGCGCGACCGCTTCTCGTTCGGTGGTGAACTCCGCCGACCACTCCACGCCCTGGGAGTCGATCCAGGCTGCTCGCCACTTGAAGTGCCCCAGCCGATCCAACTTTCCAAGCAATCCGGCGCGGACGAGGGACGGCCGCCAGACGCGAGCCCGGAACAGTGTCCGGCGCAGTGGACCAGCCGACGAATTGGTGAAGACCTCACCGCGGGCGCCAGCCGGGAACGCTTCACGGTGGGCGGTCAGCAGGTCGACGGTGGTGGAGGGGTGAAGGTGATGGAGGGGGGCGGGGTTCGCTCCATCAAGGCGATCGCGCAGCATTCGAAGCTCAGGGTGTGCCGGCTCGTGGTCTCGGCGCCAGAAAAAGGGGCCTCGCAACATCTGGTGCGAGGCCCCTTCCTTCTGGCAGCTGATGTCTAGCAGTTAATCTTGACGCCGTCGATCTGGTCTACCAACTTGAACTGCCAGTTATTAGTCCACGCGGGCACGGTTCCCCAGTCGACCCACTTGGATCCGTCCCAGTTGTACACGGTCATGCTGTTGCCGTGGGTCCGTGCCGAATTGGCCCAGTCGTTAAAGTGGAGTTCTGTCCCGTCATTCCGCGAGTAATCGCCCAAGTTGTAGAAGCCGCAGGTCATTTCGAGATGGTATGCGCCGGCGCCATAGTCGCCGCCGTAGAGGCAGGGGTATCCGTAGGTGCAGTCCCAATTTGCGCGAGAACCGACCTTCCACAACGGAAGGGACTCCGCCTGCAGCGTGCCAGACGGCGTGGACGATGCCCTGTCCGTCGTTGTAGCGCCAGGGGCCGGACTCACCGCGACCCGAGGAACTGCGGACCCGGACCCGTCCGCGTGCGCTGGCCCCGCGGTGACGGCGGTGCTCGCGACGAGCAGTGTGGCGATCGCAGCGAGCTTCAGGAACCTTGCTCTGAACACAGATTTTCCCCGTTCTCCCCATGTGCCCGATGATCTTTATCGACCAGCGTTGCTGGATAGTACCCCACCTATCTATGCGAACAGGGGCCGATACGGTGCGGGTTGGCGTATCGGCCGGCCGGGCGTGGCGCGGCCGACGTAGACCGCTCGGGCCGGGATCCGCCCGTGGTACAGGTCGCCGAGCACTCGGCTCTAGAGCAGTGCCTCCGGCGGGGCCAGACGACTCCAGGATGGAGTTGCCGAACAGTTGCGGTGGGTGGGTGGTTGGGGAGCTGCCATCCCGTCTACAACCGACCCAGGCAAGCCGAGCAGACCAGGGGCCAGGGTGGCAAGGTCGTACGTCCAGTAGGGCGCTCTACCTTGCCACCCTGGCCCCTGGCCCGCTCCACGGAGTGTGGGTCGGCGGCAGACGGGATGGCAGCAGGTGGGACCGGCGGTCAGCCAATGCCCGAGTCGCCCCCCGTTCTCTAGGGGCTGGAGGCGGCCCGGTATGTACATCGGGTCCACTGGCGAACGTGTCTGAACCACCTCGTGTGGGAGGTCGTCGACAACGCGATGGACGAGGCGCTGGCCGGCTTCTGCGAACCATTGAGGTGGTACTGCTGGCCGACGGCTTCACCGACGACCTCGACACCAACCTGAACGTGTGTCGAGGTCGCGCTGACCATGCTGCCTTGGTGGGCGACGGACGAGTCGACCTGTACGCCGGATTCTGGTCGACGTAATGTCCCGTCATGGCCGACGAGATCGTTCTCCGCATGGACCGCGTAAGCGCCAAGCACCTGGCGGACATGCTGCACAACGTGGGTGAGCACCTGGCGGCCGGGCAGAGGATCGAACCCATGGACCCGGACGAGAGTCAGCGACTTGGGCGAGTTCTTCACGATCTGTGGGCGGCCCTCGACGCAGATTCTGGGGCACAGGCGGGGCACAAGACAGCGTGAAACGTTGTCAACCAGCGAGCAGCCATGGCAGCCGGAACCACGCTGTCAGCAGGTGTTGCGCCACGTCCGCGCTGGTGGTGGCGCAGCGGCTCTAAGTTCCGCTTCAACGTCTGACGCCGAGCTAGGTGACCAACTGGGGGACGCTGCATGCTCGCTAATGGAAGGATGTGTCGGTGATGCTCTGTCTCGTCATGTGATCACCGCCGATCCTCCCGAAGGAGAATACCGTTGAGTGATGATCTAGAGGGCCTGGATGAGTGGGACGCCGAGTTGCAGCAGATTCGGGCACGAGCGAACGCGCCAATTCCTGACTCACTCGCGGCCCGAGAGTTTGACGAAGAGGACGCCAAGCACCTCACTTGGGCCACTGCCGAGATGGAATACGCGGCGCGACTGGCTGCGAGTGTGTGGGCTGGACGGAGTGATGCACGGAGCGGGCAAGGCTGGCAGTGGGCCGGTTACGTCGAGGAGAAGGCCAGCAATGCTGAGCGTGCTGCCCGTGATGTTGTCAACACCATCCGTAAAGCAAAGGGTTGGATGCCTAGCGATGAGCAACCGGACCTCGACGGAACCGGCTTCGCAGAAGGAGACCAGCCAGCGGTTCGCCGAGCCCGCGCGGACCGCGACTACCTGGCTTTCCCCTGCTACTTCTGCGGCGAACGGCAGCTGAAGCGGTCGTACTCCGATAGCGCCCGTGATCCGGGTCGTCTTGAGCTCTACTGCGACAGCCCCAACTGTGATGCCAGAGAGGTGGTGGTACTCATCCGGAGGGGCGCAGGAGCTCACCTGCGGGACGATGTTCGAGCCATCAACGATGTCCGACCCCCAGCTCAGCGGTTGAGCGGCGGAGATACATGGTTGTCGGGAATGCTTGACGGTGGCGAGCCGACGGGCCTCGCGTCCGACAAGTAGGCGTAGGAACAGCCAGCCCTGTTGCTGTCGACAGCAACGTTGACAGCAACAGGGCCGAACAGCGAGAGCCAAAGCCGGTCGGCGACGGATCAACGCCCGACGTCATAGACGTGCACGGACTGGACCGGACAGAGCGCCCTGGGATCTACTCGGCGACGAAGACGCCCACGCCCGGCAGGGTCTCGGTCATCCCCTTGATGCGTAGCACCTGCATGGCGCGGTCGATGACTGGCTCGGTGACGCCGTAGTGCTCGATTAGCTCTCGCCGGCTGGGCAGTTTGGAGCCGGGCGGGAACTCGCCGGATTTGATGCGTTCGGCGAGGTCGTCGGCGATCTGCTCGTAGCGGTAACGCGGTGGCACGGTGTTCCCCTCGGTTGGCAACACGAGTAGACCACCTACGTCAGCCCTTGACTACCCAACGGTACCTGTGGGAGGTTGCCGAGGAGGTCGATTCCCTCGGTTGGCGCTGTGGGCCGTCCTCGCCGGCGTGGATGTCCGGCGCATCCCCCGCGATCGGGCATCCACGCCTCTGCACACCTGTGGCACGAGGAGGCGGCAGTGCTCCCTTCCCATTCCTCTGATCTGCGGTCCGTGGCCCCGATGGCTGTGGCGAGCCGATGAAGCGGGTCTCCTACGACCAGTACGTCCTTGCGGCGGCGTTGACCCTGGCTCGCCGGCATCGGCCGGTCTGGTCCTGGCGGCGCTGGCGGCGCGTCTGCCGATGCGGCGCGAGCCTGCCTTGCCGGAGCCGTCACCGCATCCCGATCAACCGCGGCCACTGGCCCAGCCAGGACGGCCGGCGATGACCACTCACCATCCGATCAAGCCGACCTGGACGTGCGGCGGCTGTGCGGGGGAGTGGCCCTGCCAGACTCGGCGTCGGGAGCTGCGAGCGGAGTACGACCGCGCCCCGGTGTCGCTGTCCCTCTATCTGGCCGCGCAGCTCGTCAACGCGGCCCAGGACCTGGCACACGTGCCCGCCGGTCACCTGCACCACCGGTTCCTGGGATGGACCCGGTGAGCATCCTGCGGTCCGGCGACGAGAAGTTCCACTACAGCGACGGCTCCCACCGGTGGATCCCGCCGAACCCGGACTACGACCAGGAGGTCTGGGACGAGCAGGTCCGCCAGCACAAGCACGGCCACCTCAGAAACGAGCAACCGAAGGTCCGCATCCAGCGCCTCGTCTGAGACCAGCAGTACAGCAGCGAAGTACAGCAACCACGCGAGCCGAACCAGGCCGACAAGCGCCTCAGCTGGCCGTATGACCTCGCATCAAACCCTCGTGGCCCATGCCGGGAATCTCGCGCAGAAGTGGGTACCCCATCTGACCCCCCATCGACATCGTGACCGCGGGCGACCGGCTCTGTGTCGCCCCGGCACTGCCGACGGTTTTGTACCGAAGAGGAGTGGAAACGACATGCTGAGCTATTCGGTGCACGTCGCGCCGGCGAAGGTCGCCATCTCCGATGATCTCCCGCCGGGCGAGGACCGCCGCAGGTGGTCGCCGACCGCGTCCACGCTCATCTTCGGCGAGCGGGACGCGCTCCTGGTGGATCCGCTGATGACCATCGACGAGTCGAGGGTGCTGACCGATTGGATCCTCACCACCGGCAAGAACGTCACCACGATCTTCATCACCCATGCGCACGGTGATCACTTCTTCGGAACTCCCGCGGTGCTGGAGCGGTTCCCCGCCGCCCGGGTCGTCGCGGCACCGGGTGTAGCTGACCATATACCCGCCCAGTGGAGCCCTCAGTGGCTCGACGGCTACTGGAAGCCCCGCTTCCCCGGTCAACTCTCCGATCGGCGGTTCAGCGTCGAGCCGCTCGCCGACGGGCGACTGGAACTCGAAGGCGAGCAACTGCAGGCCATTGAGCTGGGCCATACCGACACCGACAGCACCAGTTCGCTGTACGTGCCCTCCATCGGACTGGTGGTGGCCGGCGACGCCGTCTACGGCGACGTACATCTTTATATGGCCGAATCCACGGGCGACGGCAGCCGGCGGTGGCTCGACGCGCTGGACACGCTCGATGGTCTTCGCCCGACCGCGGTCGTCTCCGGGCACAAGCGCGACGGCGACCCGCACAGCCCCGACGACATCGGCCGCACCCGCCGGTACATCGAGGACTTCGCCGCCACGCGCGAAGGAGCGGCGAACTACCAGGAGCTGTACGACTCCGTGCTGGCGCTGTATCCCGGACGGGACAACCGGGGCGTGCTCTGGAACTCAGTGAAGGCGATCTTCGCCTGAGAATGGCGAGGTCATGCCGGGTCGGCCTCGGTGGGCAGCGAATCGTAGTAGGGCTTCATCGCCGGGTAGTAGTCGTCGAAGCTCGGTGTGGGGGAGCCGTCCCGCGCGGCCACCAGCATGTCCAGGTAGTACTCCCAGCCGGGGCCCATCTCGCCGACCTGGTCGGTGTTGTCGAGGTGGTGCACGAGCTGGAGTTCGGTGTGATCGTCGGTCTGCGACAGCCTCAGCTCGATTCGCCAGTTGCCGGACTCGTCGGTCATCGACACGGCCAGTCGCCGGGGCGGGTCGCAGGCGTCGATCCGTACGTCGAACCACGGTGACTGATCCTCGTAGGCCATCTGCAGTTTGATCGTGCGGCCGGGAGCGGCGTCGCCTTCCCACGCTCCGAACCACCGGGCGGTGCGGTCGGACTCGGTCACGCTGGCCCACACGTCCTCGATGGGTGCCCGGAACGTACGGCTGAGGACGAGATCGTGGCCGTCGGCGATCGGGAAGAGCCGGCCGGTGGGCGGATTGCTCATGCCGTTTTCTCCTGTCGTTGTTCCGGCGTGTCGCGCCGGCGGCGCTCGCGACGGGTGCGATAGACCTCGGTCTCCAGCGCGTCGAGGCGACGCTCCCAGCCGGTGGCCCGAGCGAACTGGTCGAGCCACTCGATCAAGTCGGCGAACCGCGACGCGTCCAGCTCGTAGAAGCGTTGGCGGCCGACGAGCGTGTCGCGGACCAGGCCGCTTTCCCGGAGCACCCGCAGGTGTCGGCTGACGGCGGGCCGGCTGATGACGAACCGGTCGGCGATCTCCCCCGCGGGGAGCCGCCGGTCGCGCAGCATCACCAGGATCTCTCGCCGCACCGGGTCGGCGATCGCCGCAGCCACCTCGTCCACCGGAAAAGCGTAACCACTATGTTACGCATTAGGCAAGGCTGATGTCGCTCGGGTCACCCGTTGGAGATGAGCGCGGCGCCGTCCTTCAGTAAGCGGTTGTCACTCGTAGCCGAGATTTTCTTCTGAGTGCAGGCGCCACCCGTCGTGCCGCTTGACCAGGACGAAGGCGGTGCGCTCGAAAACGTCGTAGTACCCATTTTCCGGCTCGTGGCCGAAGGTGTACCAGACCGCCTCGATCCGGGCCGTCTCCGCCGTCTCGCTGACGATGGTCACCCTGTCCAGCACGGTCGTCGCACCGGATTCATCGGTCTGGTCGCGGTTGTGCGCCTCGGCGTACTTGGCACAGAAGTCAGCAGGGCTCTGGTAGAGCATGTGAACCTCCCCTTGGCCACGCCACTCGTTTGGCCGCCGGTGGTGCCGTGGCACCGGGCATGCACCTCACCGTAGAGCTTCGGCATGAGCGCGGAGGGCCGACGGAGTCCGCTCGGCAGCGCTTCGGCTGGCCGGGGGCCACGGTCATAGGTCAATGGAACAAGCAGCCGATGACAGCGCACACCCCGGCAACTCAGTAGCGTGGTGTCGGCCAAGTCGTCATGATCGGGTCCGTGCTCGCTGACCTGTGGCCCCAATACGGCCTGACCATCGTTACGCCACGACTCGAACTCCGGCTGCCCCGCGAGGAGGAGCTCGCCGCACTCGCGCGCCTGGCGGGCGACGGCGTGCACCGGGCCGACGAGCGTCCGTTCCTGACGCCGTGGACCGACGGCAGTCCCGAGGACCGGGCACGGTCCGTGCTGCAGGGACACTGGGGTCGGCTCGCGGAGTGGAGCGTGGCCGGGTGGAGCCTCGGACTCGCGGTCTTCCACGACGGAGACCCGCTGGGCATGGTCACGCTGCGAGCACGCGACTTCCTGGTTGTCCGCGAGGTCACGACCTCCTCGTGGCTGGGGCTCGACCATCAGGGCAAGGGCTACGGAACCGAGGCTCGGGTCGGTCTGCTCACGCTGGCCTTCGACCACCTCGACGCGCGGGCGGCGCTCACCGAGGTGTTCCAGGACAACCACGCCTCGCAGGGAGTTTCCCGCAAGCTCGGCTACGAGGCCGACGGCATCTCAGTCGACGCGCGCGACGGCGAGGCGCTCGTCTCCGACCGCCTACGGCTCACCAGCCAGAAGTGGATGACCCGGCAAGAGCGGCTCGGCGTACGGGTCGACGGCATGACAGCATGTCGGCCGATGTTCGGCCTCTGACGTCGGCCATCATTCCTGGGAGGGAGCATGACGGGAGTGTCGTTGCCCGCCCCCACGCTGCACACCGCTCGCCTCCGACTGCGTCCATTCGACGACGCGGATGCCGACGACCTCTTCGCGCTGCACAGCAGCGCCTACGTGCTGCGGTACTGGGACGCGCCGCCGTGGAGCGATCGTGCGCGCGCCGAGCGGTTCATCGCGGCTTGCCGGCAGATGGCAGCGGAGGGCACCGGGGCGCGGCTCGGCGTGGATCGTCTCTCCGACGGGGCGTTTCTCGGCTGGTGCAGCCTGAACCGGTGGAATCCGGAGTACCGCAGCGCGTCGCTGGGCTACTGCTTCGTCGAGGCCGCGTGGGGTCACGGCTATGCGACGGAGGCTGCGCGCGCCCTGCTGCAGTGGGCCTTCGACACGCTGGAGCTGAATCGAGTCCAGGCCGAGGCCGATACCCGCAACGCGGCATCTGCCCGCGTGCTGGAGAAGCTCGGGTTCCTACGTGAAGGGACCTTGCGGGAAGACTGCGTCGTGAACGGCGAGGTCTCGGACTCGTGGGTGTACGGGCTGCTCAGGCGGGAGTGGCGGCCGTCGTCCGAGCCGGTTCCCGGCCGCTGACTCCGTGCTCCGTAGCGCCCAGCGTCGCGCCGGCGCCGCCCTCGGCTCGCCGATCGCGCACGAGTGCGCGCGGGTACGCGGTGATCGGGCGAATACCTGCTCTGCTGCGCCGCGTCTGCCGGGAGCCTCAGCGACGGACGACCTGGAACAGTGCGGTCGCCAGTCCGGTCAGCACCAGGGCGGTGCACAGGAGTACGGCGACGTCGCGGGCGAAGCGGCGGGCGAGGTCGCCGACGCGTCCCTGCGCTGTTCCGTTCGGCCAGTCGTCGCCGTCCAGGTACAGCCTTCCCGAGTCTCCGGCTGCCGCCGCGACCACTCCGGCCGCGACGACCGGTCGGTCCGCCGGGACGATGAACTCCTGTTCGGCCCGCTGGTCGCGGAGGCTGTTGTCGCGATCCTCGATGTGCGCCACGCGGACCATCATCGGGCTGTTGAAGTGGAACAGCTTGCGGGTGCGTACCGGGAGAGCGAGGTGGATCTCCGCGTCGTCGGCATCGCCGTGCAGCCACGTGTCGCCCTGTTCGAAACCGGGGTCCGTGGTGGTCTCCGTGTAGTTGTCGCTGACCTCGTGGTCGTGGACGCGGACGGACTGGTATCCGACGCAGGCCAGGCCGCTGCGGGGCGCGGTGATCACCGGCCCAGCGGCCGTACGGCCGACAACCACCACTGCGGTGCCGGGCTGGGCGGAGGTGAACTCGGCACAGGTCAGCACCGGCCGACGACGGATCAGCCACCACCGCACCGCCACCCGCACCGACTCACCGGCCGCGAAGAGCGCGCCGATACAGCTGCACATGATCAGGAAATTCACGGCGTCGGCCGCGACCGGAGCCATACGGCCGACGTGGACGACGGTACCGCCGGACACGCCATGGATCCATTCTCGCCGATGCTGATCGGCCGGATCCATACCGGCCGGCACCGAGTTCGCGGCGGCGCGTGTTGCCTGATCCGCCTCCAGCGAGGCGTACCCGACAGTTGGCATACTCGGCTGCGTGGCGAGCGCTCGATCGCAGGCACGGGCGCGAGCACACTTCGGCCCGGCCGAGGTGACAGCTTTCCTGGACGCCGGATCGCGAGCTCGAAGCACCTGGCTAACCTGCTTGCCGTCGCTGCACGAGCGGAGGGACGTGTCGAGATGGATCAGGCAATCACCGCGTTGGCGACCGTGATCGCAGTGCTTGCGGGAGCAGCCGGCACGTACGTCGTCGGCAGACTGACCGATCGCGACAGGTTCGCCAGGGAGTTGCAGGTCCGGTGGGACCAGCGTCGACTGGACGCGTACGTCTCCTACGTCTCCGCGGCGAAGTTGGCCGGTACTCGCGCGAACCAGGTTCATGCGGGCCGCAGCAACGGCGCGCCCGAAGCCGACCTCGACGCGCTGCTTCGCGAACTGGCGGACGTCGAGCTACGCCGATCCGAAGCGTTCGAGGCACTGCCCCTGCTCGCCGACGCCGCGACTGTCGAGGCGGCGCATGAGCTGAACCGTGCCGTCTGGCAACTCGAGCAGCCGGCTCGGCAGGGAACGAAGCTGGATGACGAAACGTGGCACGCCCTCGCCGACAAGTGGGTCAACGCCATGAACAACTTCCACTCGCATGCTCGGGCCGGGCTGAGCGTCCCCGGGCAGTTCTCCAGGCGCGACGTCGCAGCGCTGACGGTGTCGCGCCCCGAGCCGGCCACCGTCCCGGCGAGGGAGCGGTAACCCCTGGTACAGGCCGCGCGGCGGGCGGAGTCACCTGCGCTGGTAGCGTGACGCGGCTCGTCTGAAAGGTGGAAGCTGTCCGGTGCTCAGGATGCTGCGTCTGTCAGTCGCGGTGGTGGCCGTCTGCATGGTGACCGCCTGCGGCTCTTCAGCGGCGGAAACCTCGGATCGGCCGACGGGCGGGCCCGTCCGGTCCGCGGCCCAGGCGACGGGCCCGGCCACGTCCACGAAGCCGGCCTCCCCAGCGGTTCCGGCGACCGGCGGCTCCGGCTACTCCGCGACGCTCTCCGCACGGTTGGTGACCACGGACTCGCTCCCGCCCGGATACAGCGTGGATATCGCGACCTCCATGTCGTCGGATGCCGGAGACGAGGATTCAGGCGCCGAAGGACCCTGTTCGGACGAGATGATTCCGCTGCTGTCGGGCACGAGGCTGACCGGCACGCCATCAGCGATGGCCGCCGCCACTCTCAGCTATGACGAGGGTCCCGAGCGCCTCTGGGTGTGGAGCGAAATCCTCCGGACCTACGCCGACGACGGCGCGCGGCGAGCGATGAGCGACCTGCGGACCGTCATCAGCCGTTGCCCCACCGTGCCGTCGCCGGACGGGAACACCTTCCGTTTCGCAACGGCACCAGGGCCGCGGATCGGCGACGAGAGCCTCCACGTCACCGAAAGCATGCTGTCCGAATCCGGCACGCTGAAGGGCGACAGCGTTCTCGTCCGGATCGGGACCACGCTGGTGGTCGTTCAGGAGATGGCGAACGAGCCCGGCGGCGACAAGTACCTCGACCAGCTCGCCGAGGCCGCGCTCCGTAGATACCAGACGACCGGCTCCTGAACCGCCTTAGGCGCCGCCGAGAGCACTGCCGGTCGCGACCCCGGTGGCGGAGGCGGGCCGACAACCGCGCGTGTTCGTGGTACACCGTCACGGTGAGCGAGATGCGATGACAGCGGCGGCCCTGGACGGGGGATGAGGATGCCTGAACCGCGTGCCTTCTGGCTCGACGAGCAGTTCGACCGTGAGCGCGGCACCGACGGGCACGGCCGCTACGAGGCCGAGGTGCTTCGCCGTATCGACGAGTTCTCCGATACGTGGGGCGACATCGCGCCCGTTGCCTTCGCCGCGACCGCGTGGCGACTGGCCACCGAGCTGTCACCCGGGTACGTCCGCTGGCACCGCCGGATCGTCTCGGCGACCTGCACGCGGAGCCGCTGGGACGGGAGCATGACGTGCGCGGTGACGGTGATCTCCCGGTGGCCGGCCGAACTCACCTGGACCAGGCAGTGGAAGCGCGACCGGGGTTGGCGGGACTGGCCTCAGCTCTTCGGCCAGTACACGACACCGACGGACCAGGATCTGACGCGTAGCCCGCACCTACGCGCGACGCTGCAGGTGGAGGCGCCGCTTCCCCTCGACGAGCTGCCTCCCGCTCCGGACGGCCCGGACGGTTCCGTCGCGCCCGCAGCGCGCAGAGCCGTCAGCGCGGTGGCTCGGGAACTCAACGAACTCCTCGCCCCCATGATCCGGCCAACTGGAGGACGGGGTGCCCGCAGACCGCTGAGCGACCCTGTCACCACGTTAGGCCGGCGGTGGATCCCGGCGAGCGGCCGACCGCCGATGTGATCAGGATTCGAGAAGCGGCCGGAGTTCGTCGATCCTAGGCTTCCTCAGGACGGCCGGCACTCGCCGAGCCCTGAGCGTCGAAAGGCAGCCTGAGATGCCCACGAAGAACGCCATGACCGAATCCGACGGCTTCAGCGTCGAGGAGCGTGCCGCGATGAAGTCGCGCGCCGCCGAGCTGCGCGCCGAGGGCAAGAAGGGAGCGAAGAAGGCGGACGGGCTGCAAGCGGTCCTCGACAGCATCGCGAAGATGACGCCGGAGGATCGTGCGCTCGCCGAGCGCGTGCACGTCACGGTGACCGCCGCCGCTCCCGAGCTGTCGCCGAAGACCTGGTACGGGATGCCCGCCTACGCGAACGCGGACGACAAGATCGTGGTCGCCTTCAAGAACTCGGGCAAGTTCAACTCCCGCTACTCGACGCTGGAGTTCCAGGACGCGGCCAAGCTCGACGACGGAGACAGCTGGCCGGTGTCGTACGCGTTGCAGAAGTGGAGCCCCGCCGTGGAGCAGAAGGTCACCGAGCTGGTGAAGGCCGCGGTCTCCTGACCGTTGCGGCAGTCGCCCCCGCGTGGCGGTGCGTGTGGTCACCGTCCGAACGCGTGCGCGGCGGCATGGCGTAGGGAGCGGTAGGCAACCACGAGCCAGGCGGCGACGAGCAGCGTGTAGAGGACGACGGTAGGCCAGATGAACAGCTGCGAGTCGGTGCGGGCGGCTGCGGCAGCGGTGGCGGTCACGAGGGCCCCGAGGGGGAAGATGAAGGACCACCAGGTGGGCGCGAAGGGCAGCCCCGCTCGGAACTCCCGTACGGTCAGCGCCACCGCGAGTGCCAGCCACAGGATGGCGAAGCCCCACACCGCAACTCCGCCCAGCAGCGCGAGGACTGCCGCGCCCTGAACGTACGGTGCGGGGAGGGTGCCTGGCACCGCTGCGGCCAGCGCACTCAGCCCCGTCACGACTTGACCGAGAGCTCCCAGACCGATCCACACGGTGGGCACCATGGCGCCGGTGGGCGCGTCGTGGTGCACCAGGCGGCTGTAGACCATGGCGAGCACCAGCAGTACCGTCACCAGGCCGAGCCCGAACAACGCGAAGCAGCCCAGCAGCAGAGCCAGCCGCGGCTGCCCGGTAGGGGTGTGCGGAACGAGTAGCGCGCCTGTCGTGGCTGAGACCAACGGTGGTACCACCGGCATCAGCCAGCCACCGAACGCCGCGTCCGGCGCGAAGCGATGCCGGGTGATCATCAGGTACGGCACCGCGCAGGCCGTGGCAAGACCGAGCGCGGTACCGAGCGACCACAGCGCCCCGCCCAGGTCCAGCGCGGCCCGCGCCCCGATCACGGGCTGACCGAATTGCAGCGCCCCGGCGGCCACCGTGAGTAGCGCCACGGCCGGCGCGCCGAGGAATTGAGCTTGAATCGGATCGGCAGCGTGCAGCCGCAATACCCGTTGCCGGACGTAGCCGATCATCAGTACTACGAGCAGCAGGCCGGCCGCCAGCCAGACCACCGTGGCCGCGGTCCGCAACCCGGGGAAGCTTCGGGGCAGGGTGGCCGCCGCGTTGGCGACGATCCCGGTGCCCATCACGGCCGCGAACCAACTGGGGCCGAGCAGCGGACGAACCTCGTCGTTCGCCGTGGGCAGCGGGGAGCGGGCACGGTTGGGAAGCCGTGGATCGACGTCGCCCTCGGTCTGGACGACTCGGGCACTGCGGGGTCGGCGTGTCACGGCGTCGAACATCCTGGTCACAGGAGCTCGATGGCGGCGTGCACGATGCGTCGCACGCGTTCGTCGGTGCCGCCGGCCCTGACCAGGACGCTGGTGCCGATGATCGTGGCCAGCAGGCCGCTCGCGGCGTCGGCGGGGGGCTGGTGGCCGGTCAACTCGCCAGTGGAGCGCCCATGCGCGATGGCTTTACGGAAGGCCTCCTCGATCCGGTCGAAGAGAGCGTTGCCGATCTGGGTGACCGCCTCGTCCGCCTCGGCGAGCTCCGCGATCGCGTTCACCACCAGGCAGCCGCGCCGGTGATCGCCGAAACCGGTCATCTCCTCGACGACAGCCCGCAGCCTCGGCCGTACCGGGTCGGGCCCGTCCAACATCTCGACGAGAGCCGTGGCGCGCAACGCGGTGTAGGCGCGCAACGCCTCGGTGAACAGGTTGTGCTTGCTGTCGAACGTGTTGTACAGGCTGCCCTTGCCGATACCCAACTCGTCGGCGAGGCCTTGTGGGCTGGTGGCCCCGTACCCCTGGCGCCAGAAGACATCCATCGCCATTTCCACGGCGGCGGCCGGCTCGAACTTCGCAGGTCGTCCCATGGGGTCAGCCTAGGCGTATTTGACCTCTGGGTCAAAAATCCGGCCACCGGCAGTCACCGGCCGCAGGCGTCGCAGGCGACGCGGGTGCGCAGGTGGTAGTCGCTCGACGCGGCGAGCAGGCCGAGCCCCAGGACGCAGTACGCCGACATCGCCACCCAGAGGAACGCGTCGGAGAACTCGCTGACCGAACCCGACGACACCTGCACCATCCCCATGCCGAAGTAGGCGACGATGCCTACCCCGAGCCCGAAGCCGGGCACCAGCAGCAGCAGGCGGGGGATCCGGCGACCGGCGAGCAGTGGCACCCAGCCCGGCCAGATCTCGCCCCAGCGATGTACCAGTGCCAGCGGCAGCAGCACTCCGGCCAGCAGCAGGCCGATCTCCAACCCGATGATCGAGGCGTCCTGCGTGAGGCCGTCGAAGCCCACGACGAACTGGGCCGCGAAGCGGGCGACGAGGCCGGCCACCGCGACGTACGCGGCCCAGCGTGCCCATCGCGCTGGTGCCGACCGCCGCTGACCCGGTCGGCCCGTACGGCAGCAGTCCGCGCAGTCGCCCCGGGTGCGCCGCTGGTAGTGGGCGGTGGCGAGCCCGAGCAGGACCGCCCCGCTGACGCAGGCGAGCCGGCTGAGGAACGCCAGCGGATCGAAGTACGGGCCGACCGTGAGCAGCAGGAAGCCCACCAGCTCCGGCAGCAGGATTCCCGCTGCCGCGATCAGCGCCCCGGTGACCGTCCAGGCGAGCCC
Organism: Micromonospora musae; assembly: GCF_003626545.1. NCBI lineage: Bacteria > Bacillati > Actinomycetota > Actinomycetes > Micromonosporales > Micromonosporaceae > Micromonospora > Micromonospora musae. Next base: position 74,476 of record NZ_RAZS01000017.1, read on the forward strand.
CGCCAGCACCGGCCGCCAGGTCGCCGCCCGGTCCAGAACTACCGCCAAAACACCCGCCGCCACGCACAACACCACCGACGGCCAGCCGGCGAAACCGAGCAGATCCAACCCGAACGGCCCGAACTCCGGTGCCTCGCCGACGGTCCACAGCAGACGTACGCCCCCGTATGCCACGGCCCAGCCGAGCACTGCGTACGTCAGCCCGTGGCCGGTCCCGCGAGCGATCGATGCCGATGTCGTCATGCACCCGATAATTCCCGCGCCCCGGCGCGGGCGGCCCCCGCCGACGAGGGAAGGTGCTCCCTCGCGGGAGGGACCGTTCTCGCGATCGGAAAGAGTGCTAGTGGGGACGGTCGCCGTTCTGGTCGGCTCGCCCGGCCCGTCGGTGCTCCCCCAGGTAGCGGCGAAGAAGCCGTCGGATGATGGCCTCACCGGCAGCGGCGGGCAGGTAACCGGCCTCTTGATGTGACTCGCTGCCCTCCCACTCTGGGAGGTCCGCGGGGTCGTCGCCGCCGATGCCCAACGACGCGTCAGCGTGCCGGGAGCGGAAGTAGAACCGCTCGCCGCCGGGTAGGGCTCCTTCCAGCTGCACCGGAGCTGCCGAGGAGGTCAGCTGCGCCTCCCAACCCTCGGCCCGCAGGGTGGCGGCGAGCCGGAGCCAGGAGGCCTCATGTTGCTGGTACCACCGCCGTCGAGCCTCGTTCATGAGCTCATGCTCCTGGACCTGCCTCGGACCCGGCGAGGGGGTGCCCAGCCGAGTCACGTCGAGCGCTCCGACGTCGATGGAGCCCGCTATCGGTTCGTGTCCCGGCTACCAGCCGGCCGTCGACGGGGGATCTCTCCATGAAACTGCGCCGCGCCCTGCTCACGCTGACTCTGACCGGCGGTCTGCTCCTTGCCGCCGGTTGCGGTGGGACGACGGAGCCCACCCGCGCGGAGAGACCGACCGGGGCTGCCACCGGGGCGCCGTCACCGACGGTCGACGTGCGCGCCGAACTGTCCGCGGCGTTGCAACGGTCGCAGGGTGCCGCCCACCGGTACGCGGTGCGTGGCAGCCTGCCCGAGGGGCAGAACGTCAGCGGCACCGGTGCATTCGATCCCGGGAAGCGCCGATTCCAGTCCACGATCAAGGTCACCGGCGGGAAGTACCCGTCGGCGGGGAGCCGGATCGTGATCGGCACCGACAGTTACGTGCGGCCGGCCGGCGAGAAACGCTGGGTGCACGTCGATCTGAAGCGGGTGAAGCGCGATGATCCCTTCCTGCGCTTCGACTGGGCCGACCCGACCGGCCTGAAGGCATTCACCTCGTCGATCGCCTCGGTGGAGCGCACCGGCCCGAACACCTACACCGGCCGCTTCGACCCAGACGGCGAAGACACCAAGCCGTTCCTCCCCGTGGGTGCCCCGAGCATCGTCTCGATCGGCACACCCATGTCGCCCTTCACGATCATCACCGACGATCAGGGCTGGGTCACCTCGATCAAGGTCGAGTTGACCCCGAGTACGGGCCCGAAGCTGACGATGACCACCACCATGAGCGGGCACGGCAAGCCGGTGAAGGTCGATCCGCCGGCGGATGCCGGTGAGGCCGCCGACTTCTACTACGACAAGTGAGACTCGGGCGCGGGTTGGGCGGTCACCGTCCGGAGGCGCTGGCTCACACAGCAGTGCGGGGGCGCGATCCGCGCCCCCACACCGCCCGTCGTGGTCAGCCGTTGTCGATCAGGCTGGCGATCTCGTTGTAGATGAGGTGCGCCTTCGCGCCCTGGTTCGACGGGCAGCCGCCGAGGTGGTGCAGGGCGATCACCCGGTGGCTGCTGTTCAGCACCGGCGAGCCGGAGTTGCCGCCGGAGGTGTCACAGCTGTAGCTGATGTTCCAGGTGTTGTAGTTCGCGTTCCGGACGGTGCACCTCGCGCCGTTCTGGGAGTCCTCGAAGATCGACAAGCGCTTCGGGCTGCCGTCGCCGTGGCCGGGGATGTACATCTGCGTTCCGGTGGTGGTGGCGCTCGTCGCCAGGTAGAGCGTGCCGAACCCCTGGATGGCGGCGAAGTTGTTCACCGAGTAGAGGGCGTAGTCCAGTTGGTTGGAGCCCCCACTGCTCACCCGGTAGAGCGTCGCGCCGCTGACCTTCGTGCCGGCGCCGGGGTTCGCCCCGCCGCAGGTGGCGCACTGGTAGTTGAACTGCATCTCGCTGCCGCTGACCGCGGCCTGCGTCGAGAAGCAGTGCTTGTTCGTCAGCATGCGGTTGGTGTCGCCGACCCGCCAGGTGGTGCACATGCCGCCGCCGCTGATCAGCAGCCGGGCCACCGCGTTGCCGCGGGCGTACTCGGTGGGGTGGCTGGTCCGGTAGCAGACCGCGTCGCGGCGGGCGTCCGTGCTGCAGACCGACTGCGTGGAGAAGTTGTGCTGCGCGATCTCGGCGCGGTCGTAGCCGCGCCAGAAGCGGTCGATGGTCGCGGCGCCGCCACCGGAGGGGCGGTCGCTGTGCAGGGTCACCACCGCGGTGTCGCCCTCCACCGACATCGCCCAGAAGCCCGGCCGGCCGTCGGTGGTGTAGTCCGAGCCGGTGGCCCGGTTCAACTGGCGGTCGTACCGGTAGCTCTCCCGGCCGTCGGGGCTCGCCACCGTGACGTACTCGCCGGGGGCGAGCTGCAGTGAGCTGAAGTGCACCTTGACGTAGGTGGCGCCGGGGTGCCGGATGATCTGGGTCCGACCGTTGCGTGCGTACGACAACGAGCCGTCGACGGTGCGCAGCTCACCGACGGTCGTCACGCCCTCGGCCGCGAACTGATCCGACTCCGGTGCCCGGTCGGAGTGCGGCGAGAGAGGTTGGGTCGAGTACGCCTGGGCGGGCGCTGACAGCAGGCTCAGCCCGAGTGTGCAGGCGCCGAGGGTGACCGCCACCGTTCGCAGGCGTCGCAGGGCGTTTTTCATCGTCGCTCCTTCCGCAGAACCAGAGCCTTAACGAGTCGTAAGTCTTCATACACGAGCGCGTGCAAGACATGCAAGGACATCGATGTCTATCTGGTGGTGAGCGCGACGAACTGGGCAACCGACAGCGGGCGCATGCCGGGCGCTCCTCCGGGTACCTGCCGAGCGTGACCTTCTCGATCGCCGCACGGTGTCCGCGTACCGGTCAGCTCGGGGTGGGCGCGCTGACCGCCAGGCCCGCGGTCGGCAAGCTCGTCGCGCACGTGCACGCGGGCGCCGGCGCGGTCGCGACGCAGGCCACCCCCAACCCGTTCCTGGCCTACGACGGCCTGCCGCTGCTCGGCGCGGGCCGCTCGCCGCAGGACGTCCTGACGCAGCTGCTGGCCCAGGACCCCGGTCGGGAGGTGCGGCAGGTCGGCATGGTCGACCGGCAGGGCCGCTCGTACGCCTTCACCGGCTCTCACGCGAAGGACTGGGCGGGGCACCACACCGGGCCGGGTTACGCGGCGCAGGGCAACCGCCTGGTCGGCCCGGAGACCCTCGCGGCGATCGTCCGGGTGTTCGCGGAGAGTACGGAGCTCGACCTGGCGGAGCGGCTCCTGCTGGCCGTCGAGGCCGGCGAGGAGAACGGCGGCGACCGGCACGGCGCGCGGTCGGCGACCGTCACGGTGATCGGTGATCAGCCGTACCCGATCTGGGACGTGCGGGTCGACGACGCCACCCACCCGGCACGGGAGCTGCGCCGGCTGCACAGCGTCTTCCGGGAGGAGGTGCTGCCGACCATCCATCGGCTGCCCACCCGCGACGATCCCATGGGCGAGGCCGCCCGGCAGGCGCTCGGGTAGCCCGCGCTCCGGCCCTCTCGCCAGCAGCGCGTCGAGGCCGCCGCGAGCGCCGGCCCGCACCGGGAGACCGACCGTGCGGACGATCGCCGATCAGCGTGGCGAGGTGGGTGCGGAGCCGAGCTCCTTGCCGTACCAGATCTCCGCGTACCGGTGGTCGTTGTGCGCCGGTACCTCGGCGTAGCCGTGCCTGACGTACAGGGCGCGTGCCTCGACCAGGTCGAGCCGGGTGTCGAGTACGATCCGCTCCGCGCCGAGGCCGCGGGCGGCCGCCTCCGCCGCGGCCAGCAGGCGCGAGCCGCCTCCCGTGCCGCGCAGCGCGTGCCGCACGAACATCCGGGTCAATTCGACCGTACGCGGGTCGAGGACGCGCAGACCCGCGCAGCCCGCCGGCTCGTCGCCCTGTCTGGCCAGCAGGAATACGCCGGTGGGCGGGGCGAGGTCGTCACTCGGATGGGCGGCGAGCCCCTCTTCGATCTCGGTGGGCGTCGACGGGCGGCCGAGGTGGAGCTGGAAGTAGCGGTCGCTCACGTCGATGAAGTAGTCCCGTAGCAGGACCGCCGCCTCGGGTGAGCCGACGTCGGCCGGGGCGACGGTCCAGGTCTGGCTGCGCGCGGCGGTGCTGGTCACGCCGCCATTCTCGGGCGACGGTGGTGGTAACGCACACCAATTTCCGCGCCGCGTGGCCGGCGCGCGGGGTGTGACGCGGACGGGGCCGCCGCGAGAGGATCGCGACGGCCCCGTCCGGGGTAGTGCCGGTGATCAGCCGTGCCGCGCGGAGCGGCCCCGGATCACTTCTTACCCACGACCCGCAGGGTCGCGGACGCGCTGCGCGTCGAGTAGACCTTGCCGTCGATCGTGTTGGTGTAGACGGCGCGGTACTGGGTCCCGTCGACGGACTTCGAAGCGGCGACCTTCAGGACGTCGGAGGTCGCGCCGCGGATCGGCGTCCACTTGTCGTTGCCCGGGGCCCGCTTGCGCATCTCCCAGGTCACGGTCACGTTGGGCATGCCGTGGCCACTCGCGTCGAAGATCGCGGTCTCGCCCGCGATCGCGATCCGCGCGACCGGGGACTGGTCGATGCTCGGTGCCTGCTTACGGCCGACGACGATCATCGCGGCCGGGGAGCGGTCGGCGCTGGCGAGGTAGACGAGGCCCTTTCCGGAATCGACACCCACCCCACCGATCGAGGTGCCGAACTCCGGCTTGTCGAAGCGGGTCACCTTCGCGCCGAGCAGGTCGACGATCGAGAGACCACCGTTGCGGGCGTCCCCCGCCACCGGCGCGTGGCCGACGTAGGCGACGCCCACCTTCATGTCGACGTCGAGGAAGGCGGCACCGGCGTCGAGCTTGTACTCGGCGAGCTTGCGCATCCCGTTCCGGGTGTCGAAGAGCCGCAGGCCGGGCTGGCCGTCGGTGGCGTTGTCGTAGGTCACGTACAGGGTGCCGGTGGCGTCGTCGATGCGGATGGCCGAGAGCCCCGCCCCCACGTTCGCCTGGCCGACCGGCTTGAACTCGTCGTCGAGCCAGACGACGGTGCCGTCTGCGAGGCCGAGGAAGACCTGCCCGGTCAGGCTGTCGTACTGCGTCGAGACGACCTTCATCCCGGTCTCGATCGGCGGGATGTACGGGGCGCCGAAGTTGCCCGGCGCGACGAGGAACGACGCGATCCGACCGTCCTGGTAGACGACGAGGACGCCGTTGAAGGCCGGGTCGTAGGTGAGGTCCTTGATCGGCGCGCCGGCCTCGAACGAGCCGGTGACCTTGCCGGTCTTCGGATCGACGGCCTCGACCCGTCCCTTGCCGGTGCTCGTGCCGTCGGCGACGTACACGGCGCCGTTGGTCGGGTTCACGGTCGTCGGGCCGGGCTTCGCCACGGTCGGCGCGGTGAGGGTGCCGACGCGCTCGTGGCCGAGCGGGACCTCCGCCGGCTCCTGGGCCGCGGCCTCGTCCTCCGTACGCTTGCCGCTCACCTTGTCGGTGCTCTTCGGCTTCGGGATCGGCATACCGGCCTCGGTCACGTACTTCTCACCGTCGTCGTACTTGGTGATGGTGAAGGAGTCGAGCGTGCCACCGACGGGGACGTCCGTGTCCGACTTGTCGTCCCACTTCGCGGCGACGACCGACTCGTAGTGGATCTGGTCCTTCGTCACCTTGATGCCCTGGAAGGTCGACGTGTGGGCGGCGTGGACGACCTGGGTCGCGCCGTTCTGCGTCCACGTGTTGTCGTCCTGCGGAGCGGGCTCGTAGTACTTCGGTCCGGAGACCGAGATGGCGTAGACCGGACCGGTCGTCATGCCGGGGGTGTCGGTCTTGTCGGCGTCCACGTAACCCCGGACGTAGTTGTGGTCGTGGCCCATGAGGGCGAGGTCGATGTCGTCGCGCTCGAAGACCGGGAGCCACGCGGCGCGCAGGTCGGCCTCGTCACGGCCCTCGGAGCCCGAGAAGACGGGCTGGTGGAAGACCGCGATCGCCCACTTGTTGGGGTTGTTCCGGAGCACCGAGTCGAGCCACTTGCGCTGCATGTCGAGCCACAGCTCGATCGGGTTCGGGCAGGCGACGTGGCACTCGGGCAGGTCCTTCGGCGTCATCAGCTCAAGCGCCTCGGACCGGGTCGCGTTCAGCGAGATGAAGCGGACCCCCTGGTAGTCCGTGTAGTACGCGGTCTCCGCGAGGGCGATCTGGATCTGCTTCTCGTAGGCGACCTTCTGCTTCTCGCCGTCGGTCATGCCCTTGGTCGACTTGGTGGTGGCGACCGGGCCGTCGCCGGGGAACTCGAAGTTCGACTTCCAGGTCCGCAGGACGTCGGCGTTCTTGTACTCGTGGTTCCCGGGGGCCGCGATCACGTTGCGGGTCTGGCTGTAGCCGTCCATCGCGCCGAACCACTCGTTCCACAGGCCGTTGTCGCTGCCCACGTCCACGAGGTCACCCGCGTTGACCGTGCCGACGGCATCCGGGAAGCGCTGGAACGCCTGCGCGACGACCGGGCTCCACTTCGCACCGATGTCGTTCTGCGCGTCGCCGAAGTAGATGAACGAGAAGGGGTCGCCGGCCTTGCCCGCGGTGGTGAACTTGTAGGTGCCGCTGACCTTGGCGGCGTTCCCCACGTAGTACTCGTACTGCGTGCCGGGCTTCAGTCGGTCGACGGTCGCCGAGTGCGTGCGGGTGGGAACGCCGGAGCTCACCAGCTCCTCGTTGACCCGTGCGTTGGCCACCTCCCAGCGCTTCGTGCCCGCCTTGCGGAAGTGCACCTGGCCGTCCTTGACCTTCGAGCCGGTCTGCCAGGTGAAGGACTGTGCGGTGTCGGCGTGCTCCGCGGGCGTCAGCACGACGTGCTGAGGAGTCGCGTCGGCGGCGTCGGTCGCCGCGGACGCGGGCCCGGCCGCCGCGAACGGCGTCAGGGCGACGGCGACGGTCGCCGCCGCGGCGATCGCGGATCTCGGGTGGAGACGCGACCTCGTGCGGGGGTTACCCATGTAACGGGTCCTTTCGGTTTTCCGGGGACGCGGCCGGAGTCTCGGTGCTGTGGAGCCGCCGCCTGGCGGGTGAGGCCAGGTGACGGGCTCGCGTCACCGACCGACCGTGCGCCGGGCAAGCCGCGCCTCGGGGAATGTTCGCCACCAGGGAGTGGAACGCAGAGGAAACTTCGGCCTACGTCGCGCGCTGACGTGCAGGTCACGCGGCATTCGTGACGCGCAGTGTCCGCTCGAACACGAGATCGCGCCGGCCGGCGCGGCGTGCTCCCGGCCGTGGTCGACGTGCGGCGTCCTGATGCCGGCACGTGCCGGGCCCGGCAGGCGCGGCGGGGCGGGCGTGAGTCCGAGGCCTACCGCTGCTGCTGTCGGCGCACCATCTCGTTGATCCAGGTGGGCGCGAACGGGGACGTGCAACCGGGGGAGGTCGGGTAGTCCTTCAGCACCTCCAGGCGCTCACCGATCTCGAGCGCCCTCGTGCGGTGCGCGGCATGCTCGATCCCGATCTGCGCCAGGCAGTGGTTCATCGCCCACTGGAGGCGCTCCGGGGCGCCCTTCATCTCCGCCTCGATGACGTCGAGCAGCCCCGGGAGGTCGAGGCCCTCGGGCTTCTTCGCCACGCGTTCGGTGGTCAGCGCCCAGCCGGCGCTCGCGACCACCGGATCCGCGTCGGCGAACCAGGCCACGCGCAGCGCTTCGGAGTGCGAACTCTTCTTCACCACGTAGTTCACGAGCCAGTCGTGCACCTTGGGCGCGCGCGCCGCGCGCAACATGGCGTCCAGCTCGTCCCGTTCGAACGCCTTCGGGCGGCAGATCAGCAGCGCCAGCAGCCTCGCCGCGGTGTCGTCCGTCGCCCAGAGTTGCCGGGCGAGGTCCTGCTGCGTCTTCAGCCGCTTCGCGATGGCGCGCAGCTTGCCGAGGTTCACGCCGTGATCGTCACCGTGGCTCTCGTTCACCTTGCGCATCTTCGGGTCGTCGAGCGCGGCCAGCTCGGCCAGCAGCTCGGTCACCGTCGTCCCGGTCAGCGTCGCCTCGGCCACCTCGGCCTCCCGTCCCTCGCCTGCGAGATGCAGCCTACGGCGGCGGGGGGTCGCAGCCGCAGCACGTCGGTCTCGCGCCGACTGCGGGCTCCGAGCGGGTACGTGGCGTGCGTACGGCCGTCGGTCGGAGTTCAGCCGATCGCGGCGCGCTCCTGCGCCGGCACCTGGAGCAGGTCCAGGCAGTTGCGCCAGAGCGCTTCGAGCTGGGCCGGGTCGTTGAGCAACTTCGCAAGCAGCGCCCGTCCCTCGATCTGGGCGACGAGGGAGCGCGCGGCGTCGCGGGCGTCGACCGCCGCGGCGGCCTGGCCGCGCTCCTTCGCCTCGACGACCACCTGCTCGATCAGGTCGATCTGGGCGTCGAAGATCTCCTGCAGGCGGCTGCGGATCTCCTCGGCCTGGGTGCTCAGCTCCAGGGCGAGGTTGCCGAAGAGGCAGCCCGTGACCAGCCCGGCCTTCTGCTGCCCGGCGCGCTGCACCTCCTCCGTCGCCTCGAACAGGTCCCGCAGGCGTCGCAGCGGATCGCGATCGCTGCTGAGCAGCTCCACCCACTGCCGGCGCTGGGCCGACCAGTGCTCGTCGATGACGGTGAGGGCGAGGGCCTGCTTGGACTCGAAGAAGTAGTAGAAGCTGCCCTTCGGCACACCTGCCGTCGAGCAGATCTCGGCGACCCCCAGCGCCGAGTATCCGCGCTGCTCGATCAGCGTGGCGGCCGCTTCGAGGATCTTGTTTCGCGCGTCACTCGTCCGTCCCATGCATTCGACGATACCCGACCGGTCGGCTAGCGTTTAGTTGACCGGTCGTCTAGTGGACTTCCGGGCGCAAACCAACCAATCGGGAGGATCGTGATGGGTACCAATCAGAAGGTCGCGGTGATCACCGGAGCGTCCCAGGGCATCGGGGCCGGTCTGGTCGAGGCGTACCGCAAGCTCGGCTACGGCGTCGTGGCCACCTCACGCTCGATCACCGGCAGCGCCGACCCGGACGTGGTGACCGTTCAGGGTGACATCGCCGACGCCGACACCGCGGACCGGGTGGTCAGCGCGGCGCTGGAGCGCTTCGGCCGGATCGACACCCTGGTCAACAACGCCGGCGTCTTCGTCGCCAAGCCGTTCACCGACTACACCGACGAGGAGTACGCGCTGCTCACCGGCGTCAACCTCGCGGGGTTCTTCCACCTCACCCGGCGCGTAATGCCGCACCTGCTGGCCACCGGCGGCGGACACATCGTCACCATCACCACCAGCTTCGTGGACCAGCCCAACTCCAACGTGCCGTCCGTGTTGGCGTCGCTCACCAAGGGCGGCCTCAGCTCCGCCACGAAGTCGCTCGCCATCGAGTACGCGACCCGAGGCGTACGGGTCAACGCCGTCGCCCCGGGCATCATCAAGACCCCGATGCACCCGGTCGAGTACCACGACACCTTCGCCGCGCTGCACCCCGTGGGCCGGATGGGCGAGACGAGCGACATCGTCGACGCCGTCGTCTACCTCGAGTCCGCGCCGTTCGTCACCGGCGAGATCCTGCACGTCGACGGCGGCCAGAACGCTGGCAACTGACCCGGCCGAACCTCCCGAAGGGACCCGAGATGCCCATCGTCACGATCCAGATCACCCGCGAGGGAACCAGCCCCGGCGCGTCGGCCGCCACGGCCGAGGAGAAGGCGGCGCTCATCCAGGGCGTCAGCAAGCTGCTGCTCGACGTGCTGCACAAGCCGATGGACTCCACCTTCGTCGTCATCGACGAGGTCGAGACCGAGAACTGGGGCCGAGGCGGCCTGCCGGTCGACCGGTACCGCGCGCAGCAGCGCCCCCAGACGCCCTAGCCCCGCGGAGCGGTGGTGCCCGGAACCGGCTCGCCCGGGTCGTCAGGACGACCCGGGCGGGTGGGTCCCGACCGTCGGGGCGTCCGGTGCAGTCCGACGGTGGTACGTCACCAACCGGCTGCCGGAGCGGCGCTGCGGAAGGTGCGACGGTAGGCGTCCGGCGGTACCCCGACGGTGCGGTGGAAGTGCCGGCGCAGCGTGGTGGCGGTGCCCATGCCGGCCGCCTCCGCGATGGCGTCGATGCCGTCGTCGGTCTGCTCCAGCAGCTCCTGGGCCCGGCGGACCCGCTGCGTGGAGAGCCACTGCAGCGGCGTGGTGCCGGTCGCCAACCTGAAGTGGCGGACCAGGTTGCGCGAGCTCATGTTTGCCTGGCGGGCCAGATCCTCCACGGTCAGTGGACGGTTCAGCCGCTCCATCGCCCACGGAAAGAGGCCGGCGAGGGGATGGTCGTCGCGGGCGGGCACCGGGGTGGTGACGAACTGGGCCTGACCGCCGGCGCGATGCGGCGGTACGACCAGGCGGCGGGCCACCGCGTTGGCGACCGTCGAGCCGTGGTCGCGGCGGATCAGGTGCAGGCAGAGGTCGATCGCGGCGGCCTTGCCGGCGGAGGCGAGCACGGTGCCGTTGTCGACGTAGAGCACGTCCGGGTCGACCTCCACCTGCGGATAGCGGGTGGCCAGCACCTCGGTGTGCGCCCAGTGCGTGGTCGCCCGCAGCCCGTCGAGCACCCCGGCGGCGGCCAGCACGAACGCGCCGGTGCAGAACGAGACGAGCCGAGCACCCGCCTCGTGCGCGGCGCGGACGGCGTCCAGCAGGTCGGGTGGCACGTCCGCGTCGACGTCTTCGATGGCCGGGATGATCACGGTGTCGGCGCGGGCGAGCCGGTCCAACCCGTCGTCGGGCTCCATCCGGAACCGGCCGACCCCGACCGGGCCGGGACCGCAGACCACGAGGTCGTACCACGGGTCGGCCAGGCCGGACGGGTCGTGGAAGAAGATCTCGCAGGCCATGGCGAGTTCGAAGTGCAGCATTCCGTCGGTGGCGGCGAGCGCGACAGTAGCCATGTCCGAAATTGTATGGCGCATGGCGTTCCAGACACTCGCCCGCACCGCCCGCTGCGCAGAGGATCTTCTCAGTCGATCTTCTGAGGAGGAAGTGCAGATGATTACGGGGCAGACCGTGGCGGTCTTCGGCGCGTACGGGCACACCGGGCGGTTCGTGGTGACGGAGTTGCGCGATCGCGGGTTCACCCCGCTTCTGCTCGGCCGGGACGCGGACAAGCTCCAGGCGCTGGCGGCGTCGCATCCGGGGCTCGAACACCGGGTGGCGTCGGTCGACGACCCGGCCTCGCTCGACGCGGCGGTGAAGGGCGCGGACGCGGTCATCAACTGCGCCGGCCCGTTCGCCTCGACGGGCGGGCCGGTCATCGAGGCCGCCCTGCGCGCCGGGATCCCGTACCTGGACGTGGCGGCCGAGATCGAGGCGAACCTCGACACCTTCACGCACTACGCCGACCGGGCACGCGACGCGGGCGTCGCGGTGGTCCCGGCGATGGCCTTCTTCGGCGGGCTCGGCGACCTGCTCGTGACCACCGCGATGGGCGACTGGACGACGGCCGACGAGGCGCACGTCGCGTACGGACTGAGCAGCTGGCACCCCACGGCCGGAACCCTCGCCTCCGGCACCGTCTCCCGCGACCGCCGCGACGGCCGACGGGTCCGCTACACCGGCGGGCGGCTGGAGTACTACCTCGACGAGAGCGACCTGCCGGCGCTGAACTGGGACTTCCCGGCGCCGGCGGGCCCGCGGACCGTCCTCGACGGGTTCACGATGGCCGACGTCGTCACCGTCCCCAGCCACCTCTCCATCCCCGAGGTGCGCACCTACATGACCACCGACGCGGCCCGCGACCTGGCCACCGCCGACGCGCCACCGACCGCGGTCGACGAGCGCGGCCGCTCCGCCCAGACGTTCACCGTCGACGTCGTCGTGCGCTCCGGCGACACGCGCCGGCGCGTCGTCGCCAGCGGTCAGGACATCTACGCCGTCAGCGCACCGCTGGTGGTCGAGGCGCTCCACCGCGTTCTCGACGGTCGTTGCCGGACGACCGGCGTCGCCTCCGCCGGCGCGATCTTCGACGCGCCGGACTTCCTCCGCGCACTCTGCGCCTACGTCTCGGTCGAGCAGCTCCCCGAGTCGGGCGTGTGACAGCCCGCCTGGCCGGCCTGCCTGGCCGGCCCGCCACGCCCTCGGGCGGCGGGCGGTCAGGGGAGGCTTTCGCGGGCCCGCTTGACGCTGGCGATCTCGCCCTTGATGGGCAGCCAGTAGAAGGGAATGAAGGCGGCGACCAGCACCAGGCCGAGGAGGGGATGCAGTACGCCCAGCCCCGTCCCCACGGCGATCCACACCGGTGCCGGGCGGAACCGTCTGCTGATCGCCCTCACGCCGGCCACGTCGATGGTCGGCGCGAGGAGGCGCCGGCCGTGCCGCGCGTACTCCCAGATGACGTTGAAGAGGATGGCCGCCCCCACGTAGGAGATCCCGTAGAAGACGATCGCGGTCCGCTCCCCGTGGCCGGACTCGAAGGCGCCGGCCAGGACGGCGGAGGCGAACGGCAGGAACGCGATGTGCATCAGCAGCAGGGTGTTGAGCAGCAGCACCAGGCGGTCCGCCGAATGGATGTGATCGAACATGACGTGGTGGTTCACCCACATCTGCCCGATGAGCAGGAAGGTGATCGCGTAGGCCGTGTACGAGGGCCAGAGCTCGCCGAGCCCCTTGAGCAGGTCACGAGTGTCCTCCGGCGGGCGGATCTCCAGGACGAGCAGGGTGATGGCGATGGCGATGACTCCGTCGCTGAACGCGACGACCCGCCGTGGATCCCGCTCCGCGCCGATCGGGGTGCTGGTCCGTGCGTCGTCCCTCGCGGGAGCCATCTCGGACCTCCTCGGCGGATACCGGACGCGGTCAGCAACCGGGCCGACCTTCCCGCTGCCGCCCGATGCAAACCGCGCCCACCGCCGGGCGGTCAGTCGAAGGTGATGACCGACCGTCTGCCGGAGGAGCCCTGGGCCATGCCGTCGAGCGCCGCGTTGACGTCGGGCAGACCGATCGGGGTGACCTCGGGCAGGATGCCGTGCGCCGCCGAGAACTCGAGGGTGTCGCGCAGGTCGTGCGGGGAGCCGGACGGGTTGACCATCACGTGCAGCCGGTTGAGGACCATCACCCGGGTGGGCAGGATCAGCGGCTCCGGGTCGTACCCGCAGAGCACGAGCCAGCCGTCGGGCGCCAGGCCGGTGATGGTCGCCGCCGCGGCGGAGGTCGACGGCGAGGCGTTGACGACGAGGTTCGCGCCGCAGTTGTCCCAGGCTTTGAGGGCTTCGCCCGGATCGGTGTCCTGGGTGGCGATGAACCGCTCGGCGCCCAGCTCCCGCGCCGCCGCCTCGCCCCGGTGCGACCGGCCGATGACTGTCACCCGGGCGCCCATGGCGACGGCGTAGCGTACCGCCAGCGTGCCGACGCCGCCGGTGCCGATGACCGCGACGCGCGAGGTGCCGCTGATCCCGCCCTGCCGCAGGCTGTTGAAGGCGGTCAGGCCCGCGCACATCAGCGGCGCCGCCGCGACCGGGTCGAGCCCCTCCGGCAGCGGTGTCACGAAGTCAGCCTTGAGGACGGCGTACTCGGTGTATCCGCCGTCCATGACGATGCCCGTGATCCGCTTGCGCGGGCAGAGGATCTGCTCGCCGCGTACGCAGTAGTCGCAGTGGCGGCAGGAGTCGCCGAGGAACTGGGCGCCGACGGCGGTGCCGACCGGCGGCCAGGAGACGCCGGGGCCGGCGGCGGTCACCACGCCGGTAATCTCGTGGCCCGGCACGACCGGGAAGCGGGCGATCGGCCAGTGTCCCTGGAGCAGGTCCAGGTCCGTGTAGCAGACCCCACACGCGGTGATCTTGACCAGGACCTCGCCCGGGCCGGGCTCGGGGACCTCGCGTTCGGTGATCGTGAGGGGCTCGTCGACGCCGGTGGCAACGGCCGTGAGCATGGGTGAACCTCAATTCCGTTATCCCTTTGTGATGATCGTAGTGCGGGAGGGTCCGGACGGAGGCGGCAACGGTTCCGACGGGGGGTGGCCGCCGTTGGGGCGGAGTAACGTGCGCACCGACGGGTCATCCCCTCGGCCCATGATGGAGGAATCGTGCAGTACGTGCGGCTGGGCTCGACGGGTCTAGAGGTCTCCCGGGTCTGCCTGGGGACGATGAGCTACGGCGACCCGGGTCGGGGCAACCATGCCTGGTCGCTGCCCGAGGACGATGCCCGTCCGTTCATCCGGCAGGCGCTCGACGCAGGGATCAACTTCTTCGACACCGCGAACGTCTACTCCGACGGCAGCAGCGAGGAGATCGTGGGCCGGGCGCTGAAGGACTTCGCGCGCCGTGACGAGGTCGTTCTCGCCACCAAGGTGCACGGTCGGATGCGTCCCGGCCCGAACGGCGCCGGCCTGTCCCGTAAGGCGATCAACGCCGAGATCGACAACAGTCTTCGCCGGCTCGGGACCGATTACGTCGACCTCTACCAGATCCACCGCTTCGACCACGCGACGCCGATCGAGGAGACGCTCGAGGCCCTGCACGACCTCGTGAAAGCGGGCAAGGTCCGGTACCTCGGCGCCTCCTCCATGCACGCATGGCAGTTCGCCAAGGCGCTCTACGTGGCCGACCTGAACGGCTGGACGAGGTTCGTCTCGATGCAGAACCACTACAACCTGCTGTACCGCGAGGAGGAGCGGGAGATGCTGCCGCTCTGCGCGGACCAGGGCATCGCGACGATCCCGTGGAGCCCCCTCGCCCGTGGCAAGCTGACCCGCGACTGGGGCGCGAGCACCACCCGCACCGCGTCGGACGAGTTCGGCCGCACCCTCTACGGCGGCCACGAGGAGACCGACCGGCGGATCGTGGAGACGGTCGCGACGATCGCCGAGAACCGGGGTGTGTCCCGCGCGCAGATCGCGCTGGCCTGGGTGGCCGGTCGGGTCACCGCGCCGATCGTCGGCGCGACCAAGCCGTACCACCTCGACGACGCCGTCGCCGCGCTCGACATCGAGCTGACCGACGAGGAGATCAAGGCGCTCGAGGCACCCTACCGGCCACGTCCGGTGGCGGGCTTCTAGGGCAGCTCAGCTCCGGCGCTACCCGGCGCGGGCCGAACGCCGCCCGCAGATGCGGCTCTTAGGCCAGCCGTTCCGCTCGCAGATGCAGCCCGTTCCGCCCCTTCTGGGTTGCAAGCTCCGTCCGCTACCGTGTCCCTCGTGACGGTGTTTCGGATGAGTGAAGCGGCCGAACTGCTCGGCGTCAGCGTGGACACGGTTCGGCGCTGGGTGGATGCCGGACGGCTCGCCGCGAGTCGGGACGAGCAGGGACACCGGGTGGTCGACGGGGTCGTCCTCGCCGCGTTCGTGCGGACGCAGTCCGCCGACCCGGAGGGCCGCGAGGAGTCGTCGGCGCGTAACCGGCTGCGCGGCATCGTCACGTCCGTGATCAAGGACGCCGTCATGGCGCAGGTGGACATCCAGGCCGGCCCCTTCCGGGTGGTGTCGCTGATGAGCCGCGAGGCCGTCGACGAATTGGGTCTGGAGGTCGGCACGGTGGCGGTCGCCGTGATCAAGTCGACGAACGTCGTCGTGGAGAAGCCCACGGTGATCGCGGCGAGCAGAGGGAGGAGCAGTTCGTGAGGACCCGACGATTTCGCACCGTACTGGCGACCGTCGCCGCGCTGGCGGTGGTGGGTCTGGCCGGTTGCGGTGGTGAGGACTCCACCGGCACGCAGCCGGGCAACGCGAACTCCGGCGTCACCGGTGACGTCACCGTCTTCGCCGCCGCGTCGCTGACCGAGTCGTTCACGAAGCTCGGCAGGGAATTCGAGGCGGCCAACCCGGGGACGACCGTCACCTACAGCTTCGCCGGCAGCTCCGCGCTCGCCACCCAGATCAACCAGGGCGCCCCGGCCGACGTCTTCGCCTCCGCCGCCCCGGCGAACATGAAGACCGTCACCGACGAGGGCAACGGCGACGGTACGCCGACGACCTTCGTGAAGAACCAGCTCGTCATCGCCGTACCCAAGGGAAACCCCGGCGGGATCAGCGGGCTGAGGGATCTGACCGAGCCGGACGTGAAGGTCGCGCTCTGCGCCGAGCAGGTCCCGTGCGGCGCCGCGGCGAAGAAGGCGCTCGACGCGGCCGGAGTGGAGTTGACGCCGGTCACCCTCGAGCAGGACGTCAAGGCCGCACTGTCCAAGGTCAAGCTCGGTGAGGTCGACGCCGCGCTGGTCTACCGCACCGACGCGAAGTCCGCCGCCGCGGACGTCGACGGCGTCGAGTTCCCCGAGTCGGCCGGAGCGATCAACGAGTACCCGATCGTCGTGCTGAAGAACGCGCCCAACAAGGGGGCCGCACAGGCCTTCGTCGAGTACGTGCTCTCCGACCCGGGTCGGGCCGTGCTCACCACAGCCGGGTTCCAGGCCCCGTAGCCGATGCCCCAACTCGACACCACCGTGGCGCGCCCCGGACCGGCGGCGCCACGGCAGCGGCCCCGCCGCGTCGGTCGCATCCCACTGGCACTGCTCCTGCCGGCCCTGCTCGGGCTGCTCTTCCTCGTGCTGCCGCTGGCCGGTCTGCTCGTCCGCGCCCCGTGGACGACGCTGCCGCAGCGGCTCACCGAGCCGGGCGTACTCACCGCGCTCCGGCTCTCCCTGCTGACCGCCACCCTCGCGACCCTGCTCTGCCTGGCGCTCGGCGTACCGCTGGCGTGGCTGCTCGCCCGGATCGAGTTTCCCGGCCGGCGGATCGTGCGCGCCCTGGTCACCGTGCCGCTCGTCCTGCCGCCGGTGGTCGGCGGCGTGGCCCTGCTGCTCGTCTTCGGCCGCCGTGGGCTGCTCGGCTCCTGGCTCGACACCACGTTCGGCGTCACCCTGCCCTTCACCACCACCGGGGTGGTGCTCGCCGAGGCGTTCGTCGCCATGCCCTTCCTGGTCATCGCCGTCGAGGGGGCGCTGCGCGGCGCCGACAGCCGGTACGAGGAGGCCGCCGCCACCCTCGGCGCGAACCGCTGGACCACCTTCACCCACGTCACGCTGCCGCTCGTGGCGCCCGGGATCGCGGCCGGCGCCGTGCTGTGCTGGGCGCGGGCGTTGGGTGAGTTCGGCGCCACCATCACCTTCGCCGGCAACTTCCCGGGTCGTACGCAGACCATGCCGCTCGCCGTCTACCTCGCCCTGGAGACCGACCTGGAGGCCGCCATCGTGCTCAGCCTCATCCTGCTCACCGTCTCCGTGGCGATCCTGGCCACCCTCCGCGACCGTTGGATCAGTGCCCCGTGACCGTCGACCTCACCGTCCACGCGGCGCGGCAGCGGGTTTCCGAGCCGCTGCTCGACGCCCGTCTCGTCGTGGATCGCGGTGGCTTCCGGCTCGACCTGCCGTTGACGATCGACTCCGGTGAGGTCGTCGCCCTCCTCGGACCCAACGGCGCCGGCAAGACCACCGCACTGCGGGCGCTCGCCGGACTGCTCGCCCTGTCGGACGGGCATCTCACCCTCGCCGGGCAGGTGCTCGACCGGCCCAGCAGCCGGAGCTGGGTTCCCACCGAGCAACGCCCGATCGGTGTGGTCTTCCAGGACTACCTGCTCTTTCCGCACCTCAACGCGTTGGACAACGTCGCGTTCGGCCCCCGCCGGCACGGACTGGACCGGCGACAGGCGCGGCGGCAGGCGGCCGACTGGCTGCACCGGATGGGGCTCGCCGAGCACGCCCGCCGCAAGCCACGCCAGCTCTCCGGCGGGCAGGCCCAGCGGGTCGCCCTCGCCCGGGCCCTCGCGGTCGATCCGGCGCTGCTGCTGCTCGACGAACCGCTCGCCGCTCTCGACGCCCGCACCCGGCTCGACACCCGCGCCCAGCTCCAGCGCCACCTCGCCGCGCATCCCGGCGCCACCCTGCTGGTCACGCACGACCCGCTCGACGCTCTCGTCCTCGCCGACCGGCTCGTCATCATCGAGCACGGTCAGGTGGTCCAGGAAGGCGACGCCGCCACCATCACCGCGCAGCCCCGCACCGACTACGTCGCCCGGCTCGTCGGTCTCAACCTCTTCCGCGGTCACGCCCGCGGGCAGACGGTGCTGCTCGCCGACGGGTTCCGGCTGACGACGGCCGAGCAGCACGACGGCGACGTCTTCGTCGCCTTCCCGCCGTCAGCCGTCGCCCTGCACCCGGACCGCCCCGCCGGCAGCCCCCGCAACACCTGGCCCGCCGCCATCAGCGGGATCCAGCCGAACGGCGACAACCTCCGGGTCCAGCTCTCCGGCCCGATCGAGGTCGCCGCCGACATCACCCCGCTCGCCGCCGCCCAGCTGCACCTCGTGCCCGGCCAGCGGGTCTGGGCGGCCGTGAAGGCCACCGAGACCCGCACCTACCCGGCCGCGCCGGCCTAACCGGACGGACGGACGGCGGGTCGTCGAGCGAGGCTCGGAATGGGCGGCGGGCTGGTCAGCCACCTCGGTGCTGGTCGAGTCTGCTGTGCAGGGTGGCGGCGAACTCCTCGGCCATGGCGAGCTGGTCGCGTAGCGCGGTGACCCGGGCGGTCGCGGTGCTGTGGAACAGGTTGAGCCGGTCGAGCAGCTCGTCGTGGTCGCGGCCGGTGGCGGTGTCCAGGGCGTCGAGGACGGCGAGCAGGGCACGCATCTCCTCGAGGGTGAAGCCGAGCGGTTTCATCCGTCTGACCACGACGAGGCGATCCAGGTCGGCGTCGGTGTAGAGCCGGAAGCCGCCCTCGCTGCGCGCGGAGGGCACGACCAGGCCGGCCTCCTCGTAATGGCGGATGGTGCGGATGCTGAGCCCGACGCGCTCGGCGGCCTCCCCGATCTGCATCAACCGGCCCGATGCCGGGCCGGAGCTCTGCTCCGACTCGGCGGGGCGCTCGGCGGTGGCCATCAGCGACCGGCGCCGAGTCGACCGGCGAGGGTGCCGTGAATGCGGGCGCTCGGCTGGTTCAGCTCGACGATCTCGACGCTCTTGCCCCGGGCGGCGTACTTCGTGCTGATGGCGTCCAGCGCGGCGACGGAGGAGGCGTCCCAGACGTGGGCGCGGCTCATGTCGATCACCACGTTGTCGGGGTCGCCGGCGTAGTCGAACTGCCCCACCAGGTCGTTGCTGGAGGCGAAGAAGAGCTCGCCGTGGACGGAGTAGATCCGCGTCGTCCCCTCCGGATCGAGGACGCTTGTCACCTCGACCAGGCGGGCGACCTGGCGAGCGAAGATCACCATGGCGGTGAGCACGCCGACGACGACCCCGACGGCGAGGTTGTGGGTGGCGAGCGTGACCGCGACGGTGGCCAGCATGACGATCGTCTCGCCGTACGGCATCCGCTTCAGCGTCCGCGGCGCGATCGAGTGCCAGTCGAAGGTCGAGACCGCGACGATGATCATCACAGCGACCAGCGCTGCCATCGGGATGACGGCGACCACGTCGCCGAGCAGTACGACCAGGACCAGCAGGAACACGCCCGCCAGGAAGGTGGAGAGACGGGTCCGCGCCCCGGAGGCCTTCACGTTGATCATCGTCTGCCCGATCATCGCGCAGCCGCCCATGCCGCCGAAGAAGCCGGTGACGATGTTCGCGACGCCCTGCCCCCACGACTCGCGGGTCTTGTTCGAGTGCGTGTCGGTGAGGTCGTCGACGAGCTTGGCGGTCATCAGCGACTCCATCAGCCCGACCAGCGCGATGCCCAGGGCATAGGGAGCGATCAGGGTGAGGGTGTCCAGGGTCCAGGGCACCTGCGGCAACCCGAACGTGGGCAGGCTCTCCGGCAGGGCGCCCTCGTCGCCCACGGTCGGCACGGCGACCTTGGCGACCACCGTGACGACGGTCAACACGACGATCGCGACCAGCGGGGCCGGGACCGCGCGGGTGAGCCGGGGCAGTAGCACGATGATGGCGAGCGCCAGCGCGACGAGGGGGTAGACCAGCCACGGCACACCGAGCAGCTGGGGGAGCTGCGCGGTGAAGATCAGAATGGCGAGGGCGTTGACGAAGCCGACCATGACGCTGCGCGGAATGAACCGCATCAGCTTCGCCACCCCGAGCACGGCGAGCAGGACCTGGATCGCGCCCCCGAGGATCACCGCCGCGACGAGGTAGTTCAGGCCGTGCTCCTTGGCCAGCGGTCCGACGACGAGGGCGACGGCGCCGGTCGCCGCAGAGATCATCGCCGGACGGCCGCCGCAGATCGCGATGGTGACCGCCATGGTGAACGAGGCGAAGAGGCCGACGCGCGGATCGACCCCGGCCAGGATCGAGAAGGAGATCGCCTCGGGGATCAGGGCGAGAGCGACGACCAGGCCGGCGAGGACCTCGGTGCGCAACACCCTGGGGGAGAGCCAGGACGGGCGGGGCAGGCGCGGTCGGGTGACCGCGGACAGTGCAGCAGACATGCAGCCATTTCCACTCGAAACGCACCTGTGGGCGCGCGGCGACCGCGCCCCGGCCGGAGCGGACGGCCACGAAACGATCAGCGACGACGCGTCTCGTTCCCCCGAGACGCGACACGGTCGTCAGGGGAGCGCATGCCACGCCCTGACGACCTCGACCGACCCTACCCTTCCGTAAGGGGAGGGTTGACCGGACGTGGTGATCATCACCGACCGGACGCCGTCCCGCGCCAGCGCAGCTGTCCCGCCTGCGCGTGTCGGGGTTCGGTGTGCAAGGGCGCCCGTCCGCCGTCCGCTCGCCGGTTCGAGGGCAGCAGCAGGGCCGTCGCGGTGGCGAGCAGGGCGGCGGCGAACGCGCTGAGGAACACGGTGCGGAAGGCGCCCTCGGTGGGGACGCTGGCACCCTGGAAGACCGTCACCCCGGTGGTCAGGATCATTCCGAGTACGGCGCCGGACGACGCGGTGCCCAGCGACCTCATCAGGGTGTTGAGGCCATTGGCAGCTGCCGTCTGGGCGGCCGGTACGGCGGTCATGACCAGCAGCGGCATCGCCGCGTAGGCCAACCCGACCCCGGCGCCGATGATGCAGCTGGTGAGCACCAGCTGCCAGGGCGTGTGCCTGAGGAGCAGGCTCAGCGACCAACCGCAGGTGACCACCGCGCAGCCCGTCGCCAGGGTGATCCGCGCGCCGAACCGTTCGGACAGGCGCGACGACAGCGGTGCGGACAGCAGCATGACGACCCCCGAGGGCGCCAGGCACAGGCCGGCGGCCAGGGGCGACAGGCCGAGCCCGTAGTGAGTGCCGGTGGGCAGTTGCAGCAGCTGGCTCATCGAGTACGCCAGGGCGTAGGTGGCGTAACCCACCAGGATCGCGGTCACGTTGGTGACGAGCACCTGCCGGGCAGACGACACCCGCAGGTCCACCAGCGGGTGGGGTCGCAGCCACTCCCACCGACCCCACCAGGCGAGCACCACCACGGCGGCCAGGAACAGTCCACCGACGCGCGGGCTCGTCCAGCCCCACTCGCCGCCCTGGGACAGTGCCAGCAGCAGGGCGACCAGGCCCAGTGCGAGCCCGACGGCTCCGCCGGTGTCCATCGGAACGACCGTTGCGGAGCGGGACGGCCGGGGCACGGCGATCCACACCCCGACGAGCGCCACCAGGCTCAGCGCCGCGAAGGCCCAGTAGAGCAGATGCCAGGAGGCGCTCTGGATCAGCAGTGCGGCGCCAGGGAGCGCCAGCGCCGCGCCGACGCCGACCATGGAACTGAGTAGCGCGGTGGCCGTGGCGACCCGGGCCGCCGGAAGTAGCTCTCGCAGGAGGCTGATGCCCACCGGGATCGCTCCGAGTGCGCAACCCTGGATCGCGCGTCCCGCCACCACGGTCGGCAGCGTGTCGCCGAAGGCGCACAAGAGGGAGCCGGTGAACAGTGCCCCAAGTGTCCACAGCAAAACGCGACGCTTGCCGAACATGTCCCCGAGCCGCCCGACGACCGGGTTCGCCGCCGCCCCGGCGACCAGGGCGGCGGTGATCGCCCAGGCCGCGCCGGACGCCGAGGTGTGCAGGAGGTGGGGCAGCAGCGGTACGAGGGGAACCATGGCGGTCTGGGCCATCGAGGTCATCAGGCCTGCGAAGGCCAGGGCGGCGACGACCACTCCTGCGGTGGGCGCGGTGCCCACGGCCCGGGCTCCACGGAGGCGCGAGCCGAGAGTTCGGGGAGTCTGAGTCACGATCGTGCGTCCTTCTCTCTCGCGCGGTGGACGACGGCCCGGCCGGCTCCGGCGCGACGTGGGCCCGCGGCGGCCTGCGGGATCCTCGCCCAGAGCAGCCGGCGTACCCCGACAGGCGACGAGACGCGGACCGGGCGGCGCATAGCTGACGACGGTGCGCGGCCCGGTCCGGCCTCGGCCGCTCAGCGGGCGCGGTGGATGACGTGCATCTCGGTGAAGCCCTCCAGCGCCCAGCGGCCGTTCTCGACACCGATACCGCTCCACTTGATCCCGGCGAACGGCTGGTCGAAGCTCGTGGCGGTGTGGGTGTTCACCCAGGTCATGCCCGCCTCCATGCGCTCAGCCACGGCGGCGGCGCGCTCCGGGTCGCCACTCCAGACGGAGCCGCCCAGACCGAAGTGGGTGGCGTTCGCCCGGGTCAGCGCATCCTCCACGTCGCGGTAACCGATGATCGGCAGTGCGGGCCCGAACTGCTCCTCGTCCACGATGGGCGTTCCGTCGCTGATGTCGGTGAGGATGGTGGGCTGGTAGAAGTAGCCGTTCCCCGCGATCTCGCTGCCACCGGCGGCGATGGTCGCTCCCCGGCGCACCGCGTCGCGAACCAGCGACGCCACCCGATCGCGCTGCGGACGGTTGTTGAGCGGGCCGTACTGGGTGGCGGGGTCGGCACCGTCGCCGACGCGGGCGTTCCGGGCAAGCGCCGCGAACGCCTCGACGACCGGGGCGCGCAGCGACTCGGGGACGTAGACCCGCTTCGGCGCCACACACACCTGCCCGGTGTTGGAGAAGGCGCGCGGAAAGATGCCCGCGGCGACCGTGGCGGGGTCGGCATCGTCCAGCACGATGGCCGCGTCGTTGCCGCCGAGTTCCAGGGTGGTGCGCTTCAGGTCGGCCGCTGCGGCGGCCGCGATCGCCTTGCCGGTGGCGGTGGAGCCGGTGAAGCTGATCTTGCGGATAAGTGGGTGCTCCGTCATTGCGGCTCCGGCCTCGTTGCCGCCGCTGAGCACGTTCAACACGCCCGGCGGCAGTATGCCGCGCAGCACCTCCCCGAGCTTCAGGGAGGAGAGCGGCGTGAACGGCGACGGCTTGAGCACCACGGTGTTCCCGGCGGAGAGCGCCGGGGCGATCTTCGCCGTACCGATGATCAGCGGGAAGTTCCAGGGGGTGATGATCGCGACCGGCCCGAGCGGGCGGTGCGCGATCTCCACCAGCGCCTGCGCGTCGTCGCGGATCACCTGCCGTTCGAGTTGCATGTCCGCGTAGTACCGGAGGTAGGCGGCGGCGGTGGCCACCTCACGAGCCGACTCGGTCAGGGGCTTGCCCTGCTCGGCGGTGAGAATCGGAGCGATCTCGTCGCGAGCTGCGTCCACGGCGTCGGCGGCGGCGTGCAGGGCGGCTCGGCGCGCCGCCGGGTCCGAACGCCAGGTGGCGAAGGCGTCGTGCGCGGCCCGTACCGCAGCGTCGACGTCGGCCGCCGAGGCGTCCGGGGCGGTCGCGAAGACCTCGCCGGTGGCCGGGTTGACCACGTCGAACGTCGTTCGGGTGGGATAGGCCGCACCCGCGACGGTGGCCGTAATGGGCTTGGGCAGGACGAAAGCGGACATGTCACTCCTCGGGTCGACCGGCGCGCTGTCGCGTCCGGAAACCGAACGAACTAGTTCGCCAGACTACGTCGACCCGCGTCATGGACGAACTAGTTCGTTCGTTATACTCGTCACATGGTCTACGACTCCGGCGCCACCAAGGCGCGCATCCTCGAGGCGGCGTACCGCGAGTTCGCCGCCTATGGCCTCGCCGGTGCCCGCATCGATCGGATCGCCGAGAACGCGAAGGCCAACAAGCGCGCGATCTACGAGCACTTCGGCAAGAAGGAAGATCTCTTCGACCAGGTGGTCACCGCGCGCCTCGAAGTCAGCCGCGAGGCGCTGCCGGGCACCTGGGACGACCTCCCCGCGTTCGCCGGCGCGATCTTCGACCACTACGTCTCCGACCCGGACCGGCTGCGCCTGACCCTGTGGCGTCAGCTCGAACGACCCGCGCCCACCGAGCCGGAGCTCGACTACTACCGGCAGGCCCTCGCGGCGCTGGCCACGGCCCGCCCCGACGAGTCGCTCGCCCCCGCCGACCTCTACGCGGTGCTCTGGGCCATCAACCAGGTTCTCGCGCTGACCCCGCTGGGGCTCCAGGTCGCCGACAGCGGCGGCCCGTGGACCGCCGAGCGGTGGCAGCAGATGCGCGCCGCCGTCGTCGCCACCGTCGGCCGCATCGTCGAGAACCGGGCCTCGCCGCGCTGAGCTTGGGGGCCGTGACGACGCGCCGACAGCCATTGGCGAGCGCTCGTGGTCACCGTCGGTGCACTGAACTACTGTCCCAGAATTTGGTATAGGCGCGGATCAAAGGTCTCAAGATCCGCCAACCGGCGGACGAATGGCCGCGCGAGCAATCGATTTCAGGAAGATCGTCTTCATTTTGATCTTACCCAGTGGTACTGGTTGACCACCCCCGGGCATCGCCAGGACTCTATCGCCACCAGATTTCAGGCGAGGAGGCGAAATGAGGTTACGGCACGTAGCCTCCGTGGCGATCGTCACGGCCATGGTGGGACTCGTGGCTGTCCCCGTGCAGGCCCAGGTGGGCGAGCGGGTGGCAGCCCAGACCGGCGTCAAGGTCAAGGGTGTCCCGACCCCGAAGGAATTCTTCGGCTTCGAGATGGGAGATGAGGGAAAGCTCGCCGACTTCAACAGCGTCAAACGCTACCTCAAACTCGTCGCGGACCGTTCCGAAGAGGCCGAATACCAGGTTGTCGACAAGACAACCCTCGGCAACGACTACCCGATTCTGCTGATGAGCAACAAGCACAACCTCAAGCGAATCGACCAGGTTCTCGACATCAACAAACGGCTCTCCGATCCTCGGGTCATGAAGGCCGAGGCGAAGCGGGCCGGAATCGCGGTCGACGAGTACGCGAGGCAGCTCGCGGCCAAGAGCGTGCCGGTGTACTACATCGAGGCGACGATCCACTCGACCGAGGTCGGCGCCACCCAGTCTCTGGTCAACGTCGTGCACCGGATGGCGACGGAGAACAGCGATTACACCCGGCAGGTCCTCGACAACGTGATCCTGCTCATCGTCCCGTCGCAGAATCCCGACGGGCAGCATCTCGTCATCGACCACTTCAACAAGACGGCGGGCACCGGCTACGACCGGATCTACCCGGACCTGTACCACCACTACACCGGGCACGACGACAACCGTGACTGGTTCATGATGACCCAGAAGGAGTCGCAGACCCGGGTCCGGCTCGAGCAGAAGTACCGCCCCGTCGCCCAGCACTACATGCACCAGGCGGGCGCCACCTCCCCGCGGATCTGGTCGCCGCCGTGGGACGAGCCGATGTCCGACACGTTGGACCCGATCGTGGTCTCCGCGTCCAACTCGCTCGGCATGCAGACCCAGCGTGACCTGGTGGCGGAGGGCCGGAAGGGCTCGAAGTGGAATGACGCGTACGGCATTCTGTGGAACGCCGACGTCATCGGCTACAGCCCGTTCCTCGGCACCTCGACCTGGTTGACCGAGATCGCATCCGTTCGGGATCTCGCGTACACCTACACCTCCGACAAGATCCTCGAACCCGCCGACAACACGTTGCGGTCGGTGCTGCCGTACGACAGCAAGACCTGGACGCTCAAGCAGATCGTGGAGTACGGCGCCGCGGCCGCCTACTCGGGTATGAAGACGGTCTCCAGCGACCCGAAGTCGTGGCTGTACAACAACCTCTACCTCTCGAACCGCAACAGCGAGAACTGGACCGGCGGCCCGTACGCGTACGTCGTGCCGGCAGACCAGCGGGACCCGTACGCCCTGTACGACATGTTGAAGCTCTTCGACTTCGGCCAGGCGGAGATCGACCGGGCCACGCGCTCGTTCACCGCGGGCGACAAGAAATACCCCGAGGGCTCCTACATCCTCAAGACCAGCCAGCCGATGGGTCGCTGGATCGACCAGCTGCTCCGGATCGACGAATATCCGGACAGCGCGCGTAAGTGCGTGCAGTGCCCGCTGATCATGCCGTACAGCGAGACCACCGACAATCTGGCTCTGCTCCTGGGAGTCGACGTCGACGCCGTGACCACGCCCTTCGAGGCGGCCACGACCCGGGTCCGGGGCGTCGAGCCGGTGCAGCAGCGGATGCCGGGCCACCCCGGCCAGCGGGGCGCCTACGTCCTCAGCCCCACCTCGTACGGCCTGGGTCAGGTCATCGCCGACCTGCAGGACGCCGGGGTGTCCGCGTACCGTGCCAAGGCCGCCGTCACGGTCGAGGGCAGGAAGCTGCCGGCCGGTGCGCTGCTCGTGCCGTCGAAGGATTCGAAGGCGCGGCAGGTGCTGACCAAGGCCAGCCAGGAGACCGGCCTGCCGGTGTACGCCACCAGCGCGGTGCCGAAGGTCGACGCGGTGAAGCTGAAGGACGACACCCGGGTGGGTCTCATCCGCGGGGCCAACAACATGCCCGGCGGGTGGATGATGTGGATGTTCGACCAGATCGGGGTGAACTACCAGGTCGTCTCCGCGGACGACTACGCCGACCTGGGCGCCAAGTACGACACCATCGTGCTCGCCCCGGGAATCTCGGCGAACAGCATCACCCGTGGTCTCGACCCCGCCAAGAATCCCCCCGAGTTCGCCTGGGCTCGCGGTGTGCCGGACGGCCTGGAGAAGCTCCAGCAGTTCGTGAAGTCCGGCGGCAACCTGGTGGCGCTCGGCAGCGCGTCCGGCACCGCGGCCACGTCGCTCGGCCTGCCGGTCCAGAACGTCACGCCCACCGACCGGGCCGCCTTCAACGCTCCGGGTGCGCTGCTCAAGCAGCACTACGACGCCGACGTTCCGGCGGTCTGGGGCATGCCGGAGTCCTGGCCGACCTGGTTCAACAACGACGCGGCGTTCAAGGTGACCGGCGACGCGCAGATCGCCTCCACCTACCCGGAGGAGGAGAACCTGCTCGTCAGCGGGTACGCGCACGGCACCTCCGCCATCGGCGGCGCGGCGAACATCGCCACCTTCGACGTCGGCGAGGGTGAGGCCACCATCGCCGGCGGCCACATCACCTTCCGTACCTGGCCCCGGGCCAGTTGGACGGTGGTCACCAACGCCATGTACAACGGCGCCGGAGAGGACGTCGAGGCGGACCAGTTGGTGAAGCTCTTCCGGTAGCGCCGGCCGATCGGTTGACGCGTCCGCCCACCACCACCTCGGCTGCGGTGCCCCCCGGGTGCCGCAGCCGGGGTGGTCGGGCGTCACCGCCCACCACGGTCAGCGCGGACTCGTTCCCACCAGGGTCAGCCGGAGCCACTCGGCCAGGGCCTCGATCTCCCGCCGCACCTCGGCGGTGATCGCGCTGGTGAACGGGGTGTCCTGGTGGACGGCGTGCACGCGCAGCACCCCGGCCCTGCGGTCGGCGGCCGCGTCGAGCTTCCCGACCAGCCGGTCCCCGTGCAGGATCGGCATCGCCCAGTAGCCCCAGCGCCGCTCGGCGGCCGGCTTGTACATCTCCAGTTGGTAGTCGAACTCGAACAGCTCGGCGATCCGCGTCCGGTCGAAGACGAGCCGGTCCAGCGGGGACAGCAGCGCGGTCCGGCCCGTGAAGGTCTGGTCCAACAGCTCGGGATCGACCCGCCATCGGCCCTTCACCCCCTTGACGACGGCGGGCTCACCGGCCGCCCGAACGTCGTTCGGCTCGCCCGGGCTCACCGGCGCCCGCTCACGCGCGATGCCCAGCGACCGCAGCCGGCGCTCGTTCCGCAGCCGCATCGCCTCCTCGTACGGCACCACCTCGTCCGGGTAGATCCGTTCGGCGAGGTCCCACAGCCGGTCCTTGCCGCGCCGGCCGGCGGCGGCGACCTCGCCCCGCTGGACGAGGAAGTCGAGCAGCTTGGTGACGTTGCGGTTGTTCGTCCAGCCGGAGGAGCGCCACGGCGCCACGCAGGTGTCGGGAAGCTCGCGCGAGGTCAGCGGCCCGTCGGCGCGCAGCCGGGCGAGGATGTCCAGTCGGCAGCCGTTGTTCACGGCCACCCACTCCCGCAGCTCCTCCTGCCAAACGCGTAGCGGGGGACGGCCGGGCCACTCGGCCATCTCGGCCGTGTAGAGCGCGAGGTCTTCCGGCGGCCGCACGAAACCGTGCAGCTCCAGCAGGGTCTGCTCGTCGAGGGCGTCGCGCAACTGCCCGGGGGAGTAGGAGTCGCCGAGGCGGCTCCACAGGACCAGGTCGGCGCTGGGCGCGACGGCGGCGGTCTGATCGTTCTGCACCAGCGTCAGCCGACGGACGACGTCCAACATTCCGGCCGGTCGGTGCGCGTCCAGGAGTTGGGCGCGCACGGCGAGGCGCCGCGCGTCGGTGCGGGACAACTGGTGCACGGTCACCGGCCGAGCGTAGGCGGAGGGTACGACCGGCGGCGGTGACCCGACCCACAAAAGAGGAATATCAAATACCTGTTTTGTTAGGCTCCCGCTGTGCAGCTCAATCAGTCGACGGACATCGGCCTTCGAGTCGTGATGCTCCTGGGGACCCGGGGCGGTAAGACCACTGTCGACGAACTGGCGCAGTCCCTCGCGGTGCCACGGAACCACCTCGCAAAGATCGTCCAGCGGCTCCAGCACCTGGGGCTGATCGAGACGATCCGCGGGCGTGGCGGTGGCGTCCTGCTCGCGGACGGCGCGACCTCGGCGAGCATCGGCGGCCTCATCCGCCGGCTCGAAGCCGACGGCGAGGTGGTCAACTGCGACACGCCCGCCTGCCCGCTGCGGACCGGTTGCCGGCTCCGTGGTGCCCTCCGCCGCGCGCAGGAGGCCTTCTACGCCAGCCTCGACGAGGTGACCGTCGGCGATCTGCTGCATGCGCCGACCCGGGACCTGCTCCTCTCGCTCACCAGTCGGTGAGCGACCGGAACCCGCCCGAGTCATCGATCCACCACAGCTGATGGGAGACCCCGTGCTGTCCTCCACGCACGAAGCGACCGTGCGCGCCACGCTTCCCGCCGTTGGCGCACACCTCGAAACGATCACCGCGCTCTTCTACGACACCATGCTCGCCGAGAATCCGGAGCTGCGGCGCCTCTTCAGCCGCAGCGCGCAGGCCAGTGGTGAGCAGCGCCGGGCGCTCGCCGGCGCCGTGATCGCCTTCGCGTCGGACCTGGTGGGAGAGGGGGCGAGCTTCGACCCGGTGATCCGCCGCATCGCCCACCGGCACGCCTCGCTCGGCATCCGCCCGGAGCAGTACACCCTCGTCGGTCGCTACCTGCTCAACGCGGTCGGCGCCGTGCTCGGCGAGGCGGTCACGCCTGCGGTGGCCGCCGCCTGGGACGAGGTCTACTGGCTCTTCGCCTGCCGCCTGATCGGCCTGGAGGCGAGGTTGTACGCCCACGCCGACATCGACCCGGACCACCCGTGGCGCGAGGTCGTGGTGAGTCACCGGCGCGAGGAGGCGCAGGACACCGTCTCGTTCGTGCTGACCAGTGCCGACGGGGCGCCGATGCCGAGCTATCGGGCGGGGCAGTACGTCAGCGTCGCCGTCGACCTGCCGGACGGCGGGCGGCAGATCCGCCAGTACTCCCTCTCCCAGGCGGCCCACGGGCTGGGCGGTCTGCGGATCACCGTACGTCGGGTGCGGGGCGTCGGTGGGGCGCCGGACGGGCTCGTGTCGAGCCACCTCGTCGACCACGTCCGTACCGGGGACCGGCTGGAAGTGAGCGCCCCCTACGGCGATCTCACCCTGACCGCCGGGACCGCGCCGTTGGTGCTGGTCAGCGCCGGCGTCGGAATCACGCCGATGGCCGCCATCCTGGACCACGTCTCCCGCACGGAGCCGAACCGCGACGTCGTCGTCGCGCACGCCGAACGCAGCCTCGCCCGCCACTGCCTGCGACCCGACATCATCGGCAGCGGCGCCCGACTGCGCTCCTTCCGGCACCTGGTCTGGTACGAGCGGCAGGCGCCGTACGAGGCCGACGGGTCGACCGAGGTGCGTGCCGGGCGGATCGAGGTCGACGAGATCCCGCTGGCGCCGGAGGCGCAGGTGTACCTGTGCGGACCGTTGCCGTTCATGCAGGCGGTCCGGAGCCGGCTTCGGGACCGGGGCGTACCCGGTGCCCAGATCCGGTACGAGGTCTTCGGCTCCGACGCGTGGGCGGGTAGCCGCTCCTAAGGCGTGTTTCAGAAGTCGTGGTGGTCGATGAAGGTCCCGGCGTGGCGGTGATCGACAACTGAAGAGGCCTCCGGTATCTGGTTCTGCGACCAAGCAAGAACTTCATACCGGAGACCTCGTGGCC
>NZ_RAZS01000018.1:0-74012 GCF_003626545.1 Micromonospora musae
TCGGCGACACCGAGCCGGTTGGCCTGCTGCAGGTCTGCGACGACGTCGAACCTGACGCCGCCGAAGGCAGCGAGCTGACCTACCTGCACGGCGTCGCCCTCTCGGGGGACACCCCGGTTCCCGACGATCTCGACGCCATCGAGGTCCCGGCCGGCACGTGGGCGGTCTTCCGTACCGCCGGGCCCTATCCGCAGGCGCTGCAGAGCACCTGGGCCGCGACCGCCACCGAGTGGTTCCCCTCCAACCCGTGGCGGCTGCGGCCGGGCCCCTCGATCGTCGCGGTGCTCGACCGTGCGGCTGATTTCAGCACCGCGACCTGCGAGCTGTGGCTGCCTGTCGAACCGATCTGACGTACTGGCTGGTGTCGCCGCACACCCTCGCTGTCGTTTCCGTCACGGCACATGCGGCGCGGTCGACGCGTGGCTGTCCGGTGTCCGGCCCGCTGCCGAAGACGTCGCCGCGGGCGCGACCCCGGCAGCCGACGACGCGGACTTCCGCTACCGACCCCACAGCGTGTTGCGCCGTCGGGCGGCGGGAACAGTCGGGTCCGCGTCAGGCTATTGAAGCCCATGACAGCGACCGCTACCCTCGGTGACGAGCTGCCGCGCCGAGTGATCATGGCCGGAGACGTCGCCGCTCGCTCGCTGCCACTGTCCGGTCAGGGCAGTTCGACCCGCCGCCTGTTAATTCACTTAGACGAGATACGTGAAACTTGCGCTCTTGGTCTCTTCTTCGTCGCCGCGATCCGGTGTGCCCGGCGGTGATCTGCACAGACGTGCCATGTCGTCGGTCCGGACGTCTTCCATCGCGCGACGACCGGACGGGCCGAGCGTGCTGCCGCTTTCCAGTTCACCGGGCGCTGTGGCACCATCGTGGAAACCTTCACCGTGTCTGCCCACCCCACAGGAGCACAGATGTCCACTCGACGCCTGGGCCGCCTGCTCGGCTCCCTCATGCTGCTCGTCGGCTTGGTTGCCCTGCCGGCGCTCGCGATGGATTCTCAAATGCATTTGTCGGACTACAACTGGCAGATGCCGGTGGTGCACTCGCTCCTCCCGTGACGGTGAGTGAGGGCTGATCCGGCAGCGCCGACTCCGGCCAGCTGATTACGGCGAGGGGACGGCAGTGTTACGACAACCATCCCCTCGCCGTAGCACAGAGCACGCATGGCTGATCACCGGGCCACTCGCGCTCTGCGCTGCGGTCTTCTGCACGGCACTCGGTCTCACCGCGCGTCCGGCCATCGGTGCTTGGCCGGTGACGCTGCTGCTGACGGCGGCGATGGTGGCCGCGACGTTGCCCGTCATCAACATCGTCGTACGCCGGCAGGCGCTCGGCGTGACCCTCACCGAGATCCCGCTCGTCCTCGCGCTGCACCTGCTGCCGCCGCTCTCCGTGGTGCTGGCCTACACACTGGCCACACTCATCGTCCAGATCCGGCGCAAACTCGTCCCGGCGAAGTTCTGGTTCAACGTGGCGCTCGCCGCGGCCGCGACGTCGGTGGCCAACCTCGTGCTCGTGGCGCTGCCCGAGACCCAGGGTGTCGGCCCCGGAACGTGGGGCATCCTGCTCGCCGCGGTCGGCACCCACACGCTCGTCACCCTGGCCGCCGTGGTCGCCGTGATCTCGGTGGTTCAGGGCTGGCAGGCGGGGCTGGAACTGGCCCGCTCGGCCCCGCCGACGCTGATCACCGCGGCCATCAACCTCTCCATCGGCCTGCTCATCATCATCGCCTTCGTGACGACGCCCTGGGCGCTGCTGCTCTTCGGCGGGCTCGCCGCCGCGTTTCTGATGGTCTACCGGTCCTACGCACAGTTCCTCCGCCAGCACCGGACCTTGGCCGACATGTACCAACTGACCAAGGCGATCACCGAGAGTGGTCCCGACGGCACGCTGGTCGACACGCTGATCAGCCGGATCCGCAGCCTGATGCAGGCCGAGCACGCCACCCTCTGGATGCCCGCGCAGGGCCGCCACCCCGAGGTGCTGTTGTCCTCACAGGAGGGCAAGCCCGGTCTGCTCGACTCGGCGCCGACGCCGGCGCAGCTGCGGGACGTGGCGGTGGCCAGGAAGGGGACCATCGCCCTGGGCCGGCGTCTCGGCGGCGAGCCCGAACTGCGCGGGATGCTGACGAGGGACCGCGTCAAGGACGTCATCGTGATCCCGCTGCGCTCCGGAAAAGCCGTGATCGGCACCATCGAGGTGGTCAACCGGCTCGGCGACACCAACCACTTCGCGCCGGCCGACATCCCCGTCTTCGAGACGGTGGCGGCGCACGCCGCGGTGGCGTTGGAGAACTCCCGACTGGTCGACCGGCTGCGGCACGACGCGTACCACGACCTGCTCACCAAGCTGCCCAACCGCCGGCGCATCACCAGCGCCCTGGCCGAGTCGGTCAAGATCGGGGCACCCGACGAGGTGGTCGCGCTGCTCCTCTTCGACGTCGGCGGGCTGCGCCAGGTCAACGAGTCGCTGGGGCACGCGGCCGGCGACAAGGTGCTCGCCGAGGTCGCCGCTCGGCTCCGTGCGTCGGCGCCGTCGTCGGCTCTGGTCGGTCGGGCGGGCGGTGACGAGTTCCTGGTGACCATGCGGCTGGAGAGCGTCGAGGCGGCGGTGGAGCTGGCCGCCCGACTGCGTGAGCAGATCCGCGACGAGATGATCTTCGACACGCTCACCCTGGACGTGGACACCGCGGTCGGCGTCGCCGTGCACCCGGATCACGGCAGTGATGCGGCGACGCTGCTGCAACGGGTCGACCTGGCCGCCAACGCGGCGAAGGCGGTGCCGGGCAGTGTCCAGCTCTTCAACCCGGCGTTGGAGTCCCGGTCGCTGCGCCGGCTGGGCCTCGCCGGCGACCTGCGCCGCGCCCTGGACGACGGGAAGCTGGAGGTCTACTTCCAGCCCAAGGTCACGCTCCGGGATCGGCGCCTGGTCGGGGTCGAGTGCCTGGCCCGCTGGGACCATCCGACCCACGGCACGGTGGCCCCGGAGGACTTCGTCGCGGTGGCCGAGCACACCGGCCAGCTCAGCCGCCTCACCGAGCTCGTGCTCCACGAGGGGTTGCGGCGCAGCCGGGACTGGGCCCAGGCCGACCAGCCGCTCTCCGTGGCGGTCAACATCTCCCCACGCTCGCTCACCGACCAGCACTTCCCCGACCGGGTCAGGGAGCTGCTCGACGAGTACGGCGTACCCCCGCAGCGACTCACCCTGGAGATCACCGAAGCCGGGGTCCTCGACGGCACGGAACGACCGATCCCCACGCTCCGCCGGCTGCGCGAGATGGGCGTACGCCTCTCCGTGGACGACTTCGGCACGGGCGACTCCTCCCTGGCGCATCTGCGCCGGCTGCCGATCCACGAGGTGAAGGTCGACCGTTCCTTCGTGCAGGGCATGGCGACCGACCCGGGGGACCTGGCCATCGTCAACGCGGTGGTCACCCTCTCCCAGCAGTTCGGGCTGGCCGTGGTGGCCGAGGGGGTGGAGAGCGAGTTGACCTTGGAGCTGCTCCAGGACATCGGCTGTGAGATCGGGCAGGGCTTCCTCTTCAGTCGCCCGCTGCCGTACGAGCGCCTGGAGGCGTGGTTCGGTGCGCAGGTCGACCCGGAAACGATCTCCACTGGCGAGCTTCCGCGGCTGCGTGTCGTGCCCTGAACTGGGGAAACTCCGCCCCGGGGGATCCGATTTCCCGTGTAGGGCAGGGCCGTGTAGTCTTACCTCTGCGCGCCCCACGGGGAAGATCGCGCAGGCCCCCTTAGCTCAGTCGGCAGAGCGTCTCCATGGTAAGGAGAAGGTCTACGGTTCGATTCCGTAAGGGGGCTCTAGGGTCGCTGGACCCACCACGGCGGTGTAGCTCAGATGGCAGAGCAAGCGGCTCATAATCGCTGTGTCGCCGGTTCAAGTCCGGCCACCGCTACTCTCGTCCTCCGGGGATGATCCCGGCGGTCAGTGAGAGGGGCGCCGTAGGCGCCCACTTTGCATGTCCGCGTCATCAGCGCGTACGCTGATACGCCGTAGTTGTAACCCGTAGCGAGGAAGGCACTCCGCCGTGGCGAAGGCGACCGATGTCCGGCCGAAGATCACTTTGGCGTGTGTGGAGTGCAAGGAGCGCAACTACATCACGCGCAAGAACCGTCGTAACGACCCGGACCGCATCGAGCTGAAGAAGTTCTGCCCCCGGGACGGTCGGCACACGGTCCACCGCGAGACCCGCTGACCTACGGCCGGCACCGTCCGGCCCTTCGAAGCTCCATCCGATCGCCGATCTGACCGGCCGGTGCGGCATCCGCCGCCCCTGCCGCTCGGGTCGGCGATTGTGCTTTACGTGTAGGTTCGCGGGCATGTCCCTGGACCCGTCCTACGTCGGCCGGACGTACCCGCCGACCGCCCCCTATCAGGTGGGCCGAGAGAAGATCCGCGAGTTCGCCACGGCGATCGGCGCCACCGACCCGGCCCATCACGACCCCGACGCCGCCCGCGCGCTCGGCCACCCCGACGTGGTGGCGCCGCCCACCTTTCCCTTCGCGCTGACGATGGCCGCCACCCAGCAGATCGTCGAGGACCCGGCGGTGGGTGTCGACTACAGCCGGGTGGTGCACGGCGACCAGCGGTTCGCGTACACCCGGCCGGTGGTGGCCGGCGACGAGCTGGTCTGCGTCAGCACCATCGAGGACATCACCAACCGGGGCGGGCACGGCTTCCTGACCACCCGTACCGAGATCAGCACCGTCGCCGGCGAGCCGGTCGTCGCGGTCTGGTCCAAGCTCGTCGTACGCGGGGAGGCCTGACATGGAGCTGCCAGCCAGGACGTTCCGGATCACCCGCGCGGACCTGGTCCGCTACGCCGGTGCCTCGGGCGACTTCAACCCGATCCACTGGAGCGACCGGGTCGCCACCAAGGTGGGGCTGCCGGGCGTCATCGCGCACGGCATGTTCACCATGGCCCTGGTCGGTCGTGCGGTGACGGAGTGGGCCGGCTCGCCGGACGCGGTGGTCGACTACGGGGTCCGGTTCACCCGGCCGGTCGTGGTGCCCGACGACGACGAGGGGACCGAGATCGAGGTGACGGCGGTGGTACGCGAGGTCACCGAGGACGGCCTCACCCGGCTCGACGTCACGGCGACCTGCCACGGCGAGAAGGTGCTCTCGCAGGCCCGGGCGACCGTCCGGGCGAGTGTCGACCGGTCGGCCGGACGTCCCTGACCTGGGGCGCCGACGCGCTGTGGGCAGACCGGTTGGGAAAGTCGGCCGGCTACCCGTACACTGGTCCGCCGTGGGGCAAGTGACCCCTGCTCGACCTCTCGTAGGTCGGGTGGG
This sequence comes from Micromonospora musae, assembly GCF_003626545.1. Lineage (NCBI taxonomy): Bacteria > Bacillati > Actinomycetota > Actinomycetes > Micromonosporales > Micromonosporaceae > Micromonospora > Micromonospora musae. The sequence goes on from NZ_RAZS01000018.1 coordinate 5,314, forward strand.
GTGAGCGTTGCCGCACAGGGGTGTAGCTCAATTGGCAGAGCAGCGGTCTCCAAAACCGCAGGCTGCAGGTTCAAGTCCTGTCACCCCTGCGCCTCAGGCCTGACCGTTCCCGTGGGTCGCGCCGCCGTGAGAAGGCGGCGTCCGGCCCGTGGTGGTGGAATCGGCGGGGTGGTTCCGAGGCATCGGGCCACCGGTCGATCCGCCGGCCGCGGCCCGTCGCGGGACGGTTCGGCCCGGCCGGCGTGACCAACGCCGCGTACGCCGCCCGGCGTGCGAACCCGAGATCCCGCGGAGGGCGAAGTGGCCGAGAGCAAGCGGCGCGGCGAGGATGCCGGCGACGATCGTCTGAACGACGAGACCGTCGACGACGTTGCCGGCGACGACGCCACCGACGCGGACGAGCCGGTATCCCGCGGTGGCACCGCGACGCGGTCCCGCGCGAAGGCCGAGTCGGCCGACAGCCGGCCGAAGACCCGGACGGAGACCGACCGCGTGGGCCTGTTCGGCCGCATCGCCCGGTTCTTCCGCGAGGTCGTCGCCGAACTGCGTAAGGTCATCTGGCCGACCCGCAAGGAGTTGCTGACCTACACGGCCGTCGTTGTCACCTTCGTCGCGATTATGTTGACGATCGTGGGTGTGCTGGACTACGGCTTCGCCAAGGGCGTGCTGTGGGTCTTCGGTAACCCCAGCTGACCGGCTGTAACAGCCGATAGTGACGGAAGTGAGCGAGCGTGCCTGAGTACGACGAGACCGCCGGCCCTGCGGACGAGCAGTCCACGGTGGCGACGGCGGCGAACGACGAGTCGGTCGAGGCCGCCAGCGAGCCGGAAATCCCGACCATCGAGGCCCCGGCGGACGAGGAGTTCGACCCGGTCGCCGAGCTGCGCCAGAAGCTGCGCTACGCGCCGGGCGACTGGTACGTGGTGCACTCGTACGCCGGCTACGAGAACAAGGTCAAGACCAACCTCGAGACCCGGATCACCAGCCTCGACATGGAGGACTTCATCTACCAGGTCGAGGTGCCGACCCGGGAAGAGGTCGAGGTCAAGAACGGCAAGCGGTCCCAGGTCCAGGCGAAGGTCTTCCCGGGCTACATCCTCGTCCGGATGGAGCTGACCGCCGAGTCCTACTCCTGCGTGCGCAACACGCCCGGGGTGACCGGCTTCGTGGGGGCCACCGACCGGGCCGACCGGCCCGCGCCGCTCTCCCTCGACGAGGTGCTCAAGTGGCTGGCCCCGGCGGTCGAGACCGAGCAGAAGAAGGCGAAGCCCGAGATCAAGGTTCTCGACTTCGAGGTCGGCGACTCCGTCACCGTCACCGACGGCGCCTTCGCGTCGCTGCCGGCGACGATCAGTGAGATCAACGCCGACCAGCAGAAGCTCAAGGTGCTGGTGTCGATCTTCGGCCGGGAGACGCCGGTCGAGCTGAACTTCAACCAGGTCGCCAAGATCTGAGTCCGGTCGCCGGCGGTGGGGCAGCGTCTCGCCGCCGGCGCGGCCGTTCCCGCTCGACCTCGCCGGACGGGCGGGGTCCGGCCTGCGCTACCCTTGAACGTCGCTGCCTCGCGCCGCGCTGACCGTGCGCGCTCGCAGGGTGGTTGTCGGATGAGCACCAATCCAGTCAAGCCCCAGGAAGAGACATGCCTCCGAAGAAGAAGCTCGTCAAGACGTTCACGCTTCAGCTGCCGGCGGGCCAGGCCACCCCGGCGCCGCCGGTCGGCCCCGCGCTCGGTCAGCACGGCGTGAACATCATGGAGTTCTGCAAGTCCTACAACGCGCAGACCGAGTCCCAGCGGGGCGACATCGTCCCCGCCGAGATCAGCGTGTACGAGGACCGGTCCTTCACCTTCGTGCTGAAGACCCCGCCCGCCGCCCGGCTGCTGATCAAGGCCGCCGGTGTGCAGAAGGGCTCGGGCGTCCCGCACACGGAGAAGGTCGGCTCGGTCAGCCGCGCCCAGGTGCGCGAGATCGCCGAGCGGAAGATGGCCGACCTCAACGCCAACGACCTCGACCAGGCCGAGCGGATCATCGCCGGTACCGCCCGTTCCATGGGCATCACCGTCAACGACTGATCTCGCACAGCTCAACCCGTACGGATCGTGGGAGGGCGCGCGGAAGCGGCCCGCCAGAGACCACAGGAGTAACCAGAACATGCAGCGCAGCAAGAGCTACCGCAAGGCCGCCGAGGTCATCGACCGGTCCAAGCTCTACACCCCCGCCGAGGCCGTGAAGCTGGCCAAGGACACCACCAACGTCAAGTTCGACGCCACGGTCGAGGTCGCGATGCGCCTCGGCGTCGACCCCCGCAAGGCGGACCAGATGGTCCGCGGCACGGTCAACCTGCCGCACGGCACCGGTAAGACCGCCCGCGTGATCGTCTTCGCCGCCGGCGCGAAGGCCGAGGAGGCCGCTGCGGCCGGTGCCGACGAGGTGGGTACCGACGAGCTGGTCGCCCGGATCCAGGAGGGCTGGCTCGACTTCGACGCGGCCATCGCCACCCCGGACCAGATGGCCAAGATCGGCCGGATCGCGCGGATCCTGGGCCCGCGCGGTCTCATGCCGAACCCGAAGACCGGCACGGTGACGATGGACGTCACCAAGGCGGTGCAGGACATCAAGGGCGGCAAGATCACCTTCCGGGTGGACAAGCACTCGAACCTGCACCTGATCATCGGCAAGGCCTCCTTCAGCGAGGCGCAGCTCGTCGACAACTACGCGGCGGTGCTGGACGAGGTGCTGCGGGCCAAGCCGTCCGCCGCCAAGGGCAAGTACCTGAAGAAGGTCATCCTCACCACCACCATGGGCCCGGGCGTCCCGGTCGACCCGAACGTGGTGAAGAACCTCCAGGAGGGCTCGGCCGAGGCCTGAGTTCACCGACACCCGTACGGGGCGCCGCCACAGCTGTGGCGGCGCCCCGTCGCGTATCCGATGTGGCAGGCTCGGCGGCATGCGACTGGAGAACGTCTGGCTCCGGTACCACCGCCGCGGACCGTGGGTGCTGCGGGACGCGGCGATCGGCATCGCCCCCGGCGAGGCCGCGATCGTGCAGGGGCGCAACGGGGCCGGCAAGTCGACCCTCCTCCAGCTCGCGGCCGGCGTGCTACGGCCGACGCGGGGGCGGGTCGTCGAGCGGCCGACCGTGGTCGGCTGGGTTCCGGAGCGGTTCCCCGCCGATCAGCCGTTCGACGTCCACTACTACCTGGTCGCGATGGGCCGGATGGCCGGCCTGACGCCGGTCGAGGCGGGCCGCGCCGTGGATCACTGGACCGAACGCCTCGGCCTCGCCCGGTTCCGCCGGGTCCGGTTGCCCGAGCTGTCGAAGGGGACGGCCCAGAAGGTCGGCCTCGCCCAGGCCATGCTCCGCCCGCCGGGGCTGCTCGTACTCGACGAGCCCTGGGAAGGGCTGGACGCGTCCTCCCGTGAGCTCGTCCCGGAGTTGATCGACGAGGTGCTCGCCGACGGGGGTTCGGTGCTGGTCAGTGACCACCGCGGGGAGACCGTCCGGCTTCCCGGCGCGCGTCGCTGGACCGTCGCGGCGGGCGAGGTGGATGAGGTGGCCCCGACCGAGGGGCAGGCGTACGCGGTGGTCGAGATCGCGGTGCCCGCCGCGCAGGTGGCCGGCACCGTCACCCGGCTGCGCGCCGACGGGCACCGGGTGCTGGGCGTACACCTCGACCGGCTCGGCGCCACCGATGGTGCGGGGCGTGAGACGGCGGCCGCTGAGGGCCGGCCCGGAGACGCGCCGGTGCCGGATCCCGAGCCGCCGGACGTGGCGGTGTCCGGGTCGACGACCGCGTCCACGGCATCGGGCGGGCAGGTGGCTCGATGACCGCCCTGCTCCGGCTCCGGCTGGCCGGGTTCCTGCGTACCGGCCGGGCGGTGGCGCCGCTGCTCGCCGGTCTGGTGGCCCTCGGCATCCTCTACGGCGGCGGTCGGGCCCAGCCGGCGGAGGCGTACGGCGTCTCGGCGGTCGTCCTCTTCCCGGTGCTCGCCTGGCAGACCAAGCTGCTGCTCGACGTGGAGCCGGACGGGCAGCGCCGCCTCGCGCAGGTGGTGGCCGGGGTGCGGCGGGAGCGGTGGGCGGGGTTGCTCGCCGCCGGGCTGGCGGCGTTGGGCACGGTAGTCGTCGCGCTGGTCTTCCCCTGGCTGGTCGGCGGAGTCACCGCCGTGGTGGAGCCGGGTGGCCGGTCCGTGGCCGTCGGCATCGTGCTCGGGATCTGGGCGCACCTGCTGGCCGTCCCTCCGGCGGTGCTGCTCGGTGCGCTGGCCAGCCGCGCCTGTACGGGCAGCGCCGGGTACGGCGTCGCCGTGCTCGCGCTCGGCGGCGTCGGCGCGATCGTCCTCGGGCTGAGCGGCTCGGCGGTGCCCTGGCTGGTGCCGCCGATCATGGCCACCGCCCGGGCCACCACCGGCGCACTCACCGCACCGACCGCGGCGCTGCTCACCTGCTGGGCGGCGGCCTGGAGTGCGGTGGTGCTGGCCGGCTACCTGTGGTGGCGCCGGTCGCGGGCGTGAGGCGGGACTGATCCCGGCGGCCGTGTCGGTGCCGGCCCACCGGGCGTGAGCTGGCACACATGCGGGAGGCGATTTGCTGCTCGCGTCACGCGTCGCGTAACCTTGCTGCGAAGTACCACCCAGAGACCGCTGGTCACCGTGCCCCGGCACGGTCGAAGGTTCCGCGACGACGGGCGACCCGCGCAGGGCGGCAAGCGAAAATCGGCAGTGCAGCACGGTCCGCCGACTGTGCCCGCCTCCGCCGGACCTCGCCCCGTGCGCCCTGCGCCGGGGCTTTTCTCGTTGTCGCGCTTCCTGAGCTGCCGTCGTGAGCATCCGTTCCCGACGGCGACCAGCCTCGAGCACGAGAGAGGAGGGACATGGCGGACAAGCCGATCCGGGCCGACAAGGCCACGGCCGTCGCCGAGCTGACCGAGAGCTTCCGCAACGCGGGCGCCACGGTGCTCACCGAGTACCGCGGTCTGACGGTTTCCCAGCTCACCCAGCTGCGGCGCACGCTCGGCAAGGAGACCAGCTACACGGTCGCGAAGAACACGCTGGCCAAGCGTGCCGCGACCGAGGCCGGTATCTCCGGGCTCGACGAGCTGTTCACCGGTCCTACCGCGCTGACTTTCGTTTCGGGCGACGTCGTCGAGGCGGCGAAGGGGCTTCGCGAGTTCGCGAAGGCCAACCCGAAGCTCGTCATCAAGGGCGGTGTCTTCGAGGGCAAGGCCATTTCCGCGGCCGAGGTCACGAAGCTCGCCGACCTGGAGTCCCGCGAGGTGCTGCTGGCCAAGCTGGCCGGCGCGATGAAGGGCAACCTGAGCAAGGCCGCGGCCCTGTTCCAGGCCCCGCTGTCGAAGACCGCCCGCCTGGCGGCCGCACTGCAGGACAAGCGCGAGAAGGAGGGCGCCGAGGCGGCCTGAGGCCCCCCGGCGCACCTGGTTCAGTCTTAGACACACCAAATGGAAAGGACGCCAGACATGGCGAAGCTCAGCACCGACGAGCTGCTCGACGCGTTCAAGGAGATGACGCTGATCGAGCTCTCCGAGTTCGTGAAGCAGTTCGAGGAGACCTTCGAGGTCACCGCCGCCGCTCCGGTCGCGATTGCCCAGGGTGGCGGTGGCGGCGGTGCCGCTGCTGCCCCGGTCGAGGAGGAGAAGGACGAGTTCGACGTCATCCTCGACGCCGACGGTGGCAAGAAGATCCAGGTCATCAAGGTCGTGCGTGAGCTGACCGGCCTGGGCCTCAAGGAGGCCAAGGACCTGGTCGAGGCCGCGCCGAAGCCGGTCCTGGAGAAGGTCAACAAGGAGACCGCCGACAAGGCCAAGGCCAAGCTCGAGGGCGAGGGCGCCAAGGTCACCCTCAAGTGACCTGAGCACCACCTTGCGCGTCCGGTTCACGTGAGCCGGGGCACATCTCGCGCTACGACGGGCGGCGATCCGGCATCGGGTCGCCGCCCGCGGTGTTGGACCAGTGTCGGCAACGGGCGTGAGCAGGGCGTCCGTTCGTACGACGTGGTGCGGTGGTGGCGGACGGCGTGGCCGGGCCGGTGGGAAAGACGCGGCGAGCCGGAGACCGGCCCTTGACGCGGCCCCGGGCTGACAGGCACGCTGACACCAGCAAGACCTTCCGCGCTTGCGACGGCCACCAGGCGGGTATTGGAGCGGCGGCACCATCGGCCGCGACACCCGAGCGGCCCGACAGGAACATTGCGTTCCGAGCGGCCCGGTTGTCCCGGTTTCCGGGGCCCCGGAGCACGTTCCGCAATCTCCTGGCGGGGTGGGCTGGACAGCGGTTAGCCTCTCGGCTACACTGCTAGTTTGCGCTGCCTTCCGACTAGACCCCTGCTCGGAAATGTCCGTTTGCGGATATTTCTGGCGGGGTCATTGGAGTGCACGCGTACCAGCCGTTCTGCAGCACAGGTCCTCGGAAGGACGCATCTTGGCAGCTTCCCGCCCTGCGAAGACCAGTCGTACGTCGAGCGCTTTCGCTCCCCGCCGAGTTTCTTTCGGCAGGATCACCGAACACCTCGAGGTCCCCAACCTCCTCGCCATCCAGACCGAGTCCTTCGACTGGCTGGTTGGCAACGAGGCTTGGCAGGGCCGGTCGGCGGACGACCCGCACGCACGCTCGGGTCTCGCGGAGATCCTCGACGAGATCAGTCCCATTGAGGACTTCTCCGGCACCATGTCGCTCTCCTTCTCCGCTCCGCGCTTCGACGAGGTCAAGGCCTCGATCGAGGAGTGCAAGGAGAAGGACCTCACCTACTGCGCGCCGCTCTTCGTGACCGCGGAGTTCACCAACAACACCACTGGCGAGATCAAGAGCCAGACGGTGTTCATGGGTGACTTCCCGATGATGACGCCGAAGGGCACCTTCATCATCAACGGCACCGAGCGTGTCGTGGTGAGCCAGCTCGTCCGGTCCCCGGGCGTGTACTTCGACAAGCAGCCGGACAAGACCTCCGACCGCGACCTCTCCAGCGTCAAGGTCATCCCGAGCCGGGGTGCCTGGCTGGAGTTCGACATCGACAAGCGTGACACGGTCGGCGTCCGTATCGACCGTAAGCGCCGGCAGGCCGTCACGGTCTTGCTCAAGGCCATCGGATGGTCGAACGAGCAGATCCGTGAGCGGTTCGGCTGGTCCGAGCTGATGATGACCACGCTCGAGAAGGACCACATCGCCGGCCAGGACGAGGCGCTACTCGACATCTACCGGAAGCTGCGCCCTGGCGAGCCGCCGACCCGCGAGAACGCGCAGACCCTGCTCGACAACCTCTTCTTCAACCCGAAGCGGTACGACGTCGCCAAGGTCGGCCGGTACAAGTTCAACAAGAAGCTCGAAGTCGACGTGCCGATCACCACCGGCACGCTGACCGAGGACGACATCGTCGCCACCGTGGAGTACCTCTGCCGGCTGCACGCCGGTGAGGAGGGCTACGAGGCCGACGACATCGACCACTTCGGCAACCGGCGCCTGCGCACGGTCGGCGAGCTGATCCAGAACCAGGTCCGCGTCGGCCTCTCCCGCATGGAGCGGGTCGTCCGCGAGCGGATGACCACCCAGGACGTCGAGGCGATCACGCCGCAGACCCTGATCAACATCCGCCCGGTCGTGGCGGCGATCAAGGAGTTCTTCGGCACGTCGCAGCTGTCCCAGTTCATGGACCAGACCAACCCGCTGGCGGGCCTGACCCACCGGCGCCGGCTGAGCGCGCTCGGCCCGGGTGGTCTGTCCCGGGAGCGGGCCGGCTTCGAGGTCCGTGACGTGCACCCGTCCCACTACGGCCGGATGTGCCCGATCGAGACGCCGGAAGGCCCGAACATCGGTCTGATCGGCGCGCTCTCCACCTTCGCCCGGGTCAACCCGTTCGGCTTCATCGAGACGCCGTACCGGAAGGTCGTCGACGGTCGGGTCACCGACCAGGTCGACTACCTGACCGCGGACGAGGAGGACCGGTACGTCAAGGCGCAGGCCAACGCGCCGCTGAAGGCCGACGGTTCGTTCGCCGAGGACCGCGTCCTGGTCCGCCGTAAGGGCGGTGAGACCGAGGACGTCGCGCCGGGCGCCGTGGATTACATGGACGTCTCGCCGCGGCAGATGGTCTCGGTCGCGACGGCGATGATCCCGTTCCTCGAGCATGACGACGCCAACCGCGCGCTCATGGGCGCGAACATGCAGCGCCAGGCGGTGCCGCTGGTCAAGGCCGAGTCGCCGCTGGTCGGTACGGGCATGGAGTACCGGGCCGCCGTCGACGCCGGTGACGTGGTGGTCGCCGAGGTCGGTGGCGTGATCGAGGATCTCTGCGCCGACTACATCACCGTCCACCAGGACGACGGCCACCGCCGGACGTACCTGCTGCACAAGTTCCGCCGCTCCAACGCCGGCTCCTGTGTGAACCAGAAGCCGGTGGTCTTCGAGGGCGACCGCGTCGAGGCCGGCCAGGTCATCGCCGACGGTCCGTGCACCGACGAGGGCGAGATGGCGCTCGGGCGCAACCTGCTCGTGGCGTTCATGACCTGGGAGGGGCACAACTACGAGGACGCGATCATCCTGTCGCAGCGCCTCGTGCAGCAGGACGTGCTCACCTCGATCCACATCGAGGAGCACGAGGTCGACGCCCGGGATACCAAGCTCGGCCCGGAGGAGATCACCCGCGACATCCCGAACGTCAGCGAGGAGATGCTCGCGGACCTCGACGAGCGCGGCATCATCCGGATCGGCGCCGAGGTCGTCCCCGGCGACATCCTGGTCGGCAAGGTCACTCCGAAGGGTGAGACCGAGCTGACCCCGGAGGAGCGGCTGCTCCGCGCGATCTTCGGTGAGAAGGCGCGTGAGGTTCGGGACACCTCGCTGAAGGTGCCGCACGGTGAGACCGGCACGGTCATCGGCGTGCGTACCTTCTCCCGGGAGGACGGCGACGAGCTGCCCCCGGGCGTCAACGAGCTGGTCCGGGTCTACGTCGCCCAGAAGCGGAAGATCCAGGACGGCGACAAGCTCGCCGGCCGTCACGGCAACAAGGGCGTCATCTCCAAGATCCTTCCGGTCGAGGACATGCCGTTCCTCGAGGACGGCACCCCGGTCGACATCGTGCTCAACCCGCTCGGTGTGCCGAGCCGGATGAACATCGGCCAGGTGCTGGAGACGCACCTCGGCTGGGTGGCCAAGACCGGCTGGAAGGTCGAGGGCGAGGACGCGGAGTGGAAGCGTCAGCTCAAGGCGATCGGCGCTGACGAGTCCGAGGGGGACACCAATGTGGCCACCCCGGTCTTCGACGGTGCCCGCGAGGAGGAGATCTCCGGTCTGCTCGAGTCGACCCTGCCCAACCGGGACGGCAAGCAGCTGATCGGGCGCAGCGGCAAGGCGCGCCTCTTCGACGGCCGTTCCGGCGAGCCGATCCCGGACGCCATCGCGGTCGGCTACGTCTACATCCTGAAGCTCAACCACCTGGTCGACGACAAGATCCACGCTCGGTCGACCGGTCCGTACTCGATGATCACGCAGCAGCCGCTGGGTGGTAAGGCGCAGTTCGGTGGTCAGCGCTTCGGTGAGATGGAGTGCTGGGCGATGCAGGCGTACGGCGCCGCGTACGCCCTGCAGGAGCTGCTGACGATCAAGTCCGACGACGTTCTCGGCCGGGTGAAGGTCTACGAGGCCATCGTCAAGGGCGAGAACATCCCGGAGCCGGGCATCCCGGAGTCGTTCAAGGTGCTGCTCAAGGAGCTGCAGTCGCTCTGCCTCAACGTAGAGGTGCTCTCCAGCGACGGCGTGGCCCTCGAGATGCGCGAGACCGACGACGAGGTGTTCCGGGCCGCCGAGGAGCTGGGCATCGACCTGTCCCGGCGCGAGCCGAGCTCGGTCGAGGAAGTGTGACGTCGAGCCTCCGGGGGCGGGCGACCGCCGCCGGAGGCCCGGCCCCGATGAGCTGCTGGCGCAACAAGCGACGTGTGAGGGATATATAACGTGCTCGACGTCAACTTTTTCGACGAGTTGCGGATCGGCCTGGCGACCGCCGACGACATCCGTCAGTGGTCGCACGGCGAGGTGAAGAAGCCGGAGACGATCAACTACCGCACCCTGAAGCCGGAGAAGGACGGGCTCTTCTGCGAGAAGATCTTCGGTCCTCAGCGGGACTGGGAGTGCTACTGCGGTAAGTACAAGCGGGTCCGGTTCAAGGGCATCATCTGCGAGCGCTGCGGCGTCGAGGTGACCCGCTCCAAGGTCCGCCGTGAGCGGATGGGGCACATCGAGCTGGCCGCTCCGGTCACCCACATCTGGTACTTCAAGGGCGTGCCGAGCCGGCTGGGCTACCTGCTGGACCTCGCCCCCAAGGACCTCGAGAAGATCATCTACTTCGCCTCGTACGTCGTGACGAGCGTGGACACCGAGGCGCGGCACCGCGACCTCTCGACGATCGAGAACGAGATCCTCGCCGAGAAGCGGCAGTCCGAGAACAGCCGTGACTCGGAGATCGAGAAGCGGGCCGCCAAGCTCGAGGCCGACCTGGCCGAGCTGGAGGCCGAGGGTGCCAAGGCGGACGTCCGGCGCAAGGTCAAGGAGGGCGGAGAGCGCGAGATGCGCCAGATCCGCGACCGGGCCCAGCGCGAGATCGACCGCCTCGACGAGGTGCTCGACACCTTCCGCAAGCTCGAGCCGAAGCAGCTGGTCACCGACGAGCTGCTCTACCGCGAGCTGCGCGACCGGTTCGGCGAGTACTTCACCGGGTCCATGGGCGCCGAGGCGATCAAGGCCCTGGTGCAGAACATGGACCTGGACGCCGAGGCGGAGAACCTCCGCGAGACCATCCGTACCGGCAAGGGCCAGCGGAAGATCCGGGCGCTCAAGCGACTCAAGGTCGTCTCGGCGTTCCTGAACACCCGCAACTCGCCGCTCGGCATGGTGCTGGACTGCGTGCCGGTCATCCCGCCGGACTTGCGTCCGATGGTGCAGCTGGACGGTGGCCGCTTCGCGACCTCCGACCTGAACGACCTGTACCGCCGGGTCATCAACCGGAACAACCGCCTCAAGCGTCTGATCGACCTCGGCGCGCCCGAGATCATCGTCAACAACGAGAAGCGGATGCTCCAGGAGGCCGTCGACGCGCTGTTCGACAACGGCCGCCGTGGCCGGCCGGTCACCGGCCCGGGTAACCGCCCGCTGAAGTCGCTCTCGGACATGCTCAAGGGCAAGCAGGGCCGGTTCCGTCAGAACCTGCTGGGCAAGCGCGTCGACTACTCCGGCCGTTCGGTCATCGTGGTCGGCCCGAAGCTCAAGCTGCACCAGTGCGGTCTGCCCAAGCAGATGGCCCTGGAGCTCTTCAAGCCGTTCGTGATGAAGCGGCTGGTGGACCTCAACCACGCGCAGAACATCAAGTCCGCCAAGCGGATGGTCGAGCGGCAGCGGCCGGTCGTCTGGGACGTGCTGGAAGAGGTCATCGGCGAGCACCCGGTGCTGCTCAACCGGGCGCCCACCCTGCACCGACTGGGCATCCAGGCCTTCGAGCCGCAGCTGGTCGAGGGCAAGGCCATCCAGATCCACCCGCTGGTCTGCACCGCCTTCAACGCCGACTTCGACGGCGACCAGATGGCGGTCCACGTGCCGCTCTCCGCCGAGGCCCAGGCCGAGGCGCGGATCCTGATGCTGTCGTCGAACAACATCCTCAAGCCGGCCGACGGCAAGCCGGTCACCATGCCCACCCAGGACATGGTCATCGGCCTCTACCACCTCACCCACCTCACCACCGATGAGAAGGGTGCGGGCCGGGCGTTCAGCTCGGACGCCGAGGCGCGGATGGCGTACGACAACGGCGAGCTGCACCTGCAGGCTCCGGTGAAGATCCGGCTGCGGGGCATCGTCGGGGTCGACAACGGCGCCGGCGCCGAGCCGTGGGTCGCGCCGGAGGGTTGGTCCGAGGGCGAGACGGTGACCATCGAGACCACCCTCGGCCGGGTCCTGTTCAACGAGACGCTGCCCCCGGGCTACCGCTTCGTGAACTACGAGATCCGCAAGGGCCAGCTCTCCGCGATCGTCAACGACCTCGCCGAGCGCTTCCCGAAGGTGGCCCTCGCGGCGACCCTGGACGGGCTCAAGGAGGCCGGTTTCCACTGGGCCACCTGGTCCGGCGTGACGATCGGTATGGAGGACGTCATCGCTCCGCCGCGCAAGGCGGAGATCCTGGAGCGGTACGAGAAGGAAGCCGACCGGATCGACAAGCAGTACCAGCGTGGTCTGATGACCGCCGAGGAGCGTCGCGGCGAACTCATCGAGATCTGGACCAAGGCGACCAACGAGGTCGCCAAGGAGATGGACACCGCGCTGCCGCAGGAGAACCCGCTGTGGAAGATGATCAACTCGGGTGCCCGCGGTAACCTGCTCCAGCTCCGGCAGATCGCGGCGATCCGTGGTCTGGTGGCCAACCCGAAGGGTGAGATCATCCCGCGGCCCATCAAGGCGTCGTACCGGGAGGGTCTCTCCGTGCTGGAGTACTTCATCTCCACGCACGGTGCCCGTAAGGGTCTCGCCGACACCGCGCTGCGGACCGCCGACTCGGGTTACCTGACCCGTCGTCTGGTGGACGTGTCGCAGGACGTCATCATCCGCGAGGAGGACTGCGGCACCGACCGGGCCATCCCGATGCAGATCGGCGAGCGGCTCGACGGGAAGCTGGTCGTGCACACGCACGCCGAGACCAGCGTGCACGCCCGTACCCTCGCCGACGACATCAAGGGGCCGGACGGCACCGTCGTCGCCGAGCGGGGTCAGGACATCAACTCCATCGGGGTCGACAAGATCGTCGCGGCCGGGGTGGAGACCGTCCGGGTGCGCAGCGTGCTCACCTGCGAGTCGAAGCTCGGCGTCTGCGCAGCCTGCTACGGCCGTTCGCTGCCGACCGGTAAGTCGGTCGACATCGGCGAGGCAGTCGGCATCATCGCCGCGCAGTCCATCGGTGAGCCCGGTACGCAGCTGACGATGCGTACCTTCCACACCGGTGGTGTCGCGGGTGAGGACATCACCCAGGGTCTGCCGCGTGTCCAGGAGATCTTCGAGGCCCGCGTCCCGAAGGGTAAGGCGCCCATCGCCGACACCCCGGGCCGGATCCGGATCGAGGACGGCGAGCGTTCGCGGAAGATCATCGTGATCCCGGACGACGGCAGCGACGAGATCGTCTACGACAAGATCTCGAAGCGCGTGAAGCTGCGGGCCCACGACGGCGACCACGTCGAGGTCGGCGAGAAGCTCACCGAGGGCACCATCGACCCGCACGAGCTGCTGCGCATCCTCGGCCCGCGCGCGGTCCAGGTCCACCTGACTCAGGAGGTCCAGGAGGTCTACCGCTCGCAGGGTGTGCTCATCCACGACAAGCACATCGAGATCATCATCCGCCAGATGCTCAAGCGGGTGACGGTCATCGACTCCGGCTCGACCGAGTTCCTGCCGGGTGTGCTGGTCGACCGGGCGCTCTTCGAGTCGGAGAACCGCCGACTCGTCTCCGAGGGCGGCGAGCCCGCCGCGGGTCGCCCGGTGCTGATGGGTATCACCAAGGCCTCGCTGGCCACGGACTCCTGGCTGTCGGCGGCCTCCTTCCAGGAGACCACCCGGGTGCTGACGGACGCGGCGATCCACGCCCGCAGCGACTCGCTGATCGGCCTCAAGGAGAACGTGATCATCGGTAAGCTCATCCCGGCCGGTACAGGCATCAGCAAGTACCGCAACGTCCGGGTCGAGCCGACCGAGGAGGCGAAGGCCAAGGTCTACTCGATGACCGGCTACCCGGAGACCGACTACGGGTTCGGGCCGGCCAGCGGGCAGGCAGTGCCGCTGGACGACTTCGACTTCGGGTCGTACCGGTAACAGCACGTAGGACGAGGCCCCCGGCAGCTCTGCCGGGGGCCTCGTCGTGTCCGGACCGGTACGTGCGCCACGCCGGTTCGGCATGATGGGGGGATGACGACCGCACCCGGGCAGCTGCCCGTCGCGGAGCAAGCCCCGCGCCATCCGTCGGACCCCGATCCGGCCCGTGCCACGAAGACCCGGGCGGTGTTCGCGCTCGGTCTGATCGCCGCGTTGACCGGCCTCTTCATCGGGGGGATCGTGCCGGCCACGGTGGCGCTGCAACTCTCCCGGCAGGCACGCCGGGAGGCGTACGCCTCGGGTGGTTTCCTCACCGGCGCCAGGTGGCTGCGGCGGGGGGAGCAGTTGGCCTGGACCGGGCTGCTGCTCGCGGCGTTCGCTCTGGTGGCGCTGGCGGTGATCGCGGTGGTCCGGCTGGCCCAGGCGCCGTTCGGGTACGACTATCCGGCCAACGTCGACTGATCCGGGGGAGCGGCACCCGCTCGGGCGCGGTGGGCCCTGCCCCCGGCGGTAGCCTGGCTCCTGTCGGTCGCGTGAGCGACGGCGAAGTCGAGGAGGAGCACGTGACGGAACCGGCGCGCCCCCCGTCGGACGACGACGTGCGGCCGTCCGACCCACCGGACGGCCCCGACGCCTCCGGCCAGGCCGGATCCAGCCAGCCCTCCGCCGCGGCCGGCCCGTCGACCGGTGAGGGCTCCGGCTCGGAGGCGCCGCATGCGGGCCTGCCGCCGGAGACGCCGTCCGGGTTCACGGCTGCGCCGGAGCCCGGTCAGGACGCGCCGGCCGGACCCGGGGTCTCCGCCGCGGGCGCGCCGGATCCGGCTTCGGGGCAGCCGAGCCACGCCGGCTGGGGCGCGCCGTCCGGGCCGGGACACGGGGTTCGACCGGCGGCACCGGGCTGGGCCACGCATGCCGGGCCGCCCGGGTGGGGTACGTCCGCGCCGCCGACTCATGGGGTGCCGTCCGCGCCGCCCGGATATGGGGTGCCGTCCGCGCCGCCCGGCTGGGCTACGGGTGCGCCCGGCTGGGGCGCGCCCGTGTCGCCGGGCCCGGGATTCCCGCCCGGTCCGGGCGGGTGGGGCGCGCCGGCGTCGGCCGGGCCGGGACCGTGGGGTGGGTCGGGCGGGCCGAGCGGGGCTGCGCCGGGCGCGCCGAGCTGGGGTGCGCCGCCGGTTCCGCGGGTGCCACCGCCGACCGACGCCCGGCCCCTGGCTCCGACGAGGGTGGAGCCCGTGGCCGGCACGCCGTTCGGCGTCGTGCACCTGGAGGTACCGCCGGTCACCTCCGGTCTGGCGGTCGGCGCGCTGGTCGCCGGCGTCGTCTCGATCCTCGTGTCGATCCTGGTCATCTGCTTCGGCGTGACCGGAGGCAGCTGGACGGGGGTCTGGGCGGCCGGCGCCTTCACCGTCCTCGGCGTCCTCACCGGCGCGGGTGCGGCAGCCGCCGGGCTGCTCGCACTGCGGCAGATCCGCCGGCCGCTACCGCCACCCGCGGTCCGGTTCACCGGCCACGGGCTGGCCGTGGCCGGGATCAGCTGCGGCGGGGCCGGACTGGTGCTGAGCCTGATCGGCCTGGGGCTCGCTCTGCTGCTCTCGCTGGGCTGACCGTCGTCCGTCCCGCCGAGGCCGGCGGCGCAGTCGCGGCACCGGGTTGTCCGGTGACGCCGGCCCGCCCAGGGACGAACATCACCCGCACCGCCGGGTGACTCGCGTCACCGTCGGTGGTGTTCCCGGAGAGGGGAGAACGACCCGGCCGTGCCGGCCGCGGCACGCCCGGCGCCGGTGTCCGGATCGGGATGCCCGGTGACGGTGGGGCGGTGGCGGGCTCCCGGGGCTGGCGGGCCGTACGCCCGGGGGAGCGGTACACTTGACCCGTAGGTGCCCATCAGGGGTGCGCAGGCGGGACAGACCCCGACGGCCGCGGTGGCGTGGTTCGACGGACCACTCCGTTTTGACCTGGGCGGCTGTGGTAGGTACCCTTTCCCCTTGTGCCCGGGCCAGCCCGGGCAACTCGTGCGTGCGCTGGAGCCGGTTCTCCGGAGATCGAGCGACAGCACGACACAAGCCCAAGACCCGGCCTCGGGGCGACCCGCGTGCCGGTGACAGACCCCCGGTCGCGCGCGAGAGCCCGCGCCGGGACCGCGAACCGGGCGACACGCCCGACCGCGGGTGCTGGGGCCGCCTCAGGGTGGCCCTGGTTGGAAGGTAGGAGAGCCGTCCATCCGGCCGGCTAGACGAGCAGACGGCGCGGTCGCCTCGCAGCGGCCGAAGGGAGCGGAGAAACCCGGTGCCCACCATTCAGCAGCTGGTCCGAAAGGGCCGCCAGGCCAAGACGACCAAGACCAAGACCCCAGCGCTCAAGGGGTCTCCCCAGCGGCGCGGCGTGTGCACCCGCGTGTACACCACCACCCCCAAGAAGCCGAACTCGGCGCTGCGCAAGGTCGCTCGTGTCAAGCTCAGCAGCCAGATCGAGGTGACCGCCTACATCCCGGGCGTCGGTCACAACCTGCAGGAGCACTCGATCGTGCTCGTTCGCGGCGGTCGTGTGAAGGACCTCCCCGGCGTGCGTTACAAGATCGTTCGCGGCTCGCTGGACACCCAGGGCGTCCGCAACCGTAAGCAGGCGCGTAGCCGCTACGGCGCGAAGAAGGAGAAGAGCTGACATGCCGCGTAAGGGACCCGCTCCGCGGCGGCCGCTGGTCGCTGACCCGGTGTACAACTCGCCGCTGGTCACCCAGCTGGTGAACAAGATCCTGCTGCGCGGCAAGCGCCAGCTCGCCGAGCACATCGTGTACGCGGCCCTGGAGGGCTGCCGCGAGAAGTCCGGCACCGACCCCGTCGTGACGCTCAAGCGGGCGATGGACAACGTCAAGCCGACCCTCGAGGTCCGCAGCCGCCGTGTCGGTGGCGCGACCTACCAGGTTCCGGTCGAGGTGCGGCCGGCCCGCGCGACCACCCTCGGTCTGCGCTGGCTGGTCACCTACTCTCGCGCCCGCCGCGAGAAGACCATGATCGAGCGGCTGATGAACGAGCTGCTGGACGCGAGCAACGGCCTCGGTGCCGCCGTCAAGCGGCGCGAGGACACTCACAAGATGGCCGAGTCCAACAAGGCCTTCGCGCACTACCGCTGGTAACACCCGGGTTCCGGCGCCCACAAGGCGCCGGAACCACCGCCAGTTGTGTCGAGACGACGATAAGTAGGGATTGAAGTGGCCGCCGCAGACGCGCTCGCCAACGTACGCAATATCGGCATCATGGCGCACATCGATGCCGGTAAGACCACTACCACCGAGCGGATCCTGTTCTACACCGGTATCACGTACAAGATCGGTGAAGTCCACGAGGGCGCTGCCGTCATGGACTGGATGGAGCAGGAGCAGGAGCGCGGTATCACCATCACTTCCGCCGCCACCAAGTGCGAGTGGAAGGGCCACACGATCCAGATCATCGACACGCCCGGCCACGTCGACTTCACGGTCGAGGTGGAGCGGTCGCTGCGGGTGCTGGACGGTGCGGTCGCGGTGTTCGACGGCGTCGCCGGTGTGGAGCCGCAGACGGAGAACGTCTGGCGTCAGGCGGACAAGTACAACGTCCCCCGGATGTGCTTCGTCAACAAGCTCGACCGGACCGGTGCCGACTTCTTCCGCTGCGTGCAGATGATGATCGACCGGCTGAACGCCACCCCGCTGGTGCTCCAGATCCCGATCGGGACGGAGGCCGAGCACATCGGCGTCGTCGACCTGGTCGGCATGCGCGCCCTCACCTGGCGCGGGGAGACCCAGAAGGGTGAGGACTACGCGGTCGAGGAGATCCCGGCCGAGCTGGCCGACTCCGCGGCCGAGTGGCGCGAGAAGCTGATGGAGACCCTGGCCGACGTCGACGACGCGGTGATGGAGAAGTACCTGGAGGGCGAGGAGATCTCCGTCGAGGCGATCAAGGCCGCCATCCGGCGCGCCACCATCGCCGGCAAGGCCAACCCGGTGCTCTGCGGTTCCGCGTTCAAGAACAAGGGTGTCCAGCCGATGCTGGACGCGGTGGTCGACTACCTGCCGTCGCCGCTGGACGTTCCGGCAATCGAGGGCACCGCCACCGACGGCGAGACCCCGATGCAGCGCAAGCCGTCGAAGTCCGAGCCGTTCTCCGGCCTGGCCTTCAAGATCCAGACCGACAAGCACCTTGGCAAGCTGACCTACGTCCGGGTCTACTCCGGCGTGGTCGAGACCGGTACCCAGGTGATCAACTCCACCAAGGACCGCAAGGAGCGGATCGGCAAGATCTACCAGATGCACGCCAACAAGCGGGAAGAGCGCAGCTCGGCCCAGGCTGGCGACATCATCGCGGTACAGGGCCTGAAGCAGACCACCACCGGTGACACCCTCTCCGACCCGGCGAACCCGGTCATCCTGGAGTCGATGACCTTCCCGGAGCCGGTCATCGAGGTCGCCATCGAGCCGAAGACCAAGGCCGACCAGGAGAAGCTCAGCGTCGCCATCCAGCGGCTGGCCGAGGAGGACCCGACCTTCCGCGTCAAGCTGGACGAGGAGACCGGTCAGACGGTCATCTCCGGCATGGGCGAGCTGCACCTGGACATCCTGGTCGACCGGATGCGCCGCGAGTTCAACGTCGAGGCGAACATCGGTAAGCCGCAGGTGGCGTACCGCGAGACCATCCGCCGGACGGTGGAGAAGGTCGAGTACACCCACAAGAAGCAGACCGGTGGTTCCGGCCAGTACGCCCGCGTGATCGTGAGCGTCGAGCCGCTGCCGCTGGACAACGACTCGCCGACCTACGAGTTCGCCAACGCCGTCACCGGTGGCCGTATCCCGCGGGAGTTCATCCCGTCCGTGGACGCGGGCGCCCAGGACGCGATGCAGTACGGCATCCTCGCCGGCTTCCCGCTGGTGGGTGTCAAGCTGACGCTGCTGGACGGTCAGTACCACGAGGTCGACTCGTCGGAAATGGCATTCAAGATCGCCGGCTCGATGGTGATGAAGGAGGCGGCCCGCAAGGCCGACCCGGCACTGCTCGAGCCGATGATGGCTGTTGAGGTCACCACTCCCGAGGAGAACATGGGTGACGTCATCGGCGACCTCAACTCCCGCCGCGGCATCATCCAGGCGATGGAGGAGCGCAGTGGCGCCCGCATCGTCCGGGCCCTGGTGCCGTTGTCGGAGATGTTCGGCTACGTCGGCGACCTGCGGTCGAAGACCCAGGGCCGGGCTAGCTACAGCATGCAGTTCGACTCCTACGCCGAGGTTCCGACCAACGTGGCCAAGGAGATCATCGCCAAGGCGACGGGTGAGTGACGCTCACCTGAGCTGATGAACCGTCGGTGGTCGCGGGAGGATCCTTCCGCCCGCGACCACCACGGGTGAGCTGCGTGAAGACCGGGCCTGTAGGCTTCACCGCCGCAGAACCCACTAAAAGCTCTCCGGCCGCAAGGTCGGAAAGGCTGTCGACAGAGTCCTAAGCGCCGAACGGCGCGCCGGGCGTACGAACCAAACAGTCCACAGGAGGACACCAGTGGCGAAGGCGAAGTTCGAGCGGACTAAGCCGCACGTCAACATCGGCACCATTGGTCACATCGACCACGGTAAGACGACGCTGACGGCGGCCATCACGAAGGTCCTGCACGACCAGTACCCGGACCTGAACCCGTACACGCCGTTCGACGAGATCGACAAGGCGCCGGAGGAGAAGGCCCGCGGCATCACGATCTCGATCGCGCACGTCGAGTACCAGACCGAGGCGCGGCACTACGCGCACGTCGACTGCCCCGGTCACGCCGACTACATCAAGAACATGATCACCGGTGCCGCCCAGATGGACGGCGCGATCCTGGTGGTCGCGGCGACCGACGGCCCGATGCCGCAGACCCGCGAGCACGTGCTGCTGGCCCGTCAGGTCGGTGTGCCGTACATCGTCGTGGCGCTCAACAAGAGCGACATGGTCGACGACGAGGAGCTCCTGGAGCTCGTCGAGCTCGAGGTCCGCGAGCTGCTCTCCTCGCAGGAGTACCCGGGTGACGACCTGCCGGTCGTCCGGGTCTCGGCGCTGAAGGCCCTCGAGGGTGACCCGGAGTGGACCCAGCGTCTCCTGGACCTGATGACCGCGGTCGACACCGCGATCCCGCAGCCGGAGCGCGAGACCGAGAAGCCGTTCCTCATGCCGATCGAGGACGTCTTCACGATCACCGGTCGTGGCACCGTCGTCACCGGCCGCGCCGAGCGTGGCGTGCTCAAGCCGAACGAGGAGGTGGAGATCGTCGGTATTCGCGAGAAGTCGACGAAGACGGTCGTCACCGGCATCGAGATGTTCCGCAAGCTGCTCGACGAGGCCCGCGCGGGTGAGAACGTCGGTCTGCTGCTGCGTGGCATCAAGCGCGAGGACGTCGAGCGCGGCATGGTCGTCATCAAGCCGGGCACCACGACCCCGCACACCGAGTTCGAGGCGACCGTCTACATCCTCTCCAAGGAGGAGGGTGGCCGGCACACGCCGTTCTTCCAGAACTACCGTCCGCAGTTCTACTTCCGGACCACGGACGTGACCGGTGTCGTTACCCTCCCCGAGGGCACCGAGATGGTCATGCCGGGTGACAACACCTCGATGTCGGTGAAGCTGATCCAGCCCATCGCCATGGAGGAGAACCTCAAGTTCGCGATCCGCGAGGGTGGCCGCACCGTCGGCGCCGGGTTCGTCACCAAGATCATGAAGTGAACTAGGTAACCCCGATTAGACCGGCCGCAGGTCATGCGGCATACTAGTCAGGTTGCGTAACGGCAGTTCGCCGTCCGTGTTCGGCTGAGCCGAACCTCCGGATGGTGAGACAGTCGAGCGCGGGGTGGTTGGCGGCCCGTCCGCCAACCCCCCTCGCACGGCGTTCGAGTTGCGATATCGCGCTCGGCGTCTTGACCCACCGCGTGGTCGGACCGCTCCGGAGTCTGGGGCGGAGCCTGATCCGAGGGCGCGACACGCCCGACCGCGGGGGTCGGCGAAGTGGGCCTGTGCCGGCCGGTGCAGGCGCCCGCAACACAGCGGCATCGAGAGAAGGAACAGAAGCCACCATGGCGGGACAGAAGATCCGCATCCGGCTCAAGGCCTATGACCACGAGGTCGTCGACTCCTCGGCTCGGAAGATCGTCGAGACGGTGACGCGTACCGGGGCGCAGGTCGCGGGCCCGGTGCCGCTGCCCACGGAGATCAACCGTTTCTGCGTCATCCGCTCGCCGCACAAGTACAAGGACTCGCGCGAGCACTTTGAGATGCGTACGCACAAGCGGCTGATCGACATCATCGACCCGACCCCCAAGACGGTCGACTCGCTCATGCGCCTCGACCTGCCGGCTGGCGTCGACATCGAGATCAAGCTGTAGGGACCGGACAAATGGACAGGCAAGTTAAGGGGATCCTGGGCGCCAAGCTCGGCATGACCCAGGTCTGGGACAACAACCGCGTTGTTCCGGTGACCGTGGTCGAGGCCGGCCCGTGCGTCATCAGCCAGGTTCGTAGCGCCGAGAAGGACGGTTACTCCGCGGTCCAGCTCGCCTACGGCACGATCGACCCGCGCAAGGTGAAGAAGCCGATCACCGGCCACTACGCCAAGGCCGAGGTCGCGCCGCGCCGGCACATCGTCGAGCTGCGCACCAGCGACGCCGCCGACTACTCGCTCGGCCAGGAGGTCACGGTCGAGGAGTTCCCGGCGGGCGTCTCGATCGACGTCACCGGCCGCACCAAGGGCAAGGGTTACGCCGGCCCGATGAAGCGGCACGGCTTCCACGGTCTGCGCGCGAGCCACGGTGTCGAGCGCAAGCACCGCTCGCCCGGCTCGATCGGCGCCTGCGCCACCCCGGGTCGCGTCTTCAAGGGCACCCGGATGGCCGGCCGGATGGGTGGCGTGCGCTACACCGTCCAGAACCTGACCGTCCAGGCGGTCGACACCGAGAACAACCTGCTGCTGGTCCGCGGTGCCATCCCCGGTCCGAAGGGCGCGGTGGTTCTGGTCCGTACGGCGGCCAAGACCAAGGCGAAGAAGGGCGGTGTGGCCAAGTGAGCACCGTTGACGTCCTCAACGTCGAAGGCGCCAAGAGCGGCTCGGTCGAGCTGCCGGCCGACATCTTCGACGTGCAGGCCAACGTCGCGCTGATGCACCAGGTCGTGGTGGCACAGCTGGCGGCGGCCCGGCAGGGCACGCACAAGACCAAGACCCGCGGCGAGGTCGCCGGCGGCGGCAAGAAGCCCTACAAGCAGAAGGGCACCGGTCGTGCCCGCCAGGGCTCGATCCGCGCGCCGCAGTTCGCCGGCGGTGGCGTGGTGCACGGTCCCGTGCCGCGTGACTACAGCCAGCGCACCCCCAAGAAGATGAAGGCCGCCGCTCTGCGTGGCGCCCTCTCCGACCGGGCGCGCGCCGGCCAGGTGCACGTCGTCGAGGCGTTCGTCTCGGGCGAGAAGCCGTCGACCAAGGCTGCTCTGGTCACGCTGGCCAAGCTGACCGAGGCCCGGCGGGTCCTCGTCGTGCTGAGCAGCACCGACGAGCTGAACTGGGTGTCGCTGCGCAACGAGCCGCGGGTGCACCTGATCGAGGCCGGCCAGCTCAACACGTACGACGTGCTGGTGGCCGACGACGTGGTCTTCACCAAGGACGCGCTGGACGAGTTCCTGGGCGTTCCGGCCGAGACCACCGAGGAGGGTGGCAAGTGAGCACGATCGCCGACCCGCGCGACATCATCGTGGCGCCGGTCGTCTCGGAGAAGAGCTACAGCGAGCTGAACCGCAACTGGTACACCTTCGAGGTGCACCCGGACGCGAACAAGACCGAGATCAAGATCGCTATCCAGCAGATCTTCAACGTCCGCGTCCTGACGGTCAACACGCTCAACCGCGAGGGCAAGCGCAAGCGCACCCGTAACGGGTTCGGCAAGCGCAAGGACACCAAGCGGGCGATGGTGAAGCTGGCTGACGGTGACCGTATCGAGGCCTTCGGCGGCCCGGTCAGCTGAGGGGTGTAGACAATGGCTATCCGTAAGTACAAGCCGACGACGCCGGGCCGGCGTGGCTCCAGCGTCGCCGACTTCGCTGAGATCACCCGGTCGACGCCCGAGAAGTCGCTGCTGGCTCCGCTGCCGAAGAAGGGCGGTCGCAACGCCCACGGTCGGATCACCACGCGGCACCACGGTGGCGGCCACAAGCGGCAGTACCGTCTGATCGACTTCAAGCGGGTCGACAAGGACGGCGTGCCGGCGAAGGTCGCGCACATCGAGTACGACCCGAACCGCACCGCGCGCATCGCGCTGCTGCACTACGCCGACGGCGAGAAGCGTTACATCATCGCGCCGAAGGACCTGAAGCAGGGCGACGTCGTCGAGTCGGGTCCGAGCGCCGACATCAAGCCGGGCAACAACCTGCCGCTGCGCAACATCCCGGTCGGTACCACCGTCCACAACGTGGAGCTGCGTCCGGGCGGCGGCGCCAAGCTGGCCCGCTCGGCCGGCGTCGGCATCCAGCTGCTTGGCCGCGAGGGCGCGTACGCGACCCTGCGTATGCCCTCCGGTGAGATCCGGCGGGTCGACGTGCGCTGCCGGGCGAGCGTCGGCGAGATCGGCAACGCCGATCAGTCGAACATCAACTGGGGTAAGGCCGGCCGGATGCGGTGGAAGGGCAAGCGCCCGACCGTCCGTGGTGTCGCCATGAACCCGGTCGACCACCCGCACGGTGGTGGTGAGGGTAAGACCTCCGGTGGTCGCCACCCGGTCAACCCGCAGGGTAAGCCCGAGGGCCGCACCCGCCGTAAGGGCCAGCCGAGTGACCGGCTGATCGTCCGCCGTCGCTACGCCACCCGCAAGCGCGGCTAACAGGAGAGCTGACTTATGCCTCGCAGCCTGAAGAAGGGCCCGTTCGTAGACGACCACCTGCTCAAGAAGGTGGAGACGCAGAACGACAAGGGAACCAAGAACGTCATCAAGACCTGGTCGCGCCGCTCGATGATCATCCCGGACATGCTCGGGCACACGATCGCCGTGCACGACGGACGCAAGCACGTCCCGGTGTTCGTGACCGAGGCGATGGTCGGGCACAAGCTCGGCGAGTTCGCTTTGACCCGCACGTTCAAGGGTCACGAGAAGGACGATCGGAAGAGCCGTCGGCGCTGACGCCGCGGGCACACGGATAGAGGATCAAGGGGTTACAGCGATGCCAGGAAAGGGCGACGCTCCGGTGCTTCCGGGCGCGCGGGCGGTTGCGCGGCATGTGCGCATCTCGCCGATGAAGGCGCGCCGGGTGGTCAACCTCGTCCGCGGCCTGCCCGCGAAGGAGGCGCTCACGGTGCTGCAGTTCGCGCCGCAGGCTGCGAGTGAGCAGGTGTACAAGGTGCTCGCTAGCGCGATCGCCAACGCGGAGAACAACGAGCGGCTGGACCCCGACGCGCTGCTCGTCAGCGAGGCGTTCGTGGACGAGGGCCCGACGATGAAGCGGTTCCAGCCGCGGGCGCAGGGTCGGGCGTTCCGGATCCGCAAGCGCACCTGCCACATCACGGTGGCGGTCGAGGCCGTCGCGCCGGCCACGCCGCGTAAGGCCGCGAAGAAGACGGCTCCGGCGAAGAAGGCCGCGCCGGCCGAGACGCAGAGCAACACGGAGGGCGCGGAGTAATGGGTCAGAAGGTTCACCCGCACGGGTTCCGACTCGGTATCTCGACCGACTGGAAGTCCCGCTGGTTCGCGGACAAGCTCTACAAGGACTACGTCGGCGAGGACGTCAAGATCCGCCGGATGATGTCCCAGGGCCTCGAGCGCGCCGGGATCTCCAAGGTCGACATCGAGCGCACCCGGGACCGGGTCCGTGTCGACATCCACACCGCCCGGCCGGGCATCGTCATCGGCCGTAAGGGTGCGGAGGCCGACAAGATCCGGGGCCGGCTCGAGAAG
Source organism: Micromonospora musae (assembly GCF_003626545.1). Taxonomy (NCBI): domain Bacteria; kingdom Bacillati; phylum Actinomycetota; class Actinomycetes; order Micromonosporales; family Micromonosporaceae; genus Micromonospora; species Micromonospora musae. The sequence goes on from NZ_RAZS01000018.1 coordinate 30,076, forward strand.
CTGACCGGCAAGCAGGTCCAGCTGAACATCATCGAGGTGAAGAACCCCGAGTCGGACGCCCAGCTCGTCGCGCAGGGCGTGGCCGAGCAGCTGTCCAGCCGGGTCAGCTTCCGTCGGGCGATGCGCAAGGCCATGCAGTCGGCCATGAAGAACCCGGTCTGCAAGGGCATCCGGGTGCAGGTCTCGGGTCGCCTCGGCGGCGCCGAGATGAGCCGGACGGAGTTCTACCGCGAGGGCCGGGTTCCGCTGCACACGCTGCGGGCCAACATCGAGTACGGCTTCTTCGAGGCCCGTACCACGTTCGGCCGGATCGGTGTGAAGGTCTGGATCTACAAGGGCGACGCGGTCCCGGGCCGGGAGGCTCCGGCCGAGACCGGTCCGTCCCGTCCGCGCCGTGACCGTGGCGACCGGCCCGAGCGGCCGCGCCGTGGTCGGTCGGGTTCGTCCGGCACCACCGCCGGCGGTACCGAGGCCGGCCGGGCTGCCGCGACCACGCTCGCGCAGCAGGCCGAGACGCCGAGTGGTGACGCGGTGGATCCCGCCGCCGTCGCCGCCGCGGCAGAAACGCAGCAGGAGGGCTGACAGATGCTGATGCCGCGCAAGCCCCCGAAGGGCTTCCGCAAGCCGCACCACCCGGACCGCCACGGCGCGTCCAAGGGTGGTAACCGGGTGGTGTTCGGCGAGTTCGGGATCCAGGCTCTCGAGCCGGCGTACGTGACCAACCGGCAGATCGAGTCGGCGCGTATCGCGATGACCCGTCACATCAAGCGTGGCGGCAAGGTCTGGATCACGATCTTCCCGGACCAGGCGCTCACCAAGAAGCCGGCCGAAACCCGGATGGGTTCCGGTAAGGGTTCGACCGAGTGGTGGGTCTCCAACGTGAAGCCGGGGCGGATTCTCTTCGAGATGTCCTTCCCCAACGAGCAGATTGCGCGAGAGGCGATGCGTCGCGCGATCCACAAGCTCCCGATGAAGTGCCGCATTGTGACGCGCGAAGTGGGTGAGTCCTGATGGCAGCGGGCGTTAAGGCCGCCGAGCTGCGTGAGCTCTCCGAGGAGGAGCTGGTCACGAAGCTGCGGGAGGCCAAGGCGGAGCTGTTCAACCTCCGCGTGCAGGCCGCAACCGGTCAGCTGGACAACAACCGGCGGCTGCAGGTCATCCGTCGGGAGATCGCCCGGATCTACACGATCATGCGCGAGCGCGAGCTGGGGCTCTCGGCCGCGCCGACTGAGGTGACTGCAGGATGAGCGAGAACACCACCACCACCGAGACCCGGGGCCGCCGCAAGGTCCGCGAGGGTCTGGTGGTCAGCGACAAGATGGACAAGACCGTCGTCGTCGAGGTCGAGGACCGCGTCAAGCACGCGCTGTACGGCAAGATCATGCGTCGTACCAGCAAGCTGAAGGCGCACGACGAGCAGAACAGCGCCGGCATCGGCGACCGGGTCCTGATCATGGAGACCCGGCCGCTCTCCGCCACCAAGCGCTGGCGGCTCGTGGAGATCCTGGAAAAGGCCAAGTAGCGAAGGCTTCGAGCTCGCCCGACGTCGCGTCGGGCGCGGGTTCCGCCAGGCTCCGGCCGCTACGGCGGCCGGAGAACCGGCAGACATAGGAGATAGACGTGATTCAGCAGGAGTCGCGACTGCGCGTCGCCGACAACACGGGTGCCCGGGAGATCCTGTGCATCCGGGTTCTCGGTGGCTCCGGTCGGCGCTACGCGAGCATCGGCGACGTCATCGTGGCCACCGTCAAGGACGCGATCCCGGGTGCCGGTGTGAAGAAGGGCGACGTCGTCAAGGCGGTCGTCGTTCGCACCGTCAAGGAGAAGCGGCGTCCGGACGGGTCGTACATCCGCTTCGACGAGAACGCCGCCGTCATCATCAAGGATGGTGGCGACCCGCGCGGTACCCGTATCTTCGGCCCGGTCGGTCGGGAGCTGCGGGACAAGCGGTTCATGAAGATCATTTCCCTCGCGCCGGAGGTGTTGTGACCGTGAAGGTCAAGAAGGGCGACACGGTCGTCGTCATCGCCGGCAAGGACAAGGGTGCCAAGGGCAAGGTCATCGCGGCCTACCCGCGGCAGGACAAGGTCCTGGTCGAGGGCGTGAACCGGGTCAAGAAGCACACCCGCATCAGCACCACCCAGCGCGGCGCCAAGACCGGTGGCATCGTCACCCAGGAGGCCCCGATCAACGTCTCGAACGTGATGGTCGTGGACTCCGACGGCAAGCCGACCCGTGTCGGTTACCGGATCGACGACAACGGCCAGAAGGTCCGCATCGCGCGTAGCACCGGTAAGGACCTCTGATGACCACGGCTACCGAAACCAACACCACTCCGCGTCTGAAGGAGCGGTACCGCAGCGAGATCGTGGCCAAGCTGCGCGAGCAGTACGACTACGGCAACCCGATGCAGGTGCCGCGGCTGGTCAAGATCGTCGTCAACATGGGTGTCGGCGAGGCCGCCCGGGACGCCAAGCTGATCGACGGCGCCGTCCGCGACCTGGCCACCATCACCGGCCAGAAGCCGCAGGTGCGGCGGGCGACCAAGTCCATCGCGCAGTTCAAGCTCCGCGAGGGCATGCCGATCGGCGCGAAGGTGACCCTCCGCGGCGACCGGATGTGGGAGTTCCTGGACCGGCTGCTGTCGATCGCGCTGCCGCGTATCCGCGACTTCCGCGGTCTCGACGGCCGCAAGCTCGACGGGCACGGCAACTACACGTTCGGCCTGACCGAGCAGTCGGTGTTCCACGAGATCGACCAGGACAAGATCGATCGCCAGCGGGGCATGGACATCACGGTGGTCACCACCGCCACGACCGACGACGAGGGCCGGGCGCTGCTCAAGCTCCTGGGCTTCCCGTTCAAGGAGAACTGAGATGGCCAAGAAGGCGCTGATCCTCAAGGCGGCCGCGAAGCCGAAGTTCTCGGTTCGCGCGTACACCCGCTGCCAGCGGTGCGGGCGTCCGAAGGCGGTATACCGCAAGTTCGGTCTCTGCCGGGTGTGCATCCGGGAGATGGCCCACCGCGGTGAGCTGCCCGGCGTGTCCAAGGCTTCCTGGTAATAGCCCGGCGCGCTCCGCGCGTCAGCTGCACTGTCTCTTCGCCGTAGGCCTGCGGCCGATTCGCGGGAACCCCGGCGAGAAAGGTTGACGAAATCCATGACGATGACCGACCCGATCGCAGACATGCTCACGCGTCTGCGTAACGCCAACCAGGCGTACCACGACCGGGTGACGATGCCTTACTCCAAGATCAAGGCGAACATCGCCGAGGTCCTGAAGGCCGAGGGCTACATCGCCACCTGGTCGGTCGAGGAGCCCGAGGAGGGCGCCGTCGGCAAGCGACTGGCCGTCGAGCTGAAGTACGGCCAGAACCGGGAGCGGAGCCTGGCCGGGATCAAGCGGGTGTCCAAGCCCGGACTGCGGGTGTACGCCAAGTCGGGCGAGCTTCCTCGGGTGCTCGGCGGACTGGGCGTGGCGATCATTTCGACGTCCCAGGGGCTGCTCACTGACCGGCAGGCCCGCAAGCGGAGCGTTGGCGGGGAAGTCCTCGCCTTCGTCTGGTAACGGGAGACAGGTAGAAATGTCGCGTATTGGACGTAAGTCGATCCCGGTGCCGTCCGGCGTCGACGTCACGATCGACGGGCAGACCGTCAAGGTCAAGGGCCCGAAGGGCGAGCTGGCGCACACCCTCGCCGAGCCGATCCGCGCCGAGCGGAGCGAGGACGGTCAGCTGTCCGTCAACCGCCCGGACGACGAGCGCAAGTCGAAGGAACTGCACGGCCTCAGCCGTACCCTGGTCGCCAACATGATCGTCGGCGTCACCGAGGGCTACCGGAAGAGCCTGGAGATCAACGGCACCGGTTACCGGGTGACGGCCAAGGGCAAGGACCTGGAGTTCGCGCTCGGCTTCTCGCACCCGGTCGTGGTGACCGCGCCGGACGGAATCACCTTCACGGTGGAGCGTCCGACGCTGTTCCACATCGCCGGCATCGACAAGCAGCAGGTCGGCGAGATCGCCGCCAACATCCGGAAGATCCGCCCGCCGGAGCCCTACAAGGGCAAGGGCATCAAGTACCAGGGCGAGGTCATCCGCCGCAAGGCCGGAAAGGCAGGTAAGAAGTGAGCGCCACGCTGCTCAAGCGCCGCCGCGGCGTCGCCGCCAAGCGCGCCGTCGGGCGTGCGCGTCGGCACTTCCGGGTCCGCAAGAACGTCAGTGGTACGGCCGAGCGTCCGCGCCTGGTCGTCACCCGTTCGCTGCGGCACATCGTCGCCCAGGTCGTCGACGACAACAAGGGTCACACCCTGGCGTCGGCGTCGACGATGGACGCCTCGCTGCGCGGTGCCGAGGGCGACAAGAGCGCCCTCGCCGGCAAGGTGGGCGCCCTGCTCGCCGAGCGGGCCAAGGCCGCCGGCGTTTCCAAGGTCGTCTTCGACCGCGGCGGCAGCCGGTACGCGGGGCGGGTCGCCGCGCTTGCCGATGCCGCCCGCGAAGCCGGGCTCGACTTCTAGTAACCCCGTCACGAGAGAGAAGGAAGGCTGCTGATGCCAGGTCAACAGCGCCGTGGCGGCGGGTCCGGTGGCAACGAGGGTGGTCGCCGCGACAACCGCCGTGAGGGCGGCCGCGGAAACGCGCCCGTCGAGAAGACCCCGCACCTTGAGCGGGTCGTCGCGATCAACCGCGTCGCCAAGGTCGTGAAGGGTGGTCGTCGCTTCAGCTTCACCGCCCTGGTGATCGTGGGCGACGGCGACGGCACGGTCGGCGTGGGCTACGGAAAGGCCAAGGAGGTGCCCGCGGCGATCGCCAAGGGTGTCGAGGAGGCCAAGAAGCACTTCTTCAAGGTGCCGCGGATCGGCCAGTCGATCCCGCACCCGGTGCAGGGTGAGGACGCGGCCGGCGTCGTGCTGCTCAAGCCGGCCTCGGCCGGTACCGGTGTCATCGCCGGTGGGCCGGTGCGTGCCGTGCTGGAGTGCGCGGGCATCCACGACGTGCTCTCCAAGAGCCTCGGCTCGTCCAACCCGATCAACATCGTGCACGCCACCGTGGCGGCCCTGAAGGCGCTTGAGTCGCCGGAGGCTGTCGCCAGCCGTCGTGGCCTGCCGGTGGAGGACGTCGCGCCGGCCGCCATGCTTGCTGCGCGGGCGGGGGTGGCTTCCTGATGGCACGGCTTAAGGTCACCCAGGTCCGATCCGAGATCGGGACCAAGCAGAACCAGCGGCACTCGCTGCGCTCGCTCGGTCTCAAGCGGATCAACGACGTGGTGGTCAAGGAGGACCGGCCCGAGATCCGCGGCATGATCTTCACTGTGAGCCACCTCGTGAAGGTCGAGGAGGTCGAGTAATGACGATCAAGGTCCACCACCTGCGCCCGGCGCCGGGGGCCAAGACCGCGAAGACCCGTGTGGGTCGCGGTGAGGGCTCCAAGGGCAAGACCGCCGGCCGCGGTACCAAGGGTTCTAAGGCCCGTAAGAACATCTCGGCGGCGTTCGAGGGTGGGCAGATGCCCATCCACATGCGCCTGCCGAAGCTGAAGGGCTTCAAGAACAAGTTCAAGGTGACGTTCCAGGTGGTCAACCTGGAGCGGCTCGCCGAGCTCTTCCCGAACGGCGGCCAGGTCGGCCCGCAGGAGCTGGTCGACGCCGGCGCCGTCCGCAAGGGGCAGCCGGTGAAGGTTCTCGGTACCGGGGACCTCGGTGGAGTGAACCTTCAGGTGTCGGCGCACGCGTTCAGCGCGTCGGCCAAGGAGAAGATCGCCGCCGCCGGTGGCTCGGTCACCGAGCTGTAAGGCATGTGACCCATGGCGCCCGTCCAGTTGTGACCAACTGGCGGGCGCCATGGTCTACCTGGGACGTGTGCGCCCAGTAATATCGGATTCGGTTTATGTAGCCGGGCACATCTGCCCGGAGCGGGATTGGACTGTTAGAGTCCCTTCCCAGCCATGGATATCGGGCACTCGCCCGGCACCCACCCCGAACCGCCAGGGACAACCGGCGGCCCGCCTCGCGCAGGAGGAAGAAGTTGCTGTCCGCCTTTCTCAGTGCGTTCCGTACGCCTGACCTGCGCAAGAAGCTGCTGTTCACAGTCGGCATCATCGCGATCTACCGGCTCGGCGCCACCCTGCCCAGCCCAGGCGTCTCGTACGGCAACGTGCAGAAGTGCCTCGACTCGATCCAGGGTGACACGACCGGCGTGCTGAACCTGCTCAACCTGTTCTCGGGCGGGGCGCTGCTGCAGCTGTCAGTCTTCGCGCTGGGCATCATGCCCTACATCACCGCGTCGATCATCCTTCAGCTGCTGACCGTGGTGATCCCACGGCTCGAGCAGCTGCGTAAGGAGGGCCAGGCCGGCCAGGCGAAGATCACCCAGTACACCCGTTACCTGACCCTCGGCCTCGGTGTCCTCCAGGCCTCGGCGTTCGTGGCGCTGGCCCGCTCCGGGCAGCTCTTCCAGAACCGCTGCGACCAGTTCCCGATCATCCCCGAGGGTCTCGGCATTCCGGACTGGCTGACGCTGAGCGTCCTGGTCATGACGATGACCGCCGGCACCGGTGTGGTCATGTGGCTCGGTGAGCTGATCACCGACCGCGGCGTCGGTAACGGCATGTCCGTGCTGATCTTCACCTCGATCGCCGCCCGTCTGCCCAGCGAGGGCTGGCAGATCAAGAACTCGCAGGGCTGGTGGAAGTTCTTCCTCGTCATCGCCCTGGTCCTGGTCGTCATCACCGCCGTCACCTTCATCGAGCAGGCGCAGCGCCGGATCCCGGTGCAGTACGCCAAGCGCATGATCGGCCGGCGGATGTACGGCGGCACCTCGACCTACATCCCGCTGAAGGTCAACCAGGCGGGTGTCATCCCGGTCATCTTCGGCTCGTCGCTGCTCTACCTGCCGCAGCTCGCCCTGCAGTTCTTCGACCAGACGAACCCGGGCAAGACTCAGGCGTGGATCCAGAACAACCTGGTGGCGCCCGACAGCCCGATCTACATCGCGGTCTACTTCCTGCTGATCATCTTCTTCACGTACTTCTACGTCTCGATCACGTTCAACCCGACCGAGGTCGCGGACAACATGAAGAAGTACGGCGGGTTCGTGCCGGGCATCCGCCCGGGCAAGCCGACGGCCGACTACCTGGACTTCATCCTCAGCCGGATCACCCTTCCGGGCGCGCTCTACCTGGGCATCGTCTCGATCCTGCCGAACTTCTTCTTCATCTGGCTCGACAACCAGCAGTACCAGAACTTCCCGTTCGGTGGTACCGCTGTGCTGATCATGGTCGGCGTCGGTCTGGAGACCGTGAAGCAGATCGAGAGCCAACTGATGCAGCGGAACTACGAAGGGTTCCTGCGGTAGATGAGACTCGTCTTGGTTGGCCCGCCGGGCGCGGGTAAGGGCACACAGGCCGAGTTCATCGCCGCCCATCTCGCGGTGCCGAAGATCTCGACCGGCGACATCTTCCGGTCGAACGTGTCCCAGGGCACCCCGTTGGGCGTCGAGGCGAAGCGGTACATGGACGCCGGCGAGCTGGTACCGGACGAGGTCACCATCAACATGGTCCGGGACCGGCTCGCCGAGCCGGACGCCAGCGAGGGCTTCCTGCTCGACGGGTTCCCGCGTACGACCCCGCAGGCGGCCGCGCTGGACAAGCTCCTCGCCGACCTGGGTACCGCCCTGGACGTGGTGCTCGAACTGGTCGTCGACGACGACGAGGTGATCCGGCGGCTCTCCGGCCGCCGGACCTGCCGGGGCTGCGGCAAGATCTGGCACGTCGAGTTCGACGCCACCACCCGCGAGGGCATCTGCGACCGGTGCGGCGCCGAGCTGTTCCAGCGGGACGACGACAAGCCGGAGACCATCGCCACCCGGCTGCGGGAGTACGCAGACAAGACCGCGCCGTTGGTCGACTACTACGGCGCCCAGGGCAAGCTGGTCGGGATCGACGCCACGGGCCCGGTGGAGGACGTCACCGTCCGTGCCATCGACGCCCTCCGGTCCTACGGCGGCTGAGGTTCGCCGGCTCGCCGGTGGATAGAGTGCGAACAGCGGGGTACGTCCGGCGTACCCCGCTGTCTCGGCAACGAAAGGTAATCGCTCCATGCGTCGTCCCCAGCTGGACATCCAGCTGAAGACCCCCGAGCAGATCGTGAAGATGCGGGCCGCCGGTCTGGTGGTCGCCGAAGCGCTGCGGCGGATGAGGGAGGCGGTCGCTCCCGGGGTCAGCACGGCCGACCTGGACGCCATCGCCGAGTCGACGATCCGCGACGCGGGCGCCGTCCCGTCGTTCAAGGGCTACCACGGCTTCCCGGCCTCGATCTGCTCCTCCGTCAACGAGCAGGTGGTGCACGCCATCCCGGCGTCCGGCCAGCTGCTCCGCGACGGCGATCTGATCTCCATCGACTGCGGTGCGGTGCTCGACGGCTGGCACGGCGACTCGGCGATCACCGTGGGAGTCGGCGACGTCGACCCGGCGCTGCTCAAGATGGCGGCGGTGGCCGAGGACGCGATGTGGGCCGGGATCGCCGCCGCGGCCCGCGGGGCGGCGAACGGCCGGGGACGGCTCACCGACATCTCGGCGGCGGTGGAGAAGGCGGTGCGCCGCGGTGGGCGGTACGGCATCGTCGACGGCTACGGCGGCCACGGCATCGGCACCGAGATGCACCAGGATCCGCACGTGCTCAACCACGGGCGGCCGGGCAAGGGGCCGCGGCTGGTGGCCGGCATGGCGCTGGCGATCGAACCGATGATCACCATGGGTTCGCCCCGTACGGCCGAGCTGTCGGACGGCTGGACCGTGGTGACCCGGGACGGGTCGATGGCGGCGCACGTCGAGCACACCATGGCCCTGCTGCCCGACGGGGTGTGGGTGCTGACCGCTGAGGACGGCGGCCGGGCCCGGCTGGGCGATCTGGTCACGGCTCGCCAGCCCGCCGACTCACCGACCGCCTGACCCCGCTCGTCGGCTCCGTACGCCGGGACCCGGCGGCTCCGACCCGTGGTGACGATCAAGCCGGCCGCGGCGGCCTCGCCACAGCGATTGGGACGCCTGCGGCGGCAAGCTCGTGGGTCTCGTCTGATTGGCGTATGCGTGGCATGCTCGCGGGCGTGGAGGGGCGCAACGAGATGCGGGCCGCCGATTCCGATCGCCAGGCGGTTGCCGATCGGCTGCGGGTGGCGTTGGACGAGGGCCGGCTGGATCTGCATGAGTACGACGAGCGCCTCCAGCGGGCCTACGGGGCTCGGACCTACGGGGAACTGGACGTGTTGCTGACCGATCTCCCGGCGGTCACACCTCGGGCGGAGGCGCAGTTGTCGGTGCCCACCGCCGCGCCGGTGATGGCCGGGACGCCGCCGGTCGACCGTGCGCCGACCGGACGCTGGCTGCTCCAGGTCTGGATGCCGTACCTCCAGGTGGTGCCGGTCACCGTAGGGGTCTGGGTGATTTCGTCCCTGTCGTCCGGTGAACTCCTCTACTTCTGGCCCGGCTGGGTAGCCGGCCCCTGGGGCATGCTCCTGCTGCTCCGAACGGTCGGCGGCCTGAACGCCGGAGAGCCGCAGCGGTGGATGGAGAAGCGGGAACGCCGGCGCGAGCGCAAGCGAGCGAAGCGGGACCGCCGCCGCTAGTCGGCCCGTACCGGCCCGGCCCACGGGCCCGGCTTTCCTCCATAGGCGGAACCCGCTGGTGGTCGGTTTGGCGGCGGCGCGCAGGCGGGCGTACACTGACTGATCGGCGCACAGCGTCCACTCCGGCATGCCCATCAGCGCTTCGATGGGTGCTGGAGCCGCGGCTGGCGCGGGCTACCTGATTTTGATCAGTTTCCCGTGTAAGACGTTGTGGGCCGTCCGGAGCAACCGACGTCAGGACAGCGGAGGACATGCCGAAAAAAGACGGAGCCATCGAGATCGAAGGTCGGGTCATCGAGCCCCTGCCGAACGCCATGTTCCGCGTGGAGCTCGCGAACGGCCACAAGGTGCTGGCTCACATCAGCGGCAAGATGCGGCAGCACTACATCCGCATCCTGCCGGAGGATCGGGTCGTCGTCGAACTCTCGCCGTACGACCTGACCCGCGGGCGCATCGTCTACCGCTACAAGTAGTCCTGACGACGGCCGGGACATCTCCGTGTCCGTCTTCGACGTCCGAGGCCGCGCGTGGCGCGTCACCGGGCCTGATGGGAAGTAAGGCAACCGTGAAGGTCAAGCCGAGCGTCAAGAGGATCTGCAACAAGTGCCGGGTGATCCGCCGGCACGGCCGGGTCATGGTCATCTGCAGCGACCCGCGCCACAAGCAGCGCCAGGGCTGAGTTCCTCGGCCGGCCACGACGATGGCCGGTGAGGATCGCCCCGGACGCAGATCCGACAGCACACAGCACATGCTCGTCCCAGCCGCGAGCGGTACGTCCAAGACGTACTTCCTCGTGGCTGACCCCCGGTCGGAGGCCGGGGCCCGCTCGGGCAGCGGCCGTCATCCGGTCGCCGGCGTCAACCGCCGGGGACAGGTGAGGGTCGGAGCGGGGTGGGGCGGGCCAGACCTCCGCCAACATCACGAGGAGTACGCCCGCACATGGCACGTCTAGTCGGCGTCGACCTCCCCCGCGAGAAGCGGATGGAGATCGCGCTCACCTACATCTTCGGCGTGGGCCGCACCCGCGCCCTGGAGACGCTCGCCGCCACCGGCATCTCGCCGGACAAGCGCGCTCGGGACCTCACGGACGAGGAGCTGGTCCAGCTCCGGAACCACATCGAGGGCAACTACAAGGTTGAAGGCGACCTGCGCCGTGAGGTCGCCGCTGACATCCGCCGCAAGGTCGAGATCGGCAGCTACGCGGGTATCCGGCACCGCCGGGGCCTGCCCGTGCGTGGCCAGCGGACCAAGACCAACGCGCGGACCCGGAAGGGCCCGAAGCGGACCGTGGCCGGCAAGAAGAAGCCCGGCAAGAAGTAAGACGTAGACCGGAATACGGGTCTGGGTCCGCCGAGCTAGGCCAGGCCGCAACCTGTATCGGGAAGTCAACTAGGAGCGCAGAAGACTTATGCCACCGAAGGCTCGTGCCGGAGCCGCAGTCAAGAAGGTCCGGCGCAAGGAACGCAAGAACGTCGCCCACGGGCAGGCGCACATCAAGAGCACCTTCAACAACACCATCGTGTCCATCACGGACCCGACCGGTGCGGTCATCTCCTGGGCCTCTGCGGGCCAGGTGGGTTTCAAGGGCTCCCGCAAGTCGACCCCGTTCGCCGCGCAGCTGGCTGCCGAGGCCGCCGCGCGTCGGGCGATGGACCACGGCATGCGCAAGGTCGACGTGTTCGTCAAGGGCCCCGGCTCCGGCCGGGAGACCGCCATCCGTTCGCTGCAGGCCGTCGGGCTGGAGGTCGGACAGATCTCCGACGTCACCCCGCAGCCGCACAACGGATGCCGTCCGCCGAAGCGTCGTCGGGTCTGAGAGGTAGAGAGAGATGGCTCGTTACACCGGTGCTGACTGCCGCCGTTGCCGGCGGGAGAAGATGAAGCTGTTCCTCAAGGGCAGCAAGTGCGATGGCCCGAAGTGCCCGTTCGAGTCCCGGCCGTTCCCGCCCGGGCAGCACGGCCGCGGCCGCACGAAGGAGACGGAGTACCTGCTCCAGCTCCGTGAGAAGCAGAAGGCCCGTCGGGTCTACGGCGTGCTCGAGAAGCAGTTCCGCGGCTACTACGAAGAGGCCGTGGGCAAGCAGGCGAAGACCGGTGAGGTCCTCCTGCAGATCCTCGAGTCGCGGCTGGACAACGTGGTCTACCGGGCCGGCTACGCCAAGTCCCGCGACATGGCCCGCCAGCTCGTCAAGCACGGCCACTTCACGGTGAACGGCAAGAAGGTCGACATCCCGTCGTTCCGCGTGAAGGAGCACGACATCATCGAGGTTCGGGTGAAGAGCAAGGAGCTCACCCCGTTCATCGTGGCGCAGGCCGAGGCCGGCTCGAAGTCGGTTCCGGCCTGGCTGGAGGCGATCCCCAGCCAGATGAAGATCCTCGTGCACTCCCTCCCGGCCCGTCAGGTGATCGACACCCAGGTCCAGGAGCAGCTGATCGTCGAGCTCTACTCCAAGTAAGGGCTCGTTGCGGTGGCCCGCCCCGATCGGGGCGGGCCACCGGAACACTTTGTGTCGTGGGCGTCAAATAGCGGGCGTCCCGGAAGAGAAGAGAAGAAATGCTCATCAGCCAGCGACCGTCTCTCTCCGAAGAGTCGATCAACGAGACCCGCTCCCGGTTCACCATCGAGCCGCTCGAGCCGGGCTTCGGCTACACCCTGGGCAACTCGCTGCGGCGTACGCTGCTGTCGTCGATCCCGGGCGCGGCGGTGACGTCGATCAAGATCGACGGCGTGCTGCACGAGTTCACCACGATCCCCGGTGTCAAGGAGGACGTGGTCGAGCTCGTCATGAACATCAAGGAGCTCTGCGTGAGCTCCGAGCACGACGAGCCGGTCAGCATGTACCTGCGCAAGCAGGGCCCGGGCGACGTGACGGCGGGCGACATCCAGCCGCCGGCCGGCGTCTCGGTGCACAACCCGGACCTGAAGCTCGCCACCCTGAACGGCAAGGGCCGGCTCGACATGGAGCTGACCGTCGAGCGGGGCCGGGGTTACGTCACGGCGGCGCAGAACAAGCAGGCGGGTGCCGAGATCGGCCGGATCCCGGTCGACTCGATCTACTCGCCGGTGCTGAAGGTCACCTACCGCGTCGAGGCGACCCGTGTCGAGCAGCGGACCGACTTCGACCGGCTGATCATCGACGTCGAGACCAAGCCGTCGATGGGCCCGCGTACGGCGCTGGCCTCCGCGGGTTCCACGCTCGTGGAGCTCTTCGGGCTGGCCCGGGAGCTGGACGAGACGGCCGAGGGCATCGACATCGGCCCGTCGCCGCAGGACGCCCAGCTGGCTGCGGATCTGGCCCTGCCGATCGAGGAGCTGGACCTCACCGTCCGCTCCTACAACTGCCTCAAGCGCGAGGGCATCAACACCGTTGGTGAGCTCATCGGGCGTACCGAGGCCGACCTCCTCGACATCCGGAACTTCGGCCAGAAGTCGATCGACGAGGTCAAGATGAAGCTCGCCGGGATGGGTCTGGGGCTGAAGGACTCGGCTCCGAACTTCGACCCGGCGCACGTCGTGGACGCCTTCGGCGAGGCCGACTACGACACCGACGACTACCGCGAGACCGAGCAGCTCTAGTCCGCGCTGCCGCCACATCTGAGGAGCACCGAGAATGCCCACGCCCACCAAGGGTCCCCGCCTCGGCGGCAGCCCCGCGCACGAGCGGCTGATGCTGGCCAACCTGGCCACCGCGCTGTTCCAGCACGGCAAGATCCAGACCACCGAGACGAAGGCCCGGCGGCTGCGCCCGCTGGCCGAGCAGCTCATCACCAAGGCCAAGCGCGGTGACCTGGCCTCGCGGCGGCGGGTGCTGGGTGTCGTCAAGGACAAGGACGTGGTCTACGCCCTGTTCGACCAGATCGCGCCTCGGTACGCCAACCGCAACGGTGGCTACACCCGGATCGTGAAGACCGGGCCGCGCAAGGGTGACGCCGCGCCGATGGCGATCATCGAGCTGGTCGAGGAGCTGCAGGTCGCCGAGCCGAAGGCGAACAAGAAGACCGCTGCCCGCAAGGCTGCTCAGCAGGACAAGGTCGAGGCGCTCGCGCCCGAGGAGGAGTCGCCGCGCTCCGAGTCGGCCGACCAGGACTCCGAGGCGCCGGTCTCGGCGTCCGGCGACACCGCCGAGTCCCGCGAGGACAGCGACCTCGCCATCGAGGAGAACAGCGTTAACAACGAGAACAAGGCCTGATCCAGGGCTTTGGTCGGGCCCGGCACCCCTGGTGGGTGTCGGGCCCGTCTCGTGAAGGGAGGTACGAGGGTGGACGGGCGCACCCGGCTACGGCTGGACGTGTCGTACGACGGGACCGACTTCTCCGGCTGGGCCGTGCAGCCCGACCGGCGTACGGTCGCGGGCGTACTGGGTGAGGCGCTCGATCTCCTGCTCGGCGCGGGTATCGCGACCGGGCTGACCGTTGCGGGGCGTACCGACGCCGGCGTGCACGCGACCGGTCAGGTGTGCCATGTGGACCTGCCGTCCGACGTCTGGCGGGAGCGGGAGCCCACCCTGCTGCGCCGGCTGGCCCGACTGCTTCCCGGCGATGTGCGGGTGCGGGCGGTCACCGAGGTGCCGGCCGAGTTCGACGCCCGCTTCTCGGCCACCTTCCGGCGCTACGAGTACCGGGTCACCGACGCGCCGTACGGCGCCGAGCCGCTGCACCGTCACCTGACCCTGGCCTGGCCGCGACCGCTCGACCTGGCCGCGCTCAACGCCGCGTCGGCCGGGTTGGTGGGGGAGCACGACTTCGCCGCGTACTGCCGTCGCAAGGAGAACGCCACCACGCTGCGCGAGGTGACCCGGCTGGACTGGCGGCGGGAACCGGACGGTCTCCTGGTCGCCACCGTGCAGGCCGACGCGTTCTGCCAGGCGATGGTCCGCAGCCTGGTCGGCGCCATGCTCGTCGCCGGGGACGGCCGACGCCCGGCGGAGTGGCCGGCGAGCCTGCTCTCGCACCGCGAGCGCTCCAGCCACGTGACGGTGGCGCCCGCGCACGGGCTGACCCTGGTGGCCGTCGGCTATCCGGAGGACCCGGCCGGGTATGCCCAGCGTGCGGAGCTCACCCGCCGGCTGCGGGTCCCCGCCGAGGCCTGAGGCCCGATCGTCGGGTCAGTTGCCCGACGACTCGTCGTTCTCCCCCGATTCGTCGTCGCTCGGCGACTCGTCGACGCTGTCCTGGGTGCCGGTCGTCGCGGACGGGCCGGCCGTGGGCTGGCTCGCGGTGCCGCCGTCGGCGCGCCGCTGTAGTACGCCCTGGTTGAGGTGCAGCTCGATCATGTCGTAGAGGACCTCGCGGACCTTCTCGTCACCGGACTTGATCGCTGCGCCGTCGCTGCGGGCGACCACGGCGTACGCCAGGTAGTGGCCGCGGACCTGCCAGCCGACGCGGGCCGGGGCGGTCGCGATCGCCTCGGCCTCCTCGCCGGCCGCCATGCCGCGGAACCGGCCCTGCCGCTCGTCGAGCAGCTGCCGGATCCGGTCGCGGGCCCGCTCGGCGCTGGCCCGGTCGGTGAGGTTGAACAGGCCGGTGGTGACGAGGTGGTCGCCGTCGGGAGTGCGGAGCGTGCCGCGTACGACCTGGTCGCAGCCGAGCCGGACCAGCAGGTCGGCGATCTCGTCGGTGGCGGCGACCGCGCAGCTGCCGCTGGACTGTGTCTTCAGCACGTCGTACGTCGTCCGGCCGTCGTCGAGCACGAGCTTCTTGCCGGCGAAGACCTCCTTGGCGGTCAGCGGGGCCTGGTCGGCGTCCCGCGAGTCGAGGTTCTCCTCCCCGGTCGGGTCGGCGGACGGGTTGGCGCCGGCCTGATAGCTCGGCGTCACGTCCGGCGTCGGGGTGCGGTCGGCGAGCAGGGCGGCCGCGCCGAGTCCGCAGAGCGCCAGCAGTACGAGGACGGCCGCGCCGCCGACCACCACCTGCCAGAGCCGGCCGCCGCCGGCCCGGGGGACGGGCACCGGTGCGGGCGGCTCCGGTGCCACCTGCTCGCGGACCTGTTCCGCTCGCGGCGGTTCGGGAGGCTCGGCTTGTGCCAGTGTCGGTGGCGCGGGATCCTCGGCCCACGACGGCTGCGGCTCGGGCGCGGGCAGCGCCATCCGGGTCGTCCGGGGCAGCGACGGGGTCGGGAAGCGGGACGGGGAGGGCCCGGCCGGCGGAGGCGGACCGGCGCCGAGCATGGATTCGGACCCGCGCTCCGGGTCGTCCACGAAAGCGTCCTCATCGAACTCGTACCGATACACCATGTCGCCAAGGGTAAGAGCAATTGTCCCTTTAGGTGGGAATTACGGAAAATGCGGCGCGCTGTTGCTCGGTCACCTTTCCAACGCCGAACCGGCACCGTTCGTAACGCCGAACGCGCCCCGCCCGACCTGCCCGCTCGGAGGCCGTCGCGGAGCCGCCCCCGGGCCGGTGCGAGAATTGCCGGCGTGACCGGCGACCACTACTTCACCGCGGAACCCACGACCGCCGCGCGCCCTCGCGAGGTCGAGTTCACCGTGGCCGGCCGCGACTTCACGCTCGCGTCGGCCGGCGGGGTCTTCTCCGCCGACCGGCTCGACGCCGGCACCGCCGTACTGCTGCGCAAGGCCGAGCTGCCCACCGCCGACAGCACCGGTGACCTGCTCGACCTGGGCTGCGGGTTCGGGCCGATCAGCTGCGTGCTGGCCGACAACGCGCCGGCGGCGACCGTGTGGGCCGTCGACGTCAACGAGCGGGCGCGGGAACTCACCGCCGCGAACGCCGAGCGGGTCGGCGCGGCGGACCGGGTGCGGGTGCGCGCCCCGGACGACGTACCGGCCGACCTGCGCTTCACCCAGCTCTGGTCCAACCCGCCGATCCGGATCGGCAAGGACGAACTGCACGAGCTGCTGCGACGCTGGCTGCCCCGGCTCGCCCCCGACGGGGTCGCCTGGCTGGTCGTCGCCCGCCACCTCGGCGGCGACTCGCTGCACCGCTGGCTCGTCGACGAGGGCTGGCAGGTCGAGCGGCACGCCAGCCAGAAGGGCTTCCGCGTCCTGCGCGTCGGCCGATAATTGGATGTACCGCGCCCGGCGGGTTACGGCAGGATCCCGGCGTGGGTTACGTGGACGTGGCTGCGGTCGGGCACATCCTGCCCGACGGCCGGGAACTCTTCACCGACGTCTCCTTCCGGGTCGGTGAGGGCGCGAAGGTGGCGCTCGTCGGGCCGAACGGTGCGGGCAAGACGACGCTGCTCCGGATGGTCGCCGGCGACCTGCCGACGCCGACCGGCGCCATCGCGCGTACCGGCGGGCTCGGCGTCATGCGGCAGTTCATCGGCATGATCGGGGACGAGTCGACCCTCGCCGACCTGGCGCTCTCCCTCGCCCCGCCCGCACTGCGCGCGGCCGGCCGCCGGCTCGCCGACACCGAGGCGGCCATGCGGGAGGCCGAGGTGCGCGGCAAGTACAGCACCGCGGCGGGCAAGGCGCAGCTGGCGTACGCGGACGCGCTCGCGGCCTGGGGCGAGGCCGGCGGATACGACGCCGAGGTGCTCTTCGACACGGTCGCCACCATCGTGCTCGACCTGCCCTGGGACGCGTCCCGGGAACGCCCGGTCCGGACCCTCTCCGGCGGACAGCAGAAACGCTTCGCGCTGGAGCTGCTCCTGCGCGGGCCGGACGAGGTGCTGCTCCTCGACGAGCCGGACAACTTCCTCGACGTGCCGGGCAAGCGGTGGCTGGAGGGACGGCTGCGCGAGTCGGCGAAGTCGGTGCTCTATGTCTCGCACGACCGGGAACTGCTGGCACGTACGGCCGACCGGGTGGTCGCCGTGGAGGGCGGCGGCGCCTGGGTGCACCCGGGCGGCTTCGCGAGCTGGCACGAGGCGCGTGTGGCCCGGCACGCCCGCCTGGACGAGCTGCGCCGACGCTGGGACGAGGAGCACCAGAAGCTGCGCGAGCTGGTGCTGATGTACAAGCAGAAGGCCGCGTACAACGACGGGTTGGCCTCGCGCTACCAGGCGGCGCAGACCCGGCTGCGCAAGTTCGAGGAGGCCGGCCCGCCGCCCGTACCGCCGAAGGACCAGGACATCCGGATGCGGCTGACCGGCGGGCGCACCGCCAAGCGCGCGCTCATCTGCGAGCAGCTGGAGCTCGACGGCCTCACCTACCCGTTCGACCTGGAGATCTGGTACGGCGACCGGGTGGCGGTGCTCGGCGCGAACGGCACCGGCAAGTCGCACTTCCTGCGGTTGCTGGCCCGCGGCGGCACCGACCCGGACCCGGCGAACGGCCCGGTGGACGCCGGGCTCACGCTCGCGCCGGTGGCGCACGACGGGGTGGCCCGGCTCGGCGCGCGCGTCCGGCCCGGGCACTTCTCGCAGACGCACGACCGGCCGGAGCTGATGGCGAAGACCCTCGTCGAGATCCTCTGGCGGGGCGACGAGCACCGGGCCGGGATGGATCGGCACGCGGCCATGGCGTCGCTGTCCCGGTACGAGCTGGCAGCGCAGGGCGACCAGCGGTTCGGCACGCTCTCCGGCGGGCAACAGGCGCGGTTCCTCGTGCTGTTGCTGGAGCTGTCCGGGGCGACGCTGCTCCTGCTCGACGAGCCGACCGACAACCTCGACCTGGCCAGCGCCGAGGCGCTGGAGGCCGGCTTGAACGCGTTCGACGGAACGGTGCTCGCGGTGACGCACGACCGCTGGTTCACCCGTACCTTCGACCGGTTCGTGCTGTTCGGCGGTGACGGCGAGGTGGTGGAGACACCCGAGCCGGTGTGGGACGTGGCGTGAACGTGGTCGAACTGGCCGGTCGGCTCTGCGCCGTCCGGGGCGTGGTGGCCGTCGCGCTGGGCGGCAGCCGGGCCCGTGGCGAGCACCGGCCGGACTCGGACTGGGACCTGGGCCTCTACTACCGGGGCGAGCTGGACGTACCGGCGCTGGAGGCGGTCGCCGCGTCGATCGCCGACGCGGCGGTCGAGCTGACGACGCCGGGTGGTTGGGGGCCGTGGGTGGACGGCGGCGGCTGGCTGCGAGTGGAGGGGTCGGCCGTCGACTGGATCTACCGCGACCTGGACCGGGTCCGCCGGATCTGGGCGGACTGCCGGACCGGCCGGTACGAGGTGGGCGTACAGGCCGGGCATCCGCTCGGCTTCTACTCCCACGCGTACGCGGGCGAGGTGGCGCTGTGCCGGGTGCTCGCGGACCCGACCGGCGAGCTGACGGCGCTCAAGGAGGAGACCGCGGCGTACCCGCCGGCGTTGGCCGAGGCGCTGGTGCGGGCCGGTTGGGAGGCCGAGTTCCTGCTCGCGGGCGCCGCGAAGGTCGTCCCGGCCGGCGACAGCGGCTACGTGGCCGGTTGCCTGTTCCGCATGGTCGGAGTGCTCGTGCAGGTGCTGCACGCCCGGGCCGGGCGGTGGCTGGTGAACGAGAAGGGCAGCATCGCCTCGGCCGGGCGGCTGCCCGGTGCGCCGCCGGACTTCGCGGCCAGGGCGCAGGCGCTGCTCGCCGGGGTCGGGCGTTCCCCGGCGGAGCTGGCCGAGACGCTGGCCGCCGCCGAGCGGCTCCGCGCCGAGGTGCTCGGCTGAGTCGGGGAACAACCCGGGTGGCGCCGCCGCGCCCCGGACGGCAGGCATAGAGTCGATCTCGTGACTGAGATGACCTACCGCCGGCTGGGCGACTCCGGGCTCGTGGTGTCCGTCGTCGGTATCGGCGGCAACAACTTCGGCCGCAACATCGGCCTCGACGGCACGCGGGCCGTGGTGGACGCCGCGCTGGACGCCGGGATCAACTTCTTCGACACCGCCGACATCTACGGCGAGCCGCAGGGCGGCTCCGAGGAGGTGCTCGGGCAGGCCCTGAAGGGCCGTCGGGACGACGTGGTGGTGGCCACCAAGTTCGGCATGAACATGAACGGCCTGAACGGCCCCGACCACGGCGCGCGCGGCGCCCGGCGCTACATCGCCCGGGCCGTCGAGGCGTCGCTGCGCCGCCTCGACACCGACTACATCGACCTGTACCAGATGCACGAGCCGGACCCGGGCACCCCGATCGACGAGACCCTCGCCGCGCTGGACGACCTGGTCCGCGCCGGGAAGGTGCGTTACCTGGGCAACTCGAACTTCACCGGCTGGCAGATCGCGGACGCCGACTGGGTGGCCTCCTCCAACGGCCGATCCCGTTTCATCAGCGCGCAGAACCACTACAGCCTGGTGGAGCGGTCGGTCGAGACCGAGGTGGTCCCGGCCTGCGAGCGCTTCGGGCTGGGGCTGCTGCCGTTCTTCCCGCTCGCCAACGGCCTGCTCACCGGCAAGTACCGGCGGGGCGAGGCGCCCCCCGCGGGCAGCCGGCTCTCCGGCGGTGGCCGGTACGCCGCCCGGTTCGCCGCGGCGAACTGGGACCTCATCGAGGCGATCGGCCGGTACGCGGACGAGCGGGGCCTCAGCATGCTCCAGGTGGCCATCGGCGGGCTGGCCGCCCAGCCGGCGGTGACCTCGGTGATCGCCGGGGCGACCACGCCCGAGCAGGTGCGCGCCAACGCCGCGGCCGGTTCCTGGCAGCCGACCGACGAGGACCTGGAAGCCCTGCGCGAGATCCTGTGATCACCGCCGCTGCCGCCGGCGGCCGGCTCGGGCCGAGGCGCCCGGGTGTGGCTCGACCGTGAGTTGGTATCGGCGGCAAAACTTCGGCCTCGAAGATCCGGAAAGGCCTGATACCTCAGCGGCATATTGATGCCGCTGAGGTATCAGGCTGACCGGGGTTGGCGACTGTCGCCGAAGCCGTCCCGGCGACCTCGCGCCGTGCGGCTCACTCGTCCGAGCGGCGGCGGGTGAGCAGCATCGGCACCGCCACCGCCAGGGCGGCGATCACCAGGACGGCCAACCCGACCGGCCACCACCAGGCACCGCCCGCCCCCGCCGTGGCCGAGGCGTCGGCCGCGGGTGCGGTCGCCGCGGCCGGCACCGCCGGAGCGGGCGACTGGGCGGGCCGGGCCTGCACCTCGGCGCTGACCTCGCTCTCGTCCGGGGCCGGGGCGGCGACCGTCACCCGCCAGCGACCGGGGGAGAGCAGCGGACCGCTGCTGTAGAAGCCCTGCCCCTCCGGCGCCGGCGCGAGCTGCACCGGGCCGACCCGCTGCCCGTCCGGACCGGTGCCGGTGAGGGTCAACAGCACCGGCTTCTCCAGCCGGTGCCCGTCGGTATGGACGGCCTGCACGGTCACCCCGCCCGCCCCGTCGCCGGCCACCGTCAGCTTGAGCTTGCCGTGCGCGGCGGCCGGAGTGGCGGAGAGCAGGGTCAGCGCCACGCCGATGAACAGGGCGACGAACACCTTGCGGAGATTCGGCACGGACTCTCCTCACAACCGATGAGGGAGGCCCCTCCCCGACGCCGCTGCGCCGGGGAGGGGCCTCGTCGGATCAGAGCCGGCGGCCCGGGGCGAGCCGGGTGGCGTCGCCACCCAGCCGGCCCGCGCCGGCGACCGGATCGCCGTCGTTGGCCTTCACCCCGGCCTTGCTGGCCGCGCCGCCGAGCCGGACGATCATGGCGTCGGCGTCCCGGACCAGCACGTCCCGGATCTCCGCCTCGGCCACCAGCGTGGCGTCGGCGGCGAGCCCGCGGAAGGCGGTCAGCTGCTTGATCGCCTTGTTGTCGTTGCCGGCCGCCTCGGCCTTGCGGGCGGCGTCGAGCTTCTCCGTCAGCTGCTTGTGCGCCTTCGCCGAGAGCCGACTGGTCGCCTTGAACCGGTCCAGCAGGTTCTGCATGTCCCGGAACGAGGTGGTGACGAAGAACCGGACCTCCGAAGTGGTCTCGTTCCCCGCCTTGTCGGTCGCGGTGACGGTCAGCTCGTGCAGGCCGAGCGGGAGCTCGTACATGGCCTGCAACGTACCGCTCGCGTACGGCCGGCCGTCCAGCTCGCCGGCCACGCTCGCGATGCCCGAGGTCGGGTCGACCGCCTGCCAGGACACCCGGACGTCCTGGCTGTCGCCGTAGAGCTGACCGTCGGCGAGCCCGGAGACCAGCAGCGTCGGCTTGGTGCCGTCGATGCGCAGCACCGCCGACTTGAGCGTCTCCGCGTTGCCGGCGCTGTCGGCCGACCGGAAGAGCAGCTCGTGTTCGCCGTCCCCGGTCACCTCGATCGGCTCCGAGTACGGCGTCCACGCGCCACCGTCGAGCGACCACTCGACAGTCTTCACACCGGATCCGGCGTCGGTCGAGGTCAGCACCACCGGAATGGTCCCGTCGTGCCAACCCTCGTCGTTCGCCGGGGCGAACGTCGCCGAGGTCACCGGCGCCGTGGCGTCGATCTTCACGGCGGCGGTCTTCGTCGCCTCCACGTTGCCCGCCTTGTCGGTCGAGCGGAACCGCAGTTCGTGCTCGCCGTCCCCGCTCACCGGGACCGGCCCGGTGTACGCCGTCCAGGACTGCGCCCCGTCCAGCTGGTACTCGGTGCCGGCCAGCCCGCTGCCGCCGCTCTCGTCGGTGGCGGCCAGGGTGACCGTCACCGGCCCGGTGTGCCACCCCTCGACGGGGGTGCCCGTGACGGTCGCCGCCGTCACCGGAGCCGTCTCGTCCGCGACCTCGGTGGTGAGGCGGAAGTAGTCGAACACGGCGGTCTTCGAGGCGGTCTGGTTGGCCCCGAGGGTGAAGAGACCCACCTTCGGGGTGGCCCCGACCGCGCTGTTGGTCAACGCGGTCAACGCCGTCCAGGTCGCCCCGTCGGCCGAGTACGACGCGGTGAAGGTGTCACCGCTGCGGGCCAGCCGCAGGTGCCACACCGATCCGGTCAGGTTCGCCGCCTCGGGCTGCGGGTTCTGCACCGTCCCGCCGATCTCGCTGCGGAACTCGATCCGCCGCGTCACCGGCTGGCCGGGCTGGTTGTCCGCGATGTAGTCGAACTTCAGGTAGTTGTCGTCGTCGACGTGCACCATCAGTCCGGCCTGCTGGTACTGCTCGTTCAGCTGGCTGCCGTCGACCTTCGTCTCCAGGGTCCAGTCGCCGGCCGGCGCGGTCTGCAGGATGAAGTTCGCCGGCCCGGTGTTGCCGGTGCCGTAGATGTCACCGTTGGGCACGTCGACCCGCAGCGCGCCACCGGTGACCCGGTAGCCCGTCGCGTCCTCCCGCAGGATCGCGTCCCACCGGCACTTGTCCAGCGTGTCACCGGTGAACTCGTCCGACGGGTCGACCGGGCCGGCCGGCTCGTCCGGCGAGACCTGGAACCAGTCGAACGCCGCCTCCACCACCGGAGCGTCCGTGCCGCCGTTGAGGGCGAACAGGCCGATCCGAGGGTTGGTGATGCCGGCGAGCGCGGCGGACCGGCCGACCGGGGTGAAGGTCTGTCCGTCGGCCGAGACGGCTGCGGTCAGGTTCGTCCCGTCGCTGTTGAGCCGCAGGTAGAGCGTGTCGCCGGCCGGGGCGGCGACGCTGTCGGCCGCCTCGTTGCGCGGTGCGCCGGCGGTCTCCCGGATGAACTCCACCCGCCGGCTGCCCGAGTAGAGCAGGTCCAGCTTGGCGTAGTTGTCGTCGTCGCCGTAGACCAGCAGGCCGGCCTGCTGCCAGTTGGTCGTCACCGGCAGGGTGAACCGGGTGGTCGCCTGCCACGGACCGGACGGCGCCGGCTGGAGCACCAGGTTCGTCGCGTCGTTGCGTGCCCCGTAGAGGTCACCCACCGCGGTGGGCAGCCGCAGCGCGCCGTTGGAGACCGAGTAGAGCTGGTTCTCCCGGACCACGCTCCAGCGCGCCTTGTCGAGGGCGGCGCCGGTGAAGTCGTCCGAGCGCGCCCCGAAGCAGGACGTGTTCGGCGCCTCGACCCGCACCGGCACGGTCGCGTACGCCTTGGCGCCCCTGCTGTCGGTCACCGTGAGGGTCGCGGTGAAGGCGCCCGCGGCCGTGTAGGTGTGGCTCGCGTCCAGGGTGTCCGCCGTACCGCCGTCACCGAAGTCCCAGGCGTACGTCAGCGGCGTGTCCCCCTCGGCGTCGGTGGCCGTGCCGTCGAAGGCGACGGCGAGCGGGGCGGTGCCGGTGGTCGGGGTGGCGGTGGCGGTGACCACCGGTGGCCCGTTCTCGGTGACCCCGCGACCGATGAAGTCCATCCAGTTGACGTTCATCAGCGAGCCGGCGCCGCCGGACGGATCCTTGGCGACGAAGAAGAGCGTGCCCGTGCCCGGGCCGGTCACCGGCGCGGTCACGTCCGTGTACGTCTGCCAGTCGCCGGTGCCGGGCACGGTGGCCTGCGCCACCAGCGGCCCGTCGACCGCGCCGGAGCGGACGTCGATCCGCCCGCCGTTGACGTCCGAGGCGACCCGGAACCGGATCGACGTGATGTTGGTCAGGTTTGCCGGGGAGACCGACCACCAGTCGCCGTCCTCGATGAACCCGATGTTCTGGCCACCACCGGCGGTGTCGCTGGTGGTCTCGCGCTGCACGCCCGGGTCCCCGCCGCCGGTGCTGCCCGGCGCCCGGCCGGTGGCGGTGAAGTACTCGGCCTGCTTCCGCTTCGGCTGGAGCTGCTCGATGGCCCGGCCGGTGAGCGGGCCGGCGCCCGAGCCGCCACCGAGGTCGGTGTAGGTCGCCTCGAAGACGGCGAAGACGTTCGCCTCCGCGCCGTGCCCGGAGGCCAGCGACGTCTGGACCAGCCCGGTGCAGCCGGTGTGCTGCTCCAGCGGGTGGGCGTGCTCGTCGTGGCCGAGCAGCACCTGGAGCTGGACCCGGTCGCACTCGATCTCGCCGTCCTCCGGGTCGGTCACCTGCACCGTGTAGCGGACCTGGTCACCCCAGTCGAAGAAGCCCCCGTCCGGCGGGAACTCGATCTTCACGGTCGGGGCGGTGTTGCCCACGGTGACCGGCACGTTGGCCACCGCGGTACGCCCCTTCGGGTTGGTGACCGTGAGCTGCGCCGTGTACGACCCGGCCTCGGCGTACGTGTGCGTCGGGTTCGCCTCGGTGCTGGTCTGCCCGTCGCCGAAGGCCCACGCGTAGCTGAGCGTGCCGCCGTCGGGGTCGCGGGAACCGGCGCTGGAGAAGGCGACGGTCAGCGGCGCCGGCCCGGAGGTCGGCTCGCCGCTCGCCACCGCGATCGGGGCCCGGTCACCGGCGACGTAGTCGATCCGGTAGACGCCGGAGTTGTCGTTGTTGCCGCCGAAGCCGCTGCCCCACTCGATGAGGTAGAGCGCGCCGTCCGGGCCGAACTCGAAGTCCATCGGCCGGATCAGGCTCATGCCGGTGAGCAGCTGGTTGATGTCCACCAGCGACTTGCCGTCGGCGGTCACCTGCATCGTGTACATCTTCGACTGGTTCCACTCGCCGAAGAGCGCCTTGCCGTCGTAGTACGCCGGCCACTTCCGGTCCGAGCTCAGCTCGGCGTCGTACCGGTAGACCGGGCCGCCCATCGGCGCGCCGCCGCCTCCGATCTCGGGGAAGAGCGGGTTGCCGCTGTAGTCGTAGTCGACGGTGGCCGGGACGGCCGGCGGCAGGTTGGTGAGGCCGGTGTTGTTCGGCGAGTTGTTCACCGGCGCCGCGCAGTCGAACTTCGGCCCGCTCGGGCCGGCGGGGAACTGGTAGTCGTTGTAGGCGTAGTTCGCCCCGGTGCAGTACGGCCATCCGTAGTTGCCCGCGGTGCCGACGATGTTCCACTCGACCGTGCCCTCCGGGCCGCGGTTCGGGTTGGCGGAACCGGCGTCCGGCCCGTAGTCGCCGACGTACAGGGTGTCGGTGCCCGGGTCGACGCCGATCCGGAACGGGTTGCGGAAGCCCATCGCGAAGATCTCCGGACGGGTCCGCTCGGTGCCCGGCGCGAACAGGTTGCCGCTCGGGACGGTGTACGTCCCGTCGTCCTCCGGGTGGATCCGCAGCACCTTGCCGCGCAGGTCGTTGGTGTTGCCCGAGGTGCGCTGCGCGTCGTAGTCCTGGCGACCCGGCCGCTCGTCGATCGGGTTGAACGCGTCGGACTCGAACGGGTTGGTGTTGTCACCGGTGGCCAGGTACAGGTTGCCGGCCCCGTCGAAGGCCATGCTCCCGCCGGCGTGGCAGCAGGTGTTGCGCTGCGTGTCGACCCGGAGCACCTGCTTCTCGCTGGCCAGGTCGATGGTGTCGCCGGTCACCGTGAACCGGGACAGCAGGTTGCGCGCCACCCCGTCGTTCGGGGCGTAGTAGAGGTACACCCAGTTGTTGGTGGCGAAGTCCGGGTCGAGGCGGATGCCGATCAGCCCGTCCTCGTTGCCGGTGAAGACGTCCAGGTCGACGGCGGTGACCGTGTTGCCGGTGTCCGGCTTGACGATCTGCACCCGGCCGTCGCGCTCGACGTAGAAGACCCGGCCGTCCGGGGCGACGTCCAGCTCCATCGGGTTGCTGGTGTTGCTGTCCAGCGTGACCTTCTCGAAGCTGGAGGTCAGCGAGGCGCCGCAGTCGGCGCTCTCGACGCCCGCCGCGGTCCGGATGCCGCCGAGCAGGTGGGCGAGGAACTCCGGCTCCGCGTACGACTCGCGGGTGTGGCCGCCACCCGTGTACCACGAGCGGCCGCCGTCGAAGTCCTGACACCAGGCGATCGGGTGGTCGGCACCCATCGCGCCCGCGCCCGGGGAGTAGCTGGTCTCGTCGAGGCTCGCCAGCACGTGCACGTCGGGGCGGGGGTTCGACTGGTAGTTGTACCACTCGTCGAACCGGGACCAGCGCGCCGGCAGGTCGGCCGTGGCCGGGTGGGCGTGGTCCTCGACCTTCACCGTGGCCTGCTGGTTGGCCGGGTGGCTGGCGAAGTACGCCCCGACCAACTCGCCGTACCAGCTCCAGCTGTACTCGGTGTCGGACGCGGCGTGGATGCCGACGTAGCCGCCGCCGGCCTGCACGTACCGCTCGAAGGCCGCCTGCTGGTCGGCGTCGAGGACGTCGCCGGTGGTGGAGAGCCAGATGACTGCCTGGTACTTCGCGAGGTTGGCGTCGGTGAACGCGCCGCCGTCCTCGGTGGTGTCGACGGTGAAGCCGTGCTCCGCGCCGAGCTGCTGGATGGCGGCGATGCCGGTGGGGATCGAATCGTGCCGGAAGCCGGCCGTCTTCGAGAAGATCAGCACGGAGAAGGCCTCGGCGGCGGCGGGAGCCGCCTCGGGGAGCGCCTGGGTCACCGGCGTGGCGGCCGGCGGGGCGGCCTGAGCGGCTCGCGCCGCGGTCGGGCCGGCGGTCGGTGCCGCCTGCGCGGCCGACGTGCCGAGCAGGGCTGTCGAGGTGAGCGCAATTGAGAGCAGGATCGCGGTGATGGGTGAGCGGGCACGACGAGTGCGGGACACGCCGCCTCCTATGTCGCGGTGGACAGGGGATCGCGGGGGCCGGCTCGCCGAAGACCGTCCCGGGTGGGTCGGTGCGGGCGCCGGGCCATGGCGTCCGCACCGATATTTTTGTCGAATCGCTGAACAAATTAATTCCGGTGGATGCGTATCCGGCAAGATGCCAAACGGTAACGGTTTCGCAACAGCGGGCGACATTCCGAACAGGACCGCATGAAGCGCCCGGCGGAGGATCGCCGCCACTGTTGCCGCGCTCACCCTTGGCAGGGTCGCCGGGTCTGTCGTACGGTGACCGAGCAAGTGACCCACGGGAGCCCGGTGGACCGGGCTGAGAGGGGGGCTGTCAGCCCCCGACCGTCGAACCTGATCCGGGTAATGCCGGCGCAGGGAGGAGTGTTGCCGTGCCGTCCCTGGGACGACTCCATCTCATCACCGACACCCGACCCGGGCGCGATCCGCTCGCCGTGGTCCGGGCTGCCCTCAGCGCCGCCCGCACGGAACTCGTCGTGCAGGTCCGGGTCGAGGACTCCGCCACCGACCGCGAGGCGTACGACCTGGCCCGCCGGGTCGCCGCGCTCTGCGCGCCGTACGGGGCGACCTGCCTGGTCAACGACCGGCTGCACGTGGCGCTGGCAGTCGGCGCCGCCGGTGGGCACATCGGCGCGGACGACCTCCCGGTCGAGGCGGCCCGACGCGTGCTCGGCCCGACCGCCGTGCTCGGCGCGACCGCCCGTGAACCGGGCACCGCCACCGAGGCCGTCGCCGCCGGCGCCAGCTACCTCGGGGTCGGCCCCTGCCATCCCACCGCCACGAAGGAGGGCCTGCCCGCCCCGATCGGCGTGACCGGCGTACGGGCGGTGGCCGGAGCGGTCGCCGTTCCCGTGATCGCCATCGGCGGAGTGACCGCGAGCGACGTGCCGGCGCTCCGGGCCGCCGGGGCGTACGGAGTGGCGGTGGTCGGTGCGCTCTCCGGGGCGGCCGATCCGGCCCACGCCACGACCGAGTTGATCGCGGCACTGACGTGCTGAGCGCCCGGTCCACGTCGACCCAAGCCGGCGACGTGGCCCGGGCGGACGTGGCGGTGGTGGGGGCAGGGCCGATCGGCCTCGCCGTCGCCTGGCGCTGCGCCGCCCGCGGGCTGCGCGTGACCGTGCACGATCCCGCTCCGGGCTCGGGGGCCTCGGCGGTCGCCGCCGGCATGCTCGCCCCGGTCTCCGAGGCGTACTTCGGCGAACGGGAACTGACCGGGCTGCTGGTCGAGTCGGCCGCCCGCTGGCCGGCGTTCGCGGCCGAGCTGACCGAGGCGAGCGGCGTCGAACTCGGCTACCGCACCGAGGGGACCCTGCTGGTCGGGCTGACCGCCGACGACCTCGCCGAGGCGCGGCGACTCTGGGCGTACCAGCAGGAGATCGGCCTGCCGGTGACCCCGCTGCGCCCCTCCGAGCTGCGGGACCGCGAGCCGGCGCTCGCCCCGCGGGTGCGCGGCGGCGCGTTCGCCGGGACCGACCACCAGGTCGACCCGCGGCTGCTGCTGCCCGCGCTGCGCATCGCCGCCGAACGGGCCGGCGCGGTGCTGGTCCCCGGGCCGGTCCGCACGCTCGCCGACCTGGACGCCCCGGTGACGGTGGTCGCGGCCGGCTGCGGCGCCGCCGCCCTCACCGGCTTGCCGGTCCGGCCGGTCAAGGGGCAGGTGCTCCGGCTCCGCGCGCCCGGTGGCGCGACGCCGGGCTTCCGGCACGTGATCCGGGGGTACGCCGACGGCGAGTCGGTCTACCTGGTGCCCCGCTCCGGTGGCGAGGTGGTGGTGGGCGCCACCGTCGAGGAGCGCCGGGACACCGACGTCTCCGCCGGGGCGGTGCTGCGGCTGCTCCGCGCCGCCGTGGACGTGCTGCCCGAGCTGGCGGAGTACGACCTGGTCGAGACGGCCGCCGGGCTGCGCCCCGGCACCCCGGACAACGCGCCGATCCTCGGCCCGTTGCCGGGTCGGCCCGGCGTGCTGGCGGCCACCGGGCACCACCGGCACGGCATCGTGCTCACCCCGGTGACCGCCGACCTGATCGCCGACCTGGTGACCACCGGCCGGCCCGATCCACTGCTCGCCCCCTTCCGGCCGGACCGGTTCACCGGTCCAGCCGCTCCGGACTCGGCCGGTTCGGACCCGACCGCTCCGGCGACGGGCGCTGCAGCGGCCGACGCGGTGCCGGCGGCCGGCGGCGCTGGCGTATCGGCGGCCGGAGACGACGACGTAGCTGCCCGGACTAGTGAGGAGGACCCGTGGAACTGACGGTGAACGGGACCGGGCGGACGATGCCCGGCGGTGTGACGGTGGCCGACCTGGTCCGCGAGGTCGCTCCGCAGCAGCGCGGAGTGGCGGTCGCGGTCAACGGCGAGGTGGTGCCCCGTACGGGCTGGCCGGCGACCACGCTGCGCGACGGTGACCGGGTCGAGGTGCTCAGCGCCGCCCAGGGCGGGTGAGCGCGATGACGTTCCGACTCGGCGGGGTCGAGTTCACCTCGCGACTCATCCTCGGCACCGGGGGCGCGGCGAACCTGCGCGTGCTGGAGGAGGCGATCCGCGCGTCCGGCACCGAGCTGGTCACCCTCGCCCTGCGGCGGGTGGACACCGCCCCCGGCATGGGCGGCGGGCTGCTGGATCTGCTGGACCGGTGCGGCGTACGGCTGCTGCCGAACACGGCGGGCTGCTACACGGCGGTCGAGGCGGTCAAGGTGGCCCGGCTGGCCCGGGAGGCGTTCGACACCGACTGGATCAAGTTGGAGGTGATCGGCGACGAGCGCACGCTGCTCCCGGACGGGGTGGAGCTGCTGCGCGCCGCCGAGGAGCTGGTCGCCGACGGGTTCACCGTGCTGCCGTACACGAGTGACGATCCGGTGCTCGCCCGGCGGCTCGCCGACGTCGGCTGCGCCGGCGTGATGCCGGCGGGCGCACCGATCGGGTCCGGGCTGGGCATCAGCAACCCGCACCACATCCGGCTGATCCGGCAGACCGTGGAGGTGCCGGTGATCCTGGACGCCGGCATCGGCACCGCCTCCGAGGCGGCGCTGGCCATGGAGCTCGGCTGCGACGCGGTGATGCTGGCCAGCGCCGTCACCCGGGCCGCCGACCCGGTGGCGATGGCCACCGCCATGCGGCACGCGGTGGAGGCCGGCCGGTTGGCCGCGGGCGCCGGCCGGATCCCGCGCCGGCACCACGCCCTCGCCTCCACCCCGGACGAGGGACGGCCGGAGCTGTGACCGACCCGCGCCTCGCGCCGCAGGTAGATCTTGGACGGAAACGGCCCCTCCCGGGGCCGTTGCGTTCCAAGACCTCCGCGGAGCTCCCCGCCGGAGTCGTGCTGCTCACCGATCGGAGGGTGGCGCGCCGACCGCTCGGCGAGGTGGTCGCGGCGGCGGTCGCCGGGGGAGTGCGCTGGGTGGTGCTTCGGGAGAAGGACCTGCCCCGCGCCGAGCGCGCCGCGCTCGCGGTCGAGCTGCGGGCGATCCTCAGCGAGGCCGGCGGCACGCTGATCGTCGCCGGACCCGACCCGCTCGACGGCGACGCCGTGCACCTGCCCGCCGCCGGCCCGTACCCGCCGCCCCGGCTCGGGCTGGTCGGCCGCTCCTGCCACGACACCGTCGAGCTGGCCCGGATCAGCACCGAGGACTACGTGACCCTCTCACCCGTCTATCCGACCCGGACCAAGCCCGGCTACGGCCCGCCCCTGCTGCCGGACGGGCTCGCCGCGCTCGTCGAACGAAGCCCCGTCCCGGCCCTCGCCCTGGGCGGCATCGAGACCCCCGAGCAGGTCAGCGCCGGTCTCCGGGCGGGTGCTACCGGCGTCGCGGTGCTCGGCGCGATCATGCGCGCCGACGACCCCCACGAGGCAGCCGCCACGCTGACCGAGGCCGCCGACAAGGCGACCCGACAGGAATCGGTCACCCCGTCGACCAGCCTCTCCGCCGTGGCGGTCAGCCCGATGTCAACCGGCCGGCGCGTCCCGGCGGCGGTTCCCACGACGGGGCTGCGGCCGACCGTGCCCACGCAGGGATCAAGCCTGACCGCCCGGAGTGGGCACGGTCGGCCGCAGCCCTCAACCGCAACCACCGGAGAAGCGCAGTGACGCCGAGAACAGTCCTCACCATCGCCGGCTCCGACTCCGGCGGGGGCGCGGGCATCCAGGCCGACCTCAAGGTCTTCGCGGCGCTCGGCGCGTACGGCACGAGCGTCCTCACCGCCGTGACTGCGCAGAACACGCGGGGCGTCGACGCCGTCCTGCCCCTCCCGCCGGCCACCGTCACCGACCAGATCGAGAGCGTGCTGACCGACTTCACCGTGGGCGCGGCGAAGACCGGCATGCTCGGCACGCCCGCCGTCGCCGACGCGGTGGCCACGGCCGCCCGGGCCGGTCGGTTGCCGCACCTCGTCGTCGATCCGGTACTCGTCGCCACCAGCGGGCACTCGCTCGGCGTGGTCGCGGCGGTCGAGCGGCTGCTGCCGTACGCCGAGGTTGCGACGCCGAACTGCGCGGAGGCCGCAGCCATCACCGGACACCCGGTGACCACCGTCGACGAGATGGTGGCCGCCGCGAAGGCGCTGGCCTCCGGCGGCCCGGCGCACGTGGTGGTCACCGGCGGCGACCTCGACGGCGCGGAGGCAGTCGACGTGCTGCACGGCGGCGGGGTCACCACCCTGCTGCGCGGGCCGCGCGTGGAGACCCGGCACACGCACGGCACCGGCTGTTCGTTCTCGGCCGCGATCGCCGTCCGCCTCGCGCTGGGGGACCCGGTGCCGGTGGCGGTCGCCGTCGCCAAGGAGTACGTGAACCGCGCGCTGACCGGCGCGCGGCACTGGGAGCTGGGCGCGGGACGTGGCCCGCTGGACCACTTCGGATGGTCCGCTTGAACACCAGGGAGGCTGTCATGCAGGCACGACGCAAGGTCTACGTGGAAGGGACCCGGCCGGATGTCCGGGTGCCGTTCGCCGAGGTGACGCTGACCGGGGAGAACCCGCCGGTGCGTCTCTACGACACCTCCGGGCCGGGATCCGACCCCGAGGTCGGGCTCGCGCCGCTGCGCGGTCCGTGGATCGCCGAGCGGGGAGACGTCGCCCCGGTACGGGGAGCCGGCACGCCGCTCGCCGGTACGGACGGCCGTCGTCCGACCCAGCTCGCGTACGCCCGGGCGGGCGTCGTGACGCCCGAGATGGAGTTCGTGGCGATTCGGGAGGGCGTGGCGCCGGAGCTCGTCCGGGACGAGATCGCGGCCGGCCGTGCCGTGCTGCCGCTCAACGTGAACCACCCGGAGTGCGAGCCGGCGATCATCGGCAAGGCGTTCCTGGTCAAGGTGAACGCGAACATCGGCACCTCGGCCGTCAGCTCGTCGGTCGCCGAGGAGGTGGAGAAGCTGACCTGGGCCACCCGGTGGGGTGCGGACACGGTGATGGACCTCTCCACCGGCAAGCGGATCCACGAGACCCGCGAGGCGATCGTGCGCAACTCGCCGGTGCCGATCGGCACGGTGCCGATCTACCAGGCGCTGGAGAAGGTCGGCGGCGACCCGGTGAAGCTCAGCTGGGAGGTGTTCCGGGAGACCGTCATCGAGCAGGCCGAGCAGGGCGTGGACTACATGACCGTGCACGCCGGGGTGCTGCTGCCGTACGTGCCGCTCGCCGTCGACCGGGTGACCGGCATCGTGTCGCGCGGCGGCTCGATCATGGCGGCCTGGTGCCTGGCGCACCACGAGGAGAACTTCCTCTACACGAACTTCGAGGAGCTCTGCGAGATCCTCGCCCGCTACGACGTGACCTTCTCGCTCGGGGACGGTCTGCGTCCCGGCTCGATCGCGGACGCGAACGACGAGGCGCAGTTCGCCGAGCTGAAGACGCTCGGTGAGCTGACGCAGGTCGCCTGGCGGTACGACGTCCAGGTGATGATCGAGGGCCCGGGTCACGTACCCATGCACAAGATCAAGGAGAACGTGGACCTCCAGCAGGAGTGGTGCCACGAGGCCCCGTTCTACACGCTCGGGCCGCTGACCACCGACATCGCACCCGCGTACGACCACATCACCTCGGCGATCGGCGCCGCGATGATCGGCATGTTCGGCACCGCGATGCTCTGCTACGTCACGCCGAAGGAGCACCTGGGGCTGCCGGACCGGGACGACGTGAAGGCCGGCGTCATCGCGTACAAGATCGCGGCGCACGCGGCCGACCTGGCCAAGGGGCACCCGGGCGCCCAGGCGTGGGACGACGCGCTCTCCAAGGCGCGGTTCGAGTTCCGCTGGGAGGACCAGTTCAACCTGGCGCTGGACCCGGAGACCGCGCGGTCGTACCACGACGCGACGTTGCCGGCCGAGCCGGCGAAGACGGCCCACTTCTGCTCGATGTGCGGCCCGAAGTTCTGCTCGATGAAGATCACCCAGGACCTCAAGGAGTACGCCGCCCGCGGCATGAAGGACAAGTCCGAGGAGTTCGTCTCCTCGGGCGGGCAGGTCTACCTGCCGCTCGCCTAAGAGACTGTCGGGAAACCCTGCGGCGGGCCCAGCCGACGAGCGGCGGCGTTGGAGATTCGTCCGGATATCGGTGTTGTATCCGGACGAATCTCCGCCTTGCCGGATCGCCGCCTGGACTCCGCCTCGCTCGCCCCGGGGTTTCCCGACAATCTCCAAGCCGCTCGGGCGCGCCGGTCCCGTCCGGTCGCGCCCACCTCGGGTGTGGTTGTCGTCCCGGCGACCACCGCACCGGACGGCGGGCTCAGCTGCGGTGGTGACGGCCGGACGAACGCAGCGAGCGGCGCCCGCTCTCCTGCTCCGGCTCGTTGTCGTGCAGGGGCCGGCTCAGTCCGGCCACCCAGTCCACGTACTCCTCGTCTTGTGCCGGCACCGGCTCCTCCGCCGCGCTCTCCGGCTCCGGCTGGGGGCGGGTACGCCGGAACAGCCCGAGCCTGCCCCGAGTGCGGCCCGTGGCCTGTTCGGGAGTGCGGGGCCTCTCCACGGCCTCGTCCCCGGTCGAGGTGGCGGCTGGGGCGTCGTCGCCGGACGGCTCCGGGTCCGCGGCCTCGGCCGGCTCCGGCGCGTCGGTCGAGACCGGACCGGCACTGTCGGCGTCGGCCAGGCCCTCCCAGCTCGCCGCCCGGTTGAGGTCGGGCAGCGGGGCCCGGTGTCGTGCCCGGGGCGCGAAGTCGGAGGTCTGCTCCGGCAGCTGCGGGCGAGCAGGCTCGACGGCGTCGGTCAGGGCGTGCCGTCGCGTCGGCCAGAGCGGCCACCTGCTGGGCGGGTCCTGTCGCTCGGCCGCCGGACCAGTTGCCGGGGCCGGATCGCTCGCCGCGTCCGCTGAGTCGGGGGACCGGCGACCGACCGGCGGGACCGCTGCGCCTTGCGAGTGGTCGCCGCGCGGCGCCGGCGGGCCGGCGTCGATCGGCGTGGCCGGAGTTCCGGGCTGCTCGGCGAGCTGGGCGGTCGGCGTCGGGGCGAGGTCGCCGCCGCCCGGCCGGGCGGAGCCCGCCGTCGCCGGCTCCCCACCGGTCGTCGGGTCGCCGTCGACGACCCCGCTGACCAGGTCGGACGGGTTCGGGGTGGTCGTCGGCTCGTCGTGGCGCAGCCGGCTGGTCGCGTCCGACTTCACCTCGCCGGCTGCGGCGGCGGCGCGGCCGACCTCGGTCATGCGGGCCGCACCTGTCGCGTCGGTGGCGGGCTTCGGGGCGGAGAGCTGCGCGGCGACGTCCTGCTCGGCGGGGGCCGCGATCCGCTCGGACGGCTCCGGGGCCGCGGCGGCCCCGCCCTGATCCGTGGCCGCGGCGGCACCCTCCTCCGTGGCCTGCGTAGCCGAGTCATCACCTCGGTCGGTCGCCGCGCTGGGCGGGGTCGACCCGCCCTTGCGGGTCCGTCGAGGCTTCGGCGCTCGGACCGCCTCGGCGGATTCGGATCTCGCCTGTCGACCGACTGACCCCGCCGTCTCGACGGACTCCGTTCCGGCTGACGCCGGGTCGGCGGACGGTGACGCCGGCCCGGCGGCCGGTTGGCCGACGGGCTGCGGCTCGGTGGACCTGCCGGCAGAACGCCGGGATGGCCGCTTCGCGGCGGCAGCCACGGACTTGGCGGCGGACGACTCGTCGGCGGCCTGCGCTTCGGCCGACGGCTCGTCGATGGGCTGCGAGTCGGCGGCCCGCGCTTCGACGGGCTGTGGTTCGGTGGCCGGTCCCTCGGCGGGCTGTGCCTCAGTGGGTGTGCCCTCGACCGGCTGCTCGGCGGGCTCCGCTCCGGTCGAGGGCACGACCTCAGCGCTGGCGGTGGCCTCGGCCTCGGGCATCGACTCGTCCGTAGCCGTAGCCGTAGCCGTAGCCGTAGCCGGTGCCGGTGCCGGTGCCGGGGTCGTCGTAGCACCGGCAGCACCCGCAGCACCCGCGGCACCGGCAGCGGGCGGTGCCGCGGCGTCCGGCTCGGCCGGGAGCGTCCGGTCGGCGTCGAGGGCCAGCTCTTGGCCACCGCGCTGCGGCCCCACCACCGGGGACTCCTCGCCCGCGGCCGTGCCGCCGTCCGGGCGGGGTTCGGCGATGGCGGCCACCGGCACCGCGACGGCGGGCTCGGCGGCGGTGGGTTGGACGACGGTCGGCTCGGCGACTGCGGGCCGGGTGGCGGCGGGCTGGGCGACGGTCGGTTCGGTGACGGTGGGGCGGGTGGCGGCGGGCGCCTCGCCCGGGTCGTTCGGCTCCGCCGGCCCGCCGAGCGTCGACGAGACCGTCAGCCGGGTCTCGGCCGGACCGGCGGCCGGCGCGTCGGACGTACCGGGGGCGGGCGGCGTGAGACCGGCGCTCGGCGTCCGGCCGGTCGGCAGACGGCGCGGGCCGCCCTTCGGCGGGAGCGCGTGCGCACCGGTGGTGCGGGTACCCACCGGCCAGCGCAGCAGGGCGGCGGCGGCCGAGCCCAGGACACCGGCGCCGATCGAGACCAGCGCGCCGTAGTAGGGCGTGCCCTGGTAGCGGTCGATCGTGTCGCCCGGGCCGGCGGTGAGGTAGGCGAAGGCCACCAGCACCGGGCCGGCCACCCCGGTCGCACCGCTCACCAGCGGGGCCGCGCCCCGCCAGCGGGCCAGCGCCGCGGTCGCCGCCCCGGCGAGCAGCGCCACGGTCGGCAGCAGGAACAGCGACAGCCGCTGGGCCGCGTCCACGTCCAGCCCGTCCGGTTCGAGGACGCCGAGTCGTACGGTGCGCAGCGGGCCGGTGGCACCCAGTGACGGCAAGGTGGAGGCGAGCGCGAGCAGCCAGACCGCGCCGGCGATCGCCGCCACGTTCCACCCCAACGGCGGGTTCAGCAGTACGGCGATCGCCGCACCGGCGCCGACCACCGCTCCGAGGATCGCGCAGATGCCGACCGCGAGGACCGGGTCGACGGAGCCGATCTCCACCATCCGGGCGGGCTGCATGCACAGTGGCGCGACGGTGAACGCGCCCAGAGCCGCGGCGGCGCCGACGGCCAGCACCCGGCCGGTGCTGCTCGGCCCCGGGGCGCGGCGGGCGAGACGCTCGGTGAGCACCGCGCCGGCCACCGTGGCGTTCGCGGCGAACCAGCCGACCCAGACGAGCTGGGCCGGCCACTGGTTGACGGTCGCGCCGCTGAAGGCGCCGGTGAGCCGGACGATGCCGAGGCCGTACGCGAGGCCCAGCTGGCCCGCCCCGGCCATGACGCTCACCCCGAGCGCCGTGAGCAGCAGTTTGCCCCAGGTCCGAAAGGCCATGTCCGGCACGTTACGCACCTGGTGCGCCGGTTCGCCACCGGCGCGCCGCGCCACGCGGTGGCGGGCGACCGGCGTGTCTACTTGAGTTCGACCAGGCGGGCCAGATAAGTCGTGTTCCCGACGTTGGTGAGCATGTGCACCGCGCCCGGGTCCCGGTAGACGATCCCGCCGGTCGGCTCGTCCGCGTCGATCCGGGTGCCGTCGATCGTCTGCACCACGTTCTTCGCACCCTGGATCGCCACCACCAGGTACGGGTGGTCGTGCCGGTGCAGGGGCTGCGACTCACCCGGTTCGAGCCGGATGTGCCAGACCCGGACCCGGTCGTTCTCGTACACGATCTCCTGGCCCACGGGGCCCAGTTCGATGCCGTCGCTCATCCGTCCGTTCCGTCCAGCTGTGGGAGCACGTCGCTCGCGATCAGTTCCAGGTGGTCGAGGTCGTCGAGTTCGATCAGCCGCAGGTGCACCCGGGTGGCCCCGATGGCGGCGAACTCACCGATCCGGTCGACCAGCCGGGCGGGGGAGCCGACCACCGGGTCCTCCGGCGGCAGCGCGCTCGCCACGTGCAGCGGCGCGGCCCGCCGTTCGGCCTCCGCGTCGGTGCGGCCGACCGCCACCACGATGCCGGCGGAGAGCACCAGGGGGGCCCGTCCGGACTCCGCCCGGCCGACCCGGTCGCTGGCCTCGCGTACCCGGTCGTACGCCGCGGCGGTCTCCTCGACGGACTTGAACGGCATGTTGAACTCGTCGCCGTAGCGGGCGGCCAGCTCCGGGGTCCGCTTCGGGCCGCGCCCGCCCAGGATGACGGGGGGTCCGGGCACCTGCACCGGCTTGGGCAGGGCCGGGGCCTCCACCAGCTGGTAGTGGTCGCCGGTGAAGCTGTACGAGTCGCCGAGCGGGGTGCGCCAGAGGCCGGTGATCACCTCGAGCTGCTCGGCCAGCCGGTCGAAGCGCTCGCCGACGGGCGGGAACGGGATGCCGTACGCGGTGTGCTCGCGCTCGTACCAGCCGGCGCCGATGCCCAGCTCGACCCGGCCGCCGCTCATCTGGTCCACCTGGGCCACCATCACCGCGAGCGGTCCGGGGAGCCGGAACGTCGCCGAGGTCACCAGGGTGCCGAGCCGGATCCGGCTGGTCTCCCGGGCGAGGGCGGCCAGGGTCAGCCAGGCGTCGGTCGGGCCGGGCAGGCCCGGGTCCGCCCCCATGGACCGGTAGTGGTCGGCGCGGAGCAGGCCCTCGAAGCCGCAGGCCTCGACGGCCTGGGCGAAGCGGAGCTGGTCGTCGTAGCTGGCGCCGCGGTGCGGCTCGATGAAGACGGTCACCCGCATGGTCATCGTCCTTCCGCGCCGGCGGCGGCCGGCTCGTCGCGTTCCATCAGCAGCTCGTGCAGGTCCGCGCTGACCCGGGCGACGTCGGCGAGGTGCGCGTTGCGGCCCAGGGTGCGGGGCCGGGGGATCTCCACGTCGACGACCTTGCGGATCCGGCCGGGACGGGGGCTCAGCACGACGACCCGGTCGGCGAGCAGCACCGCCTCGTCGATCGAGTGGGTGACGAAGACGATCGTCGCGGCGTTCTCCATGTGCACGCGCTGCAGCTCGCCGGAGAGCTCCTCGCGGGTGAGCGCGTCGAGGGCGGAGAACGGCTCGTCCATGAGCATCACGCGGGGCTCACCGATCAGCGACCGGCAGAGCGAGACGCGTTGCTGCATACCGCCGGAGAGCTCGTGCGGCAGCCGCTTCTCGAAGCCGGCGAGTCCGGCCAGGTCGAGCAGTTGCCGGGCGCGCTCGCGGTACTTCGCCCGGCTCCAGCCGAAGATCTCGACCGGCAGCAGGACGTTGTCGAGCACCGTGCGCCAGGGCAGCAGGGCCGGCTTCTGGAAGAGCATGGCGATGTCCCGGCGGGGTTTGCCGATCGGCGTACCGGCGACGGTGATCTCACCGCCGCTGACCGGGAGCAGGCCGGCGATCAGCCGCAGCAGGGTGGACTTGCCGCAGCCGGAGCGGCCGAGAACGGCCACGAACTCACCCTCGGCGACCTCGAGGTCGATGCCCCGCAACGCCTCGACCCGGCCGGCGCGGCCGTCGAAGGTGCGGGACACCCCGGAAAGTCG
This sequence comes from Micromonospora musae, assembly GCF_003626545.1. Classification (NCBI taxonomy): domain Bacteria; kingdom Bacillati; phylum Actinomycetota; class Actinomycetes; order Micromonosporales; family Micromonosporaceae; genus Micromonospora; species Micromonospora musae. Next base: position 68,747 of record NZ_RAZS01000018.1, read on the forward strand.
GATCATCTGCGGCGACCCTTCCCTGAGTGGACGGTCAGAAATCCGCCACAGGCTAGCGGGTTTGCCAGCGATTCACACCGTCCGGGGTGGACACCAGTTTGTTTCCGTACCGCAACGCGACACGCCTGGCAACGCAAAGGTGGCTTTCTCGTACGCTGTGCCGCGAAGAGTCCCCTCTCGACGGTGATGCCGACCTGCCCCCCGTTCGCCGGCATCCCGCTACAACCCCTCCGGCGGCCGGCCGGCCCCGGTCGGAAAGGACATGGTGCACTGATGAGAAGGCTGACCCGTACGGTCGCCGCGGTCGCGCTGGCCACCACCCTCGCCCTGGTCGGCGGCTGCTCCGACGGTTCGGACTCGTCCGACGAGGGCAAGGGCGGCAGCGGTGGAGCGCGGGAGAAGGTGACCTACCTCACCTCCTTCGGCAACTTCGGCCGTGACTCCTACGCCTGGGTCGCGAAGGAGAAGGGCTTCTTCTCCGAGGCCGGCTTCGACGTCGACATCAAGCCCGGCCAGGGCACCGGCGCGGTGATCCAGACCATCGTGGGCGGCCAGGCCGACTTCGGCCCGATCGACCTGACCGGTGGGCTGCTCCAGCTCGGCAACGGCCAGGCCAAGGACTTCGTGGCGGTGGCCGCGATCCAGCAGCGCACCATGGCGGGCATCGCCACGCTCGAGGGCAAGGCGATCGCCTCCCCGAAGGACCTGGAGGGCAAAAAGCTCGCCGACACCCCCGGCTCCGTGGTCCGCAACCTCTTCCCGACGTACGCGAAGATGGCCGGCGTGGACCCGGCGAAGGTGCAGTGGGTCAACGGTGACGCGCAGTCGCTGATCGGCACGCTCGCGACCGGCCAGGTCGACGGCATCGGCCAGTTCGTCGTCGGCCAGCCCACCATCGAGGGCGTGGCGAAGAAGAAGGCCGTGATGCTGCCGTACAGCAACGTGATGCAGGACCTCTACGGCAACGTGCTGATCACCTCCTCGAAGATCGCCAAGGAGAAGCCGGAGATGGTGAAGAAGTTCACCGCGGCGTTGATGAAGGGCCTGGAGTACAGCCTGGCCAACCCGCAGGAGGCGGCGCAGCTCCTGAAGAAGAACGTCGACGCCACCAACGTCGACTCGGCCGCCGCCGAGCTGCAGCTGATGGCCGGCTACGTCCGGTCGAGCAACTCCGGCACCGCGCTCGGCACGCTGGACGCGGGCCGGGTGGCCAAGAGCATCGCGATCCTCCAGGGCGCCGGCACCCTGAAGCAGAACATCGCACCTGAGCAGATCATCGACTTCAGCCTGACGCCGAAGGCCTGATCAGCGCAGTCGCCCGGGGTGCGTCTCGCCGGACTTCGGTGGGGCGCACCCCGTCTCGTGTTCCGGCCCGCGGGCCGGACGATCCGAAGGAGGAGACCATGACCGAGGTCCGGTCGGCCGAGCCGGTGACCGAACCCGAGACCGCGGAGGCCGGGCCGCCGCCGGGCCGACGCGTGTCGGTCGGGGTACGGGCCGCCGGGGCGGGCGCCGCTCTGCTGCCTGCGGTCGGTCTGGTGATCGCCCTCGCGGTGTGGTGGCTCGTCGCCCGGCTGGAGCTGATCCACCCGGCGGCGCTGCCGCCTCCGGGGGACGTGCTCACCGCGTTCGTCGACAAGCCGGCCCTGATGCTGGAGCACACCGGCGACACCACGCTGGAGATCCTGATCGGGTTCGCGCTCTCCATGGTGGCCGGGATCCTGCTCGGGCTGGCGCTCGCCTCGTCCCGGCTGGTGGAGCGGATGTTCACCCCGCTGCTCGTCGCGGTGAACGCGGTTCCGAAGATCACGCTGGGGCCGCTGCTGGTGGTGGCCCTCGGCTGGGGGCAGACGCCCATCCTCACGATGGTCTTCCTGCTCTGCTTCTTCCCGATCGTGCTCTCCACCGCGACCGGCCTCACCACCACCCCGGCCGACCTCGCCGAGCTGGTCCGTTCCTGGAACGCGTCCCGCTGGCAGGCGTTCCGCAAGGTGCGGCTCCCCGCCGCGTTGCCGCAGATCTTCGTCGGTCTCAAGGTCGGCATGCCGCTGGCCGCGATCGGCGCGGTGATCGGCGAGTTCCAGGCCGGCGAGGGCGGGCTCGGCTACGTGATCCAGCAGTACGCGGGCGTCGGCGACACCGCCACCGCGTGGGCGGCGATCATGCTGGTCGCACTGGTCAGCATCCTGCTCTACAGCGCCCTCGTGGTGATCGAGCGGTTCGCTCTGCCCTGGGTGCGCGAGACCACGAGCAGCCGCTGACCGCTACGTCGACCGTCGACGACCTGGATCAGAACCATGGTGTGGCCCGCCGCGCCCGGCGGAGGGGTCGAGCCTGACCGCCCGGAGCCGGGTACGGCGGGCCACACCGCAGCGCCTCAGCCGGCGAGGCGCCACCGGCCGTTGCGCGCCACCAGCGTGGTGAGCGCCTGCGGCATCAGCCCCGAGTGGTTGTCCGGCGTCATCCGGATCGGGCCGGAGAGGCCGTCCAGCTGGGACGTCTCCAGCACGTCACGGATGCCGTCCCGGTTGACCTTGTCGGCCGGGCCGCCCGCGCGGGACTGGGCGTCCGCGATGAGCTGTACGGCGTCCGCCGCGAACGACGAGGCGCCGTTGTAGCCACCGAAACGGGCGGTGTAGTCCTGGAACCACTGCCGGCGGGACGCCTTCGCCGGCGTGGTGGCGATCACGTCGTCGATCGCCATGGTCTGGGTGAAGATCAGCGTCGCCCGCTCGGTGGCCTTGGCGGATTCGCCGAGGAAGAGGTCGCCGGCGGCGCCGGCGTCGAGGTAGAGCGAGCCGGTGAAGCCGGCCTGCTTCGACGCGGTGGCGGCGAGCGTGGCCTGCTCCGGCGGCGTCCAGATGATCAGCGCCTGGGGGTTGCGCGAGGTGAGCGACTGGACCTGCTGGCTCACGTCGGTGTCGGTGACCTTCACCGACGCCTTGTTCGGCAACTTGATGTCCGCCTTGTCCAGCTCACGCTGGAGCGCGAGGAGCCCCTCACGGCCGTAGTCGTCGTCGCTGTGCAGCAGCGCGGCCTTGCGGACGCCCTTGCGGCTCAGTTCGGTGGCGAGGGCGGAGGCGCTGTCGGCCGCGTTCGGGCCGAGCTTGAAGACGTACCGCCGGTCCGCCACCGGGTTGGCCACGGCGCTCGACGTGGCGAGGGCGATGGTGGGGATCTTCTTCTCGTTGATCGTCCGCACCGCCCCGATGGCGCATTCGTTGCAACCGCCCATGATGATCGCGCTGACCTGGGAATCGTTGCTGAAGTCACCGATGTTGCGGAGCGATTCGCTGGCGTCGGAGCGGTTGTCCTTCACCTTCAGTTTGATTTCCCGGCCGTTCAGGGCGCCGGAAGAGTTCAGCTGATCGACCTTCAGTTGCAAGGCGCGTTGGTACGCCTTCCCGACGGGCGCGGCGGCGCCGGAAAGTTCGAGGTCCGCGGCGATCACGATCGGACTCGCCGCGGAATCGTCGGTGCCGAACTGGCAACCCGTGAGTGTGCCGGCCAGCACGACCGATGCGAGAGCCGCGATGGTCGTGGAGCGGATGGGGCTCAAAGTCGTCCTCCAGGTGCGGGCGCGGGCGCTGCCCGGTCCCCGCAGCTATTCCGTCCTCAGTGGAGAGACGGGAAGAGTGTGCCGTACGGTATGCGCGAAGCCTGCAAAACCTTGCCAACGGCGAGCGCTGTGGTCAAGCGCGGGCATCGGCCACCGTTTTCGGGACGGCCGTCCCACATCGTGGGGACACTCGATGTTTGCAAACGGTCACGTTCCATACACGTGTGACCACACTGGAGTTACATGCCCAGTTCACGGGCTTGCGGAATTGAAGGTATCAGTTGACCGGAACACGGGTTCCGCGCGGTGCGACCCATATCTACCCGGCTGCGGCTTCCCAAACAGGACTGTCTCTGATGAAATCGCGGCCGTGCCGCGCGTGCCGCCGCCTATCGCGCTCGGCACGGTTCGGTCGTTCAGGCGTGGAAGAAACGACGGAGGCGATGTCGTGAGCACCGGACCGACGACCCTGCCCGGAAACCGTGCGAATGCTCGGCCGGCCCGTCGTCGACTGCCCCGACTGCGTGACGTGCGGATCCGGTCGAAGCTCGCGCTGATCCTGGTGGTGCCTGTCGCCGCGGTGATCGCGCTGGCCGCGGTCCGGCTCGTCTCGGTCGGTGAGGGCGCGTACGAGGCCACCCAGGCGCGGGCGCTGACCAAGCTCGGCGTCGACGTCTCCGCGCTCACCCAGGACCTGCACCTCGAACGGATGGCCGCGGCGGCCTACCTGGCCGCGCCGCAGCAGCAGGCCGACGCGTACAACCTGCGCGTACGCCAGACGCAGCAGCGGATCGAGGCGTACCGCGCGGAGCGCAAGCAGGTCGGGGACGTGCCGGCGGCGGTCCGCGATCGGCTGACCGCCATCGACAGCCACCTGGAGACGCTCGACAGCACCCGCCAGGAGGTCGCGGACCGCCGGCAGATGGCGGTCGCCGAGGCGATGCTCCGCTACAGCGTGATCCTCGACGACCTGGTCGCGTACGGCGACGGGCTCGCCCAGCTGCCCGGCGGCGAGCGCCTCTCCGACAGCCGCCGCGCCGTCGCCGCGTTCGCCCGCGCCAAGTCCTCGGTCGCCGAGGAGGAGGCGGTCGCCTTCTCCGCGCTCAGTGCCGGCCAGCTCGACGAGGAGCAGTTCTCCTCGTTCGTGGCCACCCTGACCAGCCAGCAGGAGGCGCTGCTCGCCTTCTCGCTGGCCGCCGACCCGGCGCAGCGCGCCCTGGTCAACAGCGCCGTCTCCGGTGACGCGGTAGGCCTCGCCGACCGGGTCGCGTCCGACATCACCCGCTCGGTCGGCCAGCGCCCGCTGGTCACCGCGCGTGACGCCACCGCCGCCATCGGCGCGGTGAACGACCTGATGCGCTGGGCCGAGATGCAGTTGGAGAACTCGCTCCTCGCCCAGACCGACCAGGTCCGTTCGGACGTCATCCAGCAGGCCGTGCTCGAGTCGGTGCTGGTGCTGCTGACCCTGGTCATCGCGGTCACGCTCGCCGTGGTGCTGGCCCGATCGCTCAACGGATCGCTGCGCCGGCTGCGTGAGGGCGCGCTCGCCGTGGCCAACCACGACCTGCCCGACGCCGTGCAGCGCCTGCAGAACATGGGCAGCGTCGGCGAGGGTGGGGTCGACGAGATCGTGCAGCAGGTCCGCGACCCCATCAACCTCTCCAACCGCGACGAGGTCGGCCAGGTGGCCTCCGCCTTCAACGTGGT
>NZ_RAZS01000019.1:0-18546 GCF_003626545.1 Micromonospora musae
CGATGCGGGTGTCCATGGGGATGCTCCCTTCGACGGTCAGGTGGAACCTGAGTTGCGGCTGTGCGCGAAGGGGGCCGCCGTCCCGGCGTACGTCACCGGGGCCGGCACCGTGGACCGCCCGGAACGCGCGACCGAACGCCTCGGTCGAGCCGTAGCCGTACCGGACGGCGATGGTCAGCAGATCGTCCTCGCCCCGGACGACATCAAGGTGCCGCGATGGTGAGCCTTGACTCCTTAAACTCGCTCACCGCAGTCAGCCCCCTCGCGTGCCCGATACGTGCACGATCGGCCGGTCGCTCAGGGGCAACGGCGGTCAACTACGGCAGGAGACGACAAAGGCCCCTGACTCGCGTTTCCGCAGGTCAAGGGCCTTGCCGTTCCCTGGTGGCGGGTAGAGGATTCGAACCTCTGTAGCTTTCGCGACGGATTTACAGGGCGTCCGCGATCTTTCCTATGTCGGCCACGCTGAGCTGCTGTTTCTCGCCGCCACACCGAAACCAACCGATCAGCCGCCCACCATGTGCCCACGCCCACGGGCGGCGCCAGAACAGCGATGTTCAGGCCGCTTCCCACTCGTCGGTCGCGCAGCCGACCTCGAAGCTCCACCAACCCTCCGCCTCGCCGCGCAGCAGAGTCGCCTTGACCGCGGGGAAATCCGCACTCGCCGGCACGGTGAAAGCGACGAGTGGAAGTTCCTTGCTGAACGTCTCGCCGCCGATGCCGAAGGGCGCCAGGCGGTCGTAGACAGCTTTGTCGCTCGGTCCGAGTGGGCCACGGGGCTTCGGCAGGATTCTTACGGTGCAGTTGCCCGACGCCTCGACCCGCCCGGTTGCCCAGCGAAGCCCGTCAAGATCCGTAGTGAAGCGGACGATGTCTCCCTCAGCCACGCCGTCTTGAAGAAACGGAACATTGCAGATACGAGCCGTATCATGGCCGGCAGCGACAGCCCACAGGCCCTCCGTGTCGTAGGGAAGCCACCCTTCCCGCGGAACGAACTTGAACCAGATCTTGATGAGCTGGTCTCCGGCAGGTAGGTCCCGATCTGGTGCGGGTGAAAGCATGGCCGACATCATCCTCTGCGGGGGCGGACACTCCGGTCTCGCATCTCGTCGTCGATGCTGTAGACGCGGAAGCAGGACGGCGAGGCCGTGACCCAGCCGCTACGCGACCTCGGTCGGACCGGCGCCGACATTCAGGCGGAGCGAGGCCTCCGCTGGTCACCACATCTCGTCCAGCACGGCCAGGCGTCGTCGGAACGTCCGGGCGTCCTGCTTGGGCAGCGCGTAGGCGACGACTTCGAGGACCGCTCGCGCACCAGCCGGACTGAGAAATTCCAAGTGGAATTCCTCAGCTGCGCGGTACCCCGGATCACGTATCCGGTGGGCCGGATGCCGCACCATCTCTTCCCAGATCTCAAGCACCTCGGCCACAGCACCGGGCCACAGCCGCGCGAGTTCAAGATTCCGGATTGCGGTCAGACCTCGACCTGACAGACCGGAAAGCACCGAGAAGCGGTAGGCCCTTGTCCCGTAGCGGGACGAGGCCGAGCGTGTCGAGAGGGAGCGCCGAAGCTCCCTGGGCCGTTTACGCGGCATGGTCCTTTCGGAGAACAGACATGCCGAGATCTTCGCACGATGGCGGAGCGTGGTCATCCGAGTGCCTCGCCGATCTTGTCGTTCATGGTGTCGTCTCCCCCGTCGATGCAGTTGGCGTAGACGCGGAGCAGGACGGCGACGCCGTGGCCCAGGCGCCGGGCGACCTCGGTCGGCGGGACGCCGGCATTCAGCCAGAGCGAGGCTGCCGCGTGCCGCAGGTCGTACGGGCGGCGCACCAGCGGCGACGAAACCTGCGCCTCGGTCAGCGCCCGCTCTCGGGCGAGCTTCCACCACCGGTCGTAGACCGACTCGGAGAGCGGTCCGCCGTGCAGGCCACGGAAGAAGCGCCCATCGGGTCCGATCCCGTGATTCTCGACGTGCGCGCAGAGCAGCTCGACGAGCCGGGGCGGGATCGGCACAGTCCGAGTCTCCTGTCGTGCCCGGTGCTTGAGGCCGCGTCGCTCGTGGGAGCCGCCGTCGTCCGTCCAGTGCGACCCGGCCCGCGGCGAGGTGCCGGCGAGCACCAGGCGACCCCAGCGGTACTCGATCTTCTCGTGGTCGCAGGACGCGGACGGCTTGACCGCCGCCAGGACGTCGAAGTCGGTGTCGCAGTCGACACACCGGCCGGGCAGGTCGCAGTCCTCCCGCCGCAGGTCTGCCGCCTCGGAGGGGCGCATGCCCGCGTAGTAGAGGCAGCCGAAGAACGCCGTGACCTTGTCGGCCCGTTTGCCGAGAGATTTCACCGCCTCCAGCAGCGCGGCGACCTGGGCCGGGTTCGCCACCACCCGCCGGTCGATGGACTGTGCGACCTCGGGCGCGGTCCACTGCACCCGGTCAACCGGGTTGGAAGCGATCAGCTCCAGCTCAACGGCGTACCCGAGCACGTTGTAGAAGGTGGCCCGCTTCCGCTGGACGGTCGAGGCGGCCGCGGGCTTGCCGTCGAGGCGTACGCAGAGGCTGTCGAGGACCCGGCGGACCATCGCGGGCGAGTCCAGCTCGACGACCGGGAGGGACGCGGTTTCCAGCCAGGCCAGGGCCGCAGCGTACTCGGCCGGGATCTCGTCGGACCAGCGGCGCGGGTTCAGCCCGTAGAGGTACAGCGCCTCACGGAGCAGGACCTCATCCGGTCGGCCCCGCTTGGTCGGTCGGGTCAGGGTCACCGTGATGGAGGTCAGCGCCTCGACGATAGACCGCCGGGTCTTGGCCGCTGCTCGGGGCCACTTCATCTCGACGTACGCGCGGCTGTGGGCGTACCAGGTGGTGGGGTTCTTGGTTCTCGCCTCGGAGACCGGGCGGCCGGTCGCCGGGTCAAAGGGCTCCCCCGCGTTGGCCGCCTGGACTAACTCGGCGCGGAACGAGTGCGCCAGGGCTTTGGTCCGGAACATCTCCTCGAAGCGACGGCCGGCCACCGCCCAGCGGACCCGCCAGGGCCGAGCCTTTCGGTCGGCGCGCTTCCCGATGTCCCAGATCTGGACCTCGTAGCTCTTCATGCGGCGTCCTGCTCCAGCTCACCGAGCCACCGGCCGAGCGCCGACCGGCGGACCCGAAGCTGCCCGTTCGGGAGTTTGATGACCCGTGGCCCCTTGCCGGTCTGCCGCCAGTAGAACCAGGTCGAGCGCGATACGCGCAGCTCGGCGAGCACTTCCGGCACGGTCAACAGCTCCTCGTTCAATGCCTCTCCTCCCCCATGTGCTGCCCGTTGTGCTGAGTTGCCGAAAGATCTGGGGACCCCTGCGCGGCCCGGTCTTTGGCGGCGAGGAGTTCGGCCCGCCAGCGGGCACGTTCGCTGATCGAGCGCATGAGCCGGTGCGTCATCGGTCCCACGTCCGGGTCGTCGGGTCGGGCGAGCTCCCAGGCGTGCCGGACTCGTTCGGCCGTGGCGCCCTGGCCGTCGACAGGCTGCATGCCGTCGGTGGTGACGCCGAGCAGTGCCCGGACCCAGGCCCGGACGTCGTGCTTGTGGTCGGCGAGGGTCTTGCCAGACCAGTCGCGGGAGATGAGGATGCGCCGGCCGCCGATGCCGAGGGTGTCGCGCTGGTGGACCTTGCCCTTGCACCGGCCGGGCTTGAGCTTGGCGTGCGCCTTCTTCGGCTGGAGGCCGTAGAGCAGCCAGTTCGGGCAGCGGTCCGTGCACGGGGTGATCCGGAGTTGCTGCCAGAGTCGGTCGAGGTGGGCCCGCTGCCGGTCGGTGGCCACCTTGTGCACGTCACCGGTGTGCTTGGTGATGTATTTCGTGACGTACCGGATGGCGCGCTCGGCGTCCTCGGTGCCGGGCATGACGCCGCGGGCGTCGACCTGGGCGCCGAAGCGGACGACGTGCACGGGCTCGGCGTCCGGGTCGTCGTCGATGGCGTCGAGGGCTTCCGTCCAGGTGGTCAGCGGCTCGCGGGTGTCCGGGTCGACCCACGCCGCCGCCTGCTCGTCCCAGACCGGCGGTCGGTCGAGGGTGTACCGCTGCACGTCGACCGAAGGCCACCACACCTGGTGGTAGGTCGCTGCCGCCACGGTGCGCAGCACGTCCCGGGGGATGGTGCCCCGGATCGCGAAGTGAGCGTGTGGGGCCAGACGGCGTTGCGGCTCGACGCAACCGGCGTACTGCACGTTCCAGCCCTCACAGCGTCGGAGGTTCTGCCAGAACCGGTCGAGCAGCCGCGGGAAGTGCACGGCGTCCCAGGCGGCGCGCCGGTAGTCGTACCGGTCGGGGTTGATCGGGGTGCCGCCTGGGCGGGCCGGTCCGTAGGAGTCGAGGGTGAGGGTGAGCCACATCGACGGGCGGTAGGTGGTGCCGTCGGCGGCGGTGTAGGTCTTGCCGACGGTGCGCCGCTCGATCTTGCGCCGGGGCAGTTCGGGTGCGTCCTGGCGCCGCTTCGTGGAGCGCTTGCGCCGGCGGCCGGGCTCCTCGTCCTGGTCGTCGTCGACGCTGCCGTGGGGTGGGCCGACGCGCCCGCGCAGGCCCTCAGCGGCGATGGCCTCTTCCACCTCGCGGATTGCCTCGTCAAGGTCGGCGACCTGGTCCCACTGTGCGGCGCGTACGGCCTCGTCGCGGGAGAACTCCAGGTGTGCGCGGAACAGGTTCAGCGACTTCTGCGCCTCGGTCGCGGGTTTGGGGCCGGGTAGCGGTTCGTCGTCGCGGTGCCAGCCCTCGCGGATCTGGGCCTGCCGCAGCCGGCGGTTCTTCTTGGCGCAGGGCGGGCACTTGTCCTCGCGGGTGGCACCGCAGGGCAGGTCGATGACCTCGGTCAGGCCGGTGTCGAGGTCGGTGCGGCGCATCGCCAGGGGGCGGATGCAGACGCCGTACTCGGTGGCGATCTCCTTGAGCACGTCGACCGAGCGGGGCAGCGCCATGCGGGCCGCCCGCGAACCTGGCCCGAGGAGCATCCGGGGCCGGGGCAGCGGGAGCGAGGCCGGGCAGGGTCGGAGCGGTCATCGGATGATCCCCACGACCTGGGGCCGGTTGGGCTGAACGACCCGGACGGGAGGCAGCACCGCGGCCGGGGTGGGCGGCTCAATCGGGGCGGGTGGCATGGGCTCGACCTGCTCCGGCTCGTCATACCAGTCAGGCTGGGGCTGTTCCGCTTCTGGAGCCGGTGTGGTGGCTGCTTCGCTGGAGAGGACGACCTTGACCAGGGCGAGGAAGGCCAGCGACGGCACGGCCGCGACGATCCAGCCCCAGACGGACGGCTCGGCCTCGGCAACCTGCGCGGCGAGCGACAGCATGGAGAACGCGACCAGGAGCACGCCGACCATGCCGACCGGTCGCCCCGCTCGACGGCGGGCGCGGATCTCCAGGCCGAGGTAGATGGCCATCAGCTCGACGGCTACGGCGTTGGTCCAGCCGATCCAGTCGGGTTGTCCGTGCGCCACGGTCAGGTCGTGGACGTGGGTGAAGGCGGCGGCGCCGGCCATGACGCCGATGGCGATCAGGATCAGCATTCGTACGCCGGATTCGATCCTCATCGGCCGCTCCCGTTGTTGCGGACGGTCAGGGTGATGCGGATGCTCTGCCCGTCGAGGTCCCGACGGCGGTTGACCATGTGCGCCAGGCCGTGCAGCGCGGCGGCGAGCCGGTCCGGGGAGCCGTCCAACTCGACGTGCAGAGGCTTGATCCGGTGGGTGCCGAGTAAGAGTCGCTTGAGGGACATCGGTTACCTCCGGGCCGGGGTGACGCGCGTACGGATGTGGTCGGGTGGGTCGCCGAGGGTGGCGACCGCTTCGGAGAGGCAGCGCCAGAGCGCCCATGCCTCGTCGGAGGTCAGGTACATGCGGCGCCGGCCGCCACCGACGGCCAGATAGACCGGGTACGGGTCCGGCCGTTCGGGGTCGACGCGGACGGAGACGGCGGTACTGGTCGAGCCGTCCGGGTTCGGCGCACGGAGCCGGTAGAAGGTCGGGGCAGTCACCGCGGCTCACCCCCGTCCGCGTCCCGGTCGAGGAAGTTGAGCAGCGAGTCCGGCAGCAGCGGCCCGCGACGCTGCCGAGGCAGTGGCGGCCGGGCCGGTTCGTCGGCGGTCTCCCGGCCGACCTGGGCGAGGATGTCCGCGGCATCGGACGGCGCCGGGTACTCGGCAGCCAGCTCGCGGATGTGCTCATCGGAGATGTACGAGAAGCGGACTCGGGCCGGCTCCGGAGTGCCGTCGAGGATCACGTACCCGACGCCCTTCGCCCACCGGGGCATCTGATCGGCCAGGGCTCCCCGGTTACGGGCGCCGTCTCCGAGCACGAGGTCCACCTGAGCCGCCTCGGTCAGGCCGAGCGCGATCCGGGTCGGAAAGAGGTCCCGGAACGGCAGTACCTCCTTGCGCGGGTCCTGCAACGCGGCCACCACAAGGACCCCGACCCCGGCACCCTGGGACAGCAGCAGCCCCAGCGAGGACGCGATGCGCTTGCGCAGGTCGACGTCCTGGAGGTACGCGGTGAGTGCGGCCATCTCGTCGATGACGACCACTACCAGCGGGTCAGCCTCGGTCGGGGTGTGCACCCGCACCGCTCCGGCGAGTCGGGTCTGCCGCTCTCGCATCACGTCCACGGCCTCGTCGAGCAGGTCCGCCATGGCCTCGAATGACTTGCAGGCGAACCGGGCGAAGAGCGCCTACCCATGGCGAACTCCATGCTGCCCTTGGGATCGATCACCCAGAGCCGCACGAGACCGGAGGTGATCCCGCCGACCAGCGCCCGCACCAGCGACCACAGGACCGAACCCTTGCCGCTACGGGTGGCGCCACCGATCAGCACGTGGGTGGCGAGCAGGTGCAGACGCCAGTGCCGCAGATCCTCCCGACGAGCCAACGGCAGGCTGGTGAAATTCGGAACCGTGGGCACGTCGAACGGCTCGACGACGGTGCGCAGCGCGTCGGTACGGACGATCACCAGGTACACCACCGAGGGCCGGTCCCGGTATCGCAGCCGGTCGACCGCGCTCAGCAGCAGCGCCCAGTACCCAGAGCGGGTCGGCGGCTGGTCGGGCCGCTCGGTGTAGACGCGGGCATGCCGACGGCCGAAGGCGTACGCGAGGTTCGCGGTGACCCTGTGAAACTCCTCCGGCGTCTGCCCGCGCACCATGCGGACGGTCAGCACATCGAGCGCCTGATCGGACCGCACGCGCAACAACTGCGGCAGGACAGGCCGATGGTCGTACGTTCTCGCCAGCCCACAGAGCGTCATGGCCTCACGCCACGCCCGCCGGTAGACGAACACCTGACGGAACCGGCCGAGGACCGGGCCAGCGCACCAGGCTCACCAGGACGCCTCGTGCTTCCACCGCCAGACCGCCGAGACGGCGGACGCCATGACCAGCGGCACGATCAGCCCGACTCGGCCGAACTCCCGGTAGAGCAGTACCCCGGCCACGACCAGGCCGACGGTCACCGGGTGCCGGACGCACCACCAGAGGCCCCGCCAGAGCCACCGGAGGATCAGGCCCAGGGCGACCAGCCAGACCGGCAGCTCCAGCCGGCGGGGCCGGATCACCATGAGGTCACCGGCCGTGGTCATGACGACCTCACCACGCGGCCGACGGATCATCGCGCACCCCGCACAGCCGCAACCAGCACCCACCCGAGGGCAGGCATACGCTTGGACATGTCACTACCTCTCTCGCCAGAGCAGGGGGAAGAGACAGAGGGCGGGGCTGCCGTCCGCCAAGACCTGACAGCCCCGCCCCCACCCGATGCGGCTACGCCGCCGCCTTCGTGGTCACGCCCGCCGGAGTGCGCAGGCCGGTCGCGCGCAGCGAGTACGCCATTCGACCGTTGTTCGTCACGTACGGCGTCACCGTCATCCCGTCGAACTCCACCGCCTCGAACGGCGTACCGGTGGGCGGCACCGGCTGGTAGTCGGCGGAGATCTTCACCGTTGTCTCCCGCGACCGCTTCCCCAGCTCAGGGTCGAGATCCATCACCCGCACCTGTGCCAGGTACGGTGGGCAGGTGCCCACCCCGCACTACGGACTGCCCCGATATCGCGTCATCGCCGACGAGCTGAGACAGCGCATCGAAAGCGGCGTCATCCCACCGGGTGCCCTTCTGCCGACCGAGAGCGCACTCACCGCCGAGTTTCGAGCAAGCCGTGGCACTGTTCGCCAAGCCATAGCAGTCCTTCGCGAGGAAGGCCTAGCCGTCACCGAGCACGGCCGCGGCACCACCGCAAGGCCAGACGTTCCTGGGCAGACGCGAGAACAGCAAGGCGAACCGGAGACCCGACAGCGCAAAGTCGCCGCCGACCCAGAGCTTGCGGCGCTCTTTGGCATTGAGACCGGCGCGACTCTGATCTCGCACGAGCGCGTCTACCGGCACAACGGAGTCGTCGAGTCGGTCGTCAGAAGCTATCGGCTGCAACGACCGGGACCGTAGAGCGCGGAGTTTCGATACACCTTCAAGGCGGCCCTTAACTGGCCGCGCAGGCCGCCGCCTGGGCGCGCGCCGGCCGCGGCTGCTGTCGCTCCGCGGCCGTCACGCCAAACGCCCGGCGGCTGGCGCGGAAAGCGGGGAACCCCAGCGGGCCGCAGCAGAACGACAGGCCGTTGACCGGTGAGATGTTGGGCCGGCAATCCGTCGCCACTGGCCAGGTCTGACACACGGCCGCTGGGTCGGCCTGGGTCGCCGGCGGATTGGCCGGCACAGCACACCACTGGACGGTTGCACGCTTAGGAGCGCTGGCGCGGGAGGAAGCTCCGAGAGTGCAGCCGCTGCCGGACGCGTACGGACAAGACGCAGAGAGCTTGTAACGAATCGTGAGCCGGGCCGTCGAGCGGCAAAGGGCTGCGAGCACGAGCGGACGAGTAAACCAGGCCGCCAGACGAGGACCAGGTGCAGCACCAGCAGCTGGAGCGTCGCGGACTCATGCCAGCCGAAGGTCGCTGGGCACGCCGAAGACTGCGTGGACGACTTTGATTCGATCGGGACAGGTTTACCGAGACGGACGTGCCCGTGCCTCGTGACCCCCAACATCCATCACCGATGTTGCCGCCCTGCCTGACGGCATCCTCTCGATGACGGTCCTGGCCAGCTCGGCCACAACGGAGATGACAAATATTCGACAGACCCGCTTCTTGGGCTGCGCTCGGGTGAGCTGTGCGAAACCATGATTAGCCCTCTGGTGACTAGGTTGCGAGCTGGACCGTCGCCACCGCTCTGCGGCACTACCACGAAAGGCGCATCGTGTCGATCCCCTTCGTCGACATTTTCTCGGGCATATCTGATATGACCGGCCACCTCATCGAGCTTTACCGTGTCCGGCGCGATGGCAGCTTTTTTGAGCAGCAACAGTTTATGGCACATCTCCGCGAGGAGGAGGCTGCGCAGGCGCATAAGCGCTCGCTTGAGAGAGATGCCCTCGTAGCCTCCCAATCAACGGACCAGATCGAAGCCGCGACGAAGTCGGATTTGGATAAGCAGATTGCCTCGGCAGGCCTAGAGATCGCCGTATCTCGGATCATCAGAAGCGATGAGATAAATCACCAGAACAGCGTCTTCAGGTACGAGGTAGACAAGACGCGGTCTCTGATTGAATCGGCGACTGCCGGGGGCACACGGCCAGCATTCCTCATTGCACCCTTCTACCACGATCATCTTAGCGATAATGACAATGATCACGGACCTCACTCTTTTCGGGTGGCGATTAGACGTAGCTGGAAGAGCAAAGGTTGGCATAACGATGTGGGCCTCCTTGACGGGCTGATTAGTCGGCCACTTCGAAATACTGACACTGACCTCATGGTCATCCAACAAGATCTGCATGACCTACCCGTCATACTCGCTTACGGCGAGGTGCAGGATTCAACACGAGTGTGGGCTTCTCTGAGTGCCTGGAATGTTGCGTTCCACGATGGAACGCCTGCCATTCACGTAAACCTTCCGCCGATGTACATCGAACCAGGAGACGAAGATTCGGGCGTTACTAGCAGGCTTGCATTTGAGGATGCGCTCGGCGATCGCATCGCTCTCGTGGCTGGAACGTTGGCAGAATGGTTTCATGTTGTAAATCATGGCCGGTCGCCTCAGTTGCATAAGCTGGCGGCGGCCCAGGACGGATTCGGCCGTCGCCACTTGGCCTTTTCGACCCTCGCCGCATTCGAGGTGGCCTTACAGAAGGCTACGGTGTCTGAATTTGCGGCTCGGGTCGAGCAAATGACGACTTGCTTAGATGTCGGGATGAGTGAGCCCGCGAGGGACATGGCAGTAGCGGCATACGAGCTCATTTCGAGTTCAGCCGAAGAGCTATACCGTGCCGATCGCCCTAGGCTCCGATCACTCTCCGCTGGGCTTGCGTCGCTGGGAAGGGCCGACTTGGCAGACAGCACGCGTGAATTGCTGGAAAAGCGGGCGCGAAAAGAGGTCATGGACTTCTTCGCTCTAGGAGACTCGATTGCTGAAGCCTAAAGTTGTTGCTGCTGTAGATTTCGGTACCCACGCCACCGGATATGCGTGGTCCGTAATAAGCCCTAAGAACGAGGATGCCAAGCAACGGCATATCATCTATAACACCCGCTGGCTCTCTCAGCCAGTTCCCTATCCAAAGAACCTCACGGCTCTGCTCGTCGATGAGAACCGCGATCCAATCTCGTGGGGCTATGACGCCCGGAAACAGTTTCAGACCCGTCGCTCCGACTCTCTACGGTTCATTCGCGGATTCAAAATGGGGCTCCTGAAGCCGAGGTCGGAGGAGGCCCTTCCCGCGGGTGAGGCCTCCTCCACAGAAGGGCTTCCTCTATCAACCGGCGAGCTCATCACTGCCTACCTGCGCTACGTATACGCCTTGGCGGTAGACGAGATTAGCCGTAGTGGGTATAAGGAAGAGGAGATCAGGTGGTGTGTCACCGTGCCCGCCATCTGGGACGACTACCAGAAGCAGGCGATGCGAGAGTCCGCTGTGGCGGCAGGGTTTCCTGGCGACAGCACGAGACTGATTTTTGCGATCGAACCCGAGGCGGCCGCTCATTATGCGCGGATCGCCGGACTTCGCACCCTTAGCGCCACCGCTGGTAAACGAGCGTCCCTTCTATCGCCCGGTTCGCGCTTTATGGTCGTTGACTGCGGTGGTGGCACAGTTGACATAACCGCGTATCGCGCTAATAGCCAAAGCAAGCTGATTGAAATCGGAAATGACCACGGAGGGCCGCTTGGCTCTGAGTATGTGAACCGGTACTTTGTAGATCAAGTTTTGTCGCGCAAGTTCGGCTCTTACGACACGCTCGCTTCCATCATCGAGGCTGCTCCGCGTGCGTTCCTTGACATGCTAGATGTCTGGGAGCGTACGAAAGTAGCGTCCGGTCAGGAGCTTGATGAGATCTTCATCCCGCTACCTTTGGCGGTAGATCGGCTGCTGTCTGACACGGTGAGAGATCGGCTAGCTGAGGAGCAGAGCGGCATCACGGATCACCTCGTAATAACAGCCGAAGAAGCTGCCCAGTGCTTTGAATCAGTTCTCCCTGGCATCCTGCAGCTTGTCGACAGGCAGTTGGCCGACATGCCATCTACCAAGTACAGGCTGAAGTCTCCAGAGATCATCGTCCTAGTGGGAGGGTTTGCTAGATCCGCCTATCTCCAGAGACGACTCACCGATCACGTAGGCGAGCGGGCGGAGTTGCTGGTTCCAGGAGATCCGGAGCTCGCGGTCTTGGTCGGGGCTGCACATTTCGCCTACAGTCCTCAAACTCGGGCGCGGCGGACGAGGTTTACGTACGGATGCGAGACCTCTCGCCCATTTCGAGACGGTATTGATCCACTAAACAGTCTTCGGACAGTCGATGGCGAGCGGCATTGCGTTGAGCACTTCGACGCTTTTGTAAAGAGCAGCGATATCGTAGAGGTAGGGCATAGCGTCACACGTAAGTACGTGCCGCTCTACGATGAATCCACAGATGTTGAAATGGTTATCTATCGCACTCGCTCGCGGTCGCCAAGATATTCGACCGACCCCGGCAGTCAGAGGGTCGGCTCTGTCTCTGTAGATCTCACATCCGTTATGCATCTTCCGAGGTCTGAACGCTCCGTTGTTGTCACTATGCACTTCGGGGACACCGAGCTTCGCGTCTCTGCGGCACTCTCTCAAACGGGTAAGACGGTAGATGCCACCCTGCAGTTCGACCCAGCCTAGACGGAGGTTTTGCGTTGACGGATTACGACGGGTGGCCGAGTCCATCACTTGGCGGCGAGGGCGGTGAACTCGATATAGAACTCGATGACATGGCTGACGATCGCCCGATCGCGAGCGACATTACCTCTACCGGTGGGGGTAAGACCGAGATAGACCAATCCCCAAAGAGCTTGAATGCCGAACAGTTGGGTGAAGAGATCGACGCGCTAAGCTTTGATCTTGATCAACTATATCAGGCTCATGAAGCCTTAGAGTCTCGTGTCTCCCACCTCTTCGCCCTTGCTGAGCGGCTGGAGGAAGGGCTGACAAGTCAACTGGAGCGCGTCACCGCTGACCGGCGTGATTTGGCCGATGCCAGGCACCTAGACCAGCTCAAGTTGGCCGAGACCTTCCGTGTGCTTGTAGAGCAGCGCATCCTGCCCATAGCTGCAAGGGAGGCGCGCCTGCACAGGTCAGGGTATAAGCCGGAAAGAGTGGCGCGGCTTGTGAGTGAAATTTGTGCGGTGCTTTTTCGGCTTCCCGGCAGTGCGAAGGAGGGTTTGCTGCACATCAAGATGAGCTCTAATCACTGGGCGGATGTTGCGGGTGACTTGGCGGCTAAGGCCGAAAGCTTGTACCAAAATGTCGCGGAAACTGGCCTCCCCTTCTATTGGGATTTCTATCTCGCTCCAAGGAAGGGTCTAGATGAGTCTTGGCAAGAACCCTGGGTAGGATGCGACGCCAATTGGCCCGCCAGATTTGTAGTGGTGCCAGGGTATTTTGTGGGTGGCCAAATCTTTTGTCGTCAAAGAGTCTTCACCGCGCCTAGAGGTCAAAGAACTCCGAAGTCCCTGGCTGTCGAGTAATCAGACCCTGGCAAACCTGAGGCGCAGGTCGCGAGGACCAGGACCGCGATGTCAGCAGGCCGCGACTGACTCGTAATGCGCGGATCGCTAACCGGGGTCGTGGGCCGGCCAACTGCCGGCGTACCTGTTGCCCAGAGCCTCTAACCTGCTCTCACATGAGTAGGTCTGAGATCTGGGCGCCAGTAGTGGCGGCGATTGGAGCTTCGCTCCTTACAGGACTGGCGACGTTTGGAGTGCTGTGGGTGCAGCGGCGGTGGTCCGCTAGGGACGCAGCCCAGCAGGAGCGGATCGCGGCTTACCAGGACCTGCTGGCACGCACGATGACCCTTGCATTGCGAGCGGACACCGTGCGTCAGACCATGCGCTTCCGGTCCGGCCTCGCGGAGGGTCTCAGCATCACACTTCGTCAACGACGACCACTCGACTCGTTCGAGCTTCACGATTGGCTGAGCGAAGACTGGCGACCCGTCAGCGATGCTTGGTCACAAGTTCATGTCGTAGGGTCACAGCAAGCTATCGACGTTGCCGATCGACTGCTAGACGCATGCGGTGACCTCCTTGCGGCCGCCACGGCCTTTGATCAGAGCCGTAACAGCTTTATGCGGGTAGTCCGCGGTGAGGCACCGTCTGATGAACAAGCTGAGCCCTATCAGGCTGCCTTGAGGCGCATGGCCGGCGAGCGAGTAGCCCTGGCACGGCTTGCCCGCGATGAGGCTGGCAACGAGAAGGTCGTGTTCGCGTTCGACCGGGCGATGGCCGAGGCCGAGGCCGAGGCCGTGCCGTCATAGTTCCCAGCGCCTCCCTTAGCCAGGGTTGTCTCGGGCCATGGGCGCCGCCGGGAACGCTGTCGACAGCAACGCTGACAGCAACGCCGTCGTACACGGGCACATCAGGGAGCTTGGAGACGGACGCAACTCCGAGCTGGCGACCGATCCCAGACATGGGCGGACCTGTTGCACAGAGCTTGTAATCGAGTCGTCAGCCACAGCATGTCGATGAAATGACCTTCAATGTTGCCGATCTCTTCTGTTCTGGATCAAGGCTCCGCGCGGCGCGGGGCGGTGAGCCGGCCGGCGGCAAGCCGCCCCGGCTGCCTTCGGCGCCTGGGCGGAGAGCCACCGACTGCCGCCCCACCGCCACCCAAGTCACTACGACGTGACGACCACGACTAGGCCGCCACGGAAGCCAATGGGCCGGCCTCGTCGGAGGTCGGGGCTTCCGGCTGCCGCGCCAGTCCAACCCCGGGACTGGCTTGCCCCCGGCCCATCACCCGCAGCCGGCCACGCCCCACCGCGAAGCTCTCAGCCAGTCGCCACACGCGCGGCCCGGGCCAGCCCGCCCAGGACACCAGGCCCCAGCATCAAGAGCCTCAGAAGAGCCCTCGGGTGGCAAGATCGACCCGCCCACCATCTGCCCACAACCAGTCGTCAACGGCTGGACGCAGCCGGACTTCGCTAGATCAACGACAACGGCCCCTGATCAGCATTTCTGCTGGTCAGGGGCCGTTGGTGCACCTGGTGGCGGGTAGAGGATTCGAACCTCTGTAGCTTTCGCGACGGATTTACAGTCCGCTCCCATTGGCCGCTCGGGCAACCCGCCAGGGCGCGTCCCCACGTCAGGACGCGGCGACGGAAGCAAGGATAGCGGCTCACCCGGGCACGGGCGCAAGCGGGTACCGTCAGAGGGTCGTGCCGCTGGTCAGCGGCGGCGACATGCCACTGGACCGCCGGACAGCAGGAGCATGAGCATGGCAGCGAACCCGTCGTTCGACATCGTGAGCAAGGTCGACCGCCAGGAGGTCGACAACGCTCTCCGCCAGGCGGAGAAGGAGCTCGCGACTCGGTTCGACTTCCGGGGGACGGGCGCCGAGATCTCCTGGTCGGGTGAGGAGGCGATCTCCCTGCAGGCCGAGACTGAGGAGCGGGTTCGGGCGGCGCTGGAGGTTTTCCGGGAGAAGCTGGTCAAGCGCAACATCTCACTGAAGTCGCTGGACGCCGGCGACCCGCGGCCGTCGGGCAAGGTGTTCAAGATCGACGGCAAGATCATCCAGGGCATCGACTCGGACAAGGCCAAGGCGATCAGCAAGAAGATCCGCGACGAGGGTCCGAAGGGCGTCCAGGCTCAGATCCAGGGCGACCAGCTCCGGGTCACCGGCAAGAAGAAGGACGACCTCCAGGCCATCATCTCGATGCTCAAGGGCGAGGACTTCGGCGTCGCGCTCCAGTTCACCAACTACAGGTAAGGCGGCCCCGCCCGGCCCGGTCACCGCGCTGGCCACGCCTTCCTACCTGGGCAGATGTCGTCACCAGTGGTCGTCGTTGGTCGCTCTCGATCGCCCTCTGACGGCCTGGTGACGGCCTGGGCCTGGCCCTCGTCGACCCCTTGACCCCCAGGCAACCAACGCGGCGTGCTGACCTGGAACGCCAGGGTGGGCGCAGCGGTGTCGGCCTGGCGGGGATCGCGGGCTGCTCGCGCCCTGACCTGGTTGGTTGCGGTCCTCGCCGGGCCTTGGTGCAGCGTTCTCAGCTCCGGCGTGATCGATGCCCTCTCTACCCCAGTCGCGCATGGCAGGCTCGTAGCCAACGACTCGATCGGCTTGGTCTCCGATACCACCGTCACCGTCGTTACCGGGATCGTGATGGCCTTGTCGGCGTCGGGCTGTGGCAGGTGCACTGGTCCTGCTGTCGCTGCCGTCGTCCGGTAGGCACCTTCGCCGCTGGCGATCTGTCGGGCAGCCGTCGGATCCCGTCGCTGCCTCCAACTGAATCACGCACGCGGCAGTGCCGGGCCGGCCGGCCCGGCCCGGCCCGGCCCGGCATGTCAAGCGGACCTTGACGCACGTACGGACGCTGGCGGAACAGACGGAGTCGGCCTTCGTGTCACGGACCGCGCCCTCGACGGACACCGCCACAGTGGCGCAGTTGACCCAACCTCGCCTGGCACGGACCCGGCTCCCGGGGGCGGAGCTGGCCACCGGCGGGCACCCCTCCCCCTCCCAGGTGGGCGGTTGATCTGACCCTGAGCGGCTGTGGAGCCGGCTCCTGGACGACCGGCATGCCGCCGCGCGGACCCGGCCCCCATGCTTGGGGCTTGCCGCGCGGACCCGGCGCGCGCTCTCCATGCGCCGCGCTGCTCAGGCGCGGCGCGGCCGGCTGCCGGCGACGAACCTCCACCACTCTGAGCTACCCCGTCCGCGGCGGCCCCTCCGGGCTTTCCGCTCTCCGCGCCAGCCGCCGGGCGTGTTGCGTGGCCGGAGTCGGAGCGCCAGCGGAGCGACGGACGCGCGCCCAGGCGGCGGCGCGTGCGGCCCGTCAAGGGCCGCCTTGAAGACGTACAAAAACTTTGAACAGCTTTCCGGCAGCCGGCCGTGTCCTCCGTCGACTGATGCGCGACACTCGTCCGCCAACTGATCTGCGACACCTTCGTGCGCTGATCGCGGCGGAAGCATGCGTCCTTCTCGACCCCGGTCGTGCACCGGCCGCTGGCGCTGCCTCGCAACGTGGTCGACCTGTCCGAGTTGGCTGCCGCCTCGGCGGTGACGGCGATCTGGCGCCCTCGGGGGATCGTGGGTGCCGCCCATTTCGTCCTACCACTCGACTAGCCTGTCCGGATGATCAATCCGATCGGGCTTGTCATCTTCGACTGCGACGGGGTGCTGGTCGACAGCGAGCGCATCGCGGTCCGCGTCAACATTGCA
Source organism: Micromonospora musae (assembly GCF_003626545.1). Lineage (NCBI taxonomy): Bacteria > Bacillati > Actinomycetota > Actinomycetes > Micromonosporales > Micromonosporaceae > Micromonospora > Micromonospora musae. The sequence goes on from NZ_RAZS01000019.1 coordinate 16,731, forward strand.
CTCGGTGCGGAACTGGGCTGGCCGCTGACCGAGGCAGAGGTCATCGAACGCTTCATCGGCCGGTCCAGCATGTCCATCGGTGAACAGATCGCGGCCCGCCTCGGACGGGGCGTGGCTGACACTTGGGCGGACCGGTTCGACCTAGCGCACCGCCAAGCGGTGGACGCCGGACTGACCGCCGTCGACGGCATCAACGACGCGCTCGATGAGATCACCCAGCCGACGTGCGTGGCTTCCAGCGGTACGCACGAGAAGATGCGCCACACCCTGGGCCGCACCGGCCTGTATCGCCGCTTTGAGGGCCGCATCTTCAGCGCGACCGAGGTCGCTCATGGCAAGCCCGCCCCCGACCTGTTCCTGCACGCGGCGGCGACGATGGGTGTCCCGCCCGCGGCGTGCGTCGTGGTCGAGGACAGCCAGTACGGAGTCCAAGCGGCCCGCGCCGCCGGGATGCGCTGCTTCGGCTATGCGGGCGGATTGACCCCCGCGCACCGGCTGGAAGGCCCAGACACGGTGGTCTTCGACGACATGCGCAAACTCCCGGGTCTGCTGGACGCAGCCTGACCACGCGCGACGACCACAGCATCAACCGCAGCACGGACCGAGAAGCGTTGAAGTACGTAGTCAACGGTCGTCTCGAACGTTGAAGATCGTGGGTAGCCGGCTCGTCTACGCACTACCCAAGGGTCGCAAGACGCGCGACATCCCGCTGCCTGGGTCTGTTGGTGTTGCGCTTACTCGCCACCTTGAAGAGTTCCCTCCGGTACCCGTGACACTGCCGTGGGAGGTGCCCGGCGGCCCGGCGACCACCGTCAACCTGGTCGTACACGGGCGTACCAACGTCGCGATGGACCGCCACACGTTCAACCGGGGCTACTGGCATTCCGCACTGACGGCCGCCGGCATCCAGCCGACTCGGGCAACCGGCATGCACGCTCTGCGCCACTTCTACGCTCCGCTCCTGCTCGACGCCGGGGAGAGCGTCAAGGCGCTGTCGGAGTACCTGGGTCACGCGGATCCCGGCTTCACCCTGCGCACCTACACCCACCTCATGCCGACCAGCGAGGACCGCACCCGCCGGGCAGTGGACAAGGTGTTCGGATCGACTCCGGACGGCCTGGCGACGGCCTAGCGGCGATCATGGCCCTGTTTCGGCTGCTAGTGGGCGGTGTCTCTCCAGTTCACCAACTACCGCTGAGGCGGCACCCGGATCCCGAGCGGTCGCCCCCCCCAGATAGCCGCCTGGCGGATCCCGCCGCGAGCGGGCCGCACCCGGTGGAGCCCGAGGGTGCGGTGAGCGCGGTATGGCCGGCCGTCGCGCCTACCTGGGGATTGACGTCCGCCCGTGATGGCGGGCTTACCGACGGCGGTGGACACCTGCGAGTCGATGGACGGCGGGCAGACCGGGGCGGCCCAGGCGTTGGGTTCCGCCCCGTACGCCGGGCGCCCGGTGTGACGCCACCAGAGCGACCCCGGAGTCCGTTACGGCCCCCTCGACGACAGAACGTGCGTCGGGCAAAGCGTTCGGCCCCGCTGGGTCTGATCAACCAGATCAAACCCGGCGGGGCCGGATGGTGCCCGGGTCGGTGGGCCCTACCGACCCGGGCAGTGGCCGGATCCGGGCGGATGACCGGCTCCCAGCGGATCCGTCAGGCCGGTTCGACGGGTAGCCAGAGCTCAGTGGTCGCCGTGCTGAAATCAGCCGCACGGTCGAGCACCGCGACGATCGAGGGGCCCGGCCGCAGCCGCCACGGGTTGGAGGGGAACCACTCGGTGGCGGTCGCGGCCCAGGTGCTCTGCAGCGCCTGCGGATAGG
>NZ_RAZS01000020.1:0-14672 GCF_003626545.1 Micromonospora musae
GCCGACATGGTGACCGAGGGCCTGCTGACGCTAAACACTGCTGCTCCCGTCGAGGGATTCGAGGAGCGGATGGAACTGCTGGGAAGGGTGCTAAGTGGACTTCGCAGGCTATGACCCCGCCGGGGGGCAGCAGAGCCGCGGGATCGTCTCCGCCAAGATCGTCATCGCGGGCGGGTTCGGGGTCGGCAAGACCACACTGGTCGGCGCGATCTCGGAGATCACCCCGCTGCGGACCGAGGCGGTGATGACCGCGGCCGGTGTCGGCATCGACGATCCGTCCAAGGTGCCGGGCAAGGAGACCACCACGGTCGCCATGGACTTCGGCCGCATCACCATGGCCCAGGACCTGATCCTGTACCTCTTCGGTACGCCGGGACAGACCCGTTTCTGGTTCATGTGGGACGAGATCATCCGGGGTGCGGTGGGTGCCGCCGTGCTGGTCGACACCCGACGGATCACCGACGCGTTCGCGCCGCTGGACTATTTCGAGAACCGCAACCTGCCGTACGTGGTCGCGCTCAACTGCTTCGACGGCGCTCCCCGGTACGAGCTGGAGGAGATTCGCGAGGCGCTGGCGATCTCGCCCGAGGTGCCGCTGATCATGACCGACGCCCGGCGACGCGACTCGGTGAAGCACGTACTGGTCACCGTCACCGAGCACGCGATGCTGCGGCTGCAGGCCGAGCACGGCCGGGGCTTCCCGACGCCGGTCGGCTGAGGCGCGATCCGCCTCCGCCGAACGACCCACCCGGTCCGACGCCTCGCGTCGGACCGGGCATCGGTCGTGCGGTCGACGCGCAGGTGGTAGCCGCGCCCGACGCCGTCCGGGCGACGCGGGGCGGCGCGGAGCCGGGCGACCGCCGGTCAAGCGCGCCGTCGGCGGCTTCGGCCTGCGCCCGCACCGTCTCGACCTCGCACCGGGGCCGCGCACCGCAGGCAGGCCCGCCGACTCGGTCCCGCCTATCATGTGGGAGATATTTCCCAATGATTGGGAGGCAGGGATGAGCGTCGCCGACGCGTTCGACGCCGTCGCGGGAAGCTACGACGAGGGGCGTCGCCGGCTGGTGCCCTGCTTCGACGCCTTCTACGGCACCGCGGTCGAGGTGGCCGCGCCGCCCCTGCGGGCCGCGCTGGCCGCCGGGCGTACCCCCGAGGTGTTGGACCTGGGTGCGGGCACCGGCCTGCTGTCTCTGCTGCTCGCCGCGGCGGTCCCCGGGGTCCGGCTGACCCTCGTCGACGCCGCTGCGGCGATGCTGGCGGTCGGGGCGGAGCGGCTACGGGCCCGCGGAGTGCCGCACCGCACGGTGCTCGCCGACCTCGCTGACCCACTTCCCGCAGGCCGGTACGACGCGGTGGTCAGCGCGTTGGCCGTCCACCACCTCGACGACGCCGGAAAGCGGACGCTCTACCGGCGGGCCGCGGACGCGCTCGTGCCGGGTGGGGTCTTCGTCAACGCCGAGCAGGTTGCCGGCCCGACGCCCGAGCTGGACCGGCGCTACGACGACGTGTGGACGGCGCGGATCATCGAGCTCGGCGCGACAGCCGACGAGATCGCGGCCGCCCGGGAGCGGATGCGGCACGACCGGCCGGCGACGGTGGCCGACCAGTGCGGCTGGCTCACCGACGCCGGCCTCGTCGACGTGGACTGCTTCTTCAAGGAGTGGCGCTTCGCCGTCTTCGGTGGTCACCGCCCCTGATCCCGTCCGCGGCCGGCGCCGGGCGCCCTGATCGGGGCGCGATCACCGTCGACGGGACCCGTCCAGGTTCTCGGAGGCCGGGTTGGACCGATTCATCCCGAAACACGAACCGATCGCCGGTTTGCCGATTCACGGCGGCGGGGATGACTGGCGGTCATACCGCTGGGTAATCTTCCCGGCATGACCGCCAAGGTGACGCTGTCGTTCTCCGACGAGACGATCGAGGAGGCGCGCCGGTTCGCCAGGCGCGAGGGCATGTCGCTCTCCGCGTGGATGGACCAGGCCGCCCGGGAGAAGGCGCTCCGGGAGGTCTTCGCCGCGCACGCCGCCGCTGTCGGCCGCGCCGGAATGGATCTCGAGTCGGCCGCCCTCGCCGACGCGCGCGAGGTGGGCATGGTCGACGACCTGCTCTTCCGCGGGCGTCGGCGTGCTGCGTAGGGGAGAGGTCTGGCGCATCGAGGGTGCCCGGGAACGGCTCGGGCTGGTGATCAGCTCGGACGTCTACAACTCCACCGAGGTGCCCATCGTGATCGTGGTCGAGGTGGTCGAGCAGGCGCTGCTGCGCGACTCGCCGCTCGCCGTGCCCATGGGTGGGTACGTGGTGATGCCCGACCGCCTCTCCTCGCCCCTGAAGAAGTGGTTCACCGAGTGCGTGGACGTCGCCGACGCCGACACGATGCACCTGGTCGGCCGGGCGCTGCGCATCCTGCAGCAGCTCTGAGCCCCGCTCGGCGGCGCCCGGCCGGGGCCGGTAGGCTCCCCGCCGGCCCGGCTGCTCCGGCCGCCGAGCGTGACCGGGGGCCGTGACTTCCGCCGGTGACACGTCGGGCAGGACCCCGCTTTGACCAGCCGACCGGGCTCCGGGTATCGTTGCCTGCTGTTGTACGACATCCAGAGGCGTGCCGCTTCAGGTACGCTTGGTCGTTCGTGCGCGCCTGGTGACCCGGCGCGCGACCCCAGACCGACGACGAGACAAGGTAGACCTGTGCGTACGTACAGCCCGAAGCCGGGTGAGATCGAGCGTCAGTGGCACGTCATCGACGCTTCTGATGTCGTGCTGGGCCGCCTGGCCACCCACGCCGCCACGTTGCTGCGTGGCAAGCACAAGCCGACCTTCGCGCCGCACGTCGACACGGGCGACTTCGTCGTCATCGTGAACGCGGGCAAGGTGGCGCTGACCGGCAACAAGCGTCAGCAGAAGATCGCCTACCGCCACTCCGGTTACCCGGGTGGTCTGAAGCAGGTCGGCTACGACGAGCTGCTGACCAAGCGTCCCGAGCGGGCCATCGAGCTGGCTGTCAAGGGGATGCTGCCGCACAACAAGCTCGGCCGTAAGCTCATCAAGAAGCTGAAGGTCTACGCCGGTGCCGAGCACCCGCACGGCGCCCAGCAGCCGGTGCCGTTCGAGATCAAGCAGATCGCGCAGTGAGCGCGGGCGAAGGAATCAGCATGACCGACATCACCGCCACCGAGGTCGCCCCCGAGGCCACCGAGGCGCCGGCGCCCGTCGCCCGCGCGCCTCGTGGTGACCGCCCGATCCAGACCGTGGGCCGCCGCAAGGAGGCCATCGTCCGGGTTCGCATCGTGCCGGGCACCGGCAAGATCACCTGCAACGGCCGGGACCTCGAGGCCTACTTCCCGAGCAAGGTCCACCAGCAGCTGATCAAGGATCCGCTGGTGACCGCCGAGAAGCCGGAGGCGTTCGACGTCATCGCCAACCTGCGCGGTGGCGGCATCACCGGTCAGGCCGGCGCGCTCCGCCTGGCCATCGCCCGGGCTCTGATCGTCAACGAGCCCGACGACCGCCCGGCGCTGAAGAAGGCCGGCTTCCTGACCCGGGACGCCCGGGTCAAGGAGAGCAAGAAGTACGGCCTCAAGAAGGCCCGCAAGGCTCCTCAGTACTCGAAGCGCTGATCATCACCAGCGCGTTGTACGCCTGACGGACGGCCGGTCCGCCTCCTTTCGACGGGAGGTGGGGCCGGCCGTTTCGCTTCTTCTCTGTCGACCGCGTCATCGGAGGTTTGGCGGGTATGGGTCGGTTGTTCGGTACGGACGGCGTCCGCGGACGCGCGAACGTGGATCTCACACCCGAGCTGGCGCTCGCCGTGGCGGTCGCCGCCGCGCACACACTCGCCGAGACCGACCGGAGTCATCCCCCGGTCGCGGTGGTCGGGCGGGACACCCGGGCCAGCGGCGAGATGCTGGAGGCCGCCGTCGTCGCGGGCCTCACCAGCGCCGGTGCCACGGTGATCCGCGTCGGGGTGCTGCCCACCCCGGCGGTGGCGTACCTGACCGCGGAGGCCAAGGCCGACCTGGGCGTGATGCTCTCCGCGTCGCACAACCCGATGCCGGACAACGGGATCAAGCTCTTCGCCGCCGGCGGGCACAAGCTCCCCGACGAGCTGGAGATGAAGATCGAGGCGGCGATCGAGGCGAACGCCACCTCGGCCTGGGACCGCCCGGTCGGTGCCGGCGTCGGGCGGGTGCACGACCTGCTCGACGGGGCCGACCACTACGTGCAGCACCTGGTCGGGACCGTGCCGCACCGGCTCGACGGGATCAAGGTCGTGGTCGACTGCGCCAACGGCGCGGCGGCCGACGTCGCCCCGGTCGCGTACCGGGAGGCCGGCGCCGAGGTGATCGCCATCCACGCCGAGCCCGACGGGCTCAACATCAACGACGAGTGCGGCTCCAACCACATCGAGGCGTTGCGCGCCGCGGTCGTCGAGCACGGCGCGCACCTGGGCATCGCGCACGACGGCGACGCCGACCGCTGTGTGGCGGTGACCGCCGACGGCGACGAGGTCGACGGCGACCAGCTCATGGCGATCCTCGCGCTCGCCATGCGGGAGGCCGGGGCGCTCACCGACGACACGCTCGTCGCGACCGTGATGAGCAACCTCGGGCTCCGGCTGGCGATGTCCGCCGAGGGCATCCGGCTGGTCGAGACGAAGGTCGGCGACCGGTACGTCCTGGAGGAGCTGCGCGCGTCCGGGCTCGCCCTCGGCGGCGAGCAGAGCGGGCACATCGTCATGCCCGCCTACGCGACCACCGGCGACGGCGTGCTGACCGGCCTGCACCTGATGTCCCGGATGGCGGCCACCGGGCGTTCCCTGGCCGAGCTCGCCGCCGTGGTGACCAAGCTGCCGCAGGTGCTGATCAACGTGCCGGTCGGCGACCGCACCGTCGGCGCCGCCGCTCCGGCGGTACGTGCCGAGGTCGAGCGGGCCGAGAACGAGCTGGGCGGCACCGGCCGGGTGCTCCTGCGCCCCTCCGGCACCGAGCCGCTGGTCCGGGTGATGGTCGAGGCCGCCACCGAGGCGACGGCCCGGTCGGTCGCCGAGCGCATCGCCGAGCAGGTCCGCACCGCCAGTCCGGCCTCCTGACCGGTCCGGCAGGGGCCACACCGGCTGCTCGTCACTCCTCGGCGAGCAGCCGCGCGGCCGGCAGTCGACGTAGCAGGGCCGCCGGCAGGAGCGCCGCCAGGCCGCTCACGACGATGCCGGCGACCGCCGTGACACCGGCCACCAGCAGCAGACCGGCGGGGAGCGCGCCGATGAGGCCCACCGCGCCCAGCAGACCCAGCAGGGCCCCGCTGCCGGCGCCCAGCGCTCCGAGCGCGAGCGCCTCGTAGGCGATGAGCCGGGCGAGCGCCCCATCGGTCCAGCCGATCGCGCGGAGCGTGGCCAGCTCCGCAGCGCGGTCGCGGACCCCGAGGTAGATCACGTCGGCCACGGCGGCCGCGCCGAGCAGCATGGTCGCCGCCGCGGCGATCAGGTCCGCTCCGCGGACGTCGAGCGAGATCGCGTCCCCCAGCAGGCTGCCGACGACCGCGCCGCGGAAGGCGTACGAGACGGTGCCGACCAGGGTCAGCGCCGCGACGCCGATGGCCAGGGCACCCGCACCGAGCAGGGTGCGCCCCGGCGTACGGGCGAGGTTGGTGAGGGCCAACTGGAACAGGGTGCGGGGCCGGGTACCACGGCGGACGGCGGCCACCGCGGGACGTAGCGCGGCGGCCGGATGCGCGCGACTGGCAAGCAGCGCCGGGGTCAGGCCGGCGACCAGCGCCAGCAGCAGCGCCACCGGTACGGCGAGCAGCGCCCGCCACCAGCCGACGTCGATTCCGAGCGCGGCGGAGATCGGGGTCGCCAGGGCGACGGAGAGCAGCCCGGCGACGAGGCCGAGGGTGGCCACCTCGCCGAGGACGAGCAGGCTGATCCGCCGGGCCGACCAGCCGAGGCAGGCGAGCAGCGCCAGCTCGGACCTGCGGTCCCGGACCGCAGCGGTCACCGCGTTGCCCAGGAAGAGCGCGCACACGACCAGTACGAGCAGGAAGAGCAGCACGCTCTTGCGGTCGACGGCCTGCACGATGACGGACCCGACCCCGAGGGCGGACCAGTTCTCGGTCAGCCGCAGCTCGGGACGGCCGAAGGAGCCGGCGGGCAGCTCGACGGTCTGCGGGGCGGGGGAGGAGCCGAGGGTGATGTCCACGTCCAGCCCGGTGGCCTCGGCGATCTGCTCGGCCACCAGACGGACCCGTTCCGCGGAGTGCTCGCTGTAACCGTCGACGTCCTCGACGCGTACCCGGACGGCGCTGATCGGCGCGTCGCGCTGCGCCCGGGGCGCCCCCTCCAACAGCTTCGGCAGGGACTCCAGGTTGGTCAGCAGGAACGGGGGCGTGCTCAGGTAGCCGGCGGGGTTTCCGCCGGGGAACAACGGCTGATCGCCGAGGGCCGTCCGGCTGGGCTCGTCCGCTCCCTCGGCCGTCGGCGGCTCGTACGTCTCCAACGGCACCCGGGACAGGTCGCCGAACCGGGTCAGCCGCTCGGGGTCGAAGACGCCGACGGGCTCCCATCCCGGCATCTTCCGCCCGCCGAGCCCACGCGTCTCCAGCCTGTGCAGCGTGCGGAACGACGTGTCCGCCCCGAGCCAGGGCACGGGCATGTCGCGTTCGCGGGCCTCCCCGTACACGCCGGGATCGGGGTCGACTGCGCGGGCCCGCAGCGTGCCGTCGGGCAGCTCCTCGTAGCCGGGCGGGCCCGCCTGCAGCACCGACCGCAGCTCGCCGAAGCAGCAACTGCCACTGTCCCGGAGCGCCTTCGCCAACTGCGCCTCCTGGGCGGCCGCGACGTCCAGCCGGACGGATCCGGCCGGGATCGCCTCGGCGGCCTCCAACGCTCTGCTCACCGCCGTCTCGGAGAGGCCGGCCACCCGATCGGGACGGAGCCGGGTGAAGGCCACCGAGATGTTGCCGTCGACGTACGGCCGGCTCGTCGCCAGCACCGGGAACTGCCGGTTCTGTATCCCGGGCAGGTCCCTCGGCAGGTCGTCCGGGCGCAGTGCCCGGCCCTGCACCACGGCGCTGCTGAGCCCCACGAGCCGCTCCTCGGCCGGCGGATCGACGGCCGCGAGCAGGAACGGCACGTGCGCCGAGACGGGTACCGTCAGGCGGTCCCGCACGCGCGGGCGGAACGTTCCCGTCGGCACTTCTCCGTCGTACGCCATCTCCACGTCCGCGAACCGCCCGTCGGGGCGGAGCTGGAACGTCCAGAATCCGGTGTTCTCCAGCTCCGATCGCGAGCTGCCGGGCGCGCCGACGGGTTGGGGTATTCCGCAGATCGGCTCCGTACGGCCGTCGGGAAGGACCTCCAGGGCGCCTCCGGAGATCGCGCCGTCGCAGTGGGCGAGCGGATAGGACCTGCCGTTGGTGTGCGGGACGGGACCGGTGAGGGAATCTATCGGCCCGACCGGTTGGGCCACCTCGTTGCGGGTGACGTAGACGTAGAGCGGGCGGGCCGCCGCGCGGGACAGCCCGCGTTCGGCGCTGAAGGTCGGGTCGATGCGGATCACCTGGCGGTCGGCGTCACGGTCCACAGCGGCGGTGAGGTCGACCTCCACCGGCACCCACCGGATCGAGTGACCGAGCATCGCGATCGGCGCCGCGACCTCCACCCCGTCGACGGCGGCGACCTGCCGGTACTGCGCCGGGCTGATGCCGCCGAAGAGCCCGGAGAGGTAGTTGGGCTGCACCCGTCCCCGCGCCGCCTCCTGCGCGGTGCGGCTCCCCTTCGGCCGGACCAGGACGTCGTACGCGGCCGCGCTGTCCCGTTCGACCGTGCCGATCACCTGGAGCCGGGACGCCGTGGTGGCGCCGGTGAGCACGATGAAGCCGGTGGTCGCCACCAGCACTCCGGTCGCCAGGGCTATCGACCGTCCGGCTCGCCCGCGTAGCTGGCGCCAGATGAATCCGAGCATCGCGTCCCGCCTCTCCGTCAGGTCGCAGGTCCCGCTTCCGGGTTGGAGAGCCGCCCTGACGGGCCGCCCGCCGCCTCAGAGCCGCAGCCGAGCCGCCCGCCGCCTCAGAGCCGCAGCCGGGCGGCCCGGTCGAAGGTCTCCGCCGGCTCCTCTCCCTCGGTGAGGTCGAGGTCCTCGACCACCCGACCGTCGCCGAGCCGGATCAGCCGGTCGCAGCGGGCGGCGATGGCCCGCTCGTGGGTGGCGAGCACGATCGTCATGCCGTGCCGGTCGCGCAGGCCGAGCAGGAGGTCGAGGATCTGCGCGCCGGTGGTCGAGTCGAGGTTGCCGGTGGGCTCGTCGGCGAGGAGCAGGCCGGGACCGCCCATCAGCGCGCGGGCGATGGCGACCCGCTGCTGCTGGCCGCCGGAGAGCTGTGCCGGCAGGGCCCGTTCCCGCTCGGCGAGGCCGACGGCGTCGAGCAGTTCCCGGGCCTGGGCCAGGTGGTCGGTACGACCGCGACGAGGCAGCACGGGCGCGAGCACGTTGTCCAGCACGGTGAGCGCGGGGAGCAGGTGGTAGCGCTGGAAGACGAAGCCCACCCGCTGCCGGTAACGCGCCAGACCTGCCCGGCGCAGGCCGCTGATCTCCACTCCGTCGACGGTGATGGTCCCCTCGTCGGGCTGCTCGATCGCGCCGATCAGGTGCAGCAGCGTCGACTTGCCCGACCCGCTGGGCCCGGTCAGCGCCACCACCGAACCCGCCGCGATCGTCAACGAGACGTCGTCGACCGCCGTGATCTGCTCCGCCCCGCTGCCGAACCGCCGGGCCAGGCGCTCCACCGAGACGGTGCTGCCGGTCTGCTCGCTCATCGTCTACTCCTCTGCCAGTAGGCGCGCCGTACGCAGGCGGCGCAACAGGGTGGTGGGCACCAGGGCGGCGACGGTCGTCACCAGTACTCCGGCCATTGCGACCAGCACCGCGACCAGGACCAGCGCGGCGGGAAGGTCGCCGACCATCCAGGCCGCCCCGCCCAGCCCCACCGCCGCCCCGGTCACCGCGCCCGCGACACCCAACGCCAGCCCCTCATAGCCGATCAGCCGGGCGAGCGCAGCGTCGGTCCACCCGACCGCGCGCAACGTGGCCAGTTCGGCGGCCCGGTCGCGGATGTTGAGGTAGAGCACGTCCGCCACCGCCGCGGCGCCGAGCAACACCGTGGCCGCAGCCGCCGCCGCGTCCGCACCGCGCACGCTCAGCGAGACCACGTCGCCGAGCAGGCTGCCGACGATCGCCCCGCGGAAGGCGTACGCGGCGGCGGCGACCAGCGTCAGCGCGGCCACCCCGATCGCCAGGGCACCGGCTCCCAGAAGCGTCCGTCCGGGGGTCCGGAGCAGATTGGCCAGGGCGACGCCGGCGAGGGTGCGCGGGCGGCGTACCCAGCGAGCGCCCGCCACCACCGGGCGGAGCGCGCCGGCCGGGTGGGCGCGCGCCGCCCGCAGCGCCGGCACCACTCCCGCGGCCAGGGCGAGGAGCAGCGCCACGGGCACGGCCAGCGCGGCCCGCCACCAGTCCACGTCGATGCCGAGCGCGGTACCGATCGGCACCGCGAGGGCCAGCGAGAGCAGGCCCGCCGTGAGCCCGAGCACGGCGACCTCGCCGAGGATCAGTGCGCCGATCCGGCGGACCGGCCAGCCGAGACAGGCGAGCACCGCCAACTCCGGCCTGCGGTCCCGGACCGCAGCGCTGACCGCGTTGCCGAGGAACAGCGCGCAGACCACCAGCACCAGGAAGAAGAGCACCACGCTCTTGCGGTCCACCGCCTGCGCGATGACCGACGCCACGCCGAGCGCCGACCAGTGCTCGGTCAACCGCAGCAGGGGCCGTCCGAACGATCCGGAGGGCAGTTCCACGATCTGCGGCGCGGGTGAGGAGCCGAGGGTGATGTCGACGTCCAGGCCGGTCGTCCTGGCGATCTGCTCGGCGATCAGCCGGACGCGTTCGGCGGAGCGTTCGTTGTAGCCCGACACGTCGGCGACCCGGACGCGGATGGCGCTGATCGGTGCCTCGACCTGCGGGACAGGGCCGCCCTTCAGGAGCGTCGGCACGCTGCCGAGGTTGGTGAGCAGCAGCGGAGGGGCGGCGAGGTAGCCGGCCGGGTTGCCACTCGGCTCCAGGGGCTGCCCGCCCAACGCGGCCCGGCTCTCGTCGTCGGCCCCTTGTGCCACCGGCGCCTGATAGGTCTCCAGGGGCACCCTGCCGACGTCGCTGAACCCGGCCAACTTGCCCGGGTCGAAGACACCGACCGCACGCCAGTAACGCTGGGGCGCGTTGCCGCCGTCGGGCAGCGGTAACCGGCGTACCGCTCGGGTGGGCTGGTCCTCGGAGAGCCAGGGCCGGGGGAGTGGACTGGCGGTGGTCTCGTCGCCGTAGGCCGTGGGTTCGGCGGGTGGCTGCGGGCGCGCGCGTAGTGTGCCGTCGGGCCGACGCTCGTACTGCACGTCACCGGACTGCACGATGGCCTGCAGCTGCCCGTAACAGCAGCCGGTCTCGGAGAGCCCTTCGGCGAGCTTCGCCCGATAGCCGGCGGCGACGTCGTACCGGTCCGATCCGGCCGCGATCCCGCTGGCGCGGCCCAGCGTGTGCTCCAGGTCGATGACCGACACGCCGGCCGGACTGACCCCGGGCAGCCGGGTGAGCCGGGCCGCCAGTGCCGCGTCGAAGAAGGGCCGACTCGTGACGAGCACCGGGGTGGCGAGGGTGACCGCGGTGCCGAGGCGCTTGACGTCGACCGTGTCGTGCGGGCCGACGACTCGTCCCTCGATCACGGCACCACCGAGGCCGACCAACCGCTCCTCGGCTGCCGGGTCCACCGCGGCGAGCAGGAACGGCACGGTCAGGTCGTACGCCATGCGCAGCCGGTCGGAGACGGCCGGTGACGGGCCGGACCCTCCGGTCACCAGCACGCCCGGCATGCTCTCGAAGCGGCCGTCCGGCAGCAGACGTACCGCGTCGACGGTCCACTCCGCACGCTCGGAGTAGGTGCTGGGGCTTCCCAGCAGGGCGAATCGCGGGTCGCAGACGGCAAGGCTGCGCCCGTTCGGCAGCACCTCACGGGGAACGAGTCCGCAGCTCGCCTCCGCGGAGTACGAGCGGCCGTCGGAGTACGGGACCGCGTCGCTGTCGAACGGCGGGTCGAGCCGGGGATAGATCAGCGGGTGCTTGGTCACGTACACGTAGCGGGGCTTGCCGGGCGCGGTGGAGAGCCCGCGCTCGGCCACGAAGGTCGGATCGACCCGGATCACCTGCCGATCCAGTGACCGGTCGACGGCGTCGGTGAGGTCCAGTGGGGTCGGCACCAGGGTGGTCGAGTAGCCGAGCATCGCGATCGGCGCTGCCACGTCGATGCCGGGGACGGCCTTGACCTGCTCGTACTGCTGCGTCGTGATGCCGCCGAAGTGGCCGGAGAGGTAGTTCGGACGGACCAGTCCGCGCTCGGCCTCCAGGGGGGTGCGTGTCCCCTGAGGCCGGACGAGGATGTCGTAGGCGACGCGGGTGTTGCGCTCGACGGTGCCGGTGACGTCGAGACGGGAGGTGGTGGTGGCGCCCGTGAGCACCACGAACCCGGTCGTCGCCACGAGCACGCCGACCATGAGCGCCACCGACCGTCCCGCACGGCCGCGAAGCTGACCCCAGATGAACCTGAGCATGTTCGCGCCTCCCCGTTGTGCTGCCCATCACTCTGCGCGTTACATTGTCACAATGCAAGACCGGAATTGGAGGGGATGATGGCGATCCAGCACGCTGTCCTGGCGTTGCTGGCCGGCGGGCCCAGCTACGGCTATGAGCTGAAGGGCGAGTTCGAGAACTCCGTCGGTCCACAGTGGGGCCCGTTGAACATCGGGCACCTCTACCAGATCCTCGACCGCTTGTCGCGGGACGCGTTGGTGGTCGCGCACCGTGAGGAGCAGCCCACCAAGCCGGACCGGGTGGTCTACGAGATAACCGACGCCGGGCGCGTCGAGCTGGACCGCTGGCTCGGCGAGCCGAGTCCGCGCAGCGGTGGGTTCCGGGACGACTTCTTCCTGAAGGTGACCGCCGCCGCCCGCTCCGGCGCCGCGCAGACCGTACGGACGGTCCTCGGCAGCCAGCGCGGGCACCTGCTGCGGGAGCTGCGCAACCTCGACGGTCTGCGGCGTACGGCCGGCGACCCGGTGGTCGGGTTGCTGCTCGCCGCCGCGTGTCGACACGTCGAGGCCGATCTCGCCTTCATCGACGACGCGGAGTCGGTGCTGCTCGCCGACGGCGGTTCGGTGCTCTCCACGATGGCGGCGGCCCGTCCGGTGAAGCCCTCCGAGGAGGGGGCGGGCCCGACCCGGATCGCCGGGTGACCCGGCCCGGCCGTCCGGAGGTCAGCCCGCGGCGAGTCGGCGCAGGCGGGTGACCGCCTCGGTCAGCACCTCGGGCCGTTTGCAGAAGGCGAAGCGGACCAGCCGCCGCCCGGCCTCGGCGTCGTCGTAGAAGACCTGGGTCGGCACCGCGACCACCCCGCACCGCTGCGGCAGCGAACGGCAGAACTCCACCCCGTCCCGGCCGCCGAGCGACGTGACGTCGGCGGTGACGAAGTACGTGCCCTCCGGGGCGAGCACGTCGAAGCCGGCGTCGTTCAGGCCCTCGACCAGCTGGTCTCGCCGCGCCTGCAGCCCGGCCCGGAACCCGCTGAAGTACTCGTCCGGCAGGCCCAGCGCCACCGCCGCCGCAGGCTGCAGCGGCGCTGCGTTGACGAAGGTGAGGAACTGCTTCACCCGGAGCAGCGCGGAGACCAGCCGCGCCGGTCCGCTCGCCCAGCCGATCTTCCACCCGGTGCAGGAGAACGTCTTGCCGGCGGAGGAGATCCGCAGGGTGCGTTCCCGCATACCCGGCAGCGTGGCGAGGGGCAGGTGCGGGGCGGAGGCGTCGGTGAAGACCAGGTGCTCGTAGACCTCGTCGGTCACCGCGTACGCGTCGTGCTCCTGGCACAGCTCGGCGACGAGCGCCAGCTCGGCCGGAGTGAAGACCTTCCCGGTCGGGTTGTGCGGCGAGTTCAGCAGCACCAGCCGGGTCCGCGGCCCGAACGCCGCGCGCAGCGCCTCCGGGTCGAAGGCGTACCGGCCATTGTCGACCGGGCGCAACGTCACCGGGCGGCGGACCGCGCCGGCCAGGGCGATGGAGGCGGCGTACGAGTCGTAGTACGGCTCGAAGCAGACCACCTCGTCGCCCGGCTCGCAGAGGGCGAGGATCGCGGCGGCGACCGCCTCGGTGGCGCCCGCGGTCACCACGACCTCGCCGTCCGGGTCGTACTCCAGCCCCCAGAACCGGCGCTGATGGGCCGCCACCGCCGCGCGTAGGGCGGGGATGCCCGGGCCCGGCGGGTACTGGTTCTGCCCGGAGCGCAGCGCCTCGGCGGCGGCGGCGAGCATCTCCGGCGGGCCGTCGGTGTCCGGGAAGCCCTGGCCCAGGTTGACCGCGCCGGTGCGTACGGCGAGCGCGGACATCTCGGCGAAGATGGTCGTGCCGAACGGCCGCATCCGGGCCACCAGCGGATCGACATCGGCGGTCGTCGTCACGCCCGCCAGCCTACGACTTCCCGGCCGCGGCTCAACCGACCGCTCCACCGGAGCAGCTGGCCCGCGAGCCCGCGACCCCCACCTTCTCGGTGATCGGGGCGCCACCGTCGACCCGGACCGAGCAGGTGAGCGTGTCCCCGGTGCCGGCGATCCGGCTGGCCTGCAACACCACCTGGTCGCGATGATCGGTACGGATGCTCCTGCGCCAGGGCAACGACCTCGCGTCCAACCAGACGGGGACGCCGTTCGCGTCGTAGTACAGGATGTCGGCCCGCCCGCGGCCGGTCACCTCGTAGACCACCGAGATCAGGCCGGGACCGCCGGACGGGGTGGTGGCGGGGCTGGCCGAGGGGGTCGGCGCCGAGGTGGCGTCCGTGGCCGTGTCGCCGTCTTCGCCGTCCGTGGCCGTGTCGCCGTCCTCGCCGTCCGCGGCCGTGTCGCCGTCCCCGCCGTCCGTGGCCGTGTCGCCGTCCCCGCTCTCCGCCGACAGGTCGTCGGCGAACGGGTCGGCCTGGGCGTGGTCCGCGGGCGGGTCGAAGAGGCGCGCACCGAGTGCGACGCCGCCGACGAGCAGGAGCGCCCCGGCGAGGAGCGCGCCGACGAGCCGCCGGCCCCGCCGCGCGCGGGGCCGTGCGTCACCGGTGACCGGGTACGCGACGCCGCCGCCGAGATCGACGATCGGCGCCGACGTCGCGTCGGCCGTCGGAGCGGGCGAATGGAGTGGGGTTGCGAGCCAGAGATCCGGCCGCGCCGTGTTCTCCCCGGCCGATGCCGGATCGAGTGGCGCCCAGGGTTGGGGCTCGGGTTGCGGAGCGGGTGGCGACGGATCGGAGGGCGGCGGCCCGTCGGACATGGGTACTCCAGTTCGCGTGGGCGAGCGCGTCGGTCGGGGCCCGCCAGCCTACGGACCGCCCGACCGCCCGGTGCGGCCCTCCCCGGCCCGGCTCGCCGGCGGCGGGGTGTCGACCGCGCTGGAGCCCCCGGCCTCCCGGCCCCCGGCCTCCCGGCCCTCGGCCTCCCGGCCTCCCGGCCTCCCGGCCTCCCGGCCTCCCGGCCTCCCGGCCTCCCGGCCTCCCGGCCTCCCGGCCTCCCGGCCTCCCGGCCTCCCGGCCTCCCGGCCTCCCGGCCTCCCGGCCTC
>NZ_RAZS01000021.1:0-13635 GCF_003626545.1 Micromonospora musae
CATTAGCGTGGGTCACGAGGACCTCCTGGGTGGTGCGGAACCTTCGACAAGCTCCACCTCACCCGGAGGTCCTCACCCATTTCAAGATCTAAGTCCTGTCACCAACGTCCGTGGACAGAACACCTAGGATCAGCGCATGACTCCGGAAGAGGTCGGCAGCCGGATGGCTGAGCTGCTCGCGCCGGCCGAACCCACCCCGTCGGTCTCCGGTGGCGGCCGGCACGCCCGCGCCACGGTGGACGTGCCGGCGGCGAGCTGGCGTGACGCCGTCCGGGCGGCCCGCGACGACGCGGAGCTGAACTGCGACTTCTTCGACTGGCTCTCGGCCGTGGACGAGCTCGCCGACGGGTTCGACGTGGTCGCCCACCTCTGGTCGACCCGCCGCCGGCACGGCCTGCTGCTGCGCACCCGGGTGCCGCGCGAGGCGTCCACGGTCGCCTCGGTGGTCGACCTCTATCCCGGGGCCGACTGGCACGAGCGTGAGACGCACGAGATGTTCGGCATCGACTTCGCCGGCCACGCCGGTCTGCGTCCGCTGCTGCTGCCGCCCGAGTTCGAGGGACATCCGCTGCGCAAGGAGTTCGTGCTGGCCTCCCGGGTGGCCAAGCCCTGGCCGGGCGCGAAGGAGCCGGGCGAGTCCGAGGCGGGCGGTGGACGTCGGCCGATCCGCCCACCGGGCGTGCCCGCGCCGGGGGAGTGGGGCACCACGCCCACCCCGGCCGGTGCCGGTGGCGCGGGGGAGCGGCCGCGGGGCGGCACACCGGCCCGCCCGGCCGGTGACCGGCCCGCCCGGCCGGCGCCGGGAGCCCGCCCCGGGCGTACGGACCGACCGGCGCGCCCGGCCCCGCCGACCGACGCGGCCGACCGCACCGAAGCCGACGGGGACGGCTCCTGATGCCGATCTGGGTCGAGCTGCTGATTCGGGTCGCCGCGGTGCTCGGCGCCTTCCTCGTCCTGCCGTTGCTGGTCGGTCAGGCCGAGCACAAGGTGATGGCGCACATGCAGGGCCGGCTCGGCCCGATGTACGCGGGCGCGTTCCACGGCTGGGCGCAGCTCGTCGCCGACGGGCTCAAGTTCGTGCAGAAGGAGGACGTGACCCCGCGCGAGGCGGACCGTTCCGTCTTCCGGTTGGCTCCGGTGGTCGCGCTGCTGCCGTACCTGCTCGTGCTCCTGGTGATCCCGCTCGGCCCGAACGACCTGGTCGGGCAGCCGCTGGACGTCGGGCTCTTCTTCGTCCTCGCGGTGGTGGGCGTCGGGGTGCTGGCCGTGCTGATGTCGGCCTGGGCCTCGGCCAACAAGTACAGCCTGCTCGGCGGGGTGCGGGGCGCCGCGCAGCTGCTCGGTTACGAGCTGCCGTTGGTGCTGGCCGCCGCGTCGGTGGCGATGGCGGCCGGCACGCTCAGCCTCTCCGGCATCGTCGAGGCCTGGCGGCCCTGGTGGCTGCTCTGGCAGGCGCCCGCGATGATCATCTTCTTCGTGGCCGGGCTCGCCGAGATCCGCCGCCCGCCGTTCGACATGCCGATCGCCGACTCCGAACTGGTCTTCGGCTACCTGACCGAGTACACGGGGCTGCGCTTCGCGTTCTTCCTGCTGGCCGAGTACGTCGGCATCGTGGTGATCGCGGCGCTCACCACCGTGCTCTTCCTCGGCGGTTGGCACGGGCCGTTCGCCGACGACCAACTCGGCTGGCTCTGGACGCTGCTCAAGGTCTTCGCCGTCTCCTTCGTGATCATCTGGCTCCGGGTGTCGTACCCCCGGCTGCGCGAGGACCAGCTCCAGCGGCTCTGCTGGCTGGTCCTCGTTCCGGCGTCCCTGGCGCAGCTGGTCCTCACCGTCGCCGTCCGCGTCGCCCTGTGAGGGCGGGCCCCCTCCGACGGGAGGGGACCCGCACCGGCGATGCCGGTCAGCGCAGCGGGGTGTGCGCGGGATCGACGCGCTCGGCCGGCGGCGGGGGCGGGGTGCCGTCGCCGAACGGGCGCCCGCCGAGCGACTCCCGTTCGTGCGGCGTGAGCCAGTTGGCCAGGTCGGGCCCGAGCGGCACGATCCCGGTCGGGTTGATGTCCCGGTGCACCTCGTAGTAATGCCGCTTGATGTGGTCGAAGTCGATCGTGTCGCCGAAGCCGGGGGTCTGGAAGAGGTCCCGGGCGTACGCCCACAGCACCGGCATCTCCGCGAGCTTCTGCCGGTTGCACTTGAAGTGGCCGTGGTAGACCGGGTCGAAGCGGGCCAGCGTGGTGAAGAGCCGCACGTCGGCCTCGGTGATGGTGTCGCCGACCAGGTAGCGCTGCCCGGCCAGCCGCTCGCTCAGCCAGTCCAGCCGGTCGAAGAGCCGGTGGTATGCCGTCTCGTACGCCTCCTGGCTGCCGGCGAAGCCACACCGGTAGACGCCGTTGTTGACGTCCCGGAACACCACGTCGTTGACCTCGTCGATCTCGTCGCGCAGCCGCTGCGGGTAGAGCTCTGGCGCGCCCTCCCGGTGGTACGCCGTCCACTCGGTGGAGAGGTCGAGGCTCATCTGCGCGTAGTCGTTGGTCACCACCCGCCCGGTCGGCACGTCCACGATCGCCGGCACCGTGATGCCCCGTTCGTAGCCGGGGAACCGCTTGAAGTAC
This sequence comes from Micromonospora musae, assembly GCF_003626545.1. Lineage (NCBI taxonomy): Bacteria > Bacillati > Actinomycetota > Actinomycetes > Micromonosporales > Micromonosporaceae > Micromonospora > Micromonospora musae. Next base: position 2,613 of record NZ_RAZS01000021.1, read on the forward strand.
GCCTCGGCGAGCCGTTCGATGCCGAGCACCGGGTCCCGCCCACCCGGGTCGAGGTCGAACGTCCAGCTCCGCTTGTCGTGCGTCGGACCGGCCACCGCCATCGACATCGCGTCCTCCAGGCCGAGCAGCCGGCGGACGATGATCAGGCGGTTCGCCCAGGGGCAGGCCCGGCTGACCGCGAGCCGGTACCGGCCGGGCTCCACCGGGTAGCCGTCCCGCCCGTCGGCGGTGATCCGCGTGGCTATGTAGCGCTGGTCGCGGGTGAACTCACCACCTGGCTCCACGTACTTGCCGCCGGTGCGTTGCAGCACCTCGTCGTCGGTCTCGGTCCTGTCGGCCTCGCTGCTGGTACCCACGCCGCCCTCCGATCCTGTCGCCTCGTCCCATTCTGGCGGCTCGACCGGTTGCCGGCGGGGCGACCGCCGCGAGCGCCGGCGTGCGCGGCACGAGCCCGGCGCTACGCTGCCTCCTGTGATCGACACGGAGGCGGCGGCGCGGCGACTCATCGCCGACGTGTGGAACGCCGGTCGCGAGGAGTCCGCGTACGAGCTGATCGCGCCCGAGTGCCCGGGGCTGGGCGGCACCGGCCCGGAGGCCACCCTGGCGTGGCATCGGGAACGTCGGGCCGCCTTCCCGGACCTCCGCTACAAGATCGTCGACCTGGTCGCCGACGGGGACCGGGCGGCCGTGCACTGGCGGGCCGCCGGCACCCAGGTCGGGCAGTTCGGGCCGGTGCCACCGACGGGACGGGTGGCCAGCTACTCCGGGGCGTCGTTCCTGCGCTTCGACACGAACGGGCGGATCGTCGACGTGTGGAGCGTCAACGAGCTGTTCCAGGTGCTCCAGCAGCTCGGTGTCGAGATGATCCCCCCGGCGGTCAGCGGCCCCGGAGCGTGATCCGGCTGATCGGCAGGTTGATCGGGAAGGGCTCACCGGTGTCGACGAACTTCGTCCACCGGCCGGTCTCTGTGTAGACCTCGTTCACCGCATCGATTCGATAGGTGACGATCTCCAGCGCGCCGTCCTCCGTCTCGACCCGCCAATAGAACGGGATGCCGGCCTGGGCGTAGAGCGCCGGCTTGAGCACCCGGTCTATCGAGCGGGTGCTCGGGGAAACGATCTCTATGGCAAGGACGACCTCATGCGGCTCGTACCGCGACGGTTCGCGTGCCGCCGCGGCCGACGTGGTCACCAGCACGTCCGGAATGAAGGACCGGGTGCGATTTATCCGCACCTCGACTCCCTGGGTGACGTCGTAGTCGTCGGGGCACTCGGCCTCGAGAGCGACGCCAAGACGCATCGCGATGGTCTGGTGAGTGCGGGTGGGGGAGGGGGACATCAGCAGCACTCCATCGAGCAGCTCCCGGCGGCGGCCATCCTCGGGCAGCGCATCCAGATCGTTTGTTGTCCACCCGCCCTCGGGCGGATAGTCGCTCTGCAGCGCGGCGGTCATGGCGGGTCCTTCCAGGCGGTCGTTCTCCCCGGGTCCACCGTACCGCCGGCCGGGCTCGGGGGGCGGTCGCGCGCGCCGGGGCCACAGGGCAGGATGGTCCGCATGAGCGACCGCAGCGAGCGCACGCCGGACGACGTCGCCGGTGACCGCGGCCTGCCCGGTGCGGGTCTGGTCAAGGGGCTGGCGGTCACGCTGAAGACGATGACCCGGCGCTCCACCACCCAGCAGTACCCGGACGTGGCCCCCGAGCTGCCGCCCCGCTCGCGCGGAGTGATCGCGCTGCTCGAGGAGAACTGCACGGTCTGCATGCTCTGCGCCCGCGAGTGTCCGGACTGGTGCATCTACATCGACTCGCACAAGGAGGAGGTGGCGGTGCCCGGCGCCGCCCGCCCCCGCCAGCGCAACGTGCTCGACCGCTTCGACATCGACTTCTCGCTCTGCATGTACTGCGGGATCTGCATCGAGGTCTGCCCGTTCGACGCGCTCTACTGGTCGCCCGAGTTCGAGTACGCCGAGTACGACATCAAGGACCTGCTGCACGACAAGGACCACCTCGGGGAGTGGATGGACACCGTCCCGCCCCCACCCGCACACGACCCGAACGGCGAGCCGGCCAAGGAGGAGACCAGCGCCGCCCGCAAGGCGACGGTCCCCGCCGCGCGCCCCACCGCCCCGGGCGTACGTCCCGACCCGGGCCCGTCCGGCGAGGCGACGACATGACCGGTGCGGACGTGCTGCTGCTCGCGCTCGGCGCGGTGGCGGTCGGCTCGGGCGTGCTGGTGGTCACCACGAAGCACCTGGTCCGGGCGGGCCTCTACCTCGTCGTCTGCCTGGGCGCGCTCGCCGGCGACTACCTGGTGCTCACCGCGGAGCTGGTGGCCTGGGTCCAGGTGCTCATCTACGTGGGCGCCGTGGTGGTGCTGCTGCTCTTCGCGGTGATGCTCACCCGGGCGCCGATCGGCGCCTCGGACGACCTGGACCGGCCCGGCTGGCCGGCCGCGCTGATCGGCGGCGGCGTCGGGCTGGGGCTGACCGCACTGCTCGTCGACGCGTACCGGTGGACCGTTGTGGAGCTGCCCGCGGCGGGCACGGCCGAGCGGATCGGCGGGGAGATCTTCCGCAGCTGGGTGCTCCCCTTCGAGGTGCTCTCGGTGCTGCTGCTCTCCGCCCTGGTCGGCGCGGTGGTGCTCTCCCGACCGGAGATCGGCCGGCCGGCCGGCGGGTCGCGCGACACCACGCGACCGGGCCGTACGGAGGTGGGCCGGTGAGGCCGGTCATCCCGTACGTCACCGCGGCGCTGCTCTTCGGCCTCGGGGCCTACGGTGTGCTGCGTCGCCGTAACGCGGTACTGGTGCTGATGTCCGTCGAGCTGATGCTCAACGCGGTCAACCTGATCCTCGTCACCGCCGACACCACGGTCCGGGCGGCGCTGCCGCACAGCGGCCAGGTCTTCGCGCTCTTCGTCATCGTGCTGGCCGCCGCCGAGATCGGGGTGGGGCTGGCCATCGTGCTCCAGCTCTACCGGCTGCGGGCCGACGTCTCCGTGGACGAGGTGCCGTTGAGCGAGCCGTCCACGACGGTGGACGCCGACGTACGGGAGGCGCGGTGAGCACGACCACGCTGCTCGGTGCGCTGCTGCCGGTCGTACCGCTGGTGGCCGGCCTGCTCGGCCTGCTCCTGCCGCCCTCGCCGCGGGCCCTCACGGCGCAGGGCCGGGACGCGGCGGCCGGTGAGACGTGGGCCCGGCGCGCGGCGATCGTCCTCGGCGTGACCGGCGCCGCCGCTGCACTGGCGCTCGCCGTCGCCCTGCTGGCCACGTTGGACACGCCGGCCGAGGCGAGCACCACCTGGGTGCGGCTGGGTGGACTCGAGGTCAGCCTCGGCGTCCGGCTGGACGGCGCCGCCGCGCTGGTCGCGGTGGCGGTCGGTGCGGTCGCGCTGGCCGTGCAGGTCTACTCGATCGGCTACCTGAAGCGCGGTCCGCACGACGACGTCGACGTCGACCACCGCTACCCGCCGTACGCCGCGCAGATCAGCCTCTTCACGGCGGCGATGCTGCTGGTGGTGGTCTCCGGAGACCTGCTCCTGCTGCTGGTCGGCTGGGAGGTGATGGGCCTCTGCTCGTACCTGCTCATCGCGCACGACCGCCGGCTGCCCGAGGCGCCCGCCGCCGCGATGAAGGCGTTCCTGGTCACCCGGGTGGGTGACGTCGGTTTCCTGCTCGGCATCGCGCTGCTCGGCGTCTCCGCGGGCAGCTTCCGGATCGCCGACGTGCTCGCCGCCGACCACTCGTCCGGCACGCTCACCGCCGCCTGCCTGCTGCTGCTCGCCGGGGTCGCCGGCAAGAGCGCGCAGTTCCCGCTGCAAACCTGGCTGCCCGACGCGATGGCCGGCCCGACGCCGATAAGCGCGCTCATCCACGCCGCCACGATGGTCGCGGCCGGCGTGTACGCGGTCACCCGGCTCTTCCCCCTCTTCGAGGCCGCGCCGGTCGCGCTGACCGTGCTCGGGGTGCTCGCCTCGATCACGCTGCTGCTGGGCGCGCTCGCGGCGACCGCCCAGGACGACATCAAGCGGGTGCTCGCCTGGTCGACGGTCTCCCAACTCGGCTACATGACGGGTGCGCTCGCCGTCGGCGCGCCGGATGCGGCGCTGTTCCACCTGCTCACCCACGCCGCGTTCAAGGCGCTGCTCTTCCTCGCCGCCGGCGCGGTGATCCACGCCGTAGGCACCACGCTGATGTCCAGGATGGGCGGGCTCCGGCGCGGCATGCCGGTCACCTTCTGGTGCACGGTGGTCGGGTTGGGCGCGCTGGCCGGGCTGCCGCCGCTCGCCGGTTTCTGGAGCAAGGACGGCGTGCTCGCTGCGGCGCAGGCGGCCGCGTTGGACGGCGAGGGGCCGACGCCGACCTGGACGGCCTGGCTGGTCTGGCTCTCCGGGCTGGTCGGCGTCGCGCTCACCGCCTGGTACGCCACCCGGCTCCTGCTGCGCGCCTTCCTCGGCGAGAGCCGGGCTCCGCTCGCCCATCCGCACGACCCGCCGGGCACCCTGCGCTGGCCGGTGCTGCTGCTCGCCGTGCCGGCGGCGCTGCTCGGGTTCGCCGGCTTCGCCGGCCCGTTCGCCGACCGGCTGCGGCCGTCCGCGCCGGCCACGGCGGAGCAGCCGTCGAACCTGCTGCCACCCGAGCCGCTGGTCCACCTGGCGCCGTCGGTGCTGCTGCCGCTGGCGCTGCTGCTGCTCGGGGCCGGCCTGGCCTGGGCGCGGTGGCGTCGCGATCCGGCCGCCGATCCGGCGGCCGCGTTGGGCCCGGCGCGGCCGCTGCTCGCGGCGGCGTTCCGGCTCGACGACCTCCAGCACGCCCTGGTGGTACGTCCCTTCCGGGCGCTCGCCCGGGTGACGCGCGCCGGTGACGAGCGGGTGGTGGACGGCGCGGTGGAGGGCTCCGGGCGGGCCGCTTCCGGGCTCGGCGCCGGGCTGGCCGCCCTGCACCGGGCGGCGCTGCCCCGGGCCGCCGCGGCGGTGCTGGCCGGTGCGCTGCTGATCGGGCTGGCCGCCGCGCTGATCGGAGCGAACGCATGACCTTCGGGCAGTTCCTGCTGGTCGCCGTCCTGGCGCTGCCGGCGCTCGGCGCGGTGGCGGTGGCCGCCACCCCGGCCGACCGGGCCGCCCGGCTGGTCGGCACGGTGACCGCCGCGCTCACCCTGCTCGCCGCGCTGCCGCTCGCCGCCGGTGACCGGGGCTGGTTCGCCTGGTCGGCGAACGGGCCCGCGGTTCGCCCCTGGCACCAGCTCGACCTGCCGTGGGTGCCCGGGCTGGAGCTGCGCTTCCACCTGGGGGTGGACGGCATCTCCTACCCGCTGGTGGTGCTGACCGCGCTGCTGACCCTGCTCTGCTGCGCCTACAGCCTGTACCGGGTGCCGGTCGGCGGCAGCGGCCGGGCGCTGGTGGCGCTGCTCCTGGTGATCGAGGTCGGCATCCTGGGCACCTTCCTCGCCCTGGACCTGGTCCTCTTCTTCCTCTTCTTCGAGGTCGTCCTGCTGCCCATGTACGCGGTCATCGCCGGCTGGGGCGGCGAGGACCGGCGTCGGGCGGCCCGGAAGTTCGTCCTCTACACGCTTCTCGGCTCGGTGCTCCTGCTGGTCGGCGTGTACGTGGTGGTGGCCGCCGCCGGCACCGCCGACATCGTGACGCTCACTGGTGGTGGCGGGCTCTCCCGGAACACCCAGCTCTTCGCGTTCACGCTGCTCGCCCTCGCCTTCGCGGTGAAGAGTCCGCTCTGGCCGCTGCACTCCTGGCTGCCGGACGCGCACACCCAGGCGCCCACCGTGGGCAGCGTGGTGCTCGCCGGGGTGCTGCTGAAGATGGGCACGTACGGCCTGATCCGGGTGGCGGTCGGGGTGGCTCCGGAGGGCGCCCGCTGGGCCGCGCCGGTGCTCGGCGCGCTCGCCGTCGCGGCGATCCTCGTCGGCGCGCTGGTCTGCCTGGCGCAGACCGAGCTGAAGCGGCTGATCGCGTACTCCAGCGTGGGACACATGGGCTTCGTGCTGCTGGGGATCGCCACGCTCACCAGCACCGGCCTCCAGGCGGCGCTGATCGGCAACGTCGCCCACGGGGTGATCACCGGCCTGCTCTTCTTCCTCGCCGGCGCGGTGAAGGACCGTACGCACACCGGGGCGCTCGCCGAGCTCTCCGGGCTGCGGGAGACCGCGCCCCGGCTCGCCGGGCTGCTCGGCTTCGCCGCGATCGCCTCGCTCGGCCTGCCCGGGCTGGCCGGATTCTGGGGTGAGGCGTTCGCGGTGATCGCCGCGATCGAGGTGGGCGGGCCGCTCTGGACCACCCTCGGGGTGCTGGCGGCGGTCGGCGGCGCGCTCACCGCCGCGTACTTCCTGCGGCTGCTGCGCCGGGTCACCCACGGCCGGCCGAGCCCCGCGGTGGACCGGCTCGCCCCGACGCTGGCCGGCGGGGAGCTGACTGCCTGGACGCCGCTGGTGCTGCTGGCGCTCGCCGTCGGGCTGGCCCCGGCGCTGGTGCTCGGCGTCGCCGAGGCCCCCGTGAACGCCCTGGTGGAGGTCCTCCGATGAGCGCGAGGAGTGAGCTTGCGAGCCCCGCGGTCGCGAACGCGAGGGGTCACCGATGAACCAGAGCGTGGTGCAGAGCGTCGACCACGTGGCGCTGCTGCCGGCGTACCTGGCGGCCGGCACGGCCGTGCTGGTCCTCGTGACCGACCTGGTGCTGGCCCGTTCGCGGGCCACGCTGGCCGTGGCGGCGCTGGGCGCGATCGCCACCGCCGTCGGGGCGGCAGTGGTGGGCGCGGGCGACGAGCGGCGGACGTTCTGCGCGGCCGGTGACTGCTCGTACGTCTTCGGCGGGCGGGCGGCAGTTGTCGGCGTGCTCTTCGCCCTGCTGACTCTCGGGGTGCTCGGCCTCTCCGGAGGGCACCTGCGGGCGGGCCGCGCGCCGGTGGGGGAGTACTCCTTCCTGCTCGCCTGCTCAATGACCGGCGGTGTGGTGCTCGGCGCGGCGGGGGACCTGATCACCCTGATCGTGGCGCTGGAGACGCTCACCCTGCCGCTCTACGTGCTTGTCGGCCTGCGCCGGGGCAGTCTGGCCAGCGCCGAGGCGGCGCTCACGTTCTTCCTGGTCAGCGTGGTGGCCACCACGCTGAGCCTGCTCGGCGCGGCCCTGCTCTACGCGGTGACCGGCGAGCTGCACCTGGGGCGGCTCGGCACGCTGCTCGCCGAGCGGGCGGAGCTGCACGACCTGCCGTTGACCGCGGCGGCGGGCGCGCTGCTGCTGCTCGGGCTGGCGTTCAAGGTCGCCGCCGTGCCGTTCCACGCCTGGGCGCCGGCGACCTACGACGGCGCGCCGCTGCCGGTGGCCGCGTACCTCTCGACTGCGTCGAAGCTCGGTGGCGTGGTGGCGCTGCTCGCGGTGGCCTCCGTCGCGCTCCCGGCCGACCTGACCGGCCCGGTGCTGGCTCTGCTCGCGGTGCTCACGATGACCGTCGGCAACCTGGTGGCGCTGCGTCAGCGGCGTACGGTCCGGCTGCTCGCCTGGTCGTCGGTGGCGCAGGCCGGTTACATCCTCGCCCCGCTCGGCGCGTTGGCGCTGGCGGCGGGGCGCACCGGCGAGGCTCGGGCCGGCGCGTACGCGGCCGCCCTGGCGTACGCCGTCTTCTTCGTGCTGCTGGAGTTCGCGGCGTTCGCCGGGGTGACCGCCCTGCGACCGGCGGACGCCGACGGCGGCACCCTGGAGGAGCTGCGTGGCGCGGCCCGCCGCCACCCGTGGCTCGGCGCGGCCCTGGGGCTGGCCCTGGTCGGGCTCGCCGGGCTGCCTCCCGGCCTGGCCGGTCTCTTCGCCAAGGTGACGGTGGTCCGTTCGCTGCTGGGCGGGGGCAGCGGTTGGCTCGCGCTCGTCGTGGCGGTGAACGCGGTCATCGGTCTCGCCTACTACCTGCGGCTGGGCGCGGGGCTCTACGCCGCCCCGGACGCCTCGAACCCGGCGCCGGCCGCCGGTGCGGCTCGGGCGGTGGCCGTGGTGCTGGCGGTGGCGACGGTGGCCGCCGTGGTGGTGGGGTTCGCGCCGCAGCTCGTGCTCGATCTCGCCGCCCGCTGAGGCCCGGCCCGGTCCGGGTCCGCGCGTCACCCCGCGCTGGACACGCTCCCAGACAACTCACAGCCATATGACGGATGGTTGACGGGTACCACAGTGTTGAACCGGTCGACGGATCCCGGCGATCCGTACACCGAAGGAGTGACAGTGCACCACAACCGTCTCAAGACCGCCGCGCTGCTCGGCCTGCTCACCGCGTTGATCCTTGGGGTGGGCTACTGGTTCGGCGGCAGTGGTGGTCTGGTCATCGCCGTCATCATCTCGCTGCTGATGAACGGCATCAGCTACTTCTACTCCGACAAGCTCGCGCTCCGCGCGATGGGGGCGCAACCGGTCACCGAGGCACAGTTCCCCGAGCTGTACCGGATGGTGCGGGAGTTGGCCACCGAGGCGCGCCAGCCGATGCCCCGGCTGTACGTGAGCCCGACCGCGCAGCCCAACGCGTTCGCCACGGGTCGTAACCCGCAGCACGCGGCGGTCTGCGTCACGCAGGGCATCACCGAGATCCTCGACTACCGGGAACTGCGCGGCGTGATCGGGCACGAGCTGTCCCACGTCTACAACCGGGACATCCTGATCTCCAGCGTGGCCGCCGGCCTGGCCGGCATCATCACCACGCTCGCGAACATCGCCTGGTTCATTCCGCTGACCAGCGGCGACGACGAGGACGCGCCGAACCCGGCCGTGCTGCTGCTCACCATCATCCTGGGCCCGATCGCGGCGACGATCATCCAGCTGGCGATCAGCCGTAGCCGCGAGTTCCAGGCGGACGCCTCCGGCGCCCGGCTGACCAACGATCCGCTGTCGCTGGCGAACGCGCTGCGCAAGATCGATGCGGTGGCCCGCCAGCGGCCGCTGCCCGCGCAGGGCAACCTGACCAGTGCCGCGCACCTGATGATCGCCAACCCGTTCCGGGGCGGCGGCATCGCGGCGCTCTTCTCTACCCACCCGAAGATGGAGGAGCGTGTCGCCCGGCTGGAGCAGATGGCCCGCAGCTCCGGTCCGGTGCAGTACCTGCGCTGACCCGTCGACCGCAACCCGCGCGCCCGCACCCGGCATCCCGGGTGCGGGCGCTGCGCGTGTGCGGGATATCCGCTACAGCGGCTTGACCCACGGCGTTAGGGTCGGAAGGTTTCCCGCTCATTACATCCCTTGGGAGGATCGCGTGACCGCGCTGCGCCAGTATCTGGGTGTCTGGCGGATTCCCGGAGCGCCGATGCTGCTGATCACCGGCATCATCGGCCGGCTCGGGATCGGCATGACCCCGCTGGCGCTGCTGCTGGTCGTCGAGCAGGTCACCGGGCGGTACTCCCTCGCCGCCGTCGCCGGCGGGATCTACGCCGTGGCGGGCGCCGCCTTGAGCCCCGTGGCCGGCCGGATCGCCGACCGGATCGGGCCCAGCCCGGTGCTGCTCACCACCGCCGTCGCGCACCCGCTGGCCCTCATCGGGCTGCTGCTGGCCAGCCGCTCCGGCGCCGACGGGCTCGTCGCGATCTATCTGACCGCTGGGGTGGCCGGCGCCACGTACCCGCCGCTGACCGCGGCCATCCGTGGCGCCTGGAACGACCTCACCGCACCGGCGTCCGGCCGGTACCACCTGCGCAACACGGCGCTGGCCGCGGAGACCTCACTCTTCGAGATCGTCTTCGTGCTCGGCCCGCTGCTGGTGGCCGGCTTCGTCCTGGTGGCCGACGCGACCGCCGCACTGGTCGGAGCCGCTGTGGTCACCCTCGCCGGCACGACGGCGGTGGCCCTCGGCCGGGTGATGCGCGGCTGGCGACCCCACCCGAGGGAGCACCACGCCCGCGGCCTCGGCCCGCTGCGGCTCGCCGGCTTCCCGGCCCTGCTGGTCTGCGTGGCCAGCCTCGGCATCGCGTTCGGCGCCGCGGGGGTCATTGTGCCGGCGTTCGCCGGCAACTACCGGCCCGCCGACGCGGAGAGCCTGGCCGGCGTGCTGCTCGCGGTCTGGGGCATCGGCAGCGCCGTCGGCGGATTCTGGTTCGGCGTACGCAAGCCGGCGCTGAACATGACCCGTCAGTTCGCCGTGCTGCTCGCCGCCCTCGCGGGCAGCTTCGCGGTCTTCGCGGTGATGCCCACCCCGCTGGCGCTGGGTATCGCCCTGGTCGTCGGCGGAGCCACCATCGCGCCCGCGCTGACCCTGGAGAACACCCTGGTCGGGCGGATCGCCCCGGCCGGCATGCTGAACGAGGCGTACACCTGGGTGGTCACCATGTCCGTCGCGGCGAGCGCGGCCGGCGGTGCGGTGGCCGGACTCATCGTCGACCACGCGGGCGGCGTGCCCTGGGCGTTCCTCTTCGCCGGGGCCTCGGTCGCCGTCGGGGCCGGGGTCGCCGCCCTGCCCGCCGGGCCCATCCGCCGCGCGGAGACCGCTTCGGTACGCCTTGAGGAGCCCGTTCCCGCCTGACCCGGCGGACCCGCGGCGGACCCCGATCCGGGGTCTGGACGCCTCGGGACCGCGCCGGTCCGGGAAGCCGATCGGATCGGGCCGGTGTGATCGGGCGGAGTCGGTGCCGCATCGGCCAGGCTCGACGTCGAAAGGGGGTTCCGTGATCTCGGCACTCAACCGGCTCGTCGACCTCGTCGAGGAGCGGCTCACCGACGAGTTCGACCTGCACGGACTCGTCGGGTCGCTCGGCACGACCGAGTACCACCTGCGCCGGATGTTCTCGTCGCTGGCCGGCATGCCGCTCTCGGAGTACCTGCGCCGGCGCCGGATGACCGTCGCCGCCGGCGACGTCGTCCGGGGCGAGGACGACCTGCTGACCATCGCCGTCCGGTACGGCTACGGCTCGACCGAGGCGTTCGGTCGTGCGTTCCGGGCGGTCCACGGTGCCGGCCCCGGTGACGTACGCCGGGACGGCGGCCCCCTTCGCGCACAGCCGCAACTCAGGTTCCACCTGACCGTCGAAGGGAGCATCCCCATGGACACCCGCATCG
>NZ_RAZS01000022.1:0-13244 GCF_003626545.1 Micromonospora musae
GCAACAAAATGTTGCCAAAGGAATCCCAACCGGAAGATCCCGAAGAATCAACCAGTCCGGGGTAATAATCAATTTGGCACTGGCTTATCAAGCACCCTGTTGAGTTCTCAAAGAACAACCACACACCATCCGACAACCCCCACCAGGGAGCCCATCATCCGGGGCATTTCGCTCCGCGTCCCGCCGCTCTCGCGCCGGGCACTTTTACTACGTTACCTCACCGTTTCCGCCGTGTCAAACCGGTCTGTGCCGGTCTGTCGTGCTTCGTACGGGTTGGCACCGTCGAACACGCGCAGCAGCAAGCCGCTGAGCTTGATCGTCGGATTCGGCAGGCCGGCCGCTGCGGTCTCCCGCTAGCTCGCCCGGTGCCCTGCCGGTCGTCAACCTTACCCGGTCGGTTTCGCCGCACCAAATCCGCCTCGCGGCGAATCCGGGGCACCGCCCGGAACCGGTCCCGGAGTGGCCTTGCGGCCGCTCTGATCCCGATACCATCCCGATCCGAGGCCCCCGGGCTTTCGTCCCGTTTGCCCCGTTCCGCGCTGGCAGAGAGAAAGTTACGCGGCTTCGGGTTTGATCGTCAAATCGGGGGCGGGCGGCGCGCGTCACACCATCACCACCGGCCTATCTTCGCTGATCAGAGCGGGTCACCCCGGGCCGGCCCGCGCTCGTCGAGCCTGAACGCCGAGTGAACGCCGCGTTCGGCGGTCTGCCGCGACCGCCCCCCACACCCCCGCGGGACGGCTCGAAGACGTCGAAACGCGAGGCCGTTCGCCTGCACGATCGGCGACCTCGGTGCGGCGAGCGGCGTTCCAGCTGAACTTCCGGTAGCCGGCCGCGTCAGCGAGCACGCCCGCGCGCCGCGAACCACGCGCGAACGCCGAGCACTCCCACGACGGTGCCGATGGCGAGCGATCCGCCGATCAGGAGGGCGTGCACCCAGAGGAAGGCGGTCGGCGCCCCCTGGGCGGAGACACCACCGGACCACGACCGGGGGTCGTCCCAGATCGCCACGGCGAACCTCGGCCAGATCACCCACATCCAGACCCCTACGCCCGTGAGGAAGAGGGCCCAGCCACGCGACAACACCATGGCAGCCGAGTATGCCAGCGGTGGCCGGGCAGCCGACCTGGTCAAGGGGCCGGGCCTAGAGCCCCGAGGTGCGACCGCACTGACTCCGGTCGATCCGCTCGGCATCCAGGCAGACCGCTGGACGTGTACGGTGAGGCCATGGCCCGGCCGAGCATCCCCACGCCGGAGGTCGTCACCAGCAGCGACGACCTCCCGCTCGGCGTATCCACCGGCCCGGCCCACCGCGGCGACGGCCGCGAGCAGATCCTCGATGTCCTTCGTGCCGGCGGACTGCGGTTCCGCGACGGCGCGCGATGGCGGACGGCGTACTGACCCGATCCCGCTGACCGGTCCGGCGACGTCGCCGCGACCGGCGCACCCGCGCGTCAACCCACTCTTCCCAGGCACGAAAGGCGTACCACCATGTCCGTTGCACGGATGCTCACCGGGGACCGCCCGACCGGGCGACTGCACCTCGGCCACTACGTCGGCAGCATCGCGAACCGCGTACGGCTGCACCAGGGCTACGACAGCTTCTTCATCGTCGCCGACCTGCACATGCTCACCACCAGGAACACCCGCGAGGACATTCAACGGGTCGCCGACAACGCCCGCGAGATGGTCACCGACATCCTGGCCGCCGGCGTCGACCCGGCCCGGGCGACGTTCTACCTCCAGTCCGCGATCCCCGAGGTCGGCGACCTGAACACGCTCCTGCAGAACCTGGTCACCGTGCCCCGGCTGGAGCGGGTGCCGTCGCTCAAGGACATGGCCCGGGACTCCGGCAAGGAGGAGATGCCCTACGGGCTGCTCGGCTACCCGGTGCTCCAGGCCGCCGACATCCTCTGCGTGAAGGGGCAGGTCGTACCGGTCGGGAAGGACAACGCGGCCCACGTGGAGGTGACCCGGGAGATCGCCCGGCGGTTCAACGGCCTCTACGGGACGGTCTTCCCGGTCCCGGAGCTGATCCAGGCGGAGACACCCTCCCTCGTCGGTACGGACGGGGCGGCCAAGATGAGCAAGAGTCGGGGCAACACGATCCTGCTCTCCGACGACGAGGCCGCCGTACGGCGGAAGGTCATGGGCATGTACACCGACCCGAACCGGGTGCGCGCCGACGTGCCCGGAACGGTCGAGGGGAATCCGGTCTTCGCGTACCACGACGTGTTCAACCCGGATCGGGCACAGGTGGCGGAGCTGAAGGAGCGCTACCGCGCCGGGCGGGTGGGCGACGTCGAGGTCAAGGAGAAGCTGACCGACGCGTTGAACCGCTTCCTGGACCCGATCCGGGAGCGCCGGGAACGGATCGAGGACGACCGCGGCCTGGTCGACCAGCTGATCTTCGACGGCACCGAACGGACCCGTCGGGAGGTACGGCAGACGATGCGCGAGGTGCGCCGGGCGATGGGCCTGACCAGCGCGTACACCCGGATGCGCCGCCGGGCGGAGCGGGCCGGACGGGTCCTGGCCACCGAGGGTTGAACCGCGACGGCTGCGGAAGACCCGGCCGGTCGCGGAACGAGGAGACAAGTCCAGCTGTTCGGTGGCGTAGCCGTCGGCGCTCGCATCGATAGGCTCACTCCTTCGTGCGCAGAACCCGGTTCAGCGGGGCAGCGGCTGGAACACGTACAAGATCATCATCGGATCCGGCGCGCTCACCCGACCGCCCCCCGTACGCCCCGCGTGCGGAGGGCGGTCGGCATCCGGGCACCATCGGCCGGTCCGCCGAACGAAGACGCCGCTCGGCGGCCGGGTAACCGCCCACCCCGGGCTTGACCTGCGGAAATACGACTGACCCCAGAGTGGACGAGGGCTTCGGGCCAGTGATACGACTTGTCTATCGGCCCGTCAACGGCGCCGCGTCGTACCCCCCACTCGATGCCGTCCGTTCAGTCGGGCCTCCAACCGGGTCGCGCAGCCGCGAGGGCACCACCATCGGCGCATCTGTCGCCGCTCGGCTGATCACCCGGGCACCGCCGGATGGAGGCGGCAGAGTCGCCCGAGGAGTACTCGTGCCGCACAACCGGATCCGCTCCCGGCGCCAGCCGTTCGAGGTCGCCGTCCTCCTGGCCGCCCCGCCCTGCGGCCTCTTCCTGATCCTCCTGGACGTCCGACCACAGTCGGTCACGCTGGCGATGCCACCTCCGCTCCAGGCCGGCTGGGAGACCGGCCTGATCGTCGGTGGCCTGGTCGGTCTCGCGGGGATCCTCTGGCCCGGACGGCTGTCGACGGGTCTCGGGATCGAGCTGGCAGCGCTGCTGCTGCTCGGCTCGATCACCGGCATGTACGCGGTCGCCATCGCGGCGGTCTCGGGCGCGCAGGGAGTGGCCGCGATCTCGTTCGTGGTCGCCGTGTCGGCCGGATCGTTCTGGCGCTCCGGGCAGATCGTCGTCGATCTCCGGCAGATCGCCCTGATCAGTCGCGAAACCAGCACCGAGCTTCCGAACGGAGAGGCGGCATGAGCAGCGCGCCACCATCCCCAGCCGCCCCGCAGTGGCTGCAGACCGTGCTCTCCGCGCTCGGCGTGCTGGGCAGCGCCGGAGGACTCGCCGCGATCGTCGCGGTGATCATCCAGCGGGGCAAGTTCAAGGCCGACGCCGCGGACACGCTCACCGACGCCGCGCTCACCCTGGTGCAGCCGCTGCGAGCGCGGGTCTGCGAACTCGAACGCGAGGCGAACGCCTCCCGCGAGGAGCTGGCCACGATGCGCAGCAGGGTGCATCAGTTGGAGGCCGCCGTCCGGTCGCTGCGCCGGACACTGGAGAAGTGGCGGGCGGCGGTGATGGCGCCCGATGCCACGCTGCGCCGGATCCGGGCGACCGTGGCGGAGTCCACCGAGAGAGGCGACCAGCCACACGACTCCTGACCCCGTGCGGTCGGCACGGCGACCGGGTCAGGAGTCTGCGCAGGACCGGCGGTGGAGCTACCTCGATCCGCTCCACCGCCGGTCCGCGTCCTCGGGGAAGGATCGGCGGGCACCAGGGCGGTATGCCGGCCGAGTCGTCAGGCGGACGCGGCGAAGTCGGCGGACCGGGTCAGCTCGGCCCACTTCTGCGCCTCGGTGATCTGGTTCCTGGAGTGGTCCAGGGCGATCTGGAGCGCGTCGGACCCGAGCAGCAGCCGCAGCGGCGGTTCCTCGCTCGCGGCGATCTCGACGATCGCGTCGGCGGCCCGCGCCGGGTCACCCGGCTCGTTGCCCGAGTAGTCGGCAAACATCCGCAGCCACCTGCCAACGGTGTCGTCGTACTCGGCGCGGACCGGCACCGAGGGCTCCGCCGCACCGCCGGCCCAGTTCGTCCGCAGCCCGCCCGGCTCGATGATCGTCACCTTGATGCCGAGCGGCGCCACCTCGCTGGCGACGACTGCGGAGTAGCCCTCGACGCCGTACTTGGCGGTCTGGTAGGCGCTCAGGCCGGAGGTACCGCCCACCCGGCCCCCGATCGAGGAGACCTGGATGAGGTGGCCGGAGCGCTGGCGACGCATGACCGGCAGGGCGGCCTTGGTCATGTTGACGACGCCGAACAGGTTGGTCTCGACCTGGCGGCGGAATTCGTCCTCCGGGAAGTCCTCCGCGGAGGCCGTGGTGGCGTAGCCGGCGTTGTTGACGAGGACGTCGAGGCTGCCGAAGCGCTCGACGGCGCTGTTCACGACGGTCCGGGCGGCGGCCGGATCGGTGACGTCCAGGCTCACGGCGAGCAGGCGTTCGCCGTGACGGAGCGCCAGGTCGTCGAGCTGCCGCGGAGAACGACTGGCCGCCACCACGTTGTCACCGGCGGCCAGCGCCGCTTCGACGAGGTGCCGGCCAAGGCCCGCGGAGCTACCGGTGATGAGCCACGTCTTCGACATGATCATTTCCTTTCTCGGGGCCCGCCAGCGGCATACGCCTGGGACCCACCTCAGCCTTACTGCCACACCAACGTAGCACTTCCATCGCTTCATGGCTCCTGCTCGTGGCATTAATCGAGTGAGCTGCCGCACAGGTGTAATCTCGGCAGGGTCATGAGAGCTGATGCGGCGCGAAACCTCGATCTGGTCCTGCGGACCGGAGCACGCCTGCTCGCCGAAGATCCGGCGACCAGCATGAGCACCATCGCGTCCGCGGCCGGGGTCGATCGCCGCACCGTCTACCGGCGCTTCGCCACCCGGGAAGCTCTGCTCAGCGCCGTCTTCATGGCCAAGCTCGACAACGTCGACCTCGTGTTCGAGCAGGCACGCCTCGACGAGGCGCCGGTACAGGTGGCGCTGCACCGCTACGTGGAGGGGATCGTTCCGGTCAGTCGGCAGTGGCCGGTCGACATGCACCGGATGATGCGCGGCGATCCGACCGCGTATGCCCGGGCGCGGGAGCAGAGCCGGCGGCTCGACCGGTTCGTCGAACGAGCCGTGGACGAGGGGCTGTTCCGGGACGACCTACCGGTCGGGTGGCTCCGCGCGCTGCTCGACCAGGTGGTCTCCACCGCCGCTCACCAGTTCACCGATCTCGCGCCGCCCGAGGCCGCCGACCGGGTCGTGGAGTCGCTGCTCAACGGCATCGGTTCGCACTGACCCGGGCCCGCGGCGCGCCCGCGCGACACCAGAGTTCGGCCCAGATCACACCGAAGGCGGCCGGACGGACGTCCCGAGCCGCCCGCCCTACCCTCGACAGGGTGAGGCGACCGGAGTGGGTGCATCAGCGTGCCGCCTAGCGATCGGACCAGGAGCAGGACGGCCCGGCGTCCGGCGATCGCCGCCACGCTGATGCTGGAACTCCTACTCGTCGCGCTCGCCTTCGGCGTGGCGCAGCGGGTCGAGGTGGGCGGGGACGCCCCGCCCACGCCGGTGGCGAATCTCCTCGGCCCCGACTTCGTCGACATCAGGTCCGTACCCTCCGGCCCCGCCGCTCCCGCGACCGCACCGGGCGCGGCCACGGGCACCTTCACCTGGGACTGCGGCCGCAACGAGAACGGCCACCGCAACACCGCCAACATCGTGATGGCACCGGGCTTCCCCGGCCAGCCACACCACGTGCACGACTACGTCGGCAACGTCTCCACGGCCGTCAACTCGACCCCCCGTACCCTCGCGGCCGCCGCGACCACCTGCCCCAACGGTGACCGGTCGACCTACTTCTGGCCGGTGCTGCGCACCGTCGCGGCGGACGGGGCCGGTGCGACCGACGGGGCCGGCGCCACCGGCGAGGCGACGAGCCACCCCGGGCACGAGGGTGAGATCCAGGTGCCGGTCGAGGTGGCGCTCACCTTCACCGGCAACCCCCGCGGGAACGTGGTGGCGATGCCGCAGCAGCTCGCCGGCACCGTCGGGGACGCCGTAGCCGTGACCAACGGCGGAGCGAACGCGGCGGCGACGTGGACCTGTGCCAGCACGCCGGAGCGGCGCACCACCCGTTATCCCGCCTGCCCGGCCGGTGACCGGGTGCTGCGCGTGTACGACTTCCCGAGCTGCTGGGACGGCCGGCGGACGGACAGCGAGAGTCACCGTTCGCACCTGGTCTTCCCCACCGGGGAGGGCGCCTGCCCGCACGGCACCTTCCCGGTGCCGCGGCTGCGGATGACCCTCGCGTACGACCTTCCACCGGGCGTCCGCTTCCAGATCGACGCCTTCGACGGCCAGCGCAACAGCCCGCTGACCGATCACGCCTTCTTCGTCAACCTGATGCCGGAGCCGCTGATGGCGAAGGTGGTGACCTGCCTCAACAGCGGGCAGAGCTGCCGGGAAGGCTGAGCTCCGCCGGGACGGCGGGCCGCTTCGGGCCCCCGTCCCGGCAGCCCGGCCGCCGGCGCCCGGACGGGCCGGTGACGTCGATCCGGGGTACGCCCCGCCGCCTCACTGCGGCCGTCCGACCTCGAAGCGGCCGTCGGACGACTTCACCGTGACGCTGATCGTCTTCGGCACCCCAGCGACCTGGGCGGAGCAGGAGAAACGGTGCTCCACCTCCACCGACTGGCCCGTCGGGCAGGCGACGTTGTTCGCGTCGAGCTGGTAGTCGTCGCGCAGCACCGTCAGCACCCCCTGCTGTAGCGCCGCCGTGTCGAAGACCTTCTGGTTGAGGAAGCCGGGCCAGGCCAGGCCGAGCACGGCCACCAGCGCGACGACGGCCACGACCGGGCCGGCCACAGCCACCACGAGCTTCGGAGAGAACCGCCGCTGGCGTGCGGGGCGGGCGGCGGGCGTCGCGGCCGGCCCCCACTGCGGCGGTGGGGCGGGCGCCCAACGCGGGGTGGGCGGGGCCGCGCCGTTGTTGTCGGGACCCCCGTACGGGTTGGTCATCGTCGTCTCCTCCGGGCTCAGCGGGCGGCGGCCGGGGTGGGCATGCCGATCACCTCGGGCAGCGGCTTGGTCTTGCCCCCGGTCGGGTTGATCGCGAACCAGGTGCCACCGACGCCCTGGCCCTTGATGTCGCCCGGCTCGGTGTCGTTGGCGAAGAGGTAGACCGGCCAGCCGGCGATGGTCACCTGGCAGGTGCCGTCGGCCCGCTCCACGTAACCGATCAGCTGCGGGTTGATCCCGCTCGGATAGATCTGGCCGGGCGACTTGATCAGCAGCGGGGGCCAGGTCTTCGCGCAGTCACCGTTGCAGTTGGACTTCGACGGCTTCGCCTTGTCCTTGTCGAACCGGTAGAGGGTCATGCCCTTGCCGTCGGCGACGTAGGTGCCGATGTCGGCCGACGCGGTCCCGTTCAACTGCACGATGTTGCTGCCCTGACCCTTGTCCGGCGCCGGGGAGAGCGAGGTGTTGGCCGGGCCGCTGTAGATCTGCACCCGGCGCTGGGTCTTCGCCACCGTGGGCGTGGGCAGCGGAGTCGGGGCCTCGACCACCTCGGGGTTCCGCTCCGGGCTCGCCGCGGTCGAGACGGTCGGGCTCGGCTGCCCGCCCGCCGTCGAGGCGGCCGGCGCCGCCGTCCCGGACTGCTGTTCACCACACGCGGCCAGGGCGGCCAGGCTGGTCAGTGCGATCGCGGTCCGCGCGATCCGGCTGCGCAACAACATCTCTGCTCTACCTCGTGTTCGGGGAGAACCGTGCCCGTACGCGCGGTTCGGCTCCCACACGGCCGGATCGGCGAAGTGGTTCACCGGGGTGCCGGAGAGAGGCTCCCGTCACGAAGCCCGAACTTCCACTGAACCGTTCCGGGGCACCGTCCGTGTGGGTGGCGGCAACGGCGAAAGACGGTCCACGAGAGACCGCCTCACGAGCCGGAGAGACCCGAGGACACGAGGGAGCGGAAACGTGGCTACTTACCACATCGTCAGCGAGGACATCCAGGAGTCGGCGAGCTGGCTGCAGCAGAACATGCAGACGCTGCTCGACGGGATGACGCAGGCCAAGAGCAAGATCGACACGCTGATCCAGGGCGGCTACAACACCCCGGGCGCGCAGCAGCAGTTCGGGCCGTACTTCGAGGAGTACAAGGGCAGCGTGGACCAGACGCTGCACGGCATGGAGGGCATCAGCCAGTACCTCACGCAGGTCAGCGACGCCTTCACCGACACCGACACGCAGACCGCGAACAGCCTCAGCCGCTGACGACCGGACGGCGTCGGGGCCGCGTGGTGAGCAGATCACCACGCGGCCCCGACGTTTTGTTCTGACGGACCATCCGACCAGGAGAACCACGTGCGTCTGTTGCTCACCGTTGCGGACCCGTCCACCGCCGTCACCGACTACCAGGTCGACGCCAGCCCCGAGAACACCGTCGCGGAGCTCGCCGAAGCGCTGGGCGCGCGCCGTGCGGCGCCCGGTGACACGCCCCCGACGATCTTCGTCGCCGGGGCGCCGCTGGACCCGCGGCTCACCCTCGCCGAGGCGCCGCTGCGCCAGGGCACCGTGCTCGGCCTGGACCGGCCCGTACCCGAGGCGCCCGCGCAACCTCCCGGCCTGCTGGAGGTACGGGTGGTCAGCGGAACCGACGCCGGCAGCGTGCACCAGCTCGACATCGGCGAGCACTCGGTCGGCGCCGCGAGCACCAGCCGGGTCCGTCTCACCGATCCGTCGCTCGCCGCCGTGATGGCGTGGATCCGGGTCACCCCGGACGGTGAGTGTCGCCTGCGCCCGGCCCAACCCGGGCTGCTGCTCGACCGCGCCGAACTCGACGGCGAGCAGGTCTGGGCTCCCGGCGCGCAGCTCGCCGTGGGCTCGTCCATGCTGGAGCTGTGTCGCCCGGCCCGGGCGGAGGCCGCGCTGCAGATCTCCGAGGACCGGACCGGCCTGGACTACAACCGTCCGCCGCGCCTGCTCCCCGCGGCCCGCACCACCCAGTTCACCCTTCCGGGGGTGCCGGCACCGCCCGATCGGCGACCGATCGCGCTGATCACCGTGCTGGCCCCGCTGGTGGTCTCCGGGGCCGCGTACCTCGTCACGCGGAACCCACTGACCCTGCTCTTCGCCGTCCTCTCGCCGGTGGCGTTGATCGCCAGCCAGGTCGGGGCCCGCCGCCAGGGGAAGGTCACCTACCGCACCCGGCTCGCCGAGTACGAGGCGAAGAAGAAGCGGATCAGCGCCGAGGCACAGGAGGCGCTGACCGCCGAACGGTTGGCCCGGCGGGAGAACTTCCCCGACCCGGCGGCGGTACGGCTGATCGCGGTGGGGCCGCAGCGCCGGCTCTGGGAACGACGCCGCACCGACCCCGACTTCCTGGAGCTGCGCGCCGGCAGCGCCGACCTTCCGTCCGAGGTGGTGCTCCGGGATCCGAGTCAGGACGAACACCGCCGGGAGATCCGGTGGAGCGCGCTCGACGTGCCGGCGACGGTGCCGGTACGCAAGCACGGCGTGGTCGGCGTCGCCGGCGGTGCCGTCGCCCGCGCCACCGCCCGGTGGATGGTGGCCCAGGCGGCCGCCCTGCACAGCCCGGAGGACCTGCAGATCTACCTGCTGGCCGGCGCCGGCGACGAGGAGGGCTGGTCGTGGGCCGGTTGGTTGCCGCACGCGGCACCCCGCGACGGCCAGGACACCCTCGCCACCGTCGGCGCGGAGACCCAGACCGTGGCCCGGCGGGTGGCGGAGCTGGTCGCCGTCATCTCCGCCCGCTCCGGCGAGCGGGCCGACGGCGCGTTCCGCGACATCCTCGTGGTGCTCGACGGGGCGCGCAAACTGCGCTCGCTCCCCGGGGTGACACAGATCCTGCGGGAAGGGCCGTCGGTCGGGGTGCACGCGATCTGCGTCGACGCGGAGGAGAAGCTGCTGCCGGAGGAGTGCCAGGCGGTCGTCGCCGAGCAGGCCGACGGGACGTTGCTGGTGACCCGGACGCTCGCCGCCCCGGTCTCCGGCGTCCACCCGGACCTGGTCTCCCTGGACTGGCTGCGGACGGTCGCCCGCGCGCTGGCCCCGTTGCGGGACACCGGTGGCTCGGACGACGGGGGAGCGCTGCCGGACGCGAGCCGGCTGCTCGACGTACTGGGGATGGAGCCGCCAGAGTCGGACGCGGTCGCGGCGCGGTGGACCACCGGCGGCCGGACCACCGAGGCCGTGCTCGGCATCTCGCTCGACGGGCCGTTCGCCCTGGACCTGAAGCGGGACGGGCCGCACGCCCTGGTGGCCGGCACCACCGGCTCCGGCAAGTCGGAGCTGCTGCAGACCCTGGTCGCCTCGCTCGCGGTCGCCAACCGGCCGGACGCCATGACCTTCGTACTCGTCGACTACAAGGGCGGTAGCGCGTTCAAGGACTGCGTCCTGCTCCCGCACACCGTCGGCATGGTCACCGACCTCGACACCCACCTGGTGAGCCGGGCGCTGACCTCGCTCACCGCGGAGCTGAAGCGGCGGGAACACATCCTCGCCGAGGCGGGGGCGAAGGACATCGACGACTACGTCGACCTGCTGCGCCGCGAGCCGACCCGGACCGCCATGCCCCGGCTGCTGATCGTGATCGACGAGTTCGCCTCGATGATCCGCGACCTGCCGGACTTCGTGACCGGTCTGGTCAACATCGCTCAGCGGGGACGGTCGCTCGGCATCCATCTGGTGCTGGCCACCCAGCGCCCGGGCGGCGTGGTGTCGCCTGAGATCCGTGCGAACACCAACCTGCGGATCGCGCTACGGGTGACCGACAGCAGCGAGAGCCAGGACGTGTTGAACGCCCCGGACGCCGCCTCGATCTCCAAGTCGACGCCCGGCCGCGCCTTCGTCCGCCTCGCGCAGTCGTCGCTCGTGCCGTTCCAGGCCGGACGGGTCGGCGGGTTCCGGCCAGGGGCCCGGGCCACCACCCGGCAGGTGCCGTGGTTGGCACCGCTCTCCTGGCCCGATCTGGGCAAGCCGGCGCCGAGCCGCCCCGGTGGCGGCAACGCCGAACCGTCCGCGGAGCTGACCGACCTCGCCGTGCTGGTGCAGGCGATCCGGGGCGCCAGCACACAGCTGGCCATCCCGCCGCAGCACAGCCCGTGGTTGGCGGCGCTGCCGGAGACGTTGACCGTGGACGCGCTGCCCGCCGCCCGAGGCAACGGCTACCACCTGCCCCCGGTCGCGTACGGCCTGGTCGACCTGCCGGCGCAGCAGGAGCAGGTGCCACTGGAGCTGGATCTGGGGACGCTGGGGCATCTGCACGTCATCGGCTCTTCGCGCAGCGGGCGGTCGCAGACGCTGCGGACGATCGCCGGAACGGTCGCCCGTACGCACTCGGCGGCGGACGTCCACCTCTACGGCGTCGACTGCGGCAACGGCGCGTTGCTGGCGCTCAGCGACCTGCCGCACTGCGGTGCGGTGGTGCAGCGTACGGAGGCGGAGCGGCTCGGTCGGCTCTTCGGTCGGCTCGTCGCCGAGCTGGGGCGACGGCAGCAGCTGCTCGCCTCCACGGGCTCGGCGAGCCTCGTCGAGTACCGCGGCGGTGCGGCCGAGGCGGAGCGTCCGCCACACATCCTGCTGCTGCTGGACCGGTTCGAGGTCTTCGACAAGACCTTCGCCGACTACGACAACGGCAACATCATGGCGGCTCTCCTCACGCTGCTGCGGGAGGGCGCCGGGGCCGGAATCCACGTGGTGCTGGCCGGTGACCGGAGCATGTTCTCCACCCGGATCTCCTCGACCACCGACGACAAGCTGGTGCTCCGGCTGACCGAACGCAGCGACTACAGCATGGTCGGCATCAACTACCGGCAGCTGCCCGACGAGATCGAGGCGGGGCGGGCGATCCGGGCGGTCGACAGCGCGGAGGCGCAGATCGCGCTGCTCGCGGAGGACAGCTCCGGTCAGGGGCAGGCGCGGGCCCTCGCCGAGATCGCCGAAGCGGCCCGGCTGCGGGACGCCGAGCTCGCCGACGCCGCCCGCCCGTTCCGGATCGACGTGTTGCCGGACGAGCTGACCCTGGCCGAGGCCCGGACGCTGCCACGACCGGCCGGACCGCTCTGGACGATGGTCGGGGTGGGCGGCGACGAGCTCACGGCGATCGGCCCGGACCTGGAGAACATCCCCACCTTCGTGCTGGCCGGACCGCCGCGCTCGGGTCGGAGCACGACGCTGCTGACCATGGTCGCCGGCCTGCTGGAGCAGGGGACGCCAGTGGTGATCGCGGCACCCCGCCGGTCGCCGCTGCGGGACCTGGCCGGCCTGCCCGGGGTGCTCGATCTCGTGACGAGCGAGAACTTCACCTCGGCGGGGCTCGCGGCGGCCCTGGACGGGCGGACCGGACCGGCCGTCGTCGTCCTGGACGACGCCGAGCTGCTGCTCAAGTGCGACGCCGGCAGCGACCTCGGAGAGATCGCGCGGACCGGGGCGGAGAACGGCCTGGGGTTGATCATGGCGGGTTCCATCGACGGGCTCGCCGGCGGCTTCGGCGGCTGGCACGTCGACGCCCGACGCAACCGGCAGGGCGGGCTGCTCAGCCCGCAGGGCCTCGGCGACGGGGAGCTGATCGGCGTCAAGCTCTCCCGCGGCCAGCTCGGCGGCGGACGGGCGGGCCGGGTGCTCGCGCACTTCGGCGACGGCAAGCTGCACCTGGTGCAGGTGCCCCGGACCGAACCCGCCGCGCTGCGGGCACCGTCGGCGGACGGAGGTTCCCCGGTCGACGAGCCGGCGTAACGATCACGCACCCGCCGGCAGGTCACGCCCCGGAAGGGCGTGACCTGCCGGCGTATCCGTAGCTGAAAAAGGTCGGGGGGACACCGCCCCCGGTGTCCCCCCGACGTGAAGCCGGCAGCTACCCCCTAGCCGCCGACTCCGACGGGAGACGCCGCCTGCGGCGTGAGCGCGCG
>NZ_RAZS01000023.1:0-11637 GCF_003626545.1 Micromonospora musae
GCACCACCCGGCTCCGGAAGCAACGGCGCAATCACCACCCACGCCTCATCGGTCAACTCACCACGACGCACCACCGGCACATCGTCAACCATCAACCACTACAAGATCGACAGGACACGCCCTAGGCCGACCAGCCGTTCGCTGAGCCGCCACAGCCGCCGCGCGCTCGGACGGTCGGCGACGATCGGAGCGGGCACGGCCCGCAGGGTGCCCTCGTAGTATCCGCCGCTGACGGTGTCACTGACCGCCGCGCGCAGCACCGCCAACGCGCCGTCCTCGACGGGGGCGCCGCTGCGGCTGTAGAGGCGCGTCAGGGACGTGCGCACCACGCCCGGGTGCACGTTCACCACGGCCACCCCGTCGACGCGCTCGGGCAGTTCGGCGCCGAACATGGTGAGGGCCAGCTTCGCCTGGGCGTAGGCCGCGACCGGCGAGTACCGTCCGGTGCGGTCGAGATCGTCCCAGCGCAGGTCTCCCATCCGGTGCAGGCTCGACGAGAGGTTGACCACCCGCGACCCACCCGCCGCGCTCAGCGCGGGCAGCAGCAACCGGGTCAACAGGTACGGGGCGAGGTAGTCGACCTGCCAGGTCAGCTCGTGGCCGTCCACGGTCTCCGCGCGCCGCATCTCACCGGCGACGGCGGCGTTGTTCACCAACAGGTCCAGTGGGGAGGTGACCTGGTCGGCGAGGTCGCGCACCTCCGCCAGGTGGGTGAAGTCGGCCGCGACCGGCCGTAGCCGCTCCGGGTCCGCGCCCTGACTGATCAGGCGGTCGGCGGCGACCGCGCCCTCGGCACTGGTGCGGGCGTGCAGCAGCACCCGCCATCCCATGGCGGTCAGCCGCGCGGCGACCGCCTGGCCGATGCCTCCCGCGGCGCCGGTGACGAGCGCGGTCCGCGGGCGGTGCGCGCGGAGTTCCGCCGACCGGTTACGGCCGGCGCTGGTGGTGGCTGGGTGATCGACGGTGATGGCAGGCATCTTCTTCTCGCCTCAGGCGGTGTGGTGGGTGGTATCGGCCCGCGCCGAGCAGGCGCGCTGGATCGCCTCGATGCAGGCGCCGGCGAGTTCGGCGGCGGTCAGGTCGTACATGGCGCGGGGGTCGATCCGCAGTGCCGCGAGACGTCCGTCGGGCCGGATGGTGGCCTCGACGTAGCCGGCGGCATCGGCGGCGGTGACGCCCGATTCGATGATCTCGTGCACGGTCGTTGCTCTCTGTCGAATGGGGTCGCGGCAGGTCCCGGCCGAACCGGCGAGGACCTGCCGCGTGGAGGCGGAAAGGGACGGGTGGCGGGCTCCCGCCGCCGCGGGGGGTCGCTGCGCTGTCTGGACCGCATCGACCTGGTCAGGCGGTTGGAGGGCTCGCCGTTTCGAGGGGACCCACGTCTTCCTTTCACCCCGTCGGGTTCGATCGCCCCGACGTGACCAGCACACCTCGACCTCGTGGCGGCGAGCAAGGATCTTGACGTGTTCGGTACGCGGCGGGGCCGGGTTTTCACACCGTCGATACGCGACACGCGTTGCGGTGCAGGCAGATCCGGCCGGTGTGGCGTGCCGCTCACCGTCCGGAACCGCCCGTTCACCGCATCGGCTCGTACGTTGGCCGAGCCGGCGGCGGCATCGCCTGCTTCCGCTGCTTCCCGGGCCGGCAGTTCGGATAATCGATCCCGCCATGGAGAGCACCCCGGTCCTGCTGGACACCGACATCGGCAACGACATCGACGATGCCGCCTGCCTCGCGTACCTGCTCGCGCAGCCCCGGTGCGAGCTGCTGGGCATCACCACGGTCAGCGCCGAGCCCGAGCAGCGCGCCGCCCTGGCGAGCGTGCTGTGCCGGGCGGCGGGGCGCACGGTGCCGATCCTTCCCGGAGCCGCGCAGCCGCTGGCCGGCCCGTCCGTTCAGGGGCCGCCGACGCAGGCGGCCGCGTTGGCCCGGTGGGAGCACGAGACCTCGTTCCCCGCCGGTGCGGCGGTGGAGTTCCTGCGGCGGACGATCCGGGAGCGTCCAAGCGAGGTCACGTTGCTGGCGATCGGCCCGCTGACGAACGTGGCGCTGCTGTTCGCGGTGGATCCGGAGATCCCGTCGCTGCTGGGGTCGCTGGTGCTGATGGGTGGGGCGTTCACCACGGTGCCCGGCCCGGAGTGGAACGTGCGCTGCGATCCGCATGCGGCGGCCCGGGTGTACGCGGCCCGGGTGCCGGTGCACCGCTCGATCGGCCTCGACGCGACGACACGGGTGCGGATGGAGGCCGAGGCCTTCCTGGAGCACTGCACGAGTCCGCTGCTGCGGCCGGTCGCGGACATGGCCGCGTCGTGGTTCGCCGAGCGGTCCGAGATCACGTTCCACGACCCGCTGGCCGCGGCGACCCTCTTCGACCCGGCGCTCTGCGTGTTCGCCGCCGGTGAGGTGACGGTCGACCGGTCTTCCGGGCCGGCGGCGGGGGTGACGACCTGGCGAGCCGCCGAAGAGGGCGGGACGGGGCCGCACGAGGTGGCCGTCGGCGTACGGCCGGAGGCTTTCATCGACCACTATCTGACGATCCTCGACGCGGCGCCGTCCGGGGCACGGATCGGTCGTCGCTGACCGTTGCCGAGCGAGGATTCGGCGTTGCAACCTCAGGACAGCACAGCGGCCAGCCGTCCCATGATCGAGTCGCGGTGCGTCAGCTGGATGCGCGCCCCGCCGTGCCCGTCGGGTACGCCGAGGTGAGTCAGTAGGTAGAGCATGCGCAGGGTGCGCAAGGCGTTGCTGACGTGGGCCGGAGTGATGCCTGGAGTGAAGCTGTTGAGCTCTTCCTCGATCGTTTCGAGCCAGCCCAGCGATTGCCGTGGGGTCAGTTGAGGGCGGGTGAGGGTCAGTGCGATCGCGTAGCCGAGCCGTTCGTCCTCACGCTCGGCATAGAGGTGGTCGGTGGGTGCGATCAGCCGCGCGGCCGCCACGTCAAGCATTCCGGCCGGGTCGACTTCAGGATGGCGGCCGAGTGTGCCGAGCAGGTCCGCGCCGTGGGCGACCGCGTGCAGCCAGCCAAGCTTTTCGTCGTGGCCGCGCAGGTCGGTCTCGGCCGGGTACCAGCGTACGAATGACTCCGGCCAGTGCGGGCGCAGGTCGCCCCGGCTGACGATCATGTCCAGGACCAAGGGTGCGAAGGTGCGGGCCTCGATCCGCGGATCGGCGAAGCGTGACGCCATCTGGTCGCCGAGCCAGGCACGCCGTTCGCCGGCGATGACGTCACGGGCGATCCAGGTGCGCAGCACCGCATGCGGCGTGCCGTCGCGTATGCCCGGGTCGGCGTCGCCGAGGCACGTGGCGAGTTCGGTGGTCAGGTCGTCCAGGTCGGCTCCGGCGGGCGGAGTGCTGTCGCTGCGGTAGATCTCGTCCCAGTCGGTCACGGCCCGGCAGGCCACCGGAGGTACACGGACTCGCGGTCGCTCGTCGTGGTCTCGGGTTCCGACAAATTCACAGCGCCGCTCGGCCTAGCATTGTGCGTGGTCAAGAATCGGACGCCGTGGAACGGGCTGACGGCCGGCTCGGTGGTCGCTACCCTCCGCATGATCGTGGCGTTCCCGCTGTTCCGGCACCGATTCAGCCAGGGCATCGCGTTGAGCGGGCTCAAGGGATGACCGAGGCTTCGCCCCGACAGCTGGTTGAGGAGCTGTTGAACGACGGCGGGGGAGTGCTGCGTCTCGCGCCCGCGTTCGTGGCGCGGGACCTGGTGCCGCCCGGACGGCGGTTCGGCCTGCCCGAGGAGGCGTACGACCTGGGCGAGCGGGGCTACCTCTGTGAGCGGTGGCTGGGCTCGACCACGAAGGCGGACAACCGGATCGGGCCGGATGACGAGGGGCTCAGCCGCATCGTCGACTCGTCGGGCCGGCCCCGGCTGACGTTGCGCGAGGCCGTGGCGGCCGATCCGGCCGCGATCATGGGCGCGGGGTACGCGGCGAGTCATCCGCAGGGTCTCGGACGGCTGGCGAAGCTGCTGGACTACGGGGCGCGAATCCCGTACCACATCCATCCGCCGCAGCGCTTCGCCGAGCTGCTGGGCCGCCGGTCGAAGGACGAGGCGTACTACTTCCCGGCGGGCGTCGATGCCGGCCCGCACCCGGAGACGTTCTTCGGGGTGCACCCGTGGATCGTCCGGGAGCGTGCGTACGACGTGCTCCTGCCGTACCTCGTGGACTGGGACAGCAACCTGATCCTGCGGCACTCCCGGGCCGAGCTGCAGGTGCCGGACGAGGGTTTCCAGGTGCCGTCGGGGGTGCTGCACGGGCCGGGTACGGCGCTCACCGTGGAGTTGCAGGAGGACTCGGACGTCTTCGCGATGTTCCAGGCGCTCAACGCCGGTCGCATCATCGACAAGGAGCTGCTCTTCCACGACGTGCGCGCGGCCGACCGGGAGGCGCACGGCGAGCGTTTCCCGCTCAACTTCGTGGAGTGGGAGCTCAACGGCGATCCGTTCTTCTACGAGAACAACCACCTGAGTCCGCAGCGGGTCGAGACCGACGGCGGCGGCGAGGAGTGGTGGATCTTCTACAACACCCCGAAGTTCAGCGGGAAGAAGCTCGTCGTGCCACCCGGGGGGCGGCACACGGCGGCCGAGAACGGGGTGTACTCGATCCTGGTCTGGTCGGGTTCCGGAACGTACTGCGGGCACGACGTGCGTGGTGGTGACGCCGACCGGGACGAGCTGTTGGTGAGCCATGCCGCGGCGACCGCCGCCCATCCCGTGGAGAACACCGGGGACGGCGATCTGGTGATCTTCAAGTTCTTCGGCCCGGACGTGAACGATACGCCGTCGATCCGCCGGTACGACGGGTAGGGCGGGGCGCCGGCACCGCCGCGAGGCACGTCACATGGTCGACATACGTACTAGTAGGTATGGTCGTGGAGTGGCCAGACAACAGGACGACGCGCGTGAGCGTCTGATCGAGGGAACCTCCGAGCTGCTCTGGGAACGCGGGTACGTCGGCGTGAGCCCGGCGGCCATCCTGCGTCGCTCCGGAGTCGGACAGGGCAGCATGTACCACCACTTCCAGGGCAAGGGGGACCTTGTACTGGCCGCCGAGCAGCGCAGCGCCGCGTTGATGCAGGAAGAGCTGAGATCCGTCCTCACCGGCGACGGGACGGCGTTCGAACGGATCTCGGCGTACCTGTTGCGGGAGCGCGACGCGCTCCGCGGGTGCCGGGTGGGCCGGCTCGTCGCCGACCCGGAGGTGGTCGTCAACGACCAGCTCCGCGAGCCGGTCCGGGAGACCTTTGCGCTGCTGCACCGGTTCCTCGTCGACGTGATCGAGGAGGGTCGGGCGGCCGGTGAGTTCGCCCCGGAGATCGACGCCGACGAGACCGCCTCCGCGCTGGCGGCCGTGGTGCAGGGTGGCTACGCCCTGGCCCGGGCGGAACAGTCCGTCGTGCCGTACGAGCGTGCCGTCCGGGGCGCCCTGGCGCTGCTCAGGGCCTCGGTGCCTAATGCCGGGTGAGCCGGCCGCCGCGGGGGCGGGGAAGCGGCGCGGTCAGCGGCCCGGCGCGGAGCCGCAGCGTGCGGCGGCTGTTGCTGGCTGATCGATCCCCCGCTCGGCGGTGACTCGCCCCGTAACCCTTGGCGGTGCCTGATGGACGGGCGTTCGCGTCCGCTCGGTCCGACGCGCCCTACCGCCCTCCTGGACGCGCCGCGTTTCGTCGTGCCCGGAGTCGTCACGCCGTTCTGAGCGGCCCGGTCGAGAAACAACCCTGCGGAACGGGGGTTCGTCTGAGCCGATATATCGATATACATCAATCAAATGTCGGCGTGCGGCCGGCAGTCACAGCTCGAGGGGAAGCCTTATGTCCATCGATCCACCAGTGGCCGCGGAGCGCGGTGCATCGCCCGCTCAGGGGGTGTCAACCGTCGACGCCGGCCACCATCGCTCGGCCCCCCGACGATCGGCAGTCCTGCTCGCCGTCGGGCTGGTGCTACTGGCGATCAACCTCCGTCCCGGGGTGGTGGCCGTCTCGCCGCTGCTCGACACCATGCGCGCCGAGACCGGCATGTCGACGGCGTTGGCCGGTCTGCTCACCACGCTTCCCCTGCTCTGTTTCGGCCTGCTCGCGCCGCTCGCGCCCCGCCTCGGACGCCGGTTCGGGGTGAACCCCGTGCTCCTGGTCATGATGCTGCTGCTGGCCGCCGGAACCGTCGTGCGGCTGCTGCATCCCACGAGCGCGCTGCTGACCGGCACCGTCATCGTCGGCGCGGCGATCGCCGTGGCCAACGTGCTGCTGCCCGGTGTGATCAAGCAGGAGTTCCGGTCCCGGGTGGCCCTCATGTCGGGCATCTACACCATGTCGCTCTTCATCGGCGCGGCGCTCGCCGCCGGCGTGACCCTGCCGGTCCGCAACGCCCTGCACCTCGGCTGGCGACCGGCGCTGGCGATGTGGGGTGTCCTCGCCGTCCTGGCCGTGCTCGTGTGGCTGCCGCAGCTGCGCCGCCGGACGGCGGACGAGAGCGCGGGCCTGTCCCGGTCGCGCGGCGGTGACGTCAGTGACCAGCTGGTACGGGGTCTCTGGACGCATCCCGTGGCGTGGTTCGTGGCGTTCTACTTCGCGGCGCAGTCGTTGGTCTTCTACTCCGCGGCGGCCTGGCTGCCGACCATTCTCACCGGCACGGGGATGTCGTCCGGTACGGCCGGCTGGATGCTCTCCTTCTCCAGCCTGTCCGCCATCGTCGGAGCGTTGTTCACGCCGATGCTGGCCAACCGCTGGCTCCACCCCGGCGTGCTGGTGCTGCTGAGCGCGCTGCTGACCATGACCGCTTTCGCCGGGCTCCTGGTGACGCCGGATGCGAACACCTACCTGTGGATGGCGCTGATGGGTGTGGGGCAGGGTGCCGGTCTGAGCCTGTCGGTGATGTTCATCGTGCTGCGCGCGCCGGACGCCCGGCACGCCGCTCAGCTGTCGAGTATGGCGCAGTGCTCCGGATACATCCTCGCGGCCGTCGGCCCATTCGCTCTCGGGGCGCTACACGACTCCACCCGCAGCTGGGCCGTTCCGCTGGCGGCGCTGATCGCCCTCGGCGTGCCGACCCTCGCCTGCGGGCTCGGTTCGGCCCGTGACCGGTACGCCTCGCGCGAGGTGACCGTTGTGCCGCGTCCAGCAGCGTGACGTTTCTCGTGATTCTGGGGGTCGAAGGGCGGCGGTCTGCCGCCCTTCGACCCCTTCTCGGGCCGACCGGCAACTGGATCGATCAGCTGCCGCCCGTACGAAGCCGGCGGTGAGCCTTTCAGGGCTGTGACCGCGTCAGCCAGGGGCGTCACACCCACCGAAGATCGACGTCCGGGTCCTCAGGCGGCGGTCAGGCCGCCATCGATCGCGAGCGCGGCTCCAGTGATGAAGCTGGCTTCGTCGCTCAGAAGGAAGGCCGCGAGAGCGGCGATCTCATCGGGCCGCCCGATCCGGCCCACCGGGTGCATAGCGCCCGCAGCGCGGATGGCCTCCTCCGGATTCGGGCCCATCGCGCCCCGTAGCAGCGGGGTGTCGACGCCGCCGGTGACAAGCGCATTGACCCGCACACCCGTTTCGGCCACGTCGAGTGCGGCCGACCGGGTAAGCCCGATGACGCCGTGCTTGGCGGCGCTGTAGGCGGCCATGCCGGCCGCACCGGTGACACCGACGTTGGAGGCGTTGTTCACGATGGCGCCGCCGCCGGACGCCTGCAGCGCGGGAATCTGGTACTTCAGTCCGAAAAAGACACTGTTGAGGTTGAGTGCCAACTCGGCGCTCCAGGCGTCCTCGTCGACCTCGTGGATCTGACCGTGCGCAGTGGCCGCGCCGACGTTGTTGAAGGCGCCGTCGAGCCGGCCGTAGTGGTCGACCGCCTGCCGGACCAGCTGCTCGACCTCGCTGCCGACCGTCACATCGGTCGGCACGAAGATCGCTTCTCGCCCGGCGGACTGCAGCTCGGCGACGAGTGTCTCGCCGGCGTCCTTGCCGCGTGCGGCCAGGACGACCTTCGCTCCCTCGGCGGCGACCCGCTCTGCGAGGGCCCGTCCCATGCCGGAGGTGGCGCCGGTGACCAGGATGACTTTGTCGGTGAAGCGGGTGGACATCATGGATCCTTGTCTCAGTCTCTGGGTTGGCAGATCAGTGGGTGGTTCAGAAGGTGAGAACGAGCCGGCCGCGAACGCCGCCGGCTGCGAACAGGCGGTGCGCGTCGTGCGCCTCGGCGGCGGGTAGGGTCTTCGCGACCCGCGGGATGAGCACACCCGACTCGGCGAGACGGCGGATCTCGTCCAGCTTGTCCGCCCGTCCGGCGTACTCGGGCACGAACGGCGTCCGTACCGTGATCCCGCGGGTGCTGTCGGCCTGATAGCCGCCGGGTTCGTCGCTCTGGCGGAACCGGACCAGCGTGCCCCCATCGCGGATGGCGTCGAAGAGCCGCGACCCGAACAGCGCCACGTCAGCGACCGCGTCCACGCCATCGGGATAGCGGGCCCGGAGGCGTCCAGCGACATCGGAGCCCCTGGCCACGATGTCGATCGCGCCGGACTCACGGACCAGAGCCTCATCGGCCGGAGCAGCGTCGCCAATCACGATCAGGCCGGCCTGCCTGGCCATCTGGATCAGGTAGCTACCGAGCGCCCCGGCGGCCCCGACCACAGCCAGGGTCGAGCCTGGCGCAAGATTCAACTGGTCGAGCGCCAGCATCGCGGTCAATGCGTTCATCGGCAGCGTCGCGGCGGCCTCATGACTGGTGCCCGCAGGCGCACGGACGATCCAGTTGGCCGGGCGTACCACGTACTCCGCATAACCGCCGCCGCTGTTCTGGAGGGAGCCGTCGGGGGCCGGAGTCACTGGTAGGAGCATCGCCATCACCGGGTCACCGATCGACAGGTCGGTCTCCGTTCCGGGGCCGATCTCGTCGACCACACCCGCGACGTCCATCCCGGGCACGTAGGGCCCCGGCACCCCGGCGAGCGCAGGTGCGTGGGCACCCGACCGCAGCAGCGTGTCCGACGGGTTCACCGCCGCCGCACGTACGTGCACCCGAATCTCGCCCGGGCCAGCATGCGGATCCGGCAGTTCGATCGCCTGCAGCACCTCCGGTCCGCCGAACTTGTAAAGACCAACAGCTCGCACGAATGCATTCCTTTCATGGTCTAGTTCACGCACTTTGGATCGGATCCGAACGACCCGAACGAGTATGCGGAAAACTGGGTATAGCGACAAGAAGGCACTTCAAGGTGCCCAGGTATCATGAGGGGAACCACCCGTGCCAAATGAGTGCAGCCTGGGCACCTGGTATATCTCGTATACTCTGGACTATGGCGCATCCGATCACATCCGCGGACGACACGGCCTTGGCCTTGTGTGGGCAGGGCCGGGAGCTGGTGCGGGACGTACTCGAACGAATCGGCGACAAATGGTCCGTGGTCGTCATCTGCCAGTTGGGCGACACCACGAAGCGGTTCAACGAGCTGCGCCGGCTCAGTGAACCGATCACTCAACGCATGTTGAGCGCCACGCTGCGCGGGCTGGAGCGGGACGGTCTGGTCACCCGAACCCTCCGGGACACCAAACCCCTTCGAGTCGACTACGCGCTGACTTCGCGCGGCCTCAGCCTGCTCGCCGTCGCGCGGAATCTCGCTGGGTGGGCGGTGGAGAACGCCGCCGGTATCCAGGAGTCAAGGACGACCTTCGACGCTTCCCAGTGAAAAGCAGCCGATGCACGCGCTGCGGTACTGCCGGGTCCGTCGCCGATTGGTAGGTGAACCCGGGGTCCGTCAGCAGGCGGCCGGTCGCGCGACGGTCCCCCCCACGCCTGTTCTTCCGGGCAGGTCGCAGGCGCCGTCCGCGTCGCACCCGGCCTGGTCGGCTGCGCCGACGATTGTCAGTTCGGATTGGCGATCGGTCCAGGCGCGCCCCAGCACCTCGGAGAAGACCTCGATCGGCTGGGCGCCGGAGAGCCCGTACTTCCGGTCGATCAGGAAGAACGGTACAGCGTTTATGCCCAGCTGTGCGGCCTCGGCCTCGTCCTTGCGTACCTTGTTGGCGTACGCCCGCTTGTCGGCGAGGACCGTCCTTACCTCGGCTTCGTCGAGTCCGGCGTGGACGGCGAGTTCCACCTGATGCTCGGAGTCGTAGATGGTCCGCTCCGATGCGAAGTTGCCCTCGTAGAACCGTGTCAGCAGCTCGTGCTCCAGGCCCTGGGTCGCGGCCAACTGAAGCAGTCGGTGCAGGTCGAAGGTGTTGCCGTGGTCCCGGAACTCGACGAGGTATTCAAGGCCCTCCTTCCTGGCGATGCCCGCGACGTTCGCCTCGGCCGCTCGGGCCTGTGCCGGGGTCATGCCGTACTTCTCCGCGTGCGCCGCGCCGGTTGTCGGGCGGGTCTGGGCCAGCCGGGGGTCGAGCTCGAAGGAACGGTGCGCTACCTTCACATGCTCCGCGTGAGAGAACGTGGCAAGTGCCTTGTTGAACCGGGCCTTTCCAATGAAACACCACGGGCAGGATATGTCTGACCAAATTTCGATGTGCATATTCTTCATTCCTTGAAGGGTTTCCTTTGTCTGCCGGAGCGTGCAGCTCTTCGGTCATCCTGCGCTGTGGACCTGCGGCCCCGGCCCCTCAAGAGGGGTTCGCCCGGGGGCGCGCATTCCGTCGAGCAGGATCGTGACGACTCGACGCCACCCGTCCGGCCCTGCGTCGACGCCGAGGCAGTGGTCGGTGTCCAGCGACGCGCGTGAGCAGATCAAGACGTCCTGCCAGGTCACGTCCTCGCGCAGGTAGCCTGCCGCGCGCGCCCGCTCGGTGAGCAAGATGACCGCGTCCTGCAGTGCGGCGGTCCGCTGTGCGAGCTCGGGTGACGGTGGCCCCTCGCACTCAGCGGTGACCTCGGCTAGTCCGCGGCTGTCCCGATGTGCTCCGGCCAGCTCCATCATGAACTCCGCCAGCCCGTCCCAGGGATCCGGGCGCTCCATGCAGACCTGCGCGGTATCGCACAACTCGTCGTAGAGGCCGAGCACGACGGCGTCGAGTAGCGCCTCCTTGGTGCCGAAGCGCCGATACAACGTGCCTACCCCCACGCCCGCCGCCTTCGCGATGTCCAAAGCCGACACGTCGAGCCCACGGGAGGCGATCGCCTCCCGTGTCGCTGCGATCAGCTGGCGTCGGTTGTGCCGCGCGTCCGCGCGGACGCCGGCCACACTGTCCAAGGGTGGCGCGGTGCTCGGCCGGCTCTGGTTCTGCTGCTCGTCCATGCGCCGATGGCGTGCCGGATCCCGATCAGGCATTCGCAACCCAGCTCTCAAGCGGGTCCATCCAGAAACGGCTGAGCAGCACCGAGTCGATCAGCCACTGCCCGTCGACCTTCTTGTAGGTCTCGCGGTACTGCCCGTAGCCGTGGTGTCCCTCGGGAGCGTCCGGACCGGCCGGGAAGGTCAGGATGTCCTCCATCGACCAGATGCCGGTCGCCGTGTTCGGCCCCGTCATCTCGATCTCCGGCATGGCTCCCGAGTGGGCCGACGGTGCGGCGCCGGTGAGGTCGCGGATCGTGTACGCGAATTCCTTCGGCGACTTCCACGTGATCCCGTCGGTCACGAGCCTGGCGTCCGGGGTGAAGAGCGCGGCCAGCTCATCGTGCTTCTTCTCGTCCACGAAACGGAAGTAGCGAGCCTT
>NZ_RAZS01000024.1:0-3270 GCF_003626545.1 Micromonospora musae
TGTTGCTTGTTCAGAGTTGCACAGTGGACGCGTAGCAGCTTAGTAGTCAAGTCCTCGGCCTATTAGTACCGGTCAACTGAACCCGTTACCGGGCTTACATTTCCGGCCTATCAACCCAGTCGTCTAGCTGGGGGCCTTACCCCACAAAGTGGGTGGGATACCTCATCTTGAAGCGAGCTTCCCGCTTAGATGCTTTCAGCGGTTATCCCTTCCGAACGTAGCTAACCAGCCGTGCCCCTGGCGGGACAACTGGCACACCAGAGGTTCGTCCGTCCCGGTCCTCTCGTACTAGGGACAGCCCTTCTCAAGTATCCTACGCGCACGGCGGATAGGGACCGAACTGTCTCACGACGTTCTAAACCCAGCTCGCGTACCGCTTTAATGGGCGAACAGCCCAACCCTTGGGACCTGCTACAGCCCCAGGATGCGACGAGCCGACATCGAGGTGCCAAACCATCCCGTCGATATGGACTCTTGGGGAAGATCAGCCTGTTATCCCCGGGGTACCTTTTATCCGTTGAGCGACACCGCTTCCACACGCAAGTGCCGGATCACTAGTCCCGACTTTCGTCCCTGCTCGACCTGTCAGTCTCACAGTCAAGCTCCCTTGTGTACTTGCACTCAACACCTGATTGCCAACCAGGCTGAGGGAACCTTTGGGCGCCTCCGTTACCTTTTAGGAGGCAACCGCCCCAGTTAAACTACCCACCAGACACTGTCCCTGAACCGGATAACGGTCCGAAGTTAGATACCCAAATCAACCAGAGTGGTATTTCAAGATTGCCTCCACCCATACTGGCGTATGGACTTCACCGGCTCCCACCTATCCTACACAAGCTAATTCAGATACCAATGTCAAGCTATAGTAAAGGTCCCGGGGTCTTTCCGTCCTGCCGCGCGTAACGAGCATCTTTACTCGTAATGCAATTTCGCCGGGCCTGTGGTTGAGACAGTGGGGAAGTCGTTACGCCATTCGTGCAGGTCGGAACTTACCCGACAAGGAATTTCGCTACCTTAGGATGGTTATAGTTACCACCGCCGTTTACTGGCGCTTAAGTTCTCCGCTTCGCCCCCGAAAGAGCTAACAGGTCCCCTTAACGTTCCAGCACCGGGCAGGCGTCAGTCCATATACATCGAATTACTTCTTCGCATGGACCTGTGTTTTTAGTAAACAGTCGCTTCCCCCTGCTCTCTGCGGCCATACAACGCTCCACCCGCGCGGGGCTTCACGTCTCCGGCCCCCCTTCTCCCTAAGTTACGGGGGCAATTTGCCGAGTTCCTTAACCACAGTTCGCCCGATCGCCTCGGTATTCTCTACCTGACCACCTGTGTCGGTTTGGGGTACGGGCCGCTCGGAACTCGCTAGAGGCTTTTCTCGGCAGCATAGGATCACTGACTTCACCTGAATCGGCTCGGCATCACGTCTCAGCCTATGTGTGCTGCGGATTTGCCTACAGCACGGCCTACACGCTTACCCCGGCACAACCACCGGCCGGGCTCAGCTACCTTCCTGCGTCACCCCATCGCTTGACTACTACCCGCCAGGTTCCCACGCTCCCCACCATTGACCCGAAGGTCGCCGGCAGCTCGGGTGGTTAGCACAACGAGGTTCATCAGGGTCGCTCCTTCGCGGGTACGGGAATATCAACCCGTTGTCCATCGACTACGCCTCTCGGCCTCGCCTTAGGTCCCGACTCACCCAGGGCGGATTAGCCTGGCCCTGGAACCCTTGGTCATCCGGCGGAAGGGTTTCTCACCCTTCTTTCGCTACTCATGCCTGCATTCTCACTCGTGCCGCGTCCACAACTGGATCACTCCGCTGCTTCACCCCCGGCACGACGCTCCCCTACCCATCCACACACCTGCACACGATCCCGAAGAACCATGCGAAGTAAAATGTGAATGCCACAGCTTCGGCGGTGTACTTGAGCCCCGCTACATTGTCGGCGCGGAACCACTTGACCAGTGAGCTATTACGCACTCTTTAAAGGGTGGCTGCTTCTAAGCCAACCTCCTGGTTGTCTATGCGACCCCACATCCTTTTCCACTTAGCACACGCTTAGGGGCCTTAGCTGGTGATCTGGGCTGTTTCCCTCTCGACTACGAAGCTTATCCCCCGCAGTCTCACTGCCGCGCTCTCACTTACCGGCATTCGGAGTTTGGCTGATTTCGGTAAGCTTGTGGGCCCCCTAGACCATCCAGTGCTCTACCTCCGGCAAGAAACACGCGACGCTGCACCTAAATGCATTTCGGGGAGAACCAGCTATCACGGAGTTTGATTGGCCTTTCACCCCTAACCACAGGTCATCCCCCAACTTTTCAACGTTGGTGGGTTCGGCCCTCCACGCGGTCTTACCCGCGCTTCAGCCTGCCCATGGCTAGATCACTCCGCTTCGGGTCTAGGACACGCGACTGAACGCCCTGTTCAGACTCGCTTTCGCTACGGCTCCCCCACACGGGTTAACCTCGCCACATGCCACTAACTCGCAGGCTCATTCTTCAAAAGGCACGCCGTCACCCCTAAAGGCTCCGACGGATTGTAGGCGAACGGTTTCAGGTACTATTTCACTCCCCTCCCGGGGTACTTTTCACCATTCCCTCACGGTACTAGTCCGCTATCGGTCACCAGGAAGTATTTAGGCTTACCAGGTGGTCCTGGCAGATTCACGGCAGATTTCAGGAGTCCGCCGCTACTCGGGAACACCCACAGAAGACCAGCCACTTTCGCCTACCGGACTCTCACCGTCTACGGTCAGCCTTCCCAGACTGTTCGACTAGCAACTGGCTTTGTAACTCCTCACACAAGTGTCAGCTTGTGTCGCAGGGTCCCACAACCCCGACCACGCAACCCCTGACAGGTATCACACGCAACCGGTTTAGCCTCAATCCGCTTTCGCTCGCCACTACTCACGGAATCACATTTTGTTTTCTCTTCCTACGGGTACTGAGATGTTTCACTTCCCCGCGTTCCCCCCACACACCCTATGTGTTCAGGTGTGGGTGACTGGACATGACTCCAGCCAGGTTTCCCCATTCGGACACCCTGGGATCACAGCTTGGTTGACAGCTCCCCCAGGCCTATCGCGGCCTCCCACGTCCTTCATCGGCTCCTGGTGCCAAGGCATCCACCGTTCGCCCTTGACAACTTGACCACAAAGATGCTCGCGTCCACTGTGCAATTCTCAACAAACAACCAACCCACAACCCCACAGCCCCACACCAACACCACCCACAGTGGCCGGTATGCGAGGCCAGGCCATGCCTGGCGCC
>NZ_RAZS01000025.1:0-2821 GCF_003626545.1 Micromonospora musae
AGCGCCTGCAGAACATGGGCAGCGTCGGCGAGGGTGGGGTCGACGAGATCGTGCAGCAGGTCCGCGACCCCATCAACCTCTCCAACCGCGACGAGGTCGGCCAGGTGGCCTCCGCCTTCAACGTGGTGCACCGGGAGGCGGTCCGGGTCGCCGCCGAGCAGGCCGCGCTGCGTACCAGCGTCTCGGCGATGTTCCTCAACCTGGCTCGCCGCAGCCAGACCCTGGTCGACCGGATGATCGGCGAGCTGGACGCGATCGAGCGTGGCGAGGAGGACCCGAAGCGGCTGGCGCAGCTCTTCGAGCTGGACCACCTGGCCACCCGAATGCGCCGTAACGACGAGAACCTGCTGGTCCTGGCCGGCGCCGACTCGGCCGTACCGCGCCGCGACGACGCCCTGGTGGTGGACGTGCTGCGCGCCGCCCAGTCCGAGGTCGAGCTCTACAACCGGATCGAGTTCGGCACGGTCGACACCGACATCTCGGTCGCCGCGCACGCCGTCAACGACGTCGTCCGGCTCGTCGCCGAGCTGCTCGACAACGCGACCCGGTTCTCGCCGCCGACCACCATCGTGGTCGCCGACGGCCGCCGGATCCGCGACTACGTGCTGATCCAGATCGAGGACCGGGGGCTCGGCCTCACCGACGAGCAGCTCGACTCGCTGAACCGCCGACTGGCCGCCCCACCGACGGTCGACGTGGCGGCGTTCCGGCTGATGGGTCTGGCGGTGGTGAGCCGCCTGGCGTCCCGCTACGGCATCCGCGTCGAGCTGCGCCGCAACGTCGAGGGCGGCACCGTCGCCCAGGTGACGCTGCCGAACTCCACGGTGGTGCTGCCCAGCCTCACCCGGGGTCGCGAGCAGGCGCTCACCCCGCCGCGCCCGCGTCAGCCGATGGCCGTCGAGCGGGCGCCGCACACGCCGGTCGCGCTCGCCGAGCCGCGTACCGGGCTCACCTCGGCGGCCACGCTGCCCGACGAGTGGCGCACCAGCCCACCCGCCCCGGCGCCGTGGCAGGCTCCGGTGGACGCCCGGGAGACCGCGCCGACCGTGAACGCCGGCGGGCTGACCACGCCACCGGCCCAGCCGTACGCGGCGGACGGGTTCGGCGTCGACAACCCGACCGCCGCCCACCCGACGCTCACGCCGCTGCCCCGGCGCGCGCCGGGCGCCGAGGCCGCCGATCTGCCGCCCGCGCAGTCGGGGACGGGTTCGCTCGGCTCGTACGCCGGACCGAGCGCCCCCGCCATGCCACCGGCGCCGCCCGCCATGCCGCCGGCCCCGCCCGCGATGCCGCCGGCCGCCGCGCCGACGCCGATCGCCGCCCGCCCCGAACCGGTGGCCGAGGCGCCGATCTTCCGGGAGATGGAGGCGGTCTGGTTCCGGTCGCACGGCAACGACGCGACCGCGATCTTCACCCGCCCGAAGTTCGACGAGCCGCCGGCTGCGGCGTCCGGTGCCCGGGCGTCGGCCGAGGCCAGGCCGGCGGCGGTCACCTCGCCGACCACTCCGCTGCCGACCCGTACCCCCGGTGTCGGTGGCACGGCGGGCCCGGCCCAGCCGCCACCGCCGTCGTACGTTCCGCCGGCGGCCAAGCCCGCGCCCACGCCACCCGCGCCGCCCGCACCCGCTCAGGCGGCCCCGGCGCCCGCGGTCGACGCGGACGCCTGGCGGACGGCGGCCGACGAGGGCTGGTCACGCGCCAGCCAGGCGGCCGAGCCGACCGACGGCGGGACCACCCGCTCCGGGCTGCCCAAGCGCGTTCCGCAGGCGCAGCTCGTGCCGGGCGGCATCGAGCCGCGCGGCGGCCGGGAGCCCAGCCGGCGCTCCCCGGATGACGTACGTGGTCTGTTGTCGGCCTACCACCGCGGTGTGCAACGCGGTCGGGCGGCCGGGACGGACCAGAACCACACTTCCAACAAGGAGACCCGATGAACAGGCCAGCGGCCATTCAGGACATGGGTTGGCTGCTCACCAACTTCGCCGACAGCGTGGCTGGCATCGCCCACGTGGTGGCGGTGTCCGCGGACGGGTTGCTGCTCGCCTCCTCCCGGGATCTCCCCGGCGACCGGGCGGACCAGCTCGCCGCGATCACCTCCGGCGTGGTGAGCCTGACCGAGGGTGCCGCCCGGATGTTCAGTGCCGGAGGCGTCCTGCAGACCGTCATCGAGATGGACAGCGGTTACCTGTTCCTGATGTCGATCAGTGACGGTTCGTCGATGGCGGTGCTCGCCGCGCGCAGCTGTGACGTGGGCCAGGTCGGCTACGAGATGGCTCTGCTGGTCGAGCGGGTCGGAGCGGCGCTGGTGCCGCTACCGCGCGACGCGGTGCGTTCGTAGCCGCAGCGCGGTGCGTGCAGAAGCCCGGGGCGCGACGACCGCGCAGAGCCGACGGGACAGGAACGGGACCGGAGCCGCCGGGCACCGGTACGGAGAGGAGGTGATCGCGGATGGAGCCCCGACGTGACCCGCGCGGTGCGCTGGTGCGGCCGTACGCGGTCACCCGCGGCCGTACGGAGCCTCGGCAGGAGATCGCCCTGGAGGCCGTTCTGATGGCCACGCCCACCCAGGTCGCCGAGTCCCGTTTCGCCGGCCACGACAAGCACCGCATCGCCACCGTCTGCGATGGCCGGGCGCAGTCGATGGCGGAAATCGCCGCCTACACCCGGATGCCGCTCGGCGTCGCCCGGGTGCTCGTCGCCGACATGGTGACCGAGGGCCTGCTGACGCTAAACACTGCTGCTCCCGTCGAGGGATTCGAGGAGCGGATGGAACTGCTGGGAAGGGTGCTAAGTGGACTTCGCAGGCTATGACCCCGCCGGGGGG
>NZ_RAZS01000027.1:0-1092 GCF_003626545.1 Micromonospora musae
TGTTCTGCCCGGAGAGGTTGGGGACGCGGCTGGCGGGTGGGCCGCCGAGGGCGGTGTGGTGGCGGTGATTGTTGTAGGCATGGAGCCAGGCGGGCAAGGCCGCTCGTCGGGCGGCTTCGGACCGGTAGGGCTTGGCGTAGGCCCATTCGTCAGTCATGGTCCGGTGAAAACGCTCGACCTTGCCGTTTGTCTGGGGCCGGTAGGGGCGGGTCTTCTTGACGGTGACACCGAGCTGGGCGCAGGTGTCGTGCCAGAGCTGGGACTTGTAGCAGGAGCCGTTGTCGGTCAGGACGCGGCGGACGGTGATCCCGGATGCGGTGAACCAGGCGTGCGCGCGTTGCCAGAAGGCGGCAGCGGTCTCTTTACGTTCGTCGTTGAGGATCTCGGTGTAGGCCAGCCTTGAGTGATCGTCGATCGCCGTGTGCAGGTAGGCGTAGCCCAGCCGGGCGCCGCCCCACGCGTCGGTGCGGTGACCTGCAGTGGCGCTCCGGTTGAGTTTGCCGCGAGCGCGGCCCTGGGTGCGCCAGCCGCCGCCGTCGGGGATGTTGCCGAGCTTCTTGATGTCGACGTGAACCAGGTCGCCGGGATGAGGGTGCTCATAGCGGCGGATCGGCTCTCGGGTAGCCCGGTCCAGATGGGCCAGGCGGGCAACGCCCGCCCGGCGCAGGATCGCATGGCACGTGGAGGCGGGCAGATCCAGGCGACCGCCGATCCGCGCAGGTCCCCAACGCCGGCTGGTACGCAGATGCAGCACCTGGCGTTCTACTTGCGGGCGGGTGCGGTTCGGGCTGCGTCGCGGCCGGCTGGAGCGGTCTTTCATGCCCGCGGCGCCTTCGACGCGGTAGCGATCGGCCCAGCGTTTCGCTGTTGTCGGGCTGACCTGGAACCGCTCCGCAGCCCGGCGCAGCGGCCAGCCGTCGTCGACGACGCAGCGGGCCAGACGCAGTCGCCCGCGTTCGGTCAAGGGTG
Organism: Micromonospora musae; assembly: GCF_003626545.1. Classification (NCBI taxonomy): domain Bacteria; kingdom Bacillati; phylum Actinomycetota; class Actinomycetes; order Micromonosporales; family Micromonosporaceae; genus Micromonospora; species Micromonospora musae. The sequence continues at coordinate 970 of NZ_RAZS01000027.1, forward strand.
CATTAGCGTGGGTCACGAGGACCTCCTGGGTGGTGCGGAACCTTCGACAAGCTCCACCTCACCCGGAGGTCCTCACCCATTTCAAGATCTAAGTCCTGTCACCAACGTCCGTGGACAGAACAC
>NZ_RAZS01000028.1:0-1039 GCF_003626545.1 Micromonospora musae
CTAAGGCGTGTTTCATAAGCCCGGTCAGAGCCATTCGCAGATGATGGTGATGGTCAGGACGGCCTGGAACCGGACGGCCAGCTTGTCGTAGCGGGTGGCCACGCCGCGGTGGCGCTTGAGTCGGGCGATGCCGTTCTCGACGGCGTGTCGCATCCGGTAGAGGTCTCGGTCGAATTTTGGCGGGCGTCCGCCGCGGCTGCCCTTGGCTTTGCGGTGGGCGTCCTGGTCGGTCTTGCTCGGGATGCAGGTCTTGATCCCACGCTTGCGCAGGTAGGCGCGGTTGCCGCGGCTGGTGTAGGCCTTGTCCGCCAGGACCAGGTCGGGGCAGGTGCGGGGCCGGCCCACCCCGAGACGGGTCACCCTGATCCGGCGCAGAACCGGGATGAACTGCGGGCTATCACCACGATGCCCGGCGGTCACCACCATCGACAGGACCTTCTGCCCCTGCTCACAGGCCAGATGCGTCTTGGTTGTCAGACCGCCGCGAGATCGTCCGAGGGCGTGATCGGCGGGTTCGTCGTGCACGCCGCCGGGTGGCTCTTTCTGCAGGTGGCCGTCTCTGCGGGCGCCGGCGGCGTGTTGGTGGGCGCGGCTGGTCATCGAGTCCACGCTGACTGTCCAGCTGATCCGACCTTCCGCATCGCCGGCGGCCTGTGACACGGCCAGGATCGTGTCCCAGGTGCCGTCGCGCTGCCAGCGACGGAACAGGCCGTAGATCGTCTGCCAGGGTCCGTACTCGGCCGGGACGTCACGCCAGGGCGACCCAATCCGAATGCGCCACCTGATCCCGTCGATGAGCTGCCGTTTCTCCCATTTCGGCGGCCGACCCTTCGCCGACGCGACAGGCAGCAGTGCGGCGAGCCGCTGCCACTGAGCGTCGGTGAGGTCGTGCCGCCTCGTCACCGCTAAGGTGGCCACGAGGTCTCCGGTATGAAGTTCTTGCTTGGTCGCAGAACCAGATACCGGAGGCCTCTTCAGTTGTCGATCACCGCCACGCCGGGACCTTCATCGACCACCACGACTTCTGAAACACGCCTTA